>JBKDGH010000120.1:0-40099 GCA_046336655.1 Flavobacteriales bacterium | reverse complement strand
TCACAGAATAGTGAACCTGCCATGTTTTTTAATGCGGGTCTCGGTTTCCATTGGCGCGGTGAACGCTGGATGATTTATGGAATGTTGCCCGAATTGAATTCCCGGAGGCCTGCGGATTTTTTTGGACCTGCATACCAGCCATCTGATTTCCTTCAGAAACAGGCGCCTGCAGCAATTGGCGCAGAGTATCGCATCGGCAAGCCAGAACGCCTGGCCTGCGTGCTGATGACCGGGGTGATCAGGGAATATGCATCATCGTCCGATGGTGTATTCAGCGTCGAGCTTGCATTTCGACAGCGTGTGTCCGCAGGATTTCAGTACCGCCACACCCATAGTCAATCGGGATGGGTGGGCGTGAGGGTCCTGAAAAATCTTGATTTGGGTTTTGCGTATGAGGGCACACGGGCAGGACATTCTGCTATTGGCACCAGTGAATTACGGATTTTATACCACCTGAGAAAATGAAACGGACAATACTGATATGCTTCATCGCGGTAGTCACAGGGAGCCTGCCTGTCCGGGGGCAATTCTTCTTGGTGGAAATTCCCATGGGCCCTTCACAAACTGTAACCTGTGACGGCGGCAGCATATCCAATATAAACAGTTACTGGACCGGTTATCAGACGCTGAATGATGAGTTTGATGGTGAACTGATGGAGGGGACATGCATCGGTCTTAATCAGTTAGGCAATCTTATTCTCAATGCCTATGACCCCGATAAGCCGGTGTTTATCCGCTACAGCGGCCCACCTGTAGCGATGCAGCCTGACCAGGCGTATTCGATATACACAAATGGGATATCAATGAACTCTCTTGACTTGTGGGATATTTCCACCTGCCTCAACGCGATTTGCAACGGTGCCATTGTGGGAGTGGAAGTGCCCGATGATCCGGATGACGGGGATGAGCTTCCTGAAATCCGGTGGCATTCCCTTGAGTTGTATGACGAGGCATGGAAGGAGAGGCATTACGGCTGTTTCGCTTCAGAAAAATTCGAGCAGCAACACATGCGTGAGCTCATTTTCAAGTTCAATTTTTTAGAGGATGTGACATCATTTCCATTGGGCTGGATAGCTCTCAGGGAGTCAGAGTCATGGTATATGAGTGATATAGAGGATTCAGGGATGAGTTCTAATAACCAGGTGTACCTGAACGGGGGCGGCACTATTATTCGGCATGACCTGCCCGGGTTTCCCTCCGAAGCGCATGTGGATACAACCTTTCTTAACCCGTTCAGCAATCCGGATATTCAGCAGGCGATTACATTGAATATTCAACCAGGAGAATGGTTGATTTTTCAACCCTTTACTTACCTGCAGGGCGGAGAAGTGGAAGGCCAGAACAATGTGTACCACCCGTTGAGTATTCTGGCTAATGGCGGAAACGTCTGCATATCGCAGGCGTTTTGGGAGCTAGTTGCAGAGCCGGGGGAAATGATTCAGATTATTGATACTGATTTTCTGATGAACAGGGGCTCATGTATACGCATTGAAAAGGATGCCATGTTCAGAATAGGTCCGGGTGCCGATTATGAATTCGGACTTCGGGGCACTGGTATGCTTGCACTGCACAGCGGAGCCAGGTTGGAGCTCCTGGAAGAGTCCACATTTGAACTCAATACCATGTTGGTACTCTTCGATAATTCATGGGAGAATGAGCCTCAGCCGGTGGAGGTGTATCTGCGCCCCGGACAAATCTGGCGCTTCGGTCTGCTGTCGTCACTCGATAACCGGTCCGTTGAGGATAAAATGAAAGTCATTTTTCACATGAATGGCGGACTACTGGATTTGGGACCGCTCACTGAAGAAGAGCGAAGAAGCATTGAGGTGAGGTGGCCGGCACACGTGCAAAGCGCGCTCTCTATTCACCGCGCAATCCCTCAGGGAGAGGGCGAGTGGCTGTTGGAATGGAACTCTCCGGGTGAAGAAGAAATACTCATGGAGTGCTACGAAACCTCCGGCAAATTGCTCGAAAGCACACGACTCAATGCGCTGGAAGGATACAATCAAGTGCGAATAACCTGTGCTTCACTGAGTGGCATTGGAGTGGTGACCCTCCGAAATGCCTCGGGGAATTCGGATTCGGTGCTGGTGTTCAGGTGATGGGGGTGACCACGCTTCCGCACCCTAAATTTGCTCGAGCACTCGTCTTCTGTGGCGCTTTAAAGCTTATTTACGAAACCGACTGCATAATCTGGGTTAAACCTTGAATGGTTAAGCCGATCTATGGTTTTGAATTTCTGAATCGCACATCAATGAATAAGGCAATAGCCCTCATCCTAAGCCTTTTACTTGGCGGTCAATTGGCCGCTCAATACGATTTTGATCCGATAACCGACCTTATAACCGACAGTATCGGCGTAATCGGTCAGTCTGGTGAAAGTTGTGGTTTTTTGATCGTTCAGGGCGATAGTGTAATCTATGAGCGCTACTGGGGAAGTTGGGACAATGCCACCTACCAGCCGATAGCTTCGGGGTCGAAAATGCCTTCCATGGCCTTGTTGATGAGGCTTATTGACGAAGGCTTTTTGTCTCTGACGGACACTATCCAGACTTACCTCCCGAGTTTTGCGGGTAAGCCGTTCATAACCCTTCATCAATTGATGAATCACACGTCCGGATTGCCCGGACAATCTCCCTACATATCCGACAACAGCTATACGCTCCAGCAAGCAGTAGACAGCATCGGAATGAACACTCCCATGACTTCCTTTGCTCCCGGCACTGCTTTTCAGTACGGTGGAGTGAGCATGCATGTGGCCGGACGCTTGGCCGAAATCACCACGGGTATGACCTGGGATAGTCTGTTTCAGCAAAAAATCGCGATTCCTCTCGGGATGACAAACACCGATTACGAGGCGTTAGGTGAAACGATGAATTACCGCATCGCAGGTGGAATGGGAACTACCATGCCTGACTTTTCGAAGCTCCTCATTATGTTGCTGAATGACGGGCTATTCAATGGTGTGCAGGTGATCGAGCCGGAAACGGTGAGCATGATGCAAAGCGACCAGACGAATGGGGTACCTCTGATCAGCACACCCTATTCGAATGATCCCCTGAGGCAGGATTTCCGTTATGGCTACGGTGTTTGGGTGGAGAAAGAATCCAATGGAGAAACCACTCAGTTTGGCAGTCAGGGGGCATTTGGATTTACACCATGGATTGACCGGTGCCGAAACATTGGCTGTGTCTTTTTTGTGCGAAGAACATTGGGGATTATTCAGCCCACCCATACCCAATTGAGGGAGCTGATTGAGCAGATTATTCCTGTCCAGTTAGCTCAGCCGCTGATCACAACCAACGGCAATCAACTTCAATCGAGCTATCCCGATGGCAATCAATGGTATTTCAACGGTGTGCTTCTGAACGGGGAAGATGGATCAGTTCTAGACGCATCAATAAGCGGGATTTATCAGGTCAGCCATACTTCGGAAGAAGGTTGTACCGTGTTTTCAGAAGAACTCATTCACACCGCTGTCGCGATCAGTGAAAAGGGATTCCCGACATTGTGGACGATTCATCCCAATCCGTCATCTGATCTTATTTATGCCAATTGCACGCAGGGCTATGAGCTTTTCAATGCTATGGGGCAACGGATCGCCCAAAGCACCGAATCTGTTCATTCCATCGGTATTGCAGAACTACCCCCAGGCGTATATTACCTCAAGTCCGGAGTGCAGGTTGGACGATTTATCAGGGCTGAATAGCGGTTCCTCATTCAGGTTTTGTTGACGAATTATTCCCTTGTTTCTTATTGGGAGCAAGGTGCAGGCCCAAATGGATATTGGGTATGAACAAGAGTTCGCCTTCTACATTGGCGTGAATGGGCGCCCGAATACCAATACAAAACAATTTGGTGGCATACCCTCGTCCCGGGCCAATGCTCAAGCCAAAAAGCGCATCGCTAACTTCTTCTTCAGATAATCCTCTGGAATCGCTAACCGCGACTTGTGCCATCATTCCGAGTCCGAGATCAGCATAAAAACCATATCCGTCTTTGGTGTACGATCTCCAACCTGTATGCAACCGAAAAACACCGTAACTGAATCCGCCTAAGTTATCGCGGTATCTGAACTGAAACGCATCAATACCGAATTCCACCTAGCGATAGGCCCTTGACTTTCCGCTTTATTTCCACTGCTTACTTCACTTGAAGTGCTAGGCATAACCATTAACTCCAGCTTGGATATTAACAAACTGAGCTCCGCATCATTGAGGAGTCTCAGCATCCGCGGTCGATATCGCTACTCTGATAAAAAGGGGGTAACGATTCTAAGTTCCTTGACTTCTCTTTGTGTGGTAAATCTATCCGGCAAAAGAACGAGTCACTTTTCAATGCTCTATCACTGTAACGAATTAAAGCACCTGGAGGTTGGGTATCTGGATTTAGGCGAAGAGAAAATCAACTGTAACCGAATTCCTGGATGAGAGACTGTCCTAATCAGAAATTACAACCAGGGAATAAAGGATCGGTTTGATCAATGTGCCCATGTGAAGATCCCTCCCTTGGCGTATTCGGATGTACGAAGGGGGCTTTGAATGCTACTGAAAATATATGCTGACCAGGTCAGTCATTGGTGTTGGGGTTATACGCTCAACCCGGGTTTGAATTGGATTTCCAGCTCGCTGCGCTTCTTTGGTCTCCCCATATATCGTTTGGTATTGAAGCAGTCAGGAAGAAAAAATGGTGCATAAGGGGTAACGCTGAATGCTGCTTTATTCGCCGCAAAAATGCGGTGAATATTGCGTATATTCGCCGCATACACCTCATTCCATGGCGCGCCATATTTATGAATATAAGACCTGGTCGGATTTTACCTGGCAAGAGGCGGAAATCAGCGCCCTGTTCGGTGAAGTGCGCCATCTTCAGGGCAGAATCGCAGGACAAATGGGCACGCTGGGGTTTGCTGTGAAGGAAGAAGCTACGCTGAGCACGTTGACATTGGATGTAGTAAAGTCGTCGGAGATCGAAGGGGAGAAACTGGATTATGAGCAGGTACGGTCTTCAATAGCCCGAAGGCTTGGCATCACTCACGCCGGATTCATTCACGTGGATAGAAATGTGGAGGGCGTCGTGGAAATGTTGCTGGATGCCACTCAGGATTATCAAAAGCCACTTACACGGAAGCGTTTGTGCGGTTGGCATTCATCGCTCTTTCCCACAGGGTTCAGCGGCATGCACAGGATTGAGGTGGGACGCTACCGTTCGGGCGAGATGCAGATTGTTTCCGGAGCCATGGGAAGGGAAAAGGTTCATTTCGATGCCGTGCCTGCCTCACGGGTCAAAACAGAAATGGATCAATTTCTTACTTGGTTTAATGGTTCAACTTCCTTGGATCCGGTGCTGAAATCAGCAATAGCTCACCTCTGGTTCATCATTATTCACCCGTTTGACGATGGCAATGGAAGAATCGCCAGGGCCATTACCGATTTATTGCTGGCCCGTGCTGAAGGGTCAAGCGAGCGATTTTACAGCATGTCCAGTCAGATTCTTCTGGAACGGAAACAGTACTACGCAGTATTGCAGAATGTGCAGCACAGCAGCGGCGATATCACTCCATGGATGAATTGGTTTCTGAACTGCCTGAAAAATGCATTGTTTGCAACAGAACACGGCTTGCGCAAGACGATGCGCAAAACCGAATTCTGGAAGATTCATGATCACACACCAATGAACGAAAGGCAGCGTGGGATGGTAAATAAATTGCTCGATGGACTAGAGGGAAAACTTCAATCGTCGAAATGGGCAAAGATGTCGAAGTGCTCACCTGACACCGCTTTGCGGGATATCAAGGATCTTATGGAAAAGGGTATTCTCCGGCAGGAAATGCAGGGTGGACGCAGCACAAACTACGAGCTGAACGATTTCTGAGAAAAAACCTTTTTTGTTCGCGAAATCAGACGCACGGCAGTGCGTCTCTGCAAGTATTCTGTCACAGGTTCTCTTTTAGGAAGACCGTCATCTTCTCAAACAAATGCAACCTCGTGTACCCGCCGTAAATCCCGTGGTTTTTATTGGGGTATATGAACATGTCAAACGGCTTGTTTTTGTTCACGAGCGCTGACACCATGTCCATCGTATTCTGCAAATGCACATTGTCATCGGCTGAGCCGTGCACGAGAAGGTACTTGCCCTTGAGCAGGTCCACAAAATTGATCGGGGAATTGTTTTCGTATCCGCCGCTGTTTTCCTGTGGGGTGCGCATGAAGCGCTCGGTGTAAATGCTGTCGTAATACTTCCAGTTGGTCACCGGGGCAACTGCAATTCCCGCAGCATAATAATCTGCGCCCTTGGTCATGCACAGCGACGACATATAGCCTCCGTAGCTCCAGCCCTGAATGCCTATGCGCTTGCTGTCGATATAGGATTGCTGTCCGAGGTATTTCGCGAAATCAATGAAGTCTTCGGTTTCGTTTTTACCCAGATTCATATATGTGCTGTGCTTGAATTTGCGTCCGCGGTATTGCGTTCCGCGCGGATCACAGCTCACCACGATATATCCTTCCTGACACAGCAGCTGATACCACATCGCATTGCGCGAGCCCCAGGCATCGCGCACGGTGTTACTGCCCGGACCGCCGTAAATAGCTACGAGCACAGGGTATTTTTTCGCGGGATCAAAATTGCCCGGCTTCATCATCCAGCAGTTGAGCGTATCGCTGTTGCTGTTGGTGAATTGAAAAAAATCTGTTTTGGTGAGGTTGTACTTGCTGATGCGTTCGCGCAGCTTGGCGTTGTCTTTCAGCACACGGATCTGCTTTCCGTCTGCTGAATGCAGTGTGGTCACAGGTGGTGTATTGGCATCGCTTCGGGTGAGGATGAAAAATTTCATTCCGGTGCTGAACGTCGCATCGTTGGTGCCCGACTGAGGAGTGAGCAACTTTGTTTTTCCTTTTTTGAGATCGGTCACATATACATGTTTCTGTGTGGCGCCCTGGGTGCTGCTGCTGTAATACACAAGGCCTTTTGCTTCATCCATGCCATACAGGTCAATGATATCCCATGCGCCGGAAGTGATCTGCTTCGCGGGTTTTCCGGTAAAATCAAACTGCCACAGGTGGTTGTACTCATCGCGCTCGCTGACCCAGTAAAAGGTCTTGCCATCTTTGCCAAAGAGGAGGTTATCGCTGATGTCGATGTAGGTGTCGGCCTTCTCTTCGTAGATCGTGCTCACTGAAATATCGAACGGTTCGGTCTTCGTCAGATCAGTGGCAAGAAATTCGAGGTGATTCTGATGGCGGTTCATGCGCATGATCACAAGCCTGTCGTTGGATGCCGACCAGTGTATGCGAGGGATGTAGATATCCGGATTGCTGCCGGTGTCCACCTTGCGGGACATGTGCGTGTTCAGGTCGTGAATCCATACCGACACTTTGCTGTTTTCTTCTCCGGCTTTCGGGTATTTGAAGGTGTAGGGCTCGGGATACAACTCACCGTAGTAATCCATCGTGTATTCTCTCACGCGGCTCTCATCGGTTCGGATCCATGCGATTCGGTTGCCGGACGGACTCCATTCGAAGGCTTTGTCCTTGCCGAATTCTTCTTCATACACCCAGTCCGCAGCTCCGTTGATGATTTCATTCCACTTGCCGTCGGAGGTGATGACGATTTCTTTTTTCGCCGTGTAATCGGATACAAAGAGGTTGTTGTCGCGCACAAAGGCGACATACTTTCCATCCGGTGAAAACTCGGCCAGCCGCTGTTTGCCTTTGGAGAAATCGGCAAGGGTGGAAGTGGTCTTTGTCTGCAGGTCATACACATAATAGTTGGCGCTGTAGCTGTGGCGGTAAATGGATTCCATCTCCGTGGTGATGAGCAGTTTCGTTTCTTCAGCGTTGAAGGAGTAGTCTTCCACCAACCGGGTTGGGTCCTGAAATATATCTTTCGATGTGGCGAGCACGGCCACTTCATTGCCAGTGGCGTAGCTGTATTTGACGATGCGGCTGCCGAAGGCATCGCTGCGCTCGAGACTCGTGTAATGCGCTCCGTCGCGCATGGGGTTGAGCCCATCCACATACTCGGCGCTGAATTCCCCGCTTGCCCATACGAGTTGATTGGAAAGGCCCTGCTGACTGTGCGCGGCGTGTGCGACAACGAGGAGCAGGGTGAAAAGAATAATTCGCTTCATGCTGTTGGTAATTGACGGCCGAAAGTAAGAATTGTCCTCGGCGATGCGTGTCTGTTCATTCATCTTTGCGGCATGACGGGCGATACTCTCACTCATTTCCGCGCACTGATCGGGGAGGAACATGTGCTCACCGACCATGAATCGCGCCAGCATTACGGACACGATGAAACGGAGGACCTGAACTTTCCACCCGATGTGGTTTTACGTCCGGGCTCAGTGGAAGAGGTAAGCGCTATTCTTATATACTGTTCGGAAAAAGGTATACCGGTGACGCCGCTCGGCGCCCGTACGGGATTGAGCGGCGGCGCGCTGAGTGTGCAAGGCGGCGTGGGACTCAGTATGGAGCGTTTCAACAGGATTCTCGAAATCGATGTGCTCAATGGACAAGTCACCACGGAGCCTGCGGTAATCACTCAGGTCCTGCAGGAAGAATGCGCCGCGAAAGGATGGTACTACGCGCCTGATCCGGCGAGTCGAGGCTCGTGCTGGATCGGGGGAAATATTGCGGAAAACAGCGGTGGTCCGCATGCAGTGAAATATGGCGTTACCAAGGATTTCGTCCTCAATCTGGAGGTCGTACTGCCCGATGGACAAATCATCTGGACCGGAGCCAATACACTGAAAAACTCCACAGGATATAACCTCACCCAGCTCATGGTGGGAAGTGAAGGTACCTTGGGAGTCATCACAAAAGCAGTGCTGAGGCTTGTTCCGCTGCCGCGCCATCAGCTGCTTATGCTTGTGCCGTTTCGCAGTGCCGAAAAAGCCTGTGAGGCCGTAAGTGCCATTTTTCGCGCGGGTATCACGCCGTCGGCATTGGAATTCATGGAGCGCGATGCCATTGAACTCGCGATGAAATGGGTGGGCGAATCGCCCGTGGAGGTTGGGGACGATGTAGCTGCGCACCTGTTAATAGAAGTAGACGGCAACCACCCTGAATCCCTGATGGCCGATTGCGAAGTGATCAGTGAAGTGGTGGCTGCATATGATGCGGGAGAAATTCTCTTTGCCGATGATCAGGCACAAAAAGACCAGCTCTGGAAGTTGCGCCGCAAGGTGGGCGAGGCCGTGAAATCACATTCGGTGTATAAAGAAGAAGACACTGTGGTGCCGCGATACCGGCTGCCTGATCTCCTTCGCGGGGTGAAGGAAACAGGAGCCCGGTACGGATTTCATTCGGTATGCTACGGCCACGCCGGCGATGGCAACCTCCACGTAAATATTCTGCGCGGTGATCTTGACCCGAAGGTGTGGGAAGAAAGCCTGCCCATGGCGATCAGAGAGATCTTTGAACTGACCGTGAAACTGGGCGGCACGCTGAGCGGCGAACACGGCATTGGCTTCGTGCAAAAGCAGTACATGGACATTCCGTTTTCGGAGTATCAGCTCGCTCTGATGAAGCAGATTAAGCGGGTGTTTGATCCAAAGGGAATCCTCAATCCGGGTAAAATCTTCCCTCGATGAAAAGGGTTGAAAACCTCTGCTGCAATTGATCGGAAAGAATGAAGGTGTTCGTCAAGTTTCCAAGGTTTCCGGTCGAATTGTGAACGAATTGTGAGATTTAGGTGATGGAAAATGTGTCGGGATGCGCATATATTCGCATGGTGTTTAGGTCGTGTACCTATGACACAATGAGTTAGTTGAGTTGGACCGTCCTGGTCCAAGACAATTACGATAGTTTTTAGTTTTTCAGTTTAAGCCATCAAGCCCCTGAATCGTCGGGGGCTTTTTGGTTATATACCTTTGTCCCATGCCGGGATTGATTGTTATTGGAGGTGGAGCAGCGGGCTTCTTTGGGGCGATACGCGCTGCGGAAGCCAACCCGGAACTCGAGGTGTGCATCCTGGAAAAAACGGGGCATACGCTCTCGAAAGTCCGCATCAGTGGTGGCGGAAGATGCAATGTGACCCATGCCTGTTTTGAACCGGCAGAACTCGTAAAGTCTTATCCAAGGGGGCACCGTGAGTTGCGCGGGCCGTTTTCCGTGTTTCAGCCCGGTGACGTGTTTGCCTGGTTTGAATCGCGCGGGGTGTTGCTCAATACAGAAGACGACGGCCGGGTATTTCCCGTCACGGATAAATCGCAAACCATCGTGGATTGCCTGGAATCTTCCGCCCGCGCGGCAGGTGTTCGCGTGTTGCTTCGTTCCGGAGTCACCGGAATCTCCCGGGCCGACGGACAATGGCGCGTGGACCTTGGCCCTGATAATCACCTTCATGCCGATGCCATTCTCATAACCACAGGCAGCAGTCCGCTGGTGTGGGAAATGCTCAAGGCATCCGGGCATACCATTGCTGAACCCGTTCCATCGCTCTTCACTTTCAATTGCCGCGATGCACGCATCAATGAATTGCCTGGTGTGGTGGCTCCTTCGGCAGAGGTGCTGATTGAAGGAACGAAATTTTCATCCGATGGCCCGGTGCTGATTACGCACTGGGGATTCAGTGGTCCGGGTATTCTCAAGCTATCCGCATGGGCAGCGCGTGAACTTGCTGCCACGGGATATCATTTTACCATCCGCATCAACTGGGACACATCCCACTCAGTGGATTCACTCTTTGAGAGTTTGAAAGAGGTGAGGGATCGCGAGCCGCGCCGGCAAATCAATGCATTTTCTCCTGTCAATATGCCGCAGCGGCTGTGGGAATCACTCATTCAACCTGTGCTTTCTCCCGCCACCCGCTGGGCGGATGTATCGAATGCGAAACTCCGTGAAATGGCTGAAGGCATTTGCCGCTGCACCTTTTCCATTCAGGGAAAAAGCACGTTCAAGGATGAGTTTGTGACGGCAGGCGGCATCTCCCTGAAGGAAGTGGACTTCAAAACGATGGAGAGCAAAGTGCTGCCCAACTGCTGGTTTGCGGGCGAAGTACTCGACGTGGACGCCGTAACCGGCGGATACAATTTTCAGGCGGCCTGGACCACCTCATGGATTGCTGCTACTTCGATTGCTGATCGTCTGAAATCGCTGCCCTGAGCA
Source organism: Flavobacteriales bacterium (assembly GCA_046336655.1). Lineage (GTDB taxonomy): Bacteria > Bacteroidota > Bacteroidia > Flavobacteriales_D > Sanyastnellaceae > CANGTU01. Next base: position 28,988 of record JBKDGH010000120.1, on the reverse strand, counting down.
AGTCATCACAGGCCATCATCAGGTGGGCATTCGACAGGCATTCCTTGAGCAGAAAAAGCTCTTCGGCGTTCAGGCAGATATCAATCTCGCGCGAATCGTTCTCAAGGCGGAGTAGTTGTCCGGTCTGATTCATGGCATGGCGGTGACGTTGATACAGTTCATCAAAATGCGCCACCAGTTCATGGAAACGATCCTGCGCGCATCGCATGAATACTGGTCCGAATTTGATTACAACGCATTGTCCGCGCTCGCAGTGCGCAACAGTGACGAATGAGTTCCGGGTGAGAATTGAGGTGGCCATGATGAGTCCAAAACTCATTTTATCTTCCGTGCAATGCAATACCATAAACACGGGATAATGCCTTTTCTTCTCCGCCACAAGGTGTTAACATCCTGAAATGCGGTGGCTGAAAGCAGCGCTCGTCCGGCTTTGAGCAACTTTATTAGCTTTGTCGGGTAACACAACCCAACCAGAATGGCTAACCAATTGCTCAAAGGAAAGAAAGGCATCATCTCCGGTGCGCTGAACAATATGTCAATTGCATGGAAAGTGGCTGAGCGCGCTCATGCAGAAGGGGCAGAAATCGTGCTTACCAACGCTCCGATTGCCATGCGCATGGGCGAAATCAACGGACTTGCGGCTTCCATTGGCAATGCGCCTGTCATTCCTGCTGATGCAACGAATGAACAGGACCTGGAGAATCTGTTCACGAAATCCATGGAGCATTTCGGTGGCAAGGTGGATTTTGTACTTCACAGCATTGGCATGTCGCCCAACGTGCGCAAGGGTAAGCATTACACCAATCTCAACTACGAGTGGTACAAGCAAACCCTCGATGTGAGTGCGATGAGTCTTCATAAAATGCTGGCCACAGCTTATCGTCTGGATGCCATCAACGACTGGGGTTCTGTAGTTGCGCTTACGTACATCGCCGCACAGCGTATTTTCCCGGATTACAGCGATATGGCTGATGCCAAGTCATTGCTCGAAAGCATTTCACGCAGTTTCGGATACCATTACGGTGCCGCCAAAAAGGTGCGCATTAATACAATTTCTCAGTCACCCACCGTCACTACCGCAGGAAGCGGGGTAAAGGGCTTCGACGGCTTTATCAATTACTCTGATGCCATGTCGCCGCTCGGCAATGCGGATGCACTGGCCTGCGCGGACTACTGCGTGGCACTGTTCAGTGACCTCACCCGCTATGTGACGATGCAGAACCTCTTCCACGACGGCGGATTCTCATCTACCGGAGTTACTCAGCCTGTGGTGGAGAAATTTGCGACGCCCGAATAATCATTCGGGAGCGTTCAGCAGAATCCGCTCAAGTTCGGCAAGTCCTTCGCTTGCACCTTTGGTGATGCAGTGAATGGCCGCAATGCCCCGCACATCGGGAATGTGCGGATCTATGAGGAATTTTTTACTTGTCATGGGTGCTTCATGGACCAGTCCGGCTGCGGGATATACCTGCAGTGATGTACCCACTACCACGACGATGTCGGCTGTATGCACGAGATCAATCGCTGGTTCAATCAGCGGCACGGCTTCCCCGAACCATACGATGTGCGGGCGGAGTTGCGAGCCCTTATTGCAGTGATCGCCCCAGCGCAATTCCCAGCCTTCGATAGGGTAGACGAGCTCCGGATCTGCCGTGCTGCGCGCCTTGCGCAACTCGCCGTGGAGGTGAAGGATCTTCGAACTGCCTGCGCGTTCGTGGAGGTCATCAATATTCTGCGTGATGATTTGCACGTCGAAGTGGCTCTCGAGCCGCTTGAGGATATGATGCCCTTCATTTGGTTCGGACTCCAGTAGTTTTTTCCTTCGCTCGTTGTAAAACCGCAGCACCAGATGCGGGTCGCGATGCCAGGCTTCGGGTGTGGCCACTGCTTCGATTCGGTGATTCTCCCACAAGCCATCAGCCCCGCGGAATGTGGGAATGCCGCTTTCGGCGCTCATTCCCGCGCCGGTGAGGACTACCAGTCGTTTCATGAGCATCAAATCTAAGGATCAGATGTATTTCACATGAGTATTCCGATTCCGCGTTTACCTATCTTTCGACAGCCTTGACCGATGAGACCTGTACTCCGCTTTGCATCCTTGTTCTTACTCCTGTTCGAAGCCCACAGCGTCACAGGGCAGTCGTTCGTTCAGGTGGCATCTGCGCTGGGCATTACGCATTCCTATTCCAATCCGAACTACAGCGGGGGCGCGAGCTTCGCGGATTTCGACGGCGACGGTAAAGATGATATCACACTCACCCAGTTCAACGCACTGCCCCGCTGTTTCAGAAATACCGGAAACGGATTTGTACAGATTTCATTTGGCACTCAGGAGGCGTTGGATATGAAATCGGCCGTTTGGGTGGATTACGACAATGACGGCGACCGCGATTTGTTCTGTACCTCGTTCAACGATCCGCTCCGGCTGTTTCGCAACAACGGCAATCTTTCTTTCACAGAGGTATCGGCATTGGCGGGATTCGGAGTGTTTCAGGCCATGAGCAATTCATCTTCCTGGGGAGATTATGACCGCGATGGCGATCTCGATGTGTATATCTGTAATTATGACGGGCCTCTCATCGGAAATTCCGTTATGACCAACTGGTTGTATCGCAACAACGGAGACGGGACGTTTACAGAATGCGCAGTGGCGTGCGGGGTGGACAATGGAAACAGATACTCGTATCAGGCCAATTGGATGGATTACAACAAGGATATGTGGCCGGATTTGTTGGTGGTTAACGACAGGACGAGCACTGAAAACTACCTCTACCATAACAACGGTGACGGAACCTTTACTGATGTTTCCGATGTGACGGGCATTGGCAACTATTTGATTTTTGCGATGTCTGCAACTTCGGATGATTACGACAACGATGGCGATCCGGATGTCTACATCACAAACGGCCCCGATGGCAATGTTTTTCATGTCAATCAGGGCAACGGCACATTTACTGAGTCTGCGGCAGATGCGGGAATTGCGGTGAACGGCTATAACTGGGGCGCCAATTTCCTCGACGCCGATGCCGATGGCTGGCAGGACCTGCACGTCGCTGCATCGCCTTTTCTGGGGAGTCAGGGCTTGAATTCATTTTTCAGGAACAGTTGCGACGGAACCTTTCAGAGCTACCTGAATGAAGCGGGTATGATCACAGATACAGGATACAATTTCAGCAATCCTGTTGGCGATTTTAATTCAGACAAGCGTCCGGATCTTTTGGTAACAGGCGGAACTCCCACATTCACCCGAATCTGGCAGAATACATGGACTGAGAATGAAGTGCTCACTGTTACGCTGCAGGGTACGCAATCCAACCGCGATGGAGTGGGCTCGCTGATTACCTGTTACGCTGATACGCTGGTTCAATATCGGTTCACTCATCTCGGTGAATCCTGGGCGTGTCAGAATTCATTCCGCGAGTTTTTTGGTCTGGGTGAGCGGGAACGGGTGGATTCCATCACCGTGCTCTGGCCGTCCGGAATAGCGGATACATGGTACAATCTGCCCACCGGACAACACGTGAATCTGATCGAGGGGACCGGGTTCAGGCCGGATCTGACATTGCATGGAGAGTGGTTGATTTGTCCGGGCGACAGCGTGTTGCTCACAGCAGATACCTCCGGAAATCTCGTGTGGAGCAACGGAGCCACCTCTGGTTCGATCTGGGTTACCGAACCGGGAGAATATGCGTACACCGTTATCATTCCGGGAGAACTGAGCAGCATGAGTCCTTTCGCAGCGATAGGCTGGCTGCCTGACTTTTCGTGGAGTGCGGAACTGCATGCAGTTCGCTGCTATGGCGATCACACAGGCGCAATACTGCTTTCTGCCGATTCATTGCTCTTTTCCAACGCGCACTGGTGGAACGCAGGTGAAGAAATCATCGACTGGACTCACCTTCCTGCCGGAGAGTACCTCATCAGCGGAGTGTCGGATGAATCCTGTGTGACCTCGCAGCTGTGTGTGATTGAAGAGCCGGAACCTGTGGAGCTGGCAGTGAGTGTCACACACGCCCTGTGTGCCGGGGAGTCCGGAAGTGCCGCAGTTTTTGTCACTGGCGGCTACGAGCCCTATTCTTTCGGTGATTTTGCGCCGGACTTGACTCAGCTGCCTGCGGGAAATTATTCCATCACGGCAACGGATAGCCTGGGTTGCGAAGCCAGCTTTGCATTCGTCGTACAAGAGCCGTTGCCATTGGCGGTGGAACTTGTTGTCACGCCGTTTTTTGACGGGGGAGAGTCAGGAACCGCATGGGCACAGGTGAGTGGAGGAACGCCACCGTACGAATGGATATGGTCCAACAGCACAGCGGTGGACTCCCTGATTACCGGCCTTACCGAAGGAGTATTCAGTCTGACGGTAACCGATTCCAACGGATGTATCATCGGATCGGAAGGAGCAATTGATTTTATCGCAGATGTGGGTGTGGAGGAAAACTCCGTCTGGCGGGCGTTTCCGAATCCGGTGACGGAAGGTGTAATTGCTGTTTCAAGCCCTTATCCGGCGCCCTTGCCCGCAGAGCTCCTGGGCCTTCAGGGGAACGTCATCCGGGAACTGACTCTTTATCCGGGATTTCAGACACTTGATGTGAGCGGCTTGCCTGCAGGAGTAGTGGTGCTCCGCACGATCGGGGGACCTTTGTCGTTATCACTCCGGATCTGTATTGGGGAATAATCCTTTTTTTCACGGAAATCCTGTTAAAAGCTTGTCCTGCGGCATTATTTCTGGTTGGAATGCTGCCGTACTTTGCGGATTAAGGGATTTCATGCGGCGCCGCATTTTTAAAGTCATACGAATCACGGTCATTGCCATTCTGGTGATGTTTTTTACTGCGTTTTTCGCTGTAAGGCATCCCTCCGTTCAGACCTATCTGGTGCAGGCGATCACGCAAAAACTCTCCTCCGATCTGGGTACCGAGGTCAGCGTTCAGTCTGTCGAACTTGATCTCTTTTCCCGTCTGGTGATCCGTGGATTGTATGTGGCCGATCAACACAAGGACACGCTGGTATTTGTTCCTGCAGTGCGGCTTCGCAATTATTCCTTTGACCGTAAAACGGGCAATCTGAGTGTGCGCCATGCCGAATTGCAGTCGCCTTACTTCAGACTGGTGCGGTATGAGGGTGAGACTGCCCTCAATATGGCATTCATCATTGATCATTTTTCCAAGGGAGCGCCTGAAGACAGCACAGCAGGCAGCGATATCCGTATTTCGGATGTGAGGATTCGCAATGGACGGTTCAAGTACCTGAACTACAACAGCGAAGAAGAACAGGCGGGTATTGACTGGAACAGACTGATGCTGTCAGAGTTGCACCTTGATTTGGATGAACTGGTATCCTCCGGAGACAGTATCGGTGCGTTTCTGAACGATCTGTCGTTCAAAGAGAAGAGCGGATTTGAACTCAAGGGATTCACCGCAGGAGTTGCCATAGTGCCCGGCGAAGTGCGTCTTGCGCAGGCTAAGATCACCACGCCTCGTTCCAGTATTCGCGGAGATCTTTCCTTTCAGTTCAACACGATCGAAGAGCTTGAGGATTTCGAGCGCAGTGTGGGCATGCGGCATGAACTGAGGCAATCTGTGCTTGAACTCGGGGATATTGGATATTTCACTGAGTCGTTGCGCGGGATCGAAAAATCACTTGTCCTCTCAGGAAAATTCCGGGGTAAAGTAGCTAATCTGAGGGGCCGTGATGTGACCATACGCTTCGATAAAAACTCATGGTTCAGGGGAGCCTTTCACCTCGACGGTCTGCCTGAGATTGACGAGACATTCATCACCTGTGATGTGAGGGAATTCGCGACGAATGCGGCCGAGCTGCGCAAAATTCCCGTGCCGCCATTTGGTGAGGGAAGTATGCTGGAGTTACCCGATAACCTGGATGTGCTGGGAGATATCCGGTTTCAGGGCAACTTTACGGGATTCATCAATGATTTCGTAGCTTATGGCACGCTGGCCACTGCGATTGGTAACCTCAACAGTGACATCGCGCTGAAGGAGGATCCCGCAGCGGGGGATTACGTCTATAACGGATCATTTGGCGCACTTGATTTTGATCTCGGAAAATTTGCCGGCGATGCCTCTCTGGGAAGAATTACTGCAGAGCTGAATATTGACGGCAAGGGATTGTCCATTGAGCATATGGACGCCACACTGGACGGAATGATCCGCAGCATCACATTCAACGGGTATACGCTCACGAATATTGAAACGGACGGGGCGATCAAGAACCGCTTCTTTGATGGTTTCTGCAGTGTGGATGATCCGCACCTGATTGTGGACTTTCTCGGACAAGTCGATTTCAGAAGCAAATCACCTGAACTCCATTTTACTTCAGATATCAGGCACATGGATCTGAGGGCCCTGGGCATTTTACCTGATTTTCCATACAGCGCGCTTTCGGGAAATGTGGAGATTAACAGCGTGGGAATTAACCCTGACCAGTTTGATGGAAGCATCACGGTAAAGGACCTCGTGTATTGTTCGGAAAAGCGGGATTACTCGATCGATCGTTTTCGCATCACCGCGGTGAGGGGAGAAACTTCACTGATCACACTTGACTCAGATGTGGCTACCGGTTATGTAGAGGGCAATTTTAAAGTGAGTGAATTGGTGCCATCGTTTGCGAAAATAGCCGCCAATATAGTGCCGAGCTACAAGCCGGAAATCCGCGCCCATGAGCCGCAGACCTTTGCTATGCGACTGGATGTGCTCGACTTTTCTTATTTCTCGGAAATTTTTGTCCCGGAGCTATCAGTGGCATCCATGACGCGAATAAGCCTTGAGGTAGATGAGGGTAATTCGGACCTCACGCTGAATATGTATTCCGACAGCGTCCGATACGAGGAAACTGTTCTCCGGGGAATGGTGCTTGACGCGCGCCGACCGGATCAGTCCGTATACCTGACGCTTTCAGCCGATTTGCTTGACGCAGGCGGTGGTGTGCGCTTTCCGGCCTTCTCGCTCGACGCGCACACGGATGTCGATTCAGTATTCACCGATATTGCCTGGGGAGGGGCAGAGGATGTTCATCAGGGCGATGTGAAAGGAAAACTCACTATTCGGGGTCAGGAAAACCTGAGTTTCTTGTTTGCTCAGAGTTCGCTTCGGGTAAATAAGGAGAGTTGGATCATCGCCGGCGGGAGTGAGGTGAAGATGGACAACAAGCGCATTGAAGTGCCCGGATTTTCTCTGGTCAACGGCAATCAGCGAATGGATATTCACGGCCTCATTTCGGAGAATCCCCTCGATGAAATGCAGGTGAATCTCTCCGCATTCGATCTGGCATTGTTCAATCCGTTCATCGGCGAAGAGACCCGTCTGAGCGGAACCCTCTCCGGGACATCCAGTGTGAGGGACGTGTACCATACGATGATCTCCAACAACGATTTGTACCTGATTGATTTCGGAATCAACGAATACGAAATCGGTGATGTTTGCGTGGAAAGTGTTTGGGAAAACGAAAGCAAACGATTACGTCTGGAAGGAGATATTGAAAAGGACAAGCTCAAGTCGCTGCGATTCAGCGGTTATTACACACCGGCTAACCCGGATAGTCCGCTCGACCTGATGGCGTACGTGGATGACCTGGATCTTTCGTTCATCAGTGCGTTCATGGATGAGAAAGTCCTGAGCATCCGCGGATTTGTCACCGGTGAGCTGGAGGTGAAGGGCACATTTGACGCTCCCGAACTGGAAGGTTCCGCAGCTTTGCGTGATGCGTGGGTAAAGGTGCCGTACCTGAACTGCAGCTATCAGGTGCTGGGCAAGCTGGGGGTATATCCCGAGATGTTCACCTTCGACTACATCCCCATCAAGGATGAAGAAGGCAACCCCGGACGACTGACCGGACAGCTTCTTCACAAGGCTTTCGGCGCATGGAGTTATGACCTGGTGATGGACATTGAAAAACCCTTCCTCGCTATGAATACGACGGAAGATATGAACTCACTGTACTACGGAAAGGCTTATTGCAGCGGAATTGTGAGCGTATATGGCTACGATGATTTCCTTGAGATTAATGTGAATGCCCGCACTGAGAAGGGCACCCGCGTGGCTATGCCGATGAATAGCACAGAAGAGCAGTCGTTTGCATCATTCATCCGGTTTGTGAATGAAGAAGATGAACAGGAGGAATCGCCCCTGGACCTTACAGGTATCAAAATGAATTTTGAGCTGGACATCACTCCTGATGCGGAGTTTCAGATCATTTTCGACGAGGCGGTGGGCGATGTGATGAAAGGAAAAGGGAATGGCCATCTGAATATGGAGATCAACAACCTCTCTACATTCAATATGTATGGTACAGTGGAGCTGGTGAGCGGCGACTACCTGTTTACCCTGAAAAACCTGTTGAACAAGGAATTTACAGTGCGCCCTGGCGGCACCATTTCATGGTTCGGGGATCCTTTTGCCGCTGACCTCAATATGGAAGCCATTTATAAAGTAAGTGCTTCTCTGCACGATCTGATGCCCGATGCCGTTACGCAACCAGGTCAGCGCACACCGGTGGATCTGGTGATGAAGCTCAATGGCAAAATGCTCAATCCGGGAATCAATTTCGATGTCAGTTTGCCTACCGTGGATGAAATCACTCGCTCCCGTGTGGCCAGCATTATCAGCACGGATCAGGAGCGCAACCGCCAGGCGTTTTCATTGCTGGTGCTGAGGCGTTTTGTGACCCCACCAAACATCACTGCCGACCGCACTGCTTCCGGAAATGCGCTGGCAGAAAACAGCACGGAACTCTTGTCCAGTCAGATTTCCAACTGGCTGAGTCAGATCAGCGACGACTTCAACCTGGGGTTCAATTACCGTCCGGGCGATGAAATCAGCAATGAAGAAATCGCACTCGCATTGAGCACGCAGTTGTTTAATGAGCGCCTTTCAATCAGCGGCAACTTCGGAGTCCGCCGGGGTAATGAGGCCAACCAGAACCCGACCAACTACATCGGTGATATCCGTGTAGAATACAAAATTACCCGTGATGGCCGGATTCGTCTGATGGTGTACAACGAGAGCAACGACTTCCGCACGGCGGCCGCGCAGCAGGCGCCTTATACGCAGGGAGTGGGCGTGCTGTACCAGGAAGAGTTTGATACCTGGGATCAGTTCGTATGTGGTTTCACACAGCTCTTTGTTCCTGAGGGTAAGCGCAAGGCTTGTATGTGATTCGCATGAACGAAAAGCCACCCTGAGGTGGCTTTGTTATGATCTGTTGCGCGCGTTATCCGATCATCCATGGAGGAAGCACGCGGGCTTCGCGGGCTTCAATCAGCATCTGGTTATACCTCAGGTTGAGTTCCTGATAGTGGTTGGGAAACATGGTTTTCACACTCGCCATGCGATGCTGAAGAATAGTAAGCCGTTCCATCAGCGCGGCAAGTTGTTGATGCTGTGCAGGATTCATACGTGTTCAAATTAGTGAACACATCATACGGATGCCCACGGCGAAAGGTTTCACTGAAGGTCAGGATACCTGTTCACAAAGTCATCGCGCTTCTTCTTCGAGGCCACCATCTGATAGGTGTACTTCACATTTTTCTCCTCAAACTTCCGCTTATCGTCTTTCACTTCTGCCATTATTGCGAGGAATTCCTTATCGGAGCTTACCACGTTCATGATACCGAGTTTGTATTCAAAGAAGTACCAGTTGCCGGGATCCAGTTCAATGTAGACGCGCAGCACGTCCGCACTTCTGCGCTTTTCAATCTCCACCTTGCCCTTCACATAGCGGAAGAGCTGCTTCTTGTCCATACTGGCAATACCGACAGGACCCATGGTGTGGAATACTTCATTCACCGGATCCCATGCCCATTTCAGGTCGGCGAAATAGAACGTACTCAGCAGTTCTTCCGGCACGCGCTTGAGTTGTCCGGCAAGGTTGAGTTCTGAAATCAGCTTGTCGGACTTCTCGTTACCCAGCAATTCGACGAGGCCTTTTTCATACTTCGTCTTGGTGATGTCCACCGGCGTGAGGTTCGGAAACTGTTCGATCTGTTCATATATGCGTTTGAGGCATCCGTCATCAAACGGGAAACTGATGAGCGTTACACCTTGTGTAGTGAGCTGGTTCTTGTCGATCACGTATTTCACCTCTGCTACGTTGGTCATTTTCACCAGCCCGTAATCCACATTGAAATCCACGCGGCCATCGCCGTTCAGTTCGCAGGTTTCAGCTCCCAGCGTAATCAGGTTGCCCGGCAGCTGTGGCTGACGGATCTTCTCCTTGGTGCCCACCATGTACTTTCTGGACGCTTTATCGAAGTAGAGAAAACCAGCTCCGGTAATGAGGCTCTGGTCATCCTTGTCGCGTTTTCTGCTGAAGAAAGAGGCATAAACATCCATGGGACTCGTCTGGCTTACCATGAAGCCGAGTCCGAGTTTGGCCATGCCAAGATCACGCATGGTTGAATCCACGGGGATAAAGATTTCCACCGGATTGATTTCTGCCCTGAAATTATAATAGGTGCGCTCCATGCTGGCGCAGTTGTGAAGGATGCGCGTTCCACCTTCAAAAGTGAGGTACGGATTGTTCGCTGCCATCATGAATTTGCCCTGATATTCAAATGCCGGTGAGAGGAAGAACTGATCTTCCTGCTTGATTAGTCCTTTGCCGATCGTTTGCAGTGAGGTATCCACTTTGATTTCGTTGAAGTGGATGATCTGCTCCTTTTTGTTTTCGTCGATGTAGGCGATATCTCCGGCTCCGTTGTAGTTCTTGCGCCCTTCGATCTTCAGCTCACAGTTGAACAGTTTATAGTACTGAGTCACGTAGTTGCTGAGTACCCGGGCGCGTTGGAGCTTTTGCATGTCTGCAAACTTCTCAATGACTACATTGCCGCTATCCGGTGAAATCTTTGAGTCTGCCACGATGATGTAATTGATTTTCTGGCAGGCAATTCTGCTTTTTCTCAAATCATACTTGGCACGGGGTGAAAGAAAGTTGAGCGAATCCTGCCCGGCCGCAATGGAGAAGAAGTTGGAGCGCTTCGACTCTTCTCCGGTATCGATTACCAGGTCATCTGATGCTTTGCGTGAAGAGGAAAGGTCCAGCTCTTCCTTATCCATGTACCAGGTAAACTGGTCCATGAAGCAGATGTACTGGTTCACAGGGAATTCAATCTTTGTTTCTCCGCTATTGCTCTTGAATACACCCTGTCGTTTGTCAAAGTCCACATTCGCATTTACATCATCGGTTTTGAATGCGATTCCGAGCCCTTCGCTGTCGCCCATGCCTGCCAGCTGGAAGGCGGATTTGTCGGCAAGTATCTTGCGTCGGGTGTAAGCGAATCCCTCTGATGTTAGCTTCGCACCGTTGAATTCCATGGCACCTTCACCGGTCATTCCCTGTGGCTTCAGATGAAGGGTTCCGCTGAGTATGGCTTCTTTTTCAAAGAAATCAATCGGCGTGTCAATGGAGGATACATCAAGCTGATCCTGACTGGGATAGAATGCCAGGTCGGTGATGTCGCAGTTGGCTTTGGGTATTTCGGTTTTGCCGCTTTGTTCCCTGTTCAAAAAGGCCGTTGTTCGCCCAAGCGTTGAGTCGGGCAGGAAGGTGAATTCATTGGAGCTTGCGTGGGCGGTGAGGTAATCGAGATCACCGCTGCCTTTGAGGCCGGAAAAGTCGAGCCTGAGATCGGCAGTGATCTTCGACTTTCCTGCGTAGGCCGGCAAGCCCGCGGCACCGGTATTCCGTTTGAAGCCGAGGGAGTAATCTTCCATGAGCACAAGCGGCTCTTCTATATCCGGAAAGATGCCGCTTACGAGTGTTCCGTTGAACTTGAGGTCTTTCTTCGTGAAGTTGTCGAGCGAGTCAATGGCAAATGGCTGAACCTGATAATAGAACCCGTCTTTCTTGTACGCGCCTTTCTGAATACGGCTGTCTTCCCAGTATACGTAGGAGGTTTTCGTGCAGGTAAAAATCGGATACTGCGGATAGGCATAGCTGTGATAGCCGCCTTTATTGGTAGGGGAGTCAATCTTGATATTTCCTGCCAGATCGCGCAGTACGCTCTTGATGCGACGCTTTTGGTAGTTGCCCATGTTGTCGCGACCGAGTGATTCGTCTTCCACGTAGATTCTGCAGGAGTCCACTTTTATGAGGTCGAGACGGAAATCCTTGTAGGAAAAGCCATACTCCGATCCCATGAACTCAAAATTTCCTGCAAACACTCGTCCCCCAAAGGTAAAGTCGCGGTTCTTCTTTATGATTACTTCGCCATTTTGCGGATAGATGGTCACTTTCTGCGAATCACTCAATGCGAAGTTTTCGATGCCTTTCACCAGTAGGTCGTAGTTCAGCAAACTGAGTTGGGCATTGTAACCTGCCGGCACTTCACTATTGAATTGAATTACGTCGTAGTCGCGCTTGCCGATGTTGTTCTCAATGTAGGCATACAGCTTCGGACGTACCGTAATGTAGCCGTTGTTGCTGTCATATAGGATAAATCCTTTGTTATTCAGGTCAATCAAGACGGTATGCCATTGTTCAGCGCTGGATCGTGTGGCCATTGCAAGTTCAGTGGCATAGAACGATTTCATTTTTGACGTTTCCGCGTATTTTTTGATTTCGTAAAGCGGGTGGCTCATGCTGATGCCTGACATCGCATCGTAGCGTTTTTTCTTGAAATACTCGTTGGACTCAAAAGCACCAAAGTGCTGTGTGCTTCCTGTAAGCGCGCCCATCCTGATCAGCGGATCATCGAGGTTCCAGTACAACGCATCGAAATACATATCAATGTTGTGATAGGTATTCTGGAATGGGGATTTCGATACCCCCTCTTCGGTGCGCAAAAGCACCAGCTGGCGGGTCTTTTTTACAAAGGAGAAATTAAGGTCCGGATGCGTGATGCTATCCTTTTCTACATAGAAAGTCACTGCAGCATGTCCGGATACAATGCGGTCAGGCTTAATATCGAACGACAGACTCCGCGCAACGAGAAATTTTTTGGAGTCTCTGTAAAAGGTGAGCAGCGCGGGTTCTTCATTGGTTCCGGAGCCGGCGAGCTTGGTACCGGCCATGGTGAATCCGCCGTCGAAGTCTACGTTGGGAACGATGTTCTGGATCTGCAACCGCTTGAAGTAAGATTCGAAACGGGGATAAGTGGCATTTTCCTCGGACTTGTTCGCGAGGATTTTCTCGGTGAGTTGTCCGATAAGCGGACGTTCAAAGAACTCATTGTAGAAGGTCACACTGTCAATCACATACGTACTGCCTTGCACCCGGATGTTGTAGTTGCTGAATTCTGCATAGGTGAGCTTCGGATCGAAGCCTGCCCGCTGCCAGGTCACTTTGCCCTTTTCTCCAATGAAACGCTGGGTGGTAGGATAGTAGGCGCCTGAAGTGGCATAAATAACCGAACTGTCGCCTTTGCTGTAACACTTCAGATCCAATGCGGGGAATACCACGCGTGGCACGGAGTCAAACTCAAAGATGAACCCGGGGCTGCTGCTGACCCATTTCACGGCATCGCTCTGGAAGAAGGAACGCTCTGAAAAGAGCGTGGCTGATGTTTCGAGGAAGTCCGACACATTTTTCTTAAACTTTTTGTCGGCGAGCATCTTAAGCACGACCTGCTGCCACTGAAGGAAATCCGCATCTGTTTTTCGCGCTTTGGGAAATGCGACCAGCGAACGGATGAAATTGTCGAAGTCCGGAAACACCTTGTTCTTGTTTTTCAGCATCAGGTTGAGTGTCTCGTAGATCATCTCCTGTTGAGCTTGGGTATAGGCGGGAGTTTCGATCCAGATGGGCGCAAACTGCTTTTCGATCAGGTCTTTTCCGGTGCCCTTCTTTTGCTCATCAAACAGATTAGTGAGCTCTGAAATGAACTTCTCCGGATCGCGGTTGAATTCGGACAAGCGCTGCTGACTGAGCGCCGCAATGGAAGTGAGGATAAACAGAGTGAGAATTGGAATTGATTTCCTCATGCGTCAGAATCTGAACTGGTGTAACGGCTGAAAGGTCAATTTTAGTTCCAAAGGAGAGAGCATAGTGATCGTACTGCTTCAAGTTTCCAACAAATCCGGACAGAAAAAGAAAAGCCACCGTCTGTATCCGGTGGCTCTTTCCTGTTTAGGTAATACAGTTTTTCTCACACATGACCGCTTTGCTTCAGCCAGTCACGAAGTCTGGTCCGGTCATCATCCACAAGGTGCCGCATGGCTTTCCTCAATTCTTTCCGGAACAGCATGGCATCGAACGTAACGTTGCCAAGCACGGCCTTGTAATACTCCAGCATATGTTTAAAGATAGGTTAGGACTTTTGCGTTGCGGCTCTCCTTTCTGAAGCATTTCCGGGGTGGACGGGGCTTCAGCCGATCATTAAACAACTTTGTTTTCTGGATTTATAACGCAGCGTTTCCGTCAAGGGTTTCACTTCTCGCCTGATTTTATCGGAAGCATTGTAAATCCGTCTCTTTTTCAATGGATTATGCATAGTTGTCGAATAGCAATGCAGTTAACGTTTGTTGGGTATGTCAACGTACACAGTATGGCATGCATCTTGAATTCACATTGCCGTCTATTCAAGACTTCTCAGTAAGTTTTGGTTTTGGTTAATAGTCAATTTGGTTAAGGTTTAGGAAATGCCCCCGGAAACGTTCGGGGGCTTTCTGTATACGGTGGTTTCGGGGACTATTTTACCGACCTTTGCCCCCCAACATTTCAAACATGCTATGAGTAATCGCGAAGTCTATATTGTTTCCGCTGTGCGCACCCCAATGGGAAGTTTTGGCGGCAGCCTTTCCGGAATTTCAGCAACCCGTCTGGGTGCAGTGGCTATCAAAAATGCGGTGGAACGCGCCGGAATCAAACCGGAAGAAGTTCAGGAAGTATTGATGGGCTGTGTGCTTCAGGCCAACCTCGGGCAGGCACCGGCGCGTCAGGCGGCTATGTTTGCTGGTCTGCCTGCAAATGTGCAGTGCACCACGGTCAACAAGGTGTGTGCATCCGGAATGAAGGCGATCATGCAGGGCGCTCAGAGCATTCTGCTCGGCGACAGCGATGTGGTGGTGGCCGGCGGTATGGAAAGCATGAGCCAGGTCCCTTTCTACTCACCCAATCTCCGCTGGGGAAATAAATACGGTGATGTGAGCATGGTGGATGGTCTGGCAAAAGACGGACTCACCGATGTGTATCACAACTACGCCATGGGAACCGCAGCTGATCTGTGTGCGAAAGAATGCAATATCAGCCGGGAAGACCAGGATAATTTTGCCATTGACTCCTACAAGCGGTCCGCAGCGGCTTGGGCGGCCGGACATTTCGCCGAAGAAATCGTTCCGGTAGAAATCAAGGATCGCAAAGGAAACGTCACCGTATTCGCGGAAGATGAAGAATACAAGAATGTCAGCTTCGAAAAAATCCCTCAGCTGAAGGCAGTATTCAGCAAGGAAGGCACTGTGACCGCCGCCAACGCATCCACCATGAACGACGGTGCCGCTGCTGTGGTGCTGATGAGCGGGGAGAAGATGAAGGCACTCGGGTTGACTCCGTTGGCAAAAATTGCCGGTTACGCAGATGCCGAGCAGGCTCCTGAGTGGTTCACCACCACACCCTCACTTGCACTGCCAAAGGCCGCAGCGAAGGCAGGTATTTCAGTGGATAAACTCGATTACGTGGAACTCAACGAAGCGTTCTCTGTAGTAGGTATCGTGAACATGCAGAAGATGGGACTCGATCCGGCGAGGGTGAATGTGAATGGCGGTGCTGTGTCGCTCGGTCATCCGCTCGGATGCAGCGGTGCACGCATCGTGGTGACCCTTGCGCATATTCTGAACAGAACCCACACCCGTTACGGCGGCGCAGGCATCTGCAACGGCGGTGGCGGTGCAAGTGCTATCGTGATCGAACGCAACCATTAAGAACGCAGAACAGGGTGTTTCTTTCCAACAGAAATACACCGCGATGGATCATCCTTGCCATTGATGTGGCAACATGTCTGGTTGGTTTGTTGCTCGCCTATCTGGTGCGATTTGAATTCAATCCGCCTGCACTGGAGGTCAATCTTGCACTGCGCTTTCTGCCGGTCTTTCTGAGTATCCGCATACTGTCGTTTGTCATTGGACGCACCTACGCGGGCATCATCCGCTATACCAGCACGCAGGATACACTCAGGATATTTACGGTGCTGACAACAGGAAGTATTCTTTTTGGTGCGGCCAATCTGGTGAAATACCAATGGGGCGATGGCCAGTTCTTTATTCCTAACTCCATCATCATTCTCGAGTATCTGCTCACATTATTCATCATGGTGGTCGGACGCATTGCGGTAAAGGTGCTTTACCTCGAATTGAAAACCCCATCCAAGGCGCGCCGCAGAGCTGTGATCATTGGTGCGGGTGAAAGCGGACTGATCACCAAGCGTGCTATCGACCGCGATACGCGATCAGGGATAGAGGTGATTGCATTTCTGGATGAGGACCGCGGGAAATCGGGCAAAAAGCTTGAAGGTGCCGACATCTGGCATTCCTCCAAGAGCGAAGAATTATTTGCATCAGGAAAGGTAGATGAACTGATACTCGCAGTGCCTTCCATGTCGCCGGAGCGTAAATCGCAGATTATTGAACTGGCGCTGAAGCATGACATCAAGGTGCTCAACGTACCTCCCGTGAAGCAGTGGATCGGCGGACAACTCAGTGCGCGCCAGATACGCGATGTACGCATCGAGGATTTGCTCGGAAGAGAAACCATTCGCTTCGAAAGTGAACAGGTGCGCAATCAGCTTCGCGATAAAGTTATTCTTGTCACCGGCGCTGCGGGAAGCATCGGCAGTGAGCTCGTGCGACAGGTGCTGCAATACAATCCGCGAAAAGTAATTCTGCTCGATCAGGCAGAATCGCCGCTCTTTGAATTGCAGGGTGAGTTGCTCCGAACGGGGATGCTCAATAAATGCGAGCTGGTGATCGGTGATGTGAGAAAGGCAGACCGGATGCGACGCATGATGGCGCATTTTCATCCGCAGGTCATCTATCACGCGGCAGCCTATAAGCATGTACCGCTGATGGAGGATAATCCATCGGAAGCCATGCTGGCCAATGTGCAGGGAACCAAGGTGATGGTGGATCTTGCCGATGAGTTCGGGGTGGAAACATTTGTGCTCATCAGCACGGATAAAGCGGTGAATCCTACGAGTGTGATGGGAGCCACCAAACGCGTGGCGGAGATGTATGCACAATCCAGGCAGTCAGTGTCGCGCACCCGGTTCATCACCACGCGCTTCGGAAATGTGCTGGGCTCAAGCGGCTCGGTCATTCCGATTTTCAGAAAGCAAATCGAAGAGGGCGGCCCGGTGACGGTCACGCATCCAGAAGTGACCCGGTTTTTCATGACCATTCCTGAAGCTTCGCTGCTCGTACTCGAGGCAGGCGCGATGGGAAGCGGCGGGGAAATCTTCGCGTTTGATATGGGAGCGAGTGTACGTATTGCGGATCTTGCACGAAATATGATCCGCCTTTCGGGATTTGAGCCTGATAAGGAAATAGCTATTCGTTTTACGGGTCTTCGTCCGGGTGAAAAGCTCTTTGAAGAAGTGCTCAGCGATCAGGAGCAAACCGTGCCCACGCATCATCCACGTATCCTGAAAGCCCGTGTGCGCGAGTACCCGCATGCAGAGGTCAAAGAGGCGGTTGATCAGCTCATTGCATTGTTTGATAAACAGGACAATCTGCAGATTGTGGCAGCACTCAAAGGCATGGTTCCTGAATACGTCAGCAACAATTCCGTATTTGAGCGGTTAGATCAGTAGATTTGCGCCACTCATCATGACTTTAGACAAACATATCGAAACCGCGAATCTCCAGATGGAGATTGGTTCCTATATCGGGCTGGGACAGAATAGTCTCATCTTTCATTTTGATGAAGAGCCGAACCGTGTGGTGCTTCGACTGATTACCGCCAATCCACGGCACAATCAGTCCTTCCTCTTTCATACTACGGAGGGCACGTCCAAAGTGGAGGCACTGCGCCTGATGCTGGATTATGTCAAGAGTTACAAGGAAGCAGAGAGCAGTTACACCATTCAGTGGTCGCTGAAAGGTGAGAACCAGTTGCAGACCTCTTACTTCCGTGCAAAGAATATTCTCGGCGCGCTCGATAAGCTCTATTACGACCGCGATCCCAATTCGATCACCGTATTCAGCGTAACGCTGAATCCCCTTTCCTGACGACTTCTGGAAGCCCTTACGTACCGGACAGTAGCGCGTTCATCTGAGGCGATTCACCGCGTGCTGGCGAGTAAGCACCTGGCGTTTGTCTATCCCATACGCACGGAAGAAGAAATCCGCGAATTACTCGATGCCCTCAGAAAAGCCCATCATCAGGCCAATCACGTGTGTTATGCGTGGCGGCTGGGATGGGATATGGGCAGGTACAGGAGCAGTGATGACGGTGAGCCTTCGGGCACTGCCGGCAAGCCAATACTCGGGCAAATACAATCGTTTGAACTCACCAATGTACTGGTTGCTGTGGTGCGTTATTTCGGAGGCACCAGGCTCGGTACCGGAGGATTGATTGATGCGTACCGCACCGCGGCCCGCATGGCTATTGAAGCGAATGACATCGAAGAGCGTCAGGTGCGCGATCACTATCTGCTTTTATTTCCCTATGAGAAAATGCCGGTGGTGATGAAACTGGTGAAAGACGGAGAGATGGAGAAGGTGAGGACCGATTTTCAAAGTCAGTGCGAACTTGAAGTTCTGGTCAATACGCGCTGGACGGACGCGCTAAAAACTCTCGCGGAGGATCACCCCAATGTGGTGGTTCGGTTTCTGGGGCGATCCTGAATATCGCCGATGCGCGGCGGCTCTCCGTATGGTGATGAATCCGGGTATCGGAACTGCCTGCCTCTCCCTTTGAGGTTCCCAAGTGCCCGGTGCATTACCGGGAGGCCGCCACTTTCCTTGCATCGGTTTGATACAGATAACAAACGGACTCTCCGGAATATTTTATCTCAAATAAAAAAATCACTTCACGAACCGGATGCGGCGCACACCGGCATGGATGAAATACACGCCTGAGGCGAGATGTTCGATGCGCAGTTCTGAAGAAAGCGGGAAGTTCATGACTGCATTTCCCGCGGGTGAATACACGGTGCCTGAGATAGGTTCACTGAAGCGGATGTGGTCGGTGGCCGGATTGGGATATGCTACAAATGGTGCGTGATCTGCCTCTTCCACATTCACCACGCCGTTCGGTCCGTTCGGAGTGGGGTTGGTGAAGACGGTCCATTCCGCAGCGCCATCAGTGATTCTTCCGTAGGATTCGTCGGTGGCGAGCAGCGGACAAATCACTTCATCCATGCTTCGCGGAGCGCGCTGAACAGTTTCGAAGATGCCCAGGTATTCGCTGTTTCCGTTCAGACGGAAGCCCAGATGGAGCGGACCTTGCTCTGCATCGCTGTCGGCCCACAGCAGCAGGAAGTCGCCGGGATCGAGCGTGACATTGGGCAGTCGCCATTTGTTCCAGTCCAGCGGTTCATCGCTGATGTATGAATTACCCAGGTACACGGCATTGGTACCTGAATTATAGAGTTCAATCCAATCGTCATACTCTCCTGCGTTGTCTGCAAGAGTGGCTGTATTGAGACTCTGTACTTCGTTGATCACAATCTGATTCGGGCTGTCACCGCGGTGAATAACCCGTGTCGGGCATCCTCCGTTGTCGAATAGCAACCACTCATTGATTGGTAATACGCTAAACTCCACGGAACTGGTGGAAGATGGAGGGGTGACGATACAATACACCACGAGTTCACCCGATGGCGCATCCTCGGAGAGAAATGTAACAGGTGCAGACTGCCAGGATCCGCCGGGCCATTCGCGCCATACAGCAACTGCTTCGAGATCCGTGGTGGTGGTTGCCTGAATCAGCAGATCATCGCCGAGCAAAGTGCCCTGCATGTAATTCACTACTGAGAGCGGAGAATACGCTTCGAGTTGATTCAGGGCATTCTCTGCACGCACCTGCACAAAGTCGCGTATACCAAGGGAGACTTGCCCGCCGGCAGCCTCATTTATCGCATTCTCAAAATCTTCCAGATCAAATCCGAAGTCAAGCGGGTAGTAGGTGTCGCTTTCCATGTAAGGACTGATCATTGCCTGCAGCGCTTCTGCCTGCGCAACCAGACCGGAATCATTAAACCATTCGTCAATGAATTGCTGCAGGTAGTTGCTGAATTGATTTCTGTATTCCTGCTGATTGAGCAGAAGCTCATAAAGTGGCCTGGACTGCCCGTCAGGACTCCATGCGTAAACAATGCGATCAGACCAGTTCATTCCCAGCCAGTCAATGCCAAGAGTGTTGTCCAGGTCATAGGGAATGTATTCGATAACACCCGTTACTTCATTCCGGAGAAGGTAAAAGTTGTTTTGATTGTAGGCGTAATTGTCCCAGTTGCCGGTGAGCACATCAATTGCGAGGTACTTCAGGTAGTCGTCCACATTGAATACCCTTTCGAGCTGACATTGAAACGTATTAGCCGGAGTATTGTTGAGTGCATCGATGAATTCAGCGAGTGCGGAATAGTCATCCTGCTCAGTATTCGTCTTCAGTTCATACACGCGTCGGCCCCAGGCTTCCAGTTTGTAGAGTTCGGGATTGCTGCCGAGATAATTCAGGTCAGCCGGATAGGTGCATTTCCAGAGGTGGGATGTCTCGTCCCGGAAATAAGCCTGGGCGAATTGCTCGTCGATGTGTTCGGTATTGAGGTATACTCCTTTGAATTCATCGTTGATGTAGAGCCGTACAAAGGAAGTGCGCGAACCAGCCAGATGAAAATGCCGGATCATATCCCAGCACAGTTTGGCTCGCAGCAGGGAAGGGTCATTCGCATTGCCGTTGAGGTTCAGTTTTTCGAGTCCCAGCCAGTTCAATCCTGGTGTGAATGCATTGATTGAAACCTTAAACGATTTCTTTGATGCATTCATTGAGGTATTGCCGCGCAACCGGAAGCCCACATTTTCAATGGTGTCTGTGCGCACGGATGATTCATAGATAAAGCGCGCCGGCCATTCGTACTCATTGTACCAGTTCTCGGGGTTCAGCAGTGCATCCAGACTGTCCGGGTGGATGTCAATGCGCACCACGGCAACTTCACTTTGCAGGAATGCATCGGACCATTCGGGGATGGAAGGCTGAGCGAAGAGCGCTGCGAGCGGAGTGCAGAGCGCTGCGAGAAATCCCGGCAAGCGAACGACCTTCATTTTTTTCGGGGCTTTTTAACACTGAACAATTGAGCGGGTTTGTGAAGCACGCCGGTTTGTTTTTCCTCGAGAGGCTTGACGGTATTGGTGCGCAGGATATTCTTCCTGAAATTTCGTTTATCCAGTTTTTTGTCCAGAATGATCTCATAAAGCCGCTGCAGCTGGCTCAAGGTGAATTTCTCTGGCAGTAGTTCAAATCCGATGTGGTCTGCCATGAGTTCGTGGCGCAGAATAGCAATGGCGCGGTCCACGATTTCATTGTGGTCAAAAGCCAGTCCGGGCACTTTGTATACATCGACCCATTGCACGCGTCCTGCAAAGGAGGAGGCTTTGGGGTTAAAGTCCTCCATTTTTATGAGTGAGTAATATCCCACCGTGATTACACGGCGCTCGGGATGCTTTCGGAAATTACGCAGCCATTCCCGGTCTTTCAGATTACGCACGCGGTCAGGGTCGCCGAAGGCATAGAACTGCTTGAGGTAGATGCCGACAAGGCTTGTGAGTTCACCAAGTACACGTTCAGCGGCAGCATCGAAGCTTTCCTGGTCTTTCACCAGGTCACCCGGAAGGGCCATTTGAGGTTTGAATGCCTTTGACGGCGACTCGGGCTGTTTCTGCTCAATGAGGAGCACCTTGAGCTGCTGGTCATCAAAACCGAAGATGACACAATCGACCGAAATATCCATAGTAGTATGTCCGGATAATTCACTCCGGACCGGCGTTTGGAGTTTTTTTTGAGCAGAAGTGAGGCTTAGTGTAAATAATACACTAAGTTCGCGGCTGCAACAGGTTAGTGACCACTGCTGCGAATTTAATGTGAAAGCGATAAGAAATGCCACAGACACACACACAGAGTATCCGAAGAATTGGAGTACTGACCAGCGGAGGTGATGCTCCCGGAATGAATGCAGCGTTGCGCGCGGTGGTGAGGGCTGCGGCTTACCACAATATCGAAGTAGAAGGGATATTCCAGGGTTATGCGGGGCTGATCAGCGGCGACTTCAAGCGGTTGAATGAACGTTCGGTGGCCCGCATTCTGGGTCGCGGCGGCACTATTCTGAAGAGTTCGCGCTGCAGGGAGTTTCTGGAGCCGGCGGGGCGTCAGCTTGCTATGGACCAATTGCGCAAACATGGTGTGGACGCATTGATCACGATTGGCGGTGACGGCACATTTACCGGTGCGCACAAACTCTTTCAGGAGCACGGTTTGCCGGTGATCGGGATACCCGGATCGATCGATAACGACATTTTCGGTACGGACCATACCATCGGATTTGATACTGCTACAAACACCGTGGTGGATGCTGTAGATAAAATACGCGACACAGCGACCTCGCACAACCGCCTGTTTTTTGTGGAAGTGATGGGACGCAGCAGCGGATTCATTGCGTTGAAGGCAGGAATCGCTGCCGGTGCAATTGCCATTGTCCTTCCTGAAGATGAAATGAGTGTGGATGAACTGATCGAAACACTCAAGGCTTCGGAGGAGAGCGGGAAATCGAGCAGTATTGTAATCGTGGCCGAAGGAGCCAAAGGGGGTGGAGCCTATGCACTTGCAAAGCAGGTGACTGAAAAATACAGCGAGTACGAAACGCGCGTAACGGTGCTCGGGCACCTCCAGCGCGGCGGGGCGCCGAGTTGCTATGACCGTGTAATTGCAAGTCGGATGGGGGTGGCAGCAGTTGAAGGTTTAATACATGGGCGTAAGGACTGCATGATCGGATTGGTAAACGACAGGGAAACTTACACTCCGCTCGAAGACGCCATCAACCGGGATCATTTGCCCAACAGAGACGAACTGCGCATTGCGCGTATTTTGAGCATTTAAACCGGTGATTAAAGACACACAAACCGAATTAAGAATACAATGAAGAAAATTGCAATCAACGGATTTGGTCGTATCGGCAGACTCTGCCTCCGCAGCCTTATCCAGCGTGAAGACATTGAAGTGGTGGCCATCAACGACCTCACGGATGTAAAGACACTGGCCCATTTGCTCAAATACGACAGCGTGCACGGCAAGCTCGCAGTGAAGGTAGAAGCGGGCGCAGACTCGCTCGTTGTGAATGGCCGCGAGGTGAAAGTATTCGCCATGAAGGATCCAGCACAGCTTCCTTGGAAGTCACTGGGAGTGGATATCGTGATTGAGTCCACCGGAATATTTACCGATAAAGAAGGTGCTGAAAAACACATCACTGCAGGTGCACGTAAAGTCGTGATTTCTGCCCCGGCTACCGGAGGAGTGAAGACTGTAGTGCTTGGCGTGAATGAGGATGTGATTACTGAATCAGACACTATTCTCTCCAATGCATCCTGCACCACCAACTGCCTTGCGCCGATGGCGAAAGTGCTCCATGAAAAATTCGGTCTGGAAAAAGGCTATATCACCACGGTGCATGCTTATACCGCGGACCAGCGTCTGCAGGACGCGCCGCACAAAGACCTGCGTCGGGCGCGCGCAGCAGCGCTGAGCATGGTGCCGACTTCAACGGGCGCTGCCAAGGCCGTAGGCGAAGTACTGCCTGCATTGAAAGGCAAGCTGGATGGTGTGGCTGTGCGGGTACCAACCCCGGATGGTTCGCTCACCGACCTCGTGGCAGTACTTTCGCGCGATGTCACCAAAGAAGAGGTAAACGCGGCAATGAAGGAAGCTTCAGAAGGTGCATTGAAAGGAATACTGGAGTACTGTACTGATCCCATTGTATCAGTGGATGTTATCGGAAACCGCCATTCCTGCGTGTTTGATGCAGCGCTGACCTCAGTGAATGGTAATCTGGTGAAGGTGATGGGATGGTACGACAATGAGGCCGGCTATTCCGAGCGCGTGGTTGATCTGGTATCGCAACTCAGCTAAAACGAACCCGACAAGAACATGTGTTGGTCCTGACGGGGCTTGCACATAAACAGATAACTCATGATATTAATTGCCGACAGCGGATCGACGAAATGTGACTGGGCTCTCATTGACGAGAAAGGAACACGTCTTGGCGCATTCGAAACGATGGGGCTGAACCCCTATTTTCACAATGAGCAGGTAATTGCCAATGCGATCCGCGCCAACGCACCGCTGGCATTGTATGCGGCAAAGATTCGCCGTGTGTTTTTTTACGGCGCCGGCAGCAGTACCGGGCAGATGTGCGCGATTGTAGAGCGCGGTCTCAGCGAAGTATTTCCCAATGCGGATATTGTAGTGGATCACGACCTGGTAGGAAGTGCCTATGCGACCTACGATGGAGAGCCCTGTATCTCCTGTATTCTGGGAACCGGGAGCAATTCGTGCTTTTTTGACGGAGAGAATATCCGCGAGGAAGTGCCTTCACTCGCCTTTATTCTTGGGGATGAGGCGAGCGGCAGCTACTTCGGAAAAATCCTGCTGCGCGAGTATTTCTACAGAAAATTGCCTGATGACCTGAAGCAGTCCTTCGAGTCCGCATATACGCTTACGAAGGATGAGTTTATCTCCCGCGTCTACCGCGAGCCGAACGCCAATGTGTACCTCGCGAGCTTCACGCGCTTTATCGGACAGCATGCTCAACACCCTCATGTGATGAACTGGGTCGTAAAAGGCATGCGCGAGTTCATTGATATTCACGTGAAGTGTTTTCCGGAGCACACGCATGTGCCGGTGCACTTCGTGGGATCGATCGCCCATTATTTCCATCACTGCCTCGAAATCGCAGCCAGGGAAGAAGGCATTCGTCTGGGCCGAACTATCAAGAAGCCCATTGACGGATTGGTGGATTACCATGTGAAGTATAAGTTTCCACAACTCGCCTGACCCCATTGTAAATGGCCAGTATCGCACTCATTGCACATGATTCCCGCAAGCCTGCGCTGGTGAGTTTTCTCGCCGAACGCGAACAATGGCTCTGGGGAAGGGAATTTGTGGCCACCGGACTAACCGCCGAGGTGCTCGAACACGGACTCAAGCTCAACGTAAAGCACCTGGCCCCCGGAAGGGAAGGAGGATTTCGCGAGCTCACACAACTTGCTCAATCGGGTGCGCTCAGCATGGTCATTTTTTTCCGCGACCCGGAGATCACTCAGGATTATGAGGCGGATGTGATCGAGTTTGTAAAAACCTGCATCAGGGAGAATATTCCCCTTGCGTCCAATTCCGCGAGTGCGGAACTTCTGATCGTGGGAATGATCCGCATGGAAGGAGCCCGCCGCTAACGCCAAATGAAGTTCGATTAATACTGAATTCACTGCCTCACTCATCACTTATGCCGATTTCAGCCTGCATCTTCGATATGGACGGTGTCATTGTAGACACTGCACGCTTTCATTTTAAAGCGTGGCATCGCCTTGCGGACACCCTCAGCATTCCGTTCACCGAAGAGCAGAATGAACAGCTCAAGGGCGTCAGCCGCGTAGACTCGCTGGAGCGAATTCTTTCCTGGGGAAATCTGGTGCTGTCTGGCGACAAGAAGATTGAGCTGATGAACCTGAAGAACAAGTGGTACCTCGAGTATGTGGAGCAGGTAAGTCCTGCCGATATGCTTCCCGGTGTACCTGAGTTCCTGAATGAATTGCGCGAAGCAGGCATATCGATCGGACTCGGCTCTTCCTCCAAGAACTCTATTCTCATTCTCGACAAGCTCGGGATTACCGGACTTTTTTCCACCGTTGTAGACGGCACGAAGATTCATCTGTCGAAACCGAATCCTGAAGTCTTTCTGCGCGGGGCAAAGGAACTGAAGCGCACACCACAGGAATGCATCGTGTTTGAAGATGCAATATCCGGAGTGGAAGCTGCGAAAAACGGTGGATTCAGGTGTATCGGAATTGGTGATACGGCTGTACTCGCTCAGGCCGATGCAGTAGTGCCCGACATGCAGGGCATGAGCATAGCCCGGATGAAGTCACTGCTCGGCGAGTAATCCGTTCAACTCAGTTTTTTCACTCGCGCATTGAGCAGCACTCCGGTGACGATCAGTCCCATTCCAAGAATACTGACCGGAAGCGGTATTTCACCAAAGAATACAAAGCCGATCAACAGTGCGAATATGGCTCCGAAGTAATTCCACGGAGTCACCTTGCTTGCATCATCGCTGTGCAATGCCATTGTGGTGGCATATTGCGCGACCTGTGTCATGGCGCCCATAATCAGCAGTCCGAACCAGTCCCAGCCAACCGGAGTCACCCATTCCGCCATGCACCAGATACCAGTGATCGGCAGCGCAACGAGCGGGAAATACATCACGATAATCATCGGATGATCGGTGCCCTTGGCTTTGATGATCGCGTTATACGCAAGTCCGGCGAAAAAACTCGACAGCACACCGGCGATAAGCCAGAATGTATCGATCTGACCATCCCAACCGCGGATCAGAATAATTCCGCAAAAAGCAAGCAGGAAGTAGAGGTATTGGATGGGTCTGACCGATTGGTTGTTCCATTTGCTTGCGAGATAAATGGTAAAGAGCGGCGAGAGGTATTGAATGACCGTAGCCGTGGCAAGCGGCATGTGTTTAATGGTCGAGAAGAAAAGCATTAGTGCCACTAGCCCGAACAGTCCGCGAAGAATTAACCATTTGCGGTTATTGCCCCGTGGGTCCAGTTTGTGTTTGCGCACAAACCAGAGACAATATGCGAGAGAAACCAGCGAACGGAAAAACACCAGTTCATGCACCGGAATATGGTCAAGCCATTTGGCAATGCCGTTGACAACCGCAAAGCAGCTGACGGCGAGGAGCATGAACAGAACACCCCGGTGCGAATGTTTGTCGGGGATCATTCTCGCTTGCTGAGCTTCCAGCGGTGGCGGATGGCCATGGTAGTGCCGATAACCATCACAATGCAACCGAGCCAGAGCACATTGATTGCAGGAAATACCTGTGCGGTAAGAATGAGCATATCCCGCTGGGCAGAGCTGTGCTGCTGCACGGTGAGTTCAAGTTTGCCTGCCTTCTCACTGAGTGAAAGCAGCATATTGAATTCTTTGGATTCTACAGGAAATGGCAGTGCCACCGTGTCATTCATATTTACAGCGGCCAGAATGAGCCGCTCGGTATGGTGTCCGTCGGTAAGTGTCACAAACCCCTGCTTTGCGCGCACACCTTCCGGAAGATTTTCGGGAATGCTGTCAACCGCCACAAGACTGTCCAGTCTGAAGTCCACCACCTCAGTGAGGCGGATTCGCTGCTGCGGCGCGATGATACCTGATTTGGGTTCAAGGTAGCCTGCGTCATCGGCTTGCTTCATTTCCATCTCGGTGTACTTCACAAAGGTGTACAGGTCCTTGCCGAGCGAATGCTTAATGCTCGGTTCGCGGCTGTTGCCTTTGGGCGACATAAGAATGCTCGGTTCGAGCGTAAACAGTTTGTCACCGGGTTTGCCCGGCTGCCAGGGTTTTGCCTTGTCTTCGATGCTGTGAGAAGGCATGGGGATGACACTCCACACAGAGTCCACGCTCCAGTCCTGCAGGAAATCGCCCGATGAAACGTGGTCTTCCATGCAGCGGAAGAACATGCCCTGCATGCTCACGTAGTCACCTTCTTTATAGCTGATCGGGAGCTGGGAGAAGTAGTCAGTGGTGACGTACATCCGGTCGCCCTGCTTGTATTTGTCCTTGTATGTGACGAAATAATCACCCATCGCGAGGGTATCACCCTTGAGGAGCATGATGTCTTCCTTATTGGAGAATTCTTCGCTGAGGTCCTGGATGTTTCCGGTTTTATTTTCAGAAATGAAGAAGCTCTGTGAGGTACTGACTACCGCGCCGATGATGAGCAATGCAAATCCGGTGTGCGCAATACTCGCTCCCATAAGGTCGAATTTGCCTTTCAGGATTTTCCAGGCATAATGGGCGTTTGCGAAGAAGGCAAACAGCGCGGCGAGCATGAGCATGTTGATTGGCACGGACTCATGACCGAAGCCCGTGAAAAGCATCAGCAGGATGACGCTTGCAAAAGCGAGTGCGAAGGGCAATGCTATTTTGCGGATGATTTCACCCAACTCACTGTTTTTATACTTCAGGAACTGACCAAAGGCGATGATAAAAAAGAGAATGACAGCGAGTGGCACCTGAATGCGGTGGTATACCTCAAAGCGCTCCTTGTCGCCCGGTGCGGAGAACTGGTGTTCGGCGAGGCGCTTGGCAAACTCCCAGTTGGTGCTTTCGTGCAGGCTTGAGAACAGGCCTTCGAAGGGGGTGAGGAAGATGTTTCCCACATTCACTGAAGTGACCACCGTAACGTGAATCGCCATCACGGTGAGCACCAGTGATCCGATAAACATCCAGAATTCGCGGCTCCACAGGTTTTCCTCATCGGCTTTTTCCAGCGAGTATTCCCGGCGGTAGGCACGGATCAGGAATATGAGGGAGAGAGCGAGGAATGCAAGTGTTATTGCAGGAATCCATGTGCCTTCACCCGGAAGCAGTTCTTCTGCGGGCGTTTCACTTTCGCCTGCGGTTATCAGGTGCATCAGCGCGACTACGAACAATACTCCCGAAGCCGCAGAATATATGATTCTCATCTTCTTTTCCCGCGACATCAGTGCAGTGCTCAATGCGGTGAAGAACAGCAGGTAAACGAGCAGCTGTGCGAGAATTCCGCTGTCCACGAACGAGTGCACTGAACTATCGCAGAGTACGCCACTTATCGCATGGAAGGTGGAGTAGAGGATGAGATTGACTGTGCTCAGGGTGAGCAGCAGTGTGGCAAACAGAGAGGTCGGTTTGCGCTGGTTGATGACCAGCAGGTGAGCTGCGCCAACGAGAGTAAGCCATGGCACCAGCGACGCATTTTCTACCGGGTCCCATGCCCAGAATCCACC
>JBKDGH010000119.1:0-3757 GCA_046336655.1 Flavobacteriales bacterium | reverse complement strand
CTCACTGCCCCGTGCGGTGCTCTTGCGCTACCGCTATGCCCCGCTGCTCACGGAAGCGCTGATTTTTGGGCAGTCCGGACTGCTTCCCGAATCACCCCTTGAGGACTATCCGCGAAGGCTGCGCGAGGAATATCGCTTTTTACAGTTGAAACACGGGCTTGTGCCGCTGGCTGCGGCCCACTGGAATACAGGACGCATCCGCCCCGCCAATAATCCGTGTCTGCGTTTGGCTCAGTTTGCCGCCGTGGCTGTCTCAGCGGAAGGGTTGTTTGCCCGAATCAGAGAAGAAGAAAATGCAGAAGGCACTCGTGCGGCGTTTGATCAGCCGGTGAATTCCTATTGGAATGGCCGCTGGTGGTTTGAAGACACCGGTGCGTCCAGGGAAATCCGCCGATCAGGGACGGGCAGAATTGGCAGTGATTCACTGGATTTACTGATGATCAACACGGTGGCAACAGCCCTTGCTGCGTATGGAAAATGCCATGATGAAGAAAGAATGCTTGACAAAGCGGTAAAAATCATCGAGTTTTGTAAAACCGAGAATAATGTTGTGACGCGTCAGTGGGCGCAGTCAGGAGTGAAGGCGGACCACGCAGCAGACAGCCAGGCGCTCACTGAATTGCGCAGGATGTATTGTGAGGAACGACGTTGTTTACGGTGTATGATTGGCCACCAACTGATACGAACTGAAGCACATGCTGAATCTGATTCTTAACTTTTTTGAGCAGCAGGCATATGGAGTATGCTCCTGGCTGGGAGAGCGCATGGGCATTCGTCCGCGCAAAATCCGTCTGAGCTTCATTTACCTGTCATTTCTCACCTTCGGCTCACCGATTTTCATTTATCTCGTGCTCAAATTCTGGCGCGACAACTCCTGGATCTTCAATCCCCTCAAATGGAGAAGGGGAGTGATGGAGTGGTGAGTGGGACACGGGAGGCGGGAGGCGGGACTCGGGACACGGGACTCGGGACTCGGGACACGGGACTCGGGAGGCGGGAGGCGAAAGGTAAGCGCCGAGTCTGTTGTCTGAAGTCATTTTGATTTCGACTGCGCTTCGATGAGTCGGAATAGCTGTTTGGACAGAGACTCGGCTGATTCACTAAATCCCTTGAGTTGTTCGTGAAAGTAAGGGAATACATCTTCCAGATGGTCTATTATCGCACTTACTTCGTTCAGTGAGCTTCGAGCAATGACGAAGAAATGCCGCTGATCCGGGCTTGTAAATCTGGTGCTTCCTTCGGCAATATTCAGCATAACACTTAGCGCGGCCCGACCTAATTGGCTTTTAAGGTATCCCGGTATTTCTGCCTGCATTACCCACAGGCCAATTCGTTTGTTGAATTGACGGGCTTCAACATAAACCCGTAGCTGGTGCCTGCGTGCCATTGCCGCAAGTTCTTGCAGAACTCTCAAAGTTCAAACGCATAAGTTATGCGATCTTATTCATTCTCCTCATCCCGCGTCCCGCGTCCCGCGTCCCGCCTCCCGCGTCCCGCCTCCCGATTTGCACGAATGAAAATCCTGTCTATCTTTGCCCTCCCATTTTTAAAAACACAACTCATTCAAAACCAATGAACCGTTACGAGACTGTTTTCATTATGACTCCCGTGCTGTCTGAAGATCAGGCGGCGGAAACAGTAGAGAAGTTCAAGAAGTTTCTGAAAGGAAAGGGCGCCAAAATCAAGCACGAGGATAACTGGGGCTTGCGTAAACTGGCTTACCCGATCCAGAAGAAAACGACCGGATTTTACTACCTCCTGGAGTTTGAAGTAGAAGGAGAGGCGATTACTCCGTTTGAAACGGAATTCCGCCGCGACGAGCGCATCCTGCGCTTCCTCACCACTGCTATGGACAAGTACCATATCCAGTATGCGGAGAGCCGTCGCAACAAATCAAAAGAATCAAAACAAGCCCCTGCGAATGCAGAAGCCTGATTAACCTCCCAAACAGAACACCATCATGGCAGATAATTCAGAAATCCGGTACCTCAATCCGATCGAGATTGAAACCAAACAAGCCAAGTATTGCCGGTTCAAGAAATCAGGCATTAAGTATATCGATTACAAGGATGCTGACTTCCTTTTGAAGCTGTGCAATGAGCAGGGTAAAATCCTGCCACGCCGCCTCACAGGTACTTCACTGAAGTACCAGCGGAAAGTGGCCCAGGCGATCAAGAAGGCCCGCCATCTGGCCCTCATGCCTTACGTAGGTGACATGCTCAAATAAGAAGGAGGAACAGTACCATGGAAGTAATTCTCAAATCCAATATTGAAAAGCTCGGTGCCAAGGACGAAATCGTCAAGGTAAAGCCAGGCTATGCACGCAACTACCTCATCCCACGCGGATACGCTGTTGCAGCTACTGACTCAGCACGCAAAATGCACTCAGAAAATCTGAAGCAGCGCGCGCACAAGGAAACCAAAATTCTGGCAGATGCCCAGGCCCTCGGCGAGAAGCTGGGTGCGCTGAACATCAAGATCGGAACCAAGGCTTCTGAAACCGGTAAGATCTTCGGTAGCGTGAACACCATTCAGATCGCTGAAGCCCTCGGTAAAGAAGGTTTCCAGATCGACCGCAAGAGCATCAGCATCAACGACGAGCACATCAAAATGCTCGGCGCTTACGAAGCAAAGGTGAAGCTCCATAAAGAAGTCACCGCAGTGGTGAAGTTTGAAGTGGTAGCGGAGTAATCCGATTCCCGATACGACTTAAAAGCCCCGGTTTTCCGGGGCTTTTTTATTTTCCCTCCCGAGGATCACTCGCAAGGCTGTCCGAATAGCTGGATGAACTGCATGAGGTCTTCCACATCTACCAGCCCGTTGTGATTCAGGTCTGCGGGACACGCCGCCTCTGACGGATCCTGTCCGAGCGTCTGGCATGGCGAATACGCATAGATATTGTAGTTTTCAAGCGATACATAGACTCCACACAGGGTTCGTTTCATGAAGCAGCTCGCGCGGCGGACTGCATAAAGAGCAGGGCAGAAGCAGTGATTCAGGCTGCCGGAATTTCCAGATTCTCCTTCATGGGTGCGCTACGGAAATATTCCCAATGTTCGGGTTACCGAAATACGGATCAATCGATGCGCTAACGAATTAAGGGTTTGCTCCTTCGGACGTGGAGTTTGGTCTGTAGGTCTTCCTCCATTGTCGAAGACGCTGGAGTTCAATACTCTCTCTAGTATTTCTCCAAGTGGGCTCATTGAGTGGGATGAAGAAAAGTACTTGACTATGAATATAGAAGTTCCCTCCGGTGTACATCTCAAAATTTCCTCCAACGTGTTCATGCCAGCTAACGGCATTATTAAGGTTCAACCGGGAGGGAAGTTGACACTTGATGGCGGGCGAATTTCAAATGCCTGCGGCTCTTTCTGGAAGGGCATTCAAGTAGTTGGCAACCCCAACGCTGGTCAGAATTCTTCGGTCCAGGGCGTAGTCGAATTAAAAAATGGGGCGATTATCGAACATGCAGAGATAGGAGTATTGGCTGGTGTGCCGCCACAAACTGCCGGCAAAAAATCCTACCTCAAAGGTGGTGGTATTGTAAAGTGCATCGGCTCGGAGTTCAGAAACAACGTGGTGGATATCCGCTTTGCACCCTATCTCTTTGCGCCAAGTGCCAGTTATGTGTTCGATTCACAGTTGATTACCGATGAGGTCTATTCCGATGAAAGGCTCCCGGAATCTCACATCATCATGGAACGCATCAAAGGAGTCAAGATTCGCGGCAACTGGTTCAATAATGAAGTGTACGAGC
>JBKDGH010000118.1:0-72684 GCA_046336655.1 Flavobacteriales bacterium | reverse complement strand
TCGCTGTTCAGGGGCAACAGTGACACTCCTCGACACAATCTGGGGGCCTCAGTCCGACACATTCACCGACCTCCTTGCTCCCACTGCCGGCGGCCCGGTGTGCTATCTGCTCGCGGCGTTTGACACGTGCTACACGGGCATTCCTCCGAGTCCGAATACCAGTCCGACCAGTGATGTGTGCAACTGTTCCATTTTCCTTTCACCGATTTCCTATGCCATTTGTTCCGAGTCGGTCAATCTTTCGTGGACGCCATACACAGGATGGGCAGCGGGAGTGAATGAATATGAGATTTACTTCTCCATTGACGGCGGACCAACCGAACTTGCGGGAATTGTGACCGGAGATCAGACCACCTTCACCCACGAATTCGGAGATCCTGTGCCCGGTGCCTACCTGTACTATATAGTCGCCCACTCACCGGATGGTTATGAGTCCCAATCCAATTTGCGTGTGGTGAATATTCCTTATCCTGTTGCCCCACCGTTCAACTACCTCAGCAGCGCGTCAGTAACCGGGCCGGCTGAAGTCAAAGTCACGGTACAGTCACCGCCCAATACCACGGAACATTTTTTCCATCTGGACCGTCGCGTCTACGATGATACCGGCTGGCAGGAAATTGATGTGCAGTCAAATCTTTCGGGCAGCGAAGTGGTATTCACCGATACGGATGTCCTGCCATCCACATTCAACTACAACTACCGGGTGAGGGTGCGCAACCAGTGTAATGACTGGGCAGATACGACGGCTGTAGCGCGTACGATGGTGTTACAGGGAATAGCCAATACCGACAGATTGGTCAATGTGCTGCAATGGTCGCATTACAGCGAATGGGAAAATGGTGTGCTGGCATATCGGGTGCACCGGGAAGATGAGCAAACCGGCGTAGCGGAAGTCGTGGCGGAAGTCAATGGCTCACAAACCTTTTATGAAGATGATGTTGCTGATTTAATCTACACTAACGGACGATTCTGCTACTTTGTAGAGGCCATTGAGCGATCGTCGTCACTTTTTCCATCCGTCTCCTTCACTGCGCTCTCCAATGTTGTCTGCCTGATTCAGGCGCCTGTGGTATGGGTGCCCAATGCATTTGTGGTGGATGGATTCAATACCACCTTTCAGCCGGTCATTTCGTTTGCCGATTTCGAACATTACAAATTACTCATTTACAGCCGCTGGGGTGATTTGATATACGAAACCGATGACATCGATGCACCTTGGGACGGACGAATGAACGGTGAGTTGGTGCAGGAAGGCGTGTATGTTTATTACATCAGTGTGGAAGATGGAAATGGCCGTCCTTATGAAGCCGAGGGTACCGTGCTGATGTTATCAAACCGGGATCAGTAGCAATGATTCCACACCTTGTTGCCGATAAAGGAAACAGCAGAACCAAGCTTGCGCTTTTTCGGGGCGATTCACTCGAGCGCAAGCATAGTTTCACCGGGGAAGAATGGAATGCGTTTAATCCGGCTGAATGGGTTGGCAATGATCTGTTTCATTTTATTCAGTCATCCGTTCTTCAGGGGCAGCCTCAGCTTCCGGAGTGGATTCATCCACTCGGACAGGCCTTTATTCTGGATCCGACACTGAAGTTGCCATTTGGGATTGACTATCACACACCTCAAACACTTGGGGCAGATCGTCTGGCCAATGCAGCCGGTGCGTTGCGACACGGACCCAGTGCGCTTGTTATTGACTGTGGAACGTGCCTTACGTATACCACGCTTGAGCACAATACGCTTACCGGCGGGGCTATTTCACCCGGACTGCGCATGCGATTCAAGGCCCTTCACACCTTTACGGGTAATCTGCCTTTGATTGATGCGGCCGATGCGGTGGTGCGTTTCCCCGGCAAAAGCACCACTGATTCCATTTTGTCCGGTGTCATTGAGGGAGCGTATGCCGAGGCTGAATATTTCATACGCATATTCAGTAGTAAAAACGCAGACGGGCGCGTCATACTCACTGGCGGCGATGCCCCCGTTTTGGCTGCGCTGCTGAAATACCCCATTTTTGCCGACCCGGATCACACGCTGACGGGTTTACATGAAATACTGAAATTCAACCTTGAAGCATAATCACATTTGCATCACTATGCTCCTGTCGGGCCTGCACGCTTTGTGTGGCATGGCTCAGGTCAGTGTCAATTCCCCGTTCTCCCGGTTTGGCTTCGGATTGCTCAATGAACCCGGATCCGTGCGTCACTTTGCAATGGGCGGTGCATGCACACCGCTTGCTGATGCCAGTGTAATCAATTTTCAAAACCCTGCTACTTATCCCTTTCTTTCCGAAACCGTGATGCAGGTCTCAGGTCGCGGCGGATCCACAGAAATCAATAGCGGCGATGCCTCTACGCGTTATCTGGGGGGCAATCTGAACGAGGTAGCCATCGGATTTAAAAAGCTGGGGGGCAAGTGGGCATTCGTGGCCGGACTGACCCCTTTCAGCACCACAGGATACCAATTCGAACAACAGGAAGAGGTGTTCGACAGCCTTACGGCGCTCTACAGCTATTCGGGCCAGGGAGGTATCAACCGACTCATTTTGGGCACGGGAAGAAGTTTCGAACTTGGAAGGGATTCAGGTGATGTATCCGTTCAGCGCTTGTCACTTGGTTTTAATGTCAATTACCTCTTCGGTTCGGTAGATCACACACGCAGGGTCATCTACTCAACCAATGCACTGAATCACACCAGAGCATCAAGCTCCGTTAAGCTCGCGGATTTCTTCTTTGATGCCGGTGTACATTATGTGTTGCCTCTTGCAATTAAATCAGAAAATCAAAAAATCATATCCGGTCATTTTCTTCATGCGGGATTGGATTTTGCCCTTGGGACCCGGATCAACACGCGCTATTCAGAGCTTGGGGAGTCCTTCTACTATGTAACCTCCGTGGAGGCAGTGCTCGATACGAGCTATCAACTTGCCGAAGTTCGTGGAGGATTTGATATGCCTTCAAGAGTAAGTGCCGGACTGTCTCATTACTACCAGAACCGAAAGGGCGGCGGATTCACATCTACCCTGGACTTCAGAATGCAGGACTGGAGTCAGGTTCGCGGTACTACTGAAATTTCAGCGCTCACACCCAACTCATTGAAGAAACACCAAACCATTGCAATCGGTTTAGAATATCTCCCTGAGGGATTGGATAAGGCCAATGGTTTTTTCAAACGAATGACCTACCGCGCGGGAATCAGACAAAGTGAGCTGTATTTGCAATTGAATGAAGAGGCCATCAGGCAGGTTGGTGTTTCTGCAGGATTGTCCATCCCGTTGATTGCCTCCCGCAGTGCCAGCCGTTTTCATATCGGTGTGGAGTATGCCACTATTGATGGAGGAGCATCGGGCATTGCGCAACGCAATACCACATTACAAATCGGATTTACGCTCCATCCTTTTGAGCGTTGGTTCTTCCAGCGTAAATACGATTAACTCATGCGCACCGGGGGAAATGCGGTATTTTTCTGGCTGGTGCTCGGCACCGCGCTGACCGCATGCCACAATAAGATTTCGGAAATCAAAGCCATTACCGATCCGAGGCATATGCCTGTGCAGACCAACCGCGATGCCACATTCACCTACACCGAAAAAGGACGCATCAAAAACAAACTGATTGCTGCAAAACTTGAGCGTTATCAGGGCGAGTCACCCTATATGCTCGCCTCATCAGGATTCACCATGATCTTCTTCGATTCGCTGGAAACAGAGGACGCGCGGTTGACAGCGGTAAACGGCAAATACGATGAAACGAACAATGAGCTGATTGCGTGGGAAAACGTAGTGCTCGTGAACGTGCGAGGGGAAAAGCTGGAAACTGAAGAGTTGATTTTCGCACAAGACAGTACAGGTATACACACGGATAAATTTGTGACCATTACCACTCAATCAGGAATCATTTACGGCGAGGGATTGGAGAGTAACGACTCGTTCACCAAATACCGCATACTGAAGCCTTACGGTGACATTTATCTTAAAGAAGAAGAGTAACCCGATGGAAAAAACTACGCGTTTCTTCATTCACTTCTGGCTTGCTGCAACTATTGCCGCATTCATCTACTCGTTTTACCGGATATACCTCAATGGCTGGGAGCGTGAAAAGGCCAATCTGTTCATGGCTGGCCTGGTACTCATCTGGTACCTTTTCAGAAGAGCGATGTACCGAAGAATGAAAAGGAATTCGGGCAATACACATTGAGTTGGATTAGGTTGCTATCTTTCACTCTCATATCACCCTGAATGGACCCCGGCTGGTTATCTGTCATTTTATTGTGTCTGGTGGCATCTGCATTCGCCAGCGGGATGGAGATTGCCTACATTTCATCGAATAAACTCAAGATAGAACTTGATCGCAAACAAGGCGTTTTCGGTGCTTCACTGCTTTCCTTTTTCTCCCGACATCAGAAGCTGTTTATCGCCTCCATGCTTGTAGGCAACAACATTGCGCTTGTAGTTTACGGGTTGTATATGGGCGATGCTATTGTGGACGGCATTCATTTGCTCATGCCACTGCAAGCGCAATGGCTTGGTGATTTTGGGATATTGCTCACCCAGACCGTTCTATCCACGCTGATAGTTCTTGTTTTCAGCGAGTTTTTACCCAAGGCGATTTTTTCATCCTATCCCAATCGTTGGTTGGTGATTTTCGCCATTCCGCTGGCAATCTGGTACGGAATCCTGTGGGTCTTCGCGTGGTTTGTGACAGTGCTCTCTGATCTATTTCTCAGGATGATCAAACGTCCCGTGTCATCCACCGGGGTAATTGAATTCGGGAGAATCGACCTCGACCACTACCTGAAGGAGATGACCGGTTCAAATCCGTCTGCACTCAACCTCGATCACGAAATACAGATCTTTCAGAATGCGCTTGATTTTTCAAAAGTGAAAGCACGTGACTGCATGATTCCACGGAATGAAATTGTGGCTGTCGAGATTACTGAGTCGGTGGAGCAACTCCAGCGCATGTTTATTGAGACGCGACTTTCAAAAATACTCGTGTACAAAGAGAGTATTGACCACATCATTGGATATGCACATTCTTTCGAACTCTTTCGCAAACCCGGACACATTCAGCACATCCTCCGTCCGGTATCCATTGTGCCAGAGCCAATGGCCGCGAATAAGATCCTTGAACTCTTCATCAAGAAAAAACGGAACATGGCTGTGGTGGTTGATGAATTCGGCGGCACTGCGGGCATCGTGACGATGGAGGATATTGTGGAAGAAATTTTCGGAGAGATCGAAGATGAGCACGACAAGGAGGAAAATGCAGAGACTCGGCTCAGCGAATCAGTGTATGAGTTCTCTGCGCGACTGGAAATTGACTACGTCAATGAAAAATACCATCTCGCACTTCCGGTAAATGATCAGGAGTACGATACGCTGGGCGGATTGATCCTTTACCTCTGTGAAGACATTCCTGAAGAAGGAGTGCGTCTCACTTGTGGCGACTACGAGGTGGAGGTCATCCGGGTGAGTGACCGCCGGATAGAACTGGTTCGGGTATTCGCAACTGCCTAATTACTAGATTTTTACCCTCTTTTGCGCCGCCAACCGCTCAAGTTTGGCGACGATTTACGATATTCGCACCCCCAAATTTAAGGGTACCTGAATTATGGCAATGATTGCGAAAATCAGAAAGCAGGGCTGGCTCATCGTAGGTGTGATAGGCATCGCGATGCTCGGCTTTCTCATTCCTTACCAGGCTGTATTCGCGCTGCTCAATCTCGGAAGCGGCGAACTCGGCAGTATCCGCGGTGAAACCGTTGGTCAGAAAGAATGGGCAGACGCAGTTGAGCGTCAGAAGGTGCTGTTCAATTACAGCGGCAATGAAAGCAGCCTCTCGAATGACACCTGGAACAACCTCGTGGAGACCAAACTCATGACTCCGACCTACCACAAGCTCGGTCTCGTGGTTACTGAAGAAGAGTGGGACGAAATCGTATTTGGTGAAGTGCTTTCTCCCTATGTAAAAACTACCATTTACAGCGGTCAGGATTCTGCCGCACTGAAGGACCAGATGCGCCTCAATTTCGATGGTATGACCACTCAGATGTATACGGGATGGAAGAACCTCATTACCCTGAAGCGCCAGCGGGAAAAGTTTGATCTCATGGTGAAGAAAGGAATGTATGCCAACCAAATAGATGGCAAGTGGGCATTCAAGCAGCAAAACGACAAAGTAGAAGTGGACTATGTAGTAAAAACATACGCTGAAATTCCTGACAGCTCTGTTACCTGGACAGAAAGCGATATCCGCGCATATTACAACAAGCATAAAAACGAGCGCCAGTATCGTCAGGAAACAAGCCGCTCAATCGAATACATCAAGTTCCCGGTAAAGCCGTCCTCAGCGGATTCTGCTGCTGTGCGTGAAAGCCTGACTGCCCTGATCGAAGGCTTTAAATCGGCAACAAGCGATTCCGCCTACGCAGCGTTAAACGCAGCCACTCCCGGCCAGGGCGTTCGCGCTTATACGGCAGGAACACTTCCTGCAGGCCTGGATAGCCAGATTCTTACGGATACAGTCGGTGATGTGGTCGGGCCATATGTGGAAGGTAATTCGATGAAGATCACCCGCATCAGCCGTCGTGCAACTGAAGTGGATTCTGTACAGGCGCGCCACATTCTCCTGAAAGAAAAAGGCCCTGAGGGCAAGGCGAAAGCCGACTCGCTGAAGAAAGTGATTCAAAAAAGCAAGAATTTCGCTGAAATGGCTGCAAAGTTCGGTACTGACGGCACCAAGGACAGCGGCGGAGATCTCGGCCTGTTTGGCCGCGGTGCAATGGTAGCTCCGTTTGAAAAGGCCTGCTTCGATGGAAAAATCGGCGAGGTACAGGTGGTGGAAACCAATTTCGGATATCACGTGGTGGAGGTGACTAAGAAAAACGCGCCGAAGCCTGTGACCTACATTGCAACGATTGACAAACCCCTTCTCGCAAGCGCTGCAACCCGCAAATCAGCATACAGTGAAGTGAACGATTTCACTATTCTCTTCCCGGACAGCGCTTCATTCCGCGCTGCTGCAGACACACTGAACGGCGGCACACCAAGAACGCCTGCACAGAACATCCGTCCGAATGCCACAAGTATTCCTGGCCTTACTGAAGCAAGTGAGGTGATCACCTGGACCTACTCTGCTGAGCCCGGCGACGTGTCACAGCCAATGTCTGCCGGCGATGACTGGGTAGTGGCCGTTCTCACCGACATCAAGGAAAGGGGTGTGCCGACACTGGAGAACGTGTATGATCAAATGAAGAGCAAGGTAATTCAGGAGAAGAAGGCAGAGATGTATGCTGAACTAATGAAGACAGGTACCCTTCAGGAAATTGCCACGGCAACAGGAAGTACAATCAAGAAGGGCTCGAATATCACGCTCAAGAGTTCGAATATTCCGGGGAGTGGGGTGAGTGCACAAGAACACGCGTTGATTGGTGCTTGCTTCGGAATTCCGAAAGGCAATATTTCTTCGCCAATTAAAGGCGAAGGAGGTGTATATGTAATTCAACGTTCAACTGACGTGGCTCTTGTTGAATCACAGGACGGATACCTCAGCGATCGCGACAACCTCACAAAAGGTTACCAGGCTCGCGCGGCCATGTCCATCTTCAACTCATTCCGTGAATACGGAGAAGTAGAAGACAACCGCTACGAACGAAATTAACGGCATCAGTCGGATTAGAAAGCCCTGCCTCCAAGGCGGGGCTTTTTTTTGGTGTCAGGGAATGAGTAGTGAACTGTCGCCGTAACTCAGGAAGCGATAGTCATGAGACAACGCATGATCATAAACTGCTCTCCACTGCCCACCGATCAGTGCAGAAACCAGCACAAGGAGGGTGCTTTTAGGCATATGGAAATTGGTGATCAGCGCATCACATCCTTTGAACTCGTAGCCGGGGCCAATAAGCAGGCTTGTGTTTCCGCGCAATGAATGCATCTGATGCCCGTCCATCCACTGAAGCAGAGCGCTGACTGATTGCTCCCAGGTCATGTCCGACGGCAACTCATAGGCCTCCCATTGTCCGAGCAGCGCCATATCTCCCAATTGACCGAGTGATGCCTTCACTCCTATCCAGTAGAGTGATTCCAGCGTACGCATGCTGGTGGTGCCAACGGCGATTCTTCGCCCCTGCGATTTGCGCGTGAGATCGATGAGTACCTCTCTGCTCACATTAAACCATTCGCCGTGCATCAGATGGTCGCGCAGCAATCCGGCACTCACAGGCTTGAAGGTACCGGCTCCGACATGCAGGACGAGCTTTTTAATCTCTACGCCCTTATCAGCCAGTTCCGATAGCACTTCGGGAGTGAAATGCAGTCCGGCGGTAGGTGCGGCCACCGATCCCGAAAACTTTGCGAATACCGTCTGATAGCGATCGCTGTCTGCAATATCAGGCTCCCTGTGAAAATAAGGAGGCAGAGGAATTCGCCCGGCACGCTCAAGCACTTCTGAAAACGCGCAAGAAAATCCGCTCCATGAAAAGCGGATCACGAATTGTCCATCGCCAAGGTCCGCTTCACGTTCCGCAGAAAGCACCAGTTCATGATCCTCATTGACCCCTGAAAGCACCATTTTCAAGTAGCGCTCCTTCCATTTTTTCGCACCGCCTACGAGGCATGTCCAGCGCACGCTGTTGCGGCTCTCCATGACCTGCTGATACTCCGACTGATAAGGCTCCAGGCAGAATATTTCAATGCGCGCTCCGGATTCGCGAAAAAAAATCAATCGCGCGGGAATGACGCGTGTTTCATTCAGAAAAATCCGGTCTCCACTCTGAAGCAGCGATGGAAGATCCCTGAATACGCGATCAGAAATCGCGCCTGCCTGACAGACAAGTAATTTAGATGAAGCCCTCTCCGGTAGGGGCTGGTGCGGAATACGATCTTCAGGAAGTGAATAATCGTAATCTTCTATTCTGATTTCGCTCGGAGTCACTGCGCTAAACTAATCTGCGCCTGCACTGAAAATGCGGCAGAAGGCCATAAAAAAAATCAGGGCCAGACGTTTCCGGCCCTGATTTCTAAACCTTAACTAAAACTAACTATACTATCTGATGCGTTCAGAATGAACGCTTCGGGGATTGTTACTTACTTTTTCATGTGCGGGTTTTACCCGCCTATTTATATGAACCCGATCTTCGGGCAAATGTTGCACCGGCCCGCCAGGTTAACACCTCTTAACGCTTTGCGGTGGCTTTAAACACCCGCACCCGCTCAGCGGTCAAATCCAGTTCATAGCTGAGACCGAGGGGCAGACAAGCAATCTGCAGCGCTTCATCGATGCTTGAAGTGTTCACGGATCCGGTGAATTCGCCTGTGGCGTTTCCCTCCAGCACCATTTCAAAGCCAAAGTGCGTTCCCAACTTCTGAAACAACTCCTGAGGTGAGGCCTTTGCAAACTCTAGTTCCTCGGTGAGCCAGCCCGGGTTACCCGGCTCAAATGCATTGACCTTGAGCGATCCATCAACAAGTTCCGCCCGCTCACCGGGAGACAGCATGATCGTTTCACCGCCGGTTATGACCCGCACCTTTCCGGTGTGACATTCCACAGAAAGGCCGCCAGACATCGCATTGACGTCAAATGATGTACCTATTACTTCCACGCTTCCTGCCGCTGTGTTAACCGTAAAGGTGTTTCCTCTGGAAACCCTGAAAAACGCTTGTCCGCTCAACTCAACAGCCCGCTCATCCCATGAATTACTCCATGCGATTGAAGAGGATCCGTTCAGCCAAACCTGCGACTGGTCGGGAAGACTGACCTCCGTGGTCTGGCCGTTTGCAGTGGCATACTGCATTGCTTTACCCAAACCAGACGACCAGAAAATACCCGTGCCCAGCGCTATCACAGCGACTGCTGCTGCCGCCCACTGCCATACCCGGCGTGTATTCATTGGCCTCACCGGCACCGCCTGCGACAACTTCATCTCCAGCTCTTTCCAGGATTCTCCGGAGGTGCGCGTAAAAGGCGTCTCCCAAGACTTCAGAATGTGCTGATACTTCTCTTTCTCGTTCTTGCTTTCCATTGTATTCGCTGGTTTTACATCGGCTGGTTGAATTACCCTACCTGTTCTGTTGATTTTTCAAGGTAAAATTTCAAGCTGCAGACTGAATGAACTGGTTGCTGTGACGAAACCCAATCCCCCGGAGACATTGGAGGGAAACGAAAGCAAGTCGCCGGACAACGACACAGGATTGAAGAAATGGGCATCGCGGTACAATGCATCCACGGCCACAATCTCAAGCAGATGCGTTCCGTAATACCGAAAATCATTGCCCCGTATGGACAGTTCAGGAGCGAGAAACGGCCCCTGATTCCGTGCTTCAAACAGTCCTGCTTGTCCGGAGAAAGGAATCGCCAGCGGCGCGTCTTCGAGGCAACTCAGTCTCGCGATGTACTCGTAGCCGGACAGGGCATTCCAGTTAGCTGAAAACACAATCTGTTCAGGTAATGCTGCTTCCACTGCGAATTCCAAAGGCGTGGTGAAGCCGGGAGACAACGCTTCGGGTGTGATGAACACGCCCTCCACCATATTCCCCGCGTGCTCAAATATCACTTTTCCTTCGATCTCAAAGGGAATGGGCTCTGCATCCGCAGGAGACACGTATACTTGCTCCTCCTGAGCGTAAGTAGTCCAGGATGTACCATTAAAAACACGCAACTCACCGGCCGCAGGAATGGCCATGCCGGTTGCCGGATCGAGTGCAATTACCGATACCGATTGCGACTCCCCGCCTGCGCGAAACACTGCGGTGACGATGAGTTCTTCCTCACGCAGCGACGAAACACTCTCAGCGGTGCAGGAGAACATACCAAGTGCCATTATACCGGACAGATACCTTACCATTTTACAAGAAGTTGAATCCCCGGAATAATCCCTGTCATGTTGATTCTGTTTTCAATAAAGACTTCGTTCCCTGCACCGTTGTAAACTCCGGTGTACCGGATATCACGCACGTTGGTCTGATTCCATGCATTGAAAACGGTTGCTCTCATAGCGTAGCGGACGCCTCTGTAATCCGCTTTCCAGCCCGCTGCGAGATCGAGCCTGTAGTAAGGCCTCATGCGCAGCGAGTGGAGCGGGCCGAACACAGGAGAAGTCACTGACCCGCCCTGTTCAAGTGGTATCTCGAATGAGCCGAGTAGCGGAGTGAACGGCCTTCCGGTACCGATGAAGAGCGCCGACGCAAATTCCCAGTTGGTTTTCTCCCACTGATATGTCATCTTTACTTCATGCCGCTGATCAAACCACTCCGGAACTGTGGTGCCCACGTCATTGCCAAAGTTATTGGAGGTTTTCATGAGTGAATAGGCCAGCCATACATGATGACCTCTCCGGTTATATCCAAGCAACACATCAACCCCTGAGGCCTTGCCGGATCCGAACAGCAGCGAGTCGCCCGGAATAATGGCGTTCAAGTACGGTGGCAGGTATTCCATTACTCCCCGATTGCCTTTGAAGTATCCCTCCACATCGAGTGTCCAGGCCTTTCTGGAATAGATGAAACCCGCAGAAAACTGATCACTTTGCAGCACCGGAACGTTCGTGGTGCCAGACCATACCCATAAATCCGAATGATTAAGTGCGAGACTCTGCGGACGCAACCGGTGAATGAACTGGTGTGTGCGGAATATGCCTGATTTAAGCCGGAAATGTTCTCCCATTGCGTGTGAGATTGACCATCTCCATTCAGGATACCAATTGCCATCTTCCGAGAAATGCCCGATTCTAAGGCCTGCTGAGATTTCCAGTGACTTCCAGACTCCTTCTGTTTGCAGGTAGAGCGAAGACACCCTATTAACCTCTTCATTTCCTGGCTCTGAGCCGGGCAAAGCCGAAGCTCTGATAGCCGATCGATTGATGTGTGCGCCCATGCGGATTCTCCACGAACCCGTGCGGCGACCGTGCTCCGCGCGCAAATTGAAATCTGTGAGCTGAAAGCGCTCGTCACTGAAAATGCGCTGAGGAACGCCAGTGGCTGGTTGCACAATGGAGTCTGATGAAAAATAGTTGCTCTGATACCTGCTGATTCCGGAGGACACGAGCATGTGCACTCCCTTCTT
Organism: Flavobacteriales bacterium; assembly: GCA_046336655.1. Taxonomy (GTDB): domain Bacteria; phylum Bacteroidota; class Bacteroidia; order Flavobacteriales_D; family Sanyastnellaceae; genus CANGTU01. The sequence continues at coordinate 60,625 of JBKDGH010000118.1, read as the reverse complement.
GCGCTCTCGGTGCCATCGTGCACCCAGTCCGCTATTGCCCCACTGGCTCTCATCCGAATGCGTTACAGTAAAGGCTTCGTCGCCTGCGTTCTTGCGGATTGTCTGGGAAAGTTTGTCGCGTCCGATGTATCCTGATATGTTGAACCGGTCGCCGGATTTGCTGCGCGTTGACCACTTGGCTGTGAGGTCCTGATAGTAAAAATCAGGCCGGTTATCAGCGCTGAATAATTCCGATTGGATGGATTGAACGCCGCCCTGATTGTACGAACTCGTGTACAAATTTTTAAATGCAGGTGAAGGTATAAGATCGGTGTACGATCTGCGAGCTGCAAGGATTAATGCGCCTTGCATGCCCACCGGTGATTCGAGCAGCACGCTCCCTGACAGCGTGCCGAGAGTGACCGATGCAGAAGGCTTGAGTTTGTTTCCCTCCTTTCCTGTGATTCTCACGAGACCGCCTGTGCGGCCGCCGAATGCTGCATCCGAAATTCCCTTGTATACTCTTACCTGCTTCACCATATCTGCGTTAATCGCACTCGAATTGCCGAAGAAATGATCGAGGTGAAAGACCGTGAAATCGTCAAATTGAACGAGCGTCTGATCCGGATCGCTACCCCGGATGATGATCCCATTGCTGCTTTCGGTGGTACCTGAAACTCCTGGCAGCAACTGCGCTCCGCGCATGACATCGTTCTCACCGCTGGTATTGATGGCTTGAAGATCTGCAGGATTAAAAGAAATCACACCCGGACTGTTTCCGGTTTCTATCAGTTCGGAATATTCAGCCACGATTTCAGCCTGAGGAAGAAAAGTGCGCAAGGGCTTCATTGTTACCGTTCGCTTCTGAGCCCATGCCGAATTGAGGCGGAATGACCGCGTTTCGTAACCGGTGTAATACACAGAGACGATGCAGGTGTCCGATGGAATATCCAATACATTGACCTGGCCATATTCGTTCGAAGCAATTGCACCCGGCAGACAGCTGAGCTTCACCACTGCGAACGGGAGCCCCTCCCCCGATTCTGCATCCGCGATAACTGCACTCCACTGTGCCAAGGGTTGAACTGAAGGAGCGGGGTTAAGCTCAGGCTGAGCGGGGTTTTGAAAGAGTACGATTGTTTTTCGGACAGTCCTCCAACCAATCCCTGTATTGAGAAGTACTTCATCGAGTACCTCCCCGAGAGGAGTCCCGTTGCAAGAAACAGCAACCTCAATTCCTTCAATTACGCCGGGGTCATAGGCGAATTTCACAGGGTAAGACGCTTTTATTTCACTTAGAAAAGTCTCGAGTGGCATCGGGCCGTAATCGCCTGTAATGCGGGCAGACTCAACCTGCGCGGAGGATAGCAGCCCTGCCATCACGCACAGCACGATCAAAAGTCCGCGTGTCATAGCTCTGTGCCGAGTTGATCACGAAGAATCTTCAGCACCTTGCTCATTCTTTTTTCCACTGCCTTCACAGACAATCCCAGGCGCGCGGCGATTTCATTGTAGGTGAGATCCTCCAAACGATTCATGAGAAAAACCTCACGACCACCCTCGGGTAGTGAATTGATGACCTCCTGAAGCCTGATGTGATACTGATCCATCTCTGCAATCTTCTCGGGAGTATCAAATTCCTTGTCCTCTCCTTTCGTCTTTACAAACCGGAAATGAAGTTGTCTGCGCTTGATCTGGTTAATGGTCATGTGCAGCGCGATCGTATACAGATACGCTTTCACTGTGCGCCGGTCAATGCGCGAGCGCATTTCCCACAATTTCAGAAAAACATCCTGTGCAATATCTTGTGCCATATCCGGATCACCACAACGGTAGTAGATATAATTCCGGATGGGTTTGAAAAACTGATCAAACAACCCCTTGTACTCAGCCATGCTGAGTTCGCCATCAGTACCGGAGGGGGAGAACAATGAAAAGATCACAGGTCAGTAAAAAATGTAAAAATGCACAAGTAAGGCCAATTATCCGCCGTGAATATCGGAACAAGCTGCTACCTGCACCTCACCCACCCGTCTAACTCCTTTTGGTTAAGTGTAGCGCTTTGCTACATTTGGCCCATACCAGTGCAATGAACCTGGTGCATTTACTATGCAGGGAAACATACTGATTATCGGAGCTTCGGGGCAGATCGGCACCGAGCTTGTTCTGGCTCTGAGAGCAAAATGGGGCAACGACCGCGTGATTGCGGCGGACCTCCGGGAGACAGACAATCCCGACCTGCTTGCAGGCCCGTATATCACTCTTGATACACTTGACAGAGAAGCCGTTGCTGCAGCCATTGACAAATTTCAGGTTGAAGAAGTATATCAGCTGGCTGCGCTTCTCTCGGCGACCAGCGAGCGCTTTCCTGACAAGGCCTGGAATCTGAACATGAACGGTCTGTTCATTCTCCTTGAACTTTGCCGTTCCGGAAAAGTAAAAAAGCTCTTCTGGCCCAGTTCGATTGCGGTATTCGGACCCACCTCGCCGAGGGAAATGACTCCTCAGCGCACTATAATGGAGCCAACCAGCGTATACGGCATTTCCAAGCAAGCGGGCGAACGCTGGTGCGAGTACTACCACCTCAAGTATGGCGTGGATGTGCGCAGCATCCGGTATCCCGGATTGATCGGCTACCGTTCTGCACCTGGCGGTGGCACTACGGATTATGCCGTAGATATATTCTATTCCGCACTTGAAAAGGGCCATTACGAATGTTTCCTTTCGGCGCAAACCATGCTGCCCATGATGATGATGGAAGACGCCATCCGGGCCACCATTGAATTGATGGAAGCACCGGCTGAGTCAGTAAAGATCCGCAGCAGTTACAACCTCGCGGGAATGAGTTTTACGCCGGAATCCATCAGCGCGGAAATCGCGCGACACCTGCCTGGATTCACCATCAGCTACCGCCCGGACTTTCGTCAACAGCTGGCCGATTCATGGCCCGACAGCATTGATGATTCCGCTGCGCGCACTGACTGGGGATGGAAGCCTCAGTTCGATTTGTCGAGGCTGACCGAAAAAATGCTGTCTGAGATCCGAAAGAAAAAATCAGCCATGAGTGTAACCTGAAGAAGTTGCATGGCGTAGAAGGCATACAAATCATTGCCTCAAAGCCATGTTACGACGCACATTTTCACTCTCCGTTCTGCTTACACTGGTGGCGGCCGCGATGGCCAGCCTGCAGGCGATTGCCTCATATGGAGGCGGGCAAAATCAGATCGATGAATTCGGAAAACGCCAGGGCTACTGGGTGATCAATGGGTTCATGTCCAATGACCGGTCGTACGCTCCTGACGAGACCGTGGAAGAGGGCTTATACCGGGATGACCGCCGGGAAGGGGTATGGAAGAAATACTGGCCGGGCGGAAAGCTCAGAAGTCAGATTCAATACCTCGGAGGAAGACCTCATGGCGTGTATACCCTGTACTACGAAAACGGCAATACTGAGGAAACCGGAACGTGGGTAGTCAACAAAAACATTGGCGAATTCCGTCGATTTCATCCGAATGGCAATCCTCAACAGTTCTTTGTGTTCAATGAATCCGGAAAGCGCAACGGGGTGCAGAAGTACTTCCATGAAAACGGATTAACTGAACTTGAAGTGGTGTTGGTCAATGGTCAGGAAAACGGCATAAGCAAGCGCTACGACGATCGCGGCACGCTGGTGGAAGAAAAGCGTTTTGAGAAAGGAATCATGGTGCCGGGAAGCCTTGTGGTGCACTCCAGCCAGATTGCGAAGAAAGAAGTTCCAACAATTGACCCATATGACGGGGAAGTCGGAAAGAGCAGCAAGACTGCGGTGGATAAACCAAATGCAGCGGAATCATTCAAGCCCAATGGTTTTAACACCCTGTACAACAAAAACGGCGACATTACCCAAACAGGAGAGTTCTTCAAAGGCCGCCTGATGAACGGGAAAATATTCAAGTACAACAACGATGGAATTCTCGTGCGCATCGAAATCTATAAAAACGGACGCTTCGTAGGCACGGGAGTTATTCCGGAGGCCGATTTGTGAGTGCGCCGTCCTGAGTCTTCAACACTGGCTTCGTATTGATAATCCAGATATACCCCGGCAAGATTGCCGGGGTTTCTTTTCTTTGTACCCATGCAACCTGATTTGCTTCTTTACAACAGCCTGACCCGACAAAAAGAGGTCTTTGAACCGATTCGCCCTCCCTTTGTAGGACTCTACGTATGCGGCCCCACAGTGTACAATTATGCCCACCTCGGGAATGCGAGAACCTACGTCACTTTTGATATACTCTACCGCTATCTGAAATACCTTGGATACCGAGTGAGGTACGTACGCAACATTACCGATGTAGGGCACATTACCTCTGAGTTTGATGAAGGCGTAGATCGCATCGGAGCACAGGCAAAACTTGAGCAACTCGAGCCGATGGAAGTTGCCCATAAATACACGGTCTATTTTCACTGGGTGCTGCAGCAGCTCAACACCGAGCCGCCTTCCATTGAGCCAACCGCCACCGGCCATATCATCGAGCAGATTGACATGGTTAAAAAAATTCTGGCCAAAGACCTCGCCTATGAGGTGAACGGCAGTGTGTATTTCGATGTACAGGCGTATATGAAGCAATACCCCTATGGCGAACTGAGCGGAAGGAATGTGGACGAGCTTCTTGAAAATACACGCGAGCTCGACGGACAAGATGAAAAACGGTTTTTTGCTGATTTTGCCTTGTGGAAGAAAGCGGCACCGGAGCACGTTATGCGCTGGGACAGTCCTTGGGGAGAAGGCTTTCCCGGCTGGCACCTCGAGTGTTCAGCAATGAGTACGAAATACCTCGGTGATCGCTTTGACATACACGGCGGCGGCATGGACCTCAAGTTTCCGCACCATGAATCAGAAGTCGCTCAGAACACTGCATGTTGCGGCCACGGGCCGGTGAAATACTGGCTTCACGGAAATATGCTCACTGTGAATGGACAGAAAATGTCCAAGTCACTCGGTAATTCGTTTCTTCCTCACGAACTATTCGAAGGAAGCCACGAATTGCTCGCTCAGGGTTATTCGCCGATGGTTGTGCGCTTCTTTATGCTTCAGGCCCACTACCGCAGTACGCTTGATTTTAGCAATGAGGCACTGCAGGCTGCTGAAAAAGGATATCGCAGGCTGATGAGCGCCATCGCAGCTGTAAGCAAGCTGCGGCCGGCCGCGGAAGGATCTGTGGATGTGTCAGCGGTTCGCAAGGCGTGCAGGGAAGCGATGAATGATGACCTCAACACGCCCGTGGTGATTGCGCATTTGTTTGAGGCGGTAAGGATTGTGAATTCTTGTTCAGAGGGACATCAGACCGTCACGGAAAGTCAGATCAAAGAACTCAAACACCTGTTCAACGATTACGCCCTGGTCATTCTCGGATTGAAGGAAGAAGCTTCAGACTCCGCTACCGGACAACTCACCGATCAGCTCATGTCGTTCATACTTTCATTGCGCGCGGAAGCGAGACAGAAAAAAGATTTTGCCACATCCGATAAAATACGAGACACGTTGGCTTCGCTGAACGTGCAGATAAAAGATACGAAAGAAGGAGCAACGTGGACCTATGAGCAGTAAACGCACCCGACTGATTGCATTGTTTCTGCTGGCGGCTTTCGCCGGAGTAATGGTGCTGCAAACCTGTGATTCAGGAATCCCAAAAACCGGAGGAGACACTCCAGATCCGCCTGAAAAACATGCCGAACCAAAGGTCAACGTACCTCCATTCAATGCTGATTCCGCGATGTTCTTCCTGACCACACAGGTGAACTTCGGTCCGCGTGTTCCCAATACTAAAGCACACGAACGCACAGGAGACTGGATAAAGGCGCGCATGAAGCAATACGGTGCTGAAGTAATTGAACAGCGGACAACGGTCAACGCGTGGGACGGCACACCGCTTCGCATGCGCAACATCATTGCTGAATTCAATCCCAACGCCCGCAAGCGCGTTCTGCTCGCCGCGCACTGGGACACCCGTCCGTATGGCGACAAAGACCCTGATCCGGCGAAGCAGAAAAGACCGATTGACGGTGCGAATGACGGTGCGAGCGGAGTGGCAGTGCTGCTGGAACTTGCGCGCTTGCTTCAGGCTAATCCGCCTTCGATTGGGGTAGACATCATCTTCTTTGATGCGGAAGATTACGGGCGGCCAGAGTGGGACAGCGGGGACAGTCCGGAGGACTACCTGTTCTGGTGTCTCGGATCACAGTATTGGCAGAAGAATCCGCACCGGCCCGGATATCAGGCGATGTTCGGTATTCTGCTCGACATGGTGGGAGGCAAAAACGCGCGCTTCAACCGGGAAGGTGTTTCCATGCAAGTGGCGCCGGACGTGGTGAACCGCGTGTGGTCCACTGCGGCTCAACTGGGTTATGCGGAATTGTTTCAGGAGCCCGTAACCGGAGAGATCACGGATGATCACATCTTTATGAATATGGCAGGTGTGCGCTCGATTGACATCATTGACATGCGGCCTGCTACCAAGGCGATGGGATTTGGGGGTTATGAGTTCGGCAACACTCACCACACGCACAGCGACAATCTGGAGAACATTGATCCGGCCACGCTTGAAGCGGTCGGGCGCACCCTGATGCACGTCGTATACCACACGAAGTGACCAATTAAAAATCGAGATTGAGACTGAGGTAGAATACGCGGGGCTGAATCTGGCCGTCGTCAACACCCCACGCCCAGTCAGCACGCATGAAATAACCCAACACACGCGAGCGCAGTCCAAATCCATAGCCGTATATAATCGGTTCGCGGTTGTTGTCCACGGTCACCGTCACCGGATTCTGTTCGATTACGGTTTGATTGAACGAGTTTTCATCTGAATAAGGGTCTCGTCCTGTCCATGCCGAGCCCGCATCAAGAAAGCCAACTACCTGAAAATTCTCCACGAAGTCACTGCGAATCGGTTTGTTGAGCAGGTGCTTGAATACCGGCCAGCGGATCTCTGAGCTTGCCATGGCTACCGAGTTACCATTTCGCGCATTCACCAGAAAACCACGCATCGGCCCGGCGAAACTCTGGAAGCTGTAATTCTGTTCATTGGAAATCGGTGTGGCGTCATCTATGCGTTGGAATAACCAGTTGTCCACCCCTCCGAGGTAATGAATGAGACGGTAATATCCGAATGTAGTTGCACCGGCTAATCTCACAGCGGCAATCAATTCGCGGTGAATCCTGCGGTAATGTCTGAAGTCGAAGCCCGCGACATTAAAGTCCGTTCGCTGCTCCCATTTATCGGGTTGCTGATAGCGCTCCAGCCAGAATTTATAGCGTGTTCCGTTGTAGAGATTTAGCCCACGGTTGATCGTGTTGTCAAATACATATTCCAGCTTTACACCCGCGTTGTACTCATTGAAGTTGGGTGTGGAAAGACTTTGCGGATCAACTGAGAGCAGCACGATGCGGTCATGCCGTAACAATCCTGTGATTCGCACCGACGAAAGCTCGGAGAAGGGATAGCGCCATTGCCAGGTGAAACTGTGGGTATTGACCTTGAAGAAATTGAATTGCACTGCCTGAAACTGAGACTGGCGCTGGAACATGATCCGCTTATCCCACCGGCTTTTGATGTTTTCGAAGCTGACGCCATAGTCGTTGTTCTGCAAATCGCCGCTCAGGCGAAATCCACCCACTACCTTATAATCCTCAAACAGGTCGCTCACACCCACTTTGATCAATCCTGATATACCGGGATTGATGCTCGTCGGGCCTGAAAAATTCTGATAGAACGCACTGGTGAAACTGTTATCTACCTGAGTAAGCACATAATCCGTTGCGAAATTCAACCTGTAGTTGCGCGATTTGGGCAGCTGAAAAGCCGTTGTCGTATCCGTCTTTGCAGCAGCTGCCGGAGACCCCACCTCAGTCATTCGCACAGTTTGCTTGTTGTATTGATAATCCTTTCTTTCGTCTTCAAACTCATAACTTCTGATATTCACCTGATCCGGAGGCAGGTCCTCACCCCCGTACTGAAGACTACCTTCCTGTGAAGTCTGTTCCTGACGAATCACAGGCTCAGTGGAAAGTGCATTTCCGAAGGCTTTATCTCTTGTACGCTCTCCGAAATACACCACCGGTTTCATTCCCCGTTTGAATGTGAGCGCATAGTTGCCTGCGAGCTCATTAAACAGGTAGTGGTCGGGTGACCGGGGGAAATCCGAAAGCAACTGACTTACGGTGAAGTAGCGGTAATGAATTACGGTGTCCACGCGCGCAATGGTGCTGTCCACGCGGGACAAATACCTGTTACTGACGTTGCCGGACTCGGAGAGGTACGTGTAATTCTTGTTGCTGTAGCCAGAGGGATAATCATCATCCACCTCCGGAGTGCGTGTCAATTGCTCCAGCGAGCGGTTCTCCAGAGAAAAAATGAAAATGTCCTTTTTCGTTGCATACACATTCAGCGGCACGTCCTTACGAAGTGTATCATCCGTGCGGTTGGACGAAAAAATCACTGATTCACCATTTCCAATGAATTTCGGATTGAGGTCATCGTAAATATCATTGGTCAATTGCTCATAGTTATTGCCTATGACCTGATAGAGGTAGAGATCCGTCTGACCGCGGTTGACGCCGCTCATGATGATCTTCTTCCCGTCACGGCTGTAGTCCATGGAAATAACCTTTTCTAACCGGAAAAGCTCCTTTTCATTCCACTTCTTTTCTTCAAGGCTATACTGACCGATGAATGCCCTTCCCTTCATTTCCGTTACGATGGTGAGTATCTCACCCGACGGATGCCAGGCCAGTTCGGGGAAACTTTCATCCTGAATACGATCCAACCGGTACTCGCGCTTCAGGATGCATTTATTGCTGCCCGAAGACCGGTCGTATAGCCACACGCGGTACTGCCCCATTTCATTGGTCACATAGGCCATGACGTTGCCTTCAGGCGACAGGCTGAAATGCGTGTAGCGGTATTTCTTTTTGTACTTCACACCGAGTTGACCCATTTGCCGGGAGCGCTTTCTCCATTCCGCAACTGCCTGCTTATCGCTGCCTTCAGGCTGTTCCGGTTCACCGGGCAATGCATTGAGCCGCGGACCGTCGAATCTGGACTGATGATACCGGATGAAGTCTCTGGTGAGCGAATCCATGGACTGTCCGAGCACAAACAAAAACCCGCTTTCCACATTTCTGCTCACCCGGGCCATGTAGAGGATGTTTGGAATCACAGAGGAACCGTATACCTCCGCGATGTAACTCCAGAAGGCTTCACCGCCGAGTGCAGCCTCTTCTCCGTAGAGCCTGTTCATTGATTTGAAACGGGGCGAGTTGGCTTTATCACGCATGAACCATTCCGCCTGAGAAGTGCTTCCCTGTGCGGCGTAGCGGATGATTCCCTCTTCATACCATTTTGGAATCGAAAGCAATGTGGAGCTCTTAAGCACATCTTTCCAGTCACCTCCATACATCATTTGCGAAAAGACCAATCGGGAAATACTCTCCCGCACCTGTCGCTCCATTTTGCGATGGTCGCCTTCGTAATACACAAATAACTTGCTACCCATAATACGCGCAGAGCCGCCGATGTTAAACTGATCATCACCGGTGATTCCGATGTTGCTCTGCCTGAATTCGGATTGTTTGAGATAAGTGAGAATCTGCACCTTATCCTCCAGCGCATAGTCAAAGAATTGCTGAATATCCACCAGATTCTTCTCCGCCGACACCAGCGTGTATTGGGCGAGTTGCTCGCCTCCGAGGTAGTAATAGACCTCGAAATTTTCACCGGGATAATAGAACCACTCAAAATCCTTATACTGAATGCGGTTTTTACCGAATTCCACATTTGATCCCTGATAGAACTGGGAATAGGACACCCGAGAAGTGAGTGCAAGAAATACCAGGATCGGGAGAATTCTGATCATGCGGGCTGCGGTCCGGTAAAGATAATCGACGAAGCGGCTCGGCAAGGCTCATAGCGCTGCGAGGACTCTTTCAACACAATACAATAAGTGCATGCTACTCCCCACTTGTGTTCGCTCATCTTTGCACCATGAAAATCCATGTGTTCACCTTCAACCCTTTTCAGGAAAACACCTATATCGCGGCGGATGCGGATGGCTGCTGTGTCATCATTGATCCCGGCATGCTGGATGAGCAGGAAGACAACTTCCTCTTCGGCTTCATCGAACATGCGGGATACACCCCGAAATTTATTCTGAATACGCACTGCCATCTGGATCACATTCTCGGAAACAAATCCTGCAAGGAACGCTATTCTGTGCCACTGATTGCCTCCAGGAATGAACTTCCCATGCTGGAGCGGGCGCCATCCGCCAGCCTGATGTGGGACGTACCTTACCGCGAGTCACCATTGCCCGATCAGTTCGTCAGCGAAGGAGATGTTGTCTCGGCCGGCGATATGGAATTCAAGGTGCTTGATGTGCCGGGACATTCCCCCGGACACGTGGCATTTGTGCATTACGGAATGGGGCGAGTATTCTCGGGAGATGTGCTGTTTCTGGGCAGCGTAGGGCGCACGGATCTGCCGCTGTGCGATGCTGCGCAGCTGGTGAAGAGCATCCGTGAAAAGATGTACACGTTGCCGGAAGAGTTTGTGATACTGCCGGGGCATGGCCCGGAAACGACTGTGGGGCATGAAAAGCACACCAACCCGTTTGTGAGCGCCACTTACGCTGCCTTTTGAAGCGTAAACGCAAACGTGCTTCCCACACCTTCGGTACTTCTCACGTCGATGGTCTGCTTATGGCTTTCGATGATGTGTTTGCAGATGGCAAGTCCGAGCCCCGAGCCACCCTCATTCCTGCTTCTGCTCGTATCCACGCGGTAAAACCGCTCAAATACCCGTGCCAGGTGGTGTTTAGCCATGCCGATTCCATCATCCGCCACCTCGATGAGAATATTGTCGGCCATATCGTAAAAGCGGATACGCGTTTCACCTCCCTCCCGGCCGTAGGAAATGCTGTTGATCAGCAGGTTGAGAATAACCTGTTCGATCCGGCCTTTGTCTGCGTTGACGTAAATCGGCCGCTCGTTCTGGTTGCGAAGAGTAAGTTTGATGTTCTTCTCCCTTGCCCGCTGATCGAGGCTTTCAATGCACATTCGGGACAATTCCACAATATCAAACCGCGATAACTTCAGCGGCATATTTCCACTTTCAAACCGTGTAATCTGATCGAGGTCCTTGATCAGATCCGAAAGACGCTCGCAACTCGAATTCGCCTTCTCGAGAAACTTGCGAATGGTTTCCCGATCCTCGAGGTCACCTTCAATCAGCGTTTCGAGATAACCCTGGATGGTGAACAGCGGGGTTTTTAACTCATGGGCCAGATTGCCGATGAAGTCACGACGGAAATTATCTGTCGCTTGCAGGGTTTTTACTTCCCGGATGCGCTCTTCGGCCCAGTCCGCTACTTCCTGATTGATCTGTCCGAGCACGTCCGAACTCATGCTGATTCGTGTGCGTTCGCCCCGTGACTTGAGTTGGTGGATGGTCTTGTATATGATTTTTACCTTATGGTAAAGAAACTTTTCGATGAAGAAGTGAATGGTGAAGTACGAAATGGGAAATCCGAGTACTATCAGTATAGCTACCCATATCCACTCCAGATTGTGATCAAGAAAATAGACTGTTGCTGTGTAAGAGACAGCAGTGAGTGTGGTGATGAGCAGTGCAGAGGCCAGAGCCACTCCACCGGGAGTACGTTCCGCTTTCACGGTTCAAATTTATACCCCACTCCCTTTACGGTCTTAAAATAATCGTCTCCGAGTTTTTCCCGCAGTTTCCGAATGTGCACATCAATGGTACGGTCACCAACAATCACGTCATTGCCCCATACGCTGGATAAAATATTTTCGCGGGTAAACACCCGTCCAGGCGCAGAAGTAAGCAATGCAAGGAGCTCAAACTCCTTCTTTGGCAGCGAGAGTTGTTCGCCGTCCTTATACACCACGTAACGCTCCTTATCGATGACAATACCTGCAGTATCCGCAAGATCCGGACCTGATTCACCTCCGGCTGGCCGGCGAAGCAAAGCCTTGACCCGTGAAATAAGCACCCTGGGCTTGATGGGCTTTGAGATGTAATCATCAGCGCCGGCATCGAATCCGGCAATCTGACTGTAATCTTCATTGCGCGCTGTGAGGAATGCAATTCTCACATTTTTCAGCTGCGGATTATCCCTCATCTCACGGCAGGTTTCCATACCGTCCATTTCAGGCATCATCACATCCAGTAACACGAGATCGGGTATGTTGGCCTCAGCAACCTCCAGGGCTTTTCTTCCGTTCGGAGCGGTGAACACTTCAAAACCTTCACGTTCGAGATTGAAGGCGATCATTTCGAGAATGTCCTGCTCATCATCTACCAACAGTATTTTCGGTTTTCTCATGATTCCTTCGGATAATGCACCATTATTACCGCACAAATTTACCTTGCGTCAGGTTAAGTTCAGGTTAATGATGCCTTAACCTTACGGATGTAATCAAAATTAAACGCAAATGAACACAGATCTCTCCTCACGCCTCGTGTGGATTACGGGGGCGAGCTCCGGTATCGGCGAACAACTGGCGTATGCGTGTTCACGCCGCGGGGCGGCGCTCCTGCTATCTGCCCGCAATGAGGACGCTCTTGAGCGGGTCAAATCGCGTTGCGCAGGAGCAAAGGAGGTCACGGTAGTACCTATGGATCTCGCATCGGTTCAATCCATTGAACACGCAGTATCTCGCGTCCGTACAGAGGCCAAAGTGCCCGATATCGTGATTCACAACGGTGGAAGAAGCCAGCGCTCGTATGCGCTTGACACACCCATGGAAATAGACCGGTTGCTGATGGATGTGAATTATTTCGGTCCGGTCGAACTCACCAAGCGCATTGTACCTGATATGCTGAAAAACGGGGGCGGTCTGCTCATCGTCATAAGCAGTCTCGCAGGTAAATGGGGCTTCTACGAGCGTTCTGCCTACGCCGCAAGCAAGCATGCATTGCACGGATTCTTTGAAACGCTGCGTCTCGAAAATGAGTCCAAAGGCTTACGTGTGGCGCTGGTCACTCCCGGCTTCATAGCCACGGATATTTCAGCGCATGCAGTAGATGCGCACGGCAACGCAAGCGGAGAAATGGATCCCAATCAGGCGAAAGGAATGCCTGCGGCAAAGTGCGCAGAGCTGATACTAAAAAGCGCACTTTCAGGAAAAGAAGAATTCGGAGTGGGCGGGAAAGAACTGAATGCGCTCTGGCTACACCGCTTCTTTCCGAAGTTGTTCAGGTCGATTATTCGAAAGCAATCGCCGCGGTGATTCAGTCTTTGATGCGACTGAAGCGCAGTGCCTTTAGTAAGTAATCGGGCAATGGCTTTTCAGGATCGCGTTTTTCCACATTCAGAAAAATGCCCCACTTCTCCACAATCGGAACTTTATAGACCTCAATCAGCTCTATGAGTGTTCCGTCAGGATCATCAATGTAGGTGCAGTGCACGCGGGTATTGCCCATATCCAGCACGTGTTTGCTATCGCACCGGAATGTAAATCCCGCCTGGCTTAATGATTCGCCCAATGCTGTCATGCCCTTTACATCGAAACCAATGTGCACAAAGCCTGTATCTCCCCAGATACGGCCTTTGAAAATGCGGGCTGGTGTGCGGTCTGTGGCCTGCACCAACTCAATTGTTGTGTTACCGGTAACACGGGCGAATCCGCCCCGCGGCGGCTGTGACTGCATGAGCAGTACTCTTCTGAACGTGCCTTTACCGCCAGGCAAGGAAGCAAGATCATCAAAAGTACCTGTGCGGTCATAGACTACTTTATCATAGCCAAGTTGCTTCTGATACAAACCGAGTGATCGTTCGATATCGGTCACACCCACCACTGGTCCGCGCAAGCCGCCCGAGTGACAGCGCGGCGTGGTATACCATCCGGCAGACTGAACAAACTGAAAGAAATGTCCGTCGGGGTCACGCAGAATAAACGAAGGATTACCTGAAGGATCATTACTAAGTGCCGAGGTACTTTCAGGTGCCTGACTCAGGCAGTGGACATGAGCGGCATTTACGTCAGGACATTTTACTTGTACCATGAAGATTCCGATATCCCCTGCCTGTGTCTCCGAAGATGGTTTAACCGGTTCGAACGAGGTCGGGCGAATCACCTCCATCGCCGCTCCTCCGGCCAAATTCATAACCATACTGGCGCGCTTGGTAATCACCTTATCCCGGGTGTATACCCGCATCAACGGTGCCGGCGCTACCGAATCAAAAAAAGGAATGTCCAACCCGATGAATTTGCGAAAAAACCGCAGGGAGTGATCCATATCCTGCACAGCGAGGCCGATGTGCTGAAGGCCGTTAACGGCGGGCTTTGGAACTTTCTTCATGCCAGTGTCGTAGATTTTTTGAAAGAAGTGCACGCAGCTCATTCCACTCCTGCATCTCTCTTCCGGGTGATTTGCTCACCAGACGGAACCGACGGCTCTTGCGCACGAGATGAAACAAGTGATTCCATTTCAAGGTGAGCCATCCGCCAACGGTCAATGTGAGAATAATGAAGAGTACGAACGAGAGGTTGCAGGTAAACATATAAGTGAGCAATGCGAGCAGAGCTGCGTAGAGTGGTGCCACAAACGTCCATGCGCTCAAACGGATTGAATTAAAGAACAGAGCATCCTTAATGCGGGTAGAAATAACCCATTCCACGAGAGACGTGAAGGGCATCCAAATGAGTCGGGCAACGGTGCGTACCGGAAACACCAGCCACAGGAATAGCACTGCCGCGAAGCGCGTTGCGGCAGCTTCCGACGCAAATGAAATCCCTGTTTCATCCAGCTTCAGACGCCTGGTGGCATGCACGTAATCCCTGATAAGCTGCTTGTCTTCATCGTCCGCGCGGTGATGGAGGTAGTTGAGTACTTCGAGATACCATTGCAGGCGCTGGTGGTCATCCTTCTTTCCAGATAATTCTTCGCTCAGACCGCGCAATGCCATGTACTCATCGTAATCATGTCCCGCGCGAATGTCTATCATCTCGGAAGTCAGCGCCTGTTGAATCTCTTCAGTGAGC
Source organism: Flavobacteriales bacterium (assembly GCA_046336655.1). GTDB lineage: Bacteria > Bacteroidota > Bacteroidia > Flavobacteriales_D > Sanyastnellaceae > CANGTU01. The sequence continues at coordinate 45,603 of JBKDGH010000118.1, read as the reverse complement.
TGATTGCCGCCACTGGTCTCATCGTTTGAATAGTCATTCAGAATGTCAGTCACAGCCAATGGCTTGCCGATGCTCACGATGAGCTTGCCGCCTGCCTTGAAATAATCGCTGTAATCGATTCCGACGGGCACGATACGAAAAGCAGACATCGGAACACCGCTTTTGGCAGCGCCGAATACCAGGCGCGCGGCACCCTTTTTCAGCGGGAGATGCAACTGTTTTTTGCCGCGGTGTGTTCCTTCGGGAAACATTGCCACCACAGCATTTTCCTTCCACCTCGCATAGCAGGTGTCAAACGTCCGGTGATTGCGCTCTGACCAATCGGGTATACGCGCTCTGTCGCGCTCGCGGTACACGGGGAGCATATTGAACTGGTACAGAATCCTGCGCACGGTGGGGTTGGCGAACACATCGGAGCGGGTGAGCCAGTGCAATTGTCTGTTGAACAACACGCATAGAATCACCGGATCGAGCATTGCATTCTGATGATTCGCAACGAGCAGTACCGGACCATCCGCAGGCAAATGGTGCGCGCCGCCGATGACAATCTTCCGATGAAACAGCAATACGCCTGCCTTGACCAATGGCCTCAGCACAGCATAAAGCAGGGAGTTTCTTCGGGTGTGAAAGTGATCTGCCGACATCCGTCTATTCGTGGTAGTTCATTACTTTGTGCCCACCGTCTTTGAGGTATTGATCCCGTGTAAACAAATCGAGGTCAGCCTTGACCATTTCAGCAACCAGTTGCTCCAGCGTGCAGGTGTGTTTCCATCCCAGAATGTGCTTCGCCTTTGCCGGATTACCGATCAGCAGTTCCACTTCAGTGGGTCGGAAGTAGCGCGGATCAACTTCAATCAAGATTTTGCCGCTGGCTGCATCCAGTCCTTTCTCCTCCACCCCGCTGCCCTTCCATTCAATCGTGATTCCGAGATTTTGGAAGGAGAGTTCACAGAATCTGCGCACGGTGTGTGTTTCTCCTGTGGCAAGCACAAAATCATCAGCCTGTTCTTGCTGCATCATCAGCCACATGCCCTGCACATAATCGCGCGCATGGCCCCAGTCTCGCTGTGCATCGAGATTTCCGAGAAAGAGTTTATCCTGCAATGCGAGTTTGATCTTAGCCGCAGCGCGGGTAATTTTTCGCGTTACAAAAGTCTCTCCGCGCAGTGGTGATTCGTGATTGAACAATATTCCATTGCAGGCGAACATGCCATATGCCTCACGGTAGTTGCGTGTAATCCAGTAGGCATAAAGCTTGGCCACTGCGTAAGGACTTCGCGGATAAAACGGTGTGTTTTCATCCTGAGGAACGGCCTGAACAAGTCCGTACAATTCACTGGTTGACGCCTGATAAAAACGCGTTTTCTTTTCGAGTTTTAAAATGCGGATGGCTTCGAGCAACCGGAGGGCACCGGTAGCATCCGCATTAGCGGTATACTCCGGCGTTTCAAACGACACATGCACGTGGCTTTGTGCTGCCAGATTATAAATCTCATCCGGCTCCGTCTCTTGAACCAGCCGGATCAGGTTGGTGCTGTCGGTCATGTCACCGTAGTGGAGAAACATGTTGACGCCTGACTCGTGCTGGTCTTTATAGAGGTGATCGATGCGATCGGTATTAAACAATGAACTGCGCCGTTTTACACCGTGGACTTCATATCCCTTGGAGAGGAGCAGTTCAGCGAGGTATGCACCATCCTGACCGGTAATTCCGGTGATGAGAGCTCTTTTCTTCATTTGGTCAAAAATAGGTCAGCGCCACATACCGGAATCACGCTGACTGATCACTTTCGTACTGCAGTTCCACCAATCGGCGATATGTGCCGTCGGAAAGAGCCATCAGTTCGGCGTGCGTGCCCGATTCCCGGACCTGTCCCTGATCGAGCACCACAATGCGGTCCGCATTGCGAATTGTGGACAGGCGGTGCGCAATCACGAGGCTCGTTCTGCCCTTCATCAGGCCATCCAGCGCGGCCTGCACGAGTTTTTCGCTGTCGCTGTCGAGTGAACTTGTCGCTTCATCCAGAATGAGGATGGCCGGATTCCTCAATACAGCGCGGGCAATTGCAATGCGCTGACGCTGTCCGCCTGAAAGCTGAATTCCCCTCTCGCCCACTACCGTCTCCATACCTGAAGGGAATGACTGAATAAATTCCCATGCATTGGCCTTTTCAGCGGCAGCTCTGATTTCGTCATCCGTTGCATCCGGATTGCCGTAGGCGATGTTTTGACGAATAGTACCTCCGAACAGGATAACTTCCTGAGGAACATATGCCATTTGACTTCTTAAAGCGGTGAGGTCGTACCCATCCAGCGGTTTATCATCAATGCGGATTTCGCCGCTATCAGGGGTGTAAAAGCGGAGCAGCAGAGAAGCAATCGTGGATTTCCCCGAGCCGGATGAACCCACCAGCGCTACCTGCTCGCCTTCTTTTACAGAAAAACTCACGGAACGCAGCACCTCCACGTCCTTGCGCGAGGGATAACTAAACCGCACGTTGGAAAACGTGATATGGCCGCAGAATCCTGGTATGATTCGCTTTGCTTCATGGGCCAGCGGTTCCGGAGTCATTTCAAGGAGCTCCATCACCGCCGAGATCGTTCCAAAGCTCCTCTGCAGACTACCCATCTGGGCCGCCAGCCCGCCGATGGATCCTGCAACCAAACCGGTTACCATGATGAACTGAGGCAGCACCTCTTTACTCATTTCACCGGTTTGCTGAAGCCATGCGCCAACTCCCATTACAAGCCCGAGAGCACCGAACAGAAAAATGATGATGAACGTGCCGAACATGCCTCGCCACACGGCGCTTTTCATTGCGAAATCACGGATTCTGCGCACGCTGTCGGTATACCTCGATGTCTCGAAGGTCTCGTTAGCAAAACTCTTCACATTGATGATGCCCGTGAGTGCGTCGTTCACGATAATGCCTGACTCAGCTACCTTGTCCTGAGTCTGCTTGCCGAGTTTGCGGATAAATCTGCCAAACACCGCGATGAGTACTATGATTACCGGCAGAGAACACAGCATGACCAGAGTGAGCTTGTATGACTGCGAAACCAGCCAGCCGATACCCAGCACGATGATGATGGTCTGACGGATAAATTCCGCCATAGTTACGGTAAGCGTTTCCTGAATGGATGTGATATCAGAAGAAATCCGGCTCACCAGATCACCCACCCGCCGCTCGTTGAAAAACTGCATGGGCATGGCAATAATGTTGCGGAAGGTATCACTGCGCAGTGCGAGCATCGCGCGTTCTGAGACGTATGAAAACAGATACACCCGAAAGAATGAAAACACGCCCTGAATGATCAGCAATCCCACTAGCACGCTGAGTGTTGTTCCTGTGGCACCCCACTCGGGCTTCATCGGAATGATCTGAATAAACCACTGACTCATCGCACCGCCCGGCATTGTACCACTGTAGTCCGGGACAAGCAGCAACCCCAGCAGGGCCGTGATAAACACCACCAGCACTGCGGAGAGTGCAAGCAGCAACAACCCGACTGCAAACGGGAGCCAGTGGGGCCGCAGATACCGGAGCACCCTCACAGAGCGTCCGATATCCTCTTTCTTCAGCTTTCTCTTCTCCTCTGCTTTGTTTTCTTCTGACATTCAATCACCGATTGGGAACGCGAAAGTAGTCTGCTCTCAGACAGACTCACCCGGAAATGTTGCGATGATTACTTTCCGCCAGACTTGCGGATCTTTCGAAAGATCTTCTCGAGTTCTCTGTACACGCCGTCGGTGTATTCCAGATCGGGGAGAAATTGCTCGAATTCGGTGTCCCATACAAACTGCACAATGGGTTTGTCGAGGAGTTCAAAGGTGTAATTGTCCATGGGCCTGAACAGCCCCATATCGAGCGCAATTTCATGCTGGCCCTTTCCGGGCTTCACATTGCGTGAATCCACGTAGACCTTCTTGTTAACAAAGGTTGAGCCGCCGAACCAGATTTCGTATTCATGCCCAAGTGGAAGCTGAAACTCGTAATCTCCGTTTTTCCGGGTGTAAAAGGCCACATAGATGTCCTTGTCCTGATAGATGACGACCTGCACTTCAGAGGCAGGCATATCCTCTTCTGATAGGATATCTATTTCGAATATGCGGCCCTGTACGACGAATAAATCAGTGGCCTGATCCTTCTTGGCCTGAGCCAGGAAAGGCATCATGAAAGCACACAGGAGAAGAATGGACCGCATCATATTGCATTCAAAGTTCATTCGCGAGGAGCTCATTATGAAGTCTTCGGCAGCGGCTTTTCAACATGCATCGGTTATTTGCGACATTCTTCCACTGCGCTGAGGAGTCGCTCATTCATCTTTTGAGTGTAGCTCTTATCCCACATCAGTGTATTTGCGGGCTTGTTGTAGGATGCCCGTGCGACTGGAATTTCTCCCAGAAATTCCAATTCCCTGCAGCCGGGCTGGCGCCTGAACAAGGTCATATCCAATTCAATGGTGAAGCCCCGCAATCTGGATTCAAGGGCAAAATCCGTGGCATCTATTGCCACCATTTTCTGCACAAAACCTTCCTTTTTATACTTCACTACATAGGAATTAAAAAAGGCGAGCTTGCAGTCGTAGCGCCCTTTGCTGTTGGTTTCAATGGTGCTGAGCATCTCACCATTGGACCATATTTCCACGGAAGCATTCGGCATGAACGACTCGCTTGAATCCTTCAGGGATATTTCCAAGACGCGACCCGTCAGACGGACGGATTGCGTTTCGGCATCCGCCTGTGCTTGCGCGGTCAGTACCCCGGAAAACAACAGAAAAAGAATGTAGCGACGTGCGTTCATTGTTCAGGCATATTGGTGTATACGGCATCCACAATGAAAGAGTTTCATTATCAATCTATTTCGACTGCTTTCGCCGTCGCTCGGGGTCCTCGTGGAAGAAATAACGGAGATCCAGCGTAAGGTAACTGCCGTTCATTTCAAGTACGGCTGAGGACGGATTGGAGTTGATCGTGACCGACGTCCGGGTATAGGCTATTTCCTGGAAAGGGCGGTGAAACGAGGCGCCGATGTAGAAGAACCCGCTCTCCTTCGATCGCCACTCAAAACCGTAGTTGGCGAGAACGGACATTTGAATCCATCGTCTGCGAAAGGTGTCCTGTACAAAATCATAGACAACTGTATCACGCCTGCTGCTGGTCGCGCTGGCAATGTCACTCGGATACATATCGATGCACATCCCGCCGCTGGCATTCATCCACAATTGCTTGCCAAGGCGAACGTACACGAGTGCCTGAACGGGAATTTCGTAGCTGACAAAGCGGTAGCTGACTGACGATTGGGCATCGAGGCCGGGGACTGACCAATTCATTCTGAAGTTGCGCTGTACAAGGGAAATACCGGTTTCGAAACTCCACACCTTCGTAATTCCGTGGCGGACCACCATTCCAAAGTTGTGTCCGAAACGTGGATCAACCTGCGCCGTGAACTCTCCGTTTGTGATCTCCTGGCCCGCAGTACCGAAGAATTTGCTGGGCACCATAGGCTTGAACTGAACGCCGAGTGTAGTCACGCGCTCCTGCGCACTAACTGATAAGCCGAGCAGGCTGCACAGCGCTATCAACCACACATTTTGCGTTATCCGGTAATCCATTCAGTCACGTATTCCAGCGGTCTGCGGTGGCTTTTCGGCCACTCTCCTTCCGGGTATCCCACATAAAAAACACCCAGGCACTTGTCCTGATTTCCCAACTTCAGCCATTCATGCATTTGCTTCGAATAGATGAACGATGGAGAAGACCAGAAACCCGCCATTCCATATGCAGTGCAGGTAAGGTACATATTCTGAACGGCACATGCCACCGCTTCCACCTCCTCAACTTCCGCAATTCTTCCCGAAGAATCTCTTTCCATACAGACGATGATCACCGCGGAGAGTTTCTGAAAGCGCTCCTTCAGCTTGTCATACTTGGGCTGGCGGAACGACTCGGCAGGAGTTGCAGCCTTGTAAATTTCGGGAATACGGACAGCCAGTTTCTCCAGCCCATCACCGGTGAAAACCTTGAATCGCCAGGGCTGGGTAAGGCCGTGAGAAGGTGCCCAGGTGGCGTTGGTGAGGATAAGCTCCAACTGCTCCCGATGCACTTTGCGGGAAGAAAAGCGCTCCGGGCTGACCGAGCGCCGGTTTCTGATCAGATCAGTGATCTCGCTGAGGTTGTATTTCATGATCCGTAATGGGTCGCAAATCTACGATTGTGAAACCTGCAGCCCGTTCAATGTGTTTCTTCGCACTATGAAAACATATCTGATCACCGGGGCCGGCAGCGGCATGGGCAGAGCCACTGCGATCCTCCTTTCAGCTCAGGCGGGTACGCGGATCATTTGCATCGGCAGGCGCGAAGCGCAATTGAAAGAAACACTGTCCATGATGACTCCCGGTCCTCACCGGTTGGTTGATCTCGACTGCAGGGACGCGCAGGCACTCCGGAAGTCATTTGCAAACGATGAGTTCATCGGGCAGCATGGGCTTGATGGCGTATTTGCCAATGCCGGTGTTGGCGGCGAGAATCACTACGGTAAGGATGACCGCTGGGATGAAATCATCAGCATCAATCTTACCGGCACCTATCATACTATCATGGAATCGTTGCCATACCTCCGGAAATCACTGTCGCCATTCCGCCATATTCTGATGACCTCATCGTGTCTTGCGCGATTCGGGGTGCCTCATTATACGGCTTATTGCACGGCAAAAACGGGACTGCTTGGACTTACCCGATCGCTGGCTGTTGAACTTGCATCAGAACACATTCTGGTCAATGCGCTTTGTCCGGGCTGGGTAGAAACAGAAATGGCACAGGCCGGAATTCAGAAACTCGCGGACCGTGCGGGAGCTTCCTACGAAGATGAGCTTGCGAGGCAGAAGAGTTTTGTACCTCTGGGAAGGCTTTCACAGCCGCAGGAAATCGCAGAAACGGTGGCGTTTCTGTTCAGCAACCGCCAGACCAGCATAACGGGTCAGGCGATTGACATCAACAACGGCTCATATATGATCTGACATGAAGCACATTCTTCTTTCTGCATTCCTCGCTGGTTCCGCAACTTGCGTAGCCCAGATCAGTGACTCGGTGATGATCCGGCAGATTTACGATGAAGTACTGGCCAATGGAGAATGCTACGCCAACTTGCGCACACTGTGCAAGGACATCGGCCATCGCCTCGCAGGTTCGCCCTCCGCTGACAAGGCCATTACCTGGGGGCGGGCTATAATGATTCAGTCGGGATTCGACACGGTGTATCTGATGCCCGTCGAAGTGCCGCGGTGGGTTCGGGGAAACACTGAAAAGGCGTCATTTCGCCTGGGCAAACAAAAAACCGAAGTGCCTGTCGTGGCGCTCGGCGGATCAGTGGGCACCGGAGGAAAGCTCACTGCCGAGGTGGTGGAGGTAAAATCCCTGGAAGAAATGGCTTCACTGGGGACGGAGCGCATCGCAGGAAAAATAGTTTTCATCAATAAAGCGATGGATCCCCTTCTGATCAATACAGGAGCAGCTTATGGAGGGGCCTATGACATTCGTGCAAATGGCGCATCGGAAGCTTCAAAATACGGTGCAGTGGGCTGCATTATCCGATCGCTGACGATGGCTGAAGACCGCTTCCCGCATACCGGCGCTATGCGCTATGCCGATGGGGTGAAGAAAATTCCCGCAGCTGCGCTGAGCAGTGTCGATGCCCGGATGCTGAGTCAGCAACTCAAGCAGGATCCGAAACTCCCATTCACTCTCGAGCTCGACTGTCAGGATTTTCCGAGGATCACGCAATGGAATGTGATTGGTGAAATGCGCGGCAGCGAAAAGCCTGATGAGTTCATTGTAGTCGGCGGACACCTTGATTCATGGGATGTGGGTGAGGGCGCACATGATGATGGATGTGGCATCGTGCAGTCGCTTGAAGTGCTCCGCGCGCTGAAGGCAATCGGGTATAAAGCCAGGCATACGATCCGCTGTGTGCTTTTTATCAATGAAGAGTTCGGTAATGACGGAGGGGAGACTTACGCGAGAATGGCACGCGAAAAAGGAGAGGTTCACGCAGCTGCGCTTGAGAGTGATGGCGGCGGGTTCACTCCCCGCGGATTCAGTATGCAGGGAACGGATTATCAGTTTGAATGGCTGCAATCACTGGAGTCGCTTCTTGAGCCGTATAATATTCACCAGTTCCGGAGAGGATGGAGCGGTGTCGATATCAGTCCGCTAAAGAATGACCGCGTGGCATTGTTCGGGCTTTTGGTAGACAATCAGCGCTATTTTGACTATCATCATTCCAATAATGATGTGTTTGAGCAGGTCAATCGCCGTGAGCTCGAGCTCGGCGCTTCGGCGATGACCGCGCTGATATATCTTCTCGATCAATCGGGCATTCCCGCGGAGCAGGAGTGATTCACGCGTCAGTTTATGAGTAAAAGAAAAAGGCCGCTTTCGCGGCCTTTTTGAATATTCCCATGAAAGAGATTAGTTACATACCTGACCGAATGCGGCGATGAAGATGATGAGGTCACCCACACCCACTACACCGTCTTCGTTGATGTCCGCAGGACATGGGTTCGAAGCTTCGATGATGCATGAGCCATCGTCGATCAAAGCAGCCGGATCGTAGTTGACAGCCTCTTCGTAAGTACAACCCTGACAGCTGGTGTATTCGCACAGTGTGCAATCGCTGAGACCGGCGTTCGGATCGTAGTTACAAGCGAACGGTTCAGTGCAGCCAGGAGTACAGTTGCCTGATCCCACTGAAAACTGAATTGCCTCGAGCACAGGAGCACCTCCGGTAACGATGCCGTTTGCACCGAGAATGGTCCAGCTTACTTCAGCAGGCCAGGCGCCGGCAGTTAAGGTGATGCCGTAGCAACCGTCAGGCAGACAGAACGAAGCCGTTCCACTGAACTGTCCAGTGCCCGCAGGAATGGTCGCAGTGCCAATTACCTGACCGGTAGTGAGAGAAGAGATCGTTGCGACAGCACCGTTCCAGCCATCACCGAACTGATCGTTCATGAGCAGTGTCACGCAGTTGTCGTAGCAGCAGAGGTTGTTCGCCGGGATGGTGGCGTCCGGATCAAAGTTGCAGGCTGCAGTATCGGTGCAACCAGCGCATGAAACGTACTCACAGGATCCGTCGTCAGTTCCGGCATCGGGATCAAAGTTACAGGCATCCGGATCGGTGCATCCACAGGTACCTGAACCGATGGTGAAATCAACCGAACCGGCCACGCCATTTGCGAGAATGTTGTTATCGGCATCCATAAGCTGCCAAACAATTTCAACATCCCATACGCCACCGCCTACAGTGATTGTGTAGCAACCATCCGGGATGCAGAGGATATCAAATCCGAAATCCGGACCTACGAAGTTGTTTTCGTCGACCGTGCAGTCTGCATCATCGAGGGAACCAGAAGCTACCACGTTGCCGGCGAGGTCTTCGATGGTATAGTCAGCACCGTTCCAGCCATCACCGAAGTCATCTTCCATGAAGAGCATGGTAGTGGTTTCACCCGGACCACAACTTGCGCATGAGAAATATTCGCAGTTGTCGATAGAGATGTTGGCGTTCGGATCGAAGTTACATGCACAAGGATCAGTACAACCTTCGCTCACAGCCGCGCACTGGTAATCGAGGACAAACGGACCGTCAAACAGGTCAGCAATTCCGTCATTGTTCGTGTCCACCTGCCCTGTAGTGATATACACGTAGTAGGTCAGACCCGGAGTTGAGATAAATGATACTGAAGCATCATCTGCGTCAAAGAATCCACAGCCGTCATCTGTTCCATCATCATCTTCCCCAATCACGCAAGTAAATGGGCCTGCGCAACCGTTGGACGTCGAAACAACTTCAATGCGAGTGTCTGTAGCAGATCCGCAAGTACTGATGGTGTGGAGCTGGCCGTTCCCAGCGATTGAATACCACACCCCCTCATTATCGGCACCAGAAATTCCACACTGAGCAGGTGCCCCGGTGTTTGTTGAAAGACCAGTTGATCCGTTGATGGTGGTATTGCAAACCAGTGCCTGGGCGTCAGCGCAGAGGTCATTCGCAGGACCTGACGTGTAGGTACATGAACCATCATCTTCAGTAGCCTGAGGATCGTAGTTATCGGCTGACGGGTCAGTGCATCCGAGGAATACGAATGAGGTAGTCAGTGACGCACCTCCGCAGTTCGCAGGATCAGTGGTGTAAACCAGGAAATAGTAATCTGTATTCTGGTCGATCGGGATACCTGCTGCAGAAAGGCTTCCTGCGCATACATCACCCACAGCAGGACACTGGGCAATTGCAGTGAGCGCAGTACATGGTCCCTCATAAATGATCATCCCTACGTTGGTTCCGTCATTGGCATCCACACCAGGGCCGTTACCATTTGCGAGTACGAAGTCGAATGAATCCGCATCACCGCTGTTCATGGTAAACCATACACCATAACCACCAGTGAAGGCGCTCAGAGTCTGATCCTGGTTTGCGCAGCACAATGACATCGGAGTTGGCACTCCATCAGGCTGCGGCAGCGCCGAGGCGCAGTCATCATTCAGAATTGGCGTATCGCAATCGAGGCAATCTATTGTAAGAACGAAGTCAATGCCCTGACCTGCACCAAACTCTGAAACCAGGATGAAGTACTGGACGCCGGGAATAGTATTGAATACCACGGTTGACTTGAAGAACTGACAGTTGGGATCATCATCGTTTGCGCCTACGCAGGTCAACGCTCCACAATTACCAGCATATACATGCAGCTTGGTATCAGTAAATGTTCCGTTTGGTGAAGAGGCACAGGTGCTTGCAATCACTTGCTGTCCTGTTCCGATCAAGCGGTACCATACCCCCGGAGAGGTCACCGCGATACCGAAGCAGTTAACCGGTGTGTCTTCTGCAGATGCGAGAGCCATTGAGCCTGTGATTGAAACACCGCAACCTACGTCAATAGCACCCGTGCAGTCGTCGTTTGCAACAGGACATTCGCAAGAGCCATCATCGATATCTGCGAATGGATTGTAGTTGAAACAACCTTCCTGCGTACACCCGGAAATGTTACAACCTGTGGCGCCTGCCCATGCAATGCCTATTGGAGCTGAGGTGGGTCCGTTTGGTGCCGTTGCGGAAAGAAGCGTATTTCCTCCGATATCCGTGATGCTCCAGGCTATTTCTTCAGGAAATGTGCCGCCTGTGACGGTGAGTGAGTAGCAACCTGGGTTCAGACAGATTGTGTTTGTCCCGGACGAGCCAGTTGCAAGTGTTCCGGTTCCTACGACCTGATTGCTCGCATTGGTAATGAAGTATGAGGCACCGTTCCATCCGTCACCAAACGTATCGAACATATTGAACACAAGCGCCGACTGACCGGGGCCGCAAAAAATGCAGCTGCCGTTGTCGACTGTTGCATTCGGGTTGTAATTCAAAGCGCCGGGATTGGTGCAACCTGGAATAATGTTTTCGAAGGCAATGCTCCAGCCTCCGTTTATTGAACCGGCATCTCCGCCCGTATCATCTACCACGTAAAGGCTCCATGTTCCGTTCGCATTATCACCTCCAAATACGGAGGCAAAAGTGCCTGCGCCGCTTGGAGCAGATGCGGTGTAAGTGGCACCCGGGATATTGTCAATACCCTGCGCGAAGTCCGTTGGTCGGTATGTGCCACTCGCGTTCAGCGCATTGTTCACAAACTGAGCAGTGCCGTAGTCCGCAATGGTATAGTTTGCATTCGCGGCATCAGCGGCGTTTCCGCAGTCGGACATGATGGAAAGACCCTGACCATTGGGTGCAACAAGCACCACGTCAATGTCATCTGGCCAGGTATGAGAAAGACCAGTCAGCGTGACCGCCACGGATACGATGGAATTAGGCCCACCTGATACGGTGATAGTGGATGGATAAGGTGTGGCATTGCCCACTGCATTAATGGTTATGGGCGCGGGGTTGGTGAACGTCTGACCGTATGAAAGGGCAGACCAACACGAACCGAGCAGCGTGATTGCTGCGGTACAGATCGAAAGTGCAGTATACCTTTTGATCATTGGTTTGGGTTTTGGTTTTGGTTAAAAATTTCTTTCAGACATACGCTTCCGCGCAAATCAGGCTTTTTCCACCCCACGAAACTCAACCCTGCTCCTGACGTGAACAAACAACAGTCACCGGTTTACGGCTAATTTAGATAGTAAGGAAAAGCAAGCGAAAAGTACAGCACAGGAACCAAATCACCACAGATCGGTGTAACTTTTTTCATCCAAGGAAAATACCTCTTGCGAATCAGCGCCATCCCTGATGGTCACAACGGACCGCCCCAGGCTTCCTGATGCCAGCTCTGAGCGAACGGGACAATCCACCCCTTCTTCCATTCCCCGACTGTTCTCACCAGATTATTGAACACCCGGGTCTCGCCGGTTACGACTTCTGACTTGCGCAGCGCCCAAAAGGCATTCATCGGTGCTGTCCGGACCTCACCATCGTTCATGTAATGGACGGTCAACCGGTCGAAAAAATCCATTCCGGTATCCGCAGAAATATTCCGGATAGCCTGAACACTCTTGTCAATGCCACATCCGCTGGCCAGGGCTTTCTGTTCATCCGCCGCGATCACGATGAAATGGCCATGATAGACCCCTGCAGCAGCTTCCATTCTGGCGCCGTGACTGGTCCAATCGGCGATGAATTCATTGAGCATCTGACAAGCCTTTTCTGCCTGTCCGGGAGTAAGGGGCTGAGCGGATTGGTAAATCCAGACCCGGGCGTGATCCGCAAGCTGATCAGGTGTTTTCATCGGGATGAAGAAAGGTTCCGTTGCGTATTCAAATACCAGGCAGGCATAAACAGCATAATCGGAATAAGCGACTGCAGCGCTCCCGCCAGTTTTCTGCTGATACCATAAGTTGCTGACGGATTGCCGGCAGCATAACCCGCGGTGTAAATCAAAAATGCGGTGACAAAAACAAACAGGTATCCGGCAGCCATCCACCTGATTGCTCGCCGGTCATTCGTAATCAAGAAGGCCACTGAGGAGTTAATGATGAAAAAGAGGAGGATCATCCCTCCCGTGACGGCCCATTTCAGCGCGGTGAGTTCTGAGCGCTCCATAACGAACAGAAAACGAGGGGTGTCATGGCTGTAATAATAATCCAACGGGGAGAATATGCGCCTTGCCTCCACCGCTGCCAGGCGTGCCTCCGGCGAAAGGTTCCAGTAATCCGGAACAGCCTCTGCCTGTTCAAGGACAAAGTTGACACCCACCTTCCAGTTCTCCTGCATAAACCCCAGAGCCAGTCCGCTCATAATCAAAGTAATGAGGACAAGTCTGCGCTTCATTTGGTTTCGGGAACGATGGTTTTTTCAGCCGGAAACTTCTTCACCCAGATCCACCACAAACCGAATACAATAGAATAGACGAGAATAGTAAAGGTGTAATCGTGGTTGAAACTCAGCCACTCCTTTTTCCACGAGATGATGATTGTGAGTGCCACCACGCGAAGGGCATTCAGATAATGAATGAGCAGAATACCGGTTGGGATGAACCACCAGCGGTGGCGCGAGGAGCCGGGATAGGCGATCACAAATACCGCGAACAATGCAAAAAGAACAAGCCCATCGCACGCCGCTCCGATCATCACTCCCGGAGCATTGGCAATGCCGACCCTGTTGTGTAAACCGGTAAATCCGTAGTCGGTGAGTTCGTAACCCATCCCCTTGAGTATCAGCTCTGACGAGACAGTCAGGTGATGAATGACCCATTCATCCGCCATCGAATGATCACGCAGGTACCATTCATAAACGAAATACCACGCAAGGAACAGCGTGGTACCAACTATCAAGAACCGGTAAAACGGATTTCTAAGCACTGCTCAGATTTGCTTCCTCCTCGTTGCATCCCAGGCCTTCTTTCCACCCAATGCCACACCTGCAGCAATCAGCAGGCTCACTCCTCCGTCAATGGGAATGCATGGATCGCCAAAGGGCGGACCGCAAGGAGGGCCGCCACCCGCAGGAGGGTCTGGTGCCTGAGGAAGTGCGGCAATGGCCAGCACCACAAAAAACAGCAGGAGAAGTAAGCGTTTCATTAGGACTAATCTAAACGGCTCACAAATGTAAACAGAATCCTGCTCACTGTATGAACACCCCGAAAAACTATCCGAAAATCGCTCTGCCCAATGAGTTCAGCCAGTCTGTGAAATCATGCCCCCCCTTCACAAGTGCGGTCTTGCGCTATATTTGCGCCCTATACTCATCGAATGGCCGAACAGAGGACGAATTTTATCGATGCAGACGATCTGCGGCCCATTCTGAAATTTATTGGTAAGAACTGGCATCTGATCATCCTGTTCAGCCTGATTTCGTTCACGATTGCCTATTTCTACACCCACCGGCTGCAGGAGATTTACGCGGCGCGAACGGAAATTCTTCTGAAGTCCGACGAAACGTACGACTACCAAAACAAGATATACAAAGATATTGGTTACTTCTCGTTGTTTCAGGACGTTACCAACCAGCAACGGGTCATCACATCGTATGACCTCATTAAACGTGTGCTCTCCAAGATTGACTTCTCTATCAGCTATTACCTTGTTGGTCGGATCAAGACGAGTCAGGTGGATCACTTTGACGCGATCAGCGTGAAGTGCGACTGGCGGCGGATGAACAGCAAGCTGCACAATAATCCGATCTTCATCAAAGTGCTCGATCTGAAGAAGTGTCTTGTGACTTATGACCTCGAAGGCATTCAGTACAACCGCGAATTCGAATTCGGCAAAGCTTACGAGGACGGTAATTTCGTGATTCAGGTGAATCTTTCTCCGTGGGTGGATGAGCCCGGGCTCAACATCATTCAGGAGCAGACATTCATGATCCGCGTGCATCCTGAGTCCTGGCTGATCAACAAATACACAGAGAACCTCTCAGTCAAAAACGTCGAATACACCAGCATTCTGTCTATTACCTGCAATGATGAACTGGCGACCAAAGCCACTCAGTTTTTGGACACACTGGCCCAGGTCTACATCGACTTCACCCTCGAAAATCAATTCACCATCAACGAGAATACCCAGAAGTACATTGATATTCAGCTGGACGAGTTGGTGCGTGTTATGGACTCGCTTGAAACGAGTCTCGAGATCTTCAAGGATTCACGGAAAATTCTGGATCTGAATCGCGAGCAAGCTGCAGCATTTGACGCGCTGACTGAAGCTGAAGGACAAAAAAGGCAGCTGGAGCTTAAGATCGAATCGATCAATGCGCTGGAAAGTTTCCTTACCAAGGAAAAGGACAATGCGGTGATCCCTCCTATGGCTTACATCGGGGCGGATGAAACGGCGCTTCGCGATCAGATTACAGCCATTTTTGATCTTCGTCAGCGCAAGGCCAATCTATCCGTTGACCTGAAAGATGCCGACGTGCGTATTCAACGCATAGAAAGCGAAATCAATACGATCCGGTCAAGTATCTACAAATACACTGCGGATACCAAGGAATCCGTCAGGCTCCGGATCGGCGACCTGAACGGGCAGATCCGTGATCTGGAGCGCACGCTCAGCACCATTCCCAAATCAGAACGCGACTTGTTGAGCATTGAGCGCAAGCTGAATGTCAATGAGCAGCTCTTCACCTTCCTTCTGGAAAAGAAAGCCAATACGGCCATTGCAAAAGCGGCCATCATACCTCAGACCAGCGTAATCGAATCAGCACGATCACTTGGAGTCGTGGGCCCAAACAAAAAAGGCATCATTTATTACGGGCTAGGTATTGGACTCCTGATTTCCCTGATCATTGGGGTATTGCGAATGGTCTTCCTGGAGCGCATCGAAAACATCCGCGAACTCAAGAGCATTACCAAAATACCTGTGATCGGGGGTGTGCCCAACTACCCGGACAGCGATATTCATCCGATTGCCCTCATGGAAAGTCCCCGGGGTAATGTCAGCGAAGCTTTCCGGGCACTCCGCACCAATCTGCAGTACCTGCTGCCAACCGACGAATCCAATGTTCTGCTTGTCACCTCGCTTCACCCGGGAGAAGGAAAAACGTTTGTGTCCGCTAACCTCGCTGCGGTTTTGGCGAAAGCTTCAAAACGGGTGCTTATCCTCGACTTTGACTTGCACAAGCCAAGGGTGCACAAGGTGTTTGGATTTGAGAACGTCACCGGAGTATCAACTTACCTTATCGGAAGAACGGATTACCGGGATTCCATTTTGCCCACTCAGGTTCAGAATCTGGACGTTCTGACTGCGGGCCCGGTGCCACCCAATGCTTCGGAGTTGGTGCTGAATGAAAAGGTAAATACACTGCTCACCGAAACCGCTAAGATCTACGATTATGTCATCGTGGATACTCCGCCGGTGATGCTCATCAGTGACTCGCTGGTGCTATTGTCCAAGGTGCGCACCGGTATCATTGTAATGAATACCGAAAAGGCCACAAAAGCGGGTGTTCGCCATCTTGAAGATTTACTCTCACAGAATAATCTGAAGAATAACAGTCTGCTCCTCAATAACATTAAGACCAAGCGCGGGAGGTACTACTACGGCAAGTACATATACCGCTATGGATACGGCTACGGTTATGGATACGGCTATGGATACGGCGGTTATTCAAGCTACGGAAGCTATGGATACGGCTACGGCGAAGACGACAAAAAGACCAGGAAAAGCCGGAACAAGAAAAAACCCTGATCAAGTTTATTCAAGTAACTGAAGGAATGGTTTCATTGATCATCACTACTTACAATTATGCGCATTATCTCGAGCGGGCTATCCGCAGTGCCATGGAGCAAAGTCTTGATAAGAGAAACTACGAAATACTTGTAATCGACGATGCCAGCACGGATCACACCAAAGAAGTGCTGGAGAACTACGCAGATGATGCACGGGTCTTTCACCTCGAATCCAACCTCGGACTTGCGGGAGCAAGAAACTTTGGAATTAAGAAAGCCAAAGGACAGTTCATTCTTTTTCTCGATGCAGATGACTACATCCATCGGGATTTGCTCTACGTACAAAAGCTATTTCTGGAAGAGAATACCTCCATTGATGCCGTATCGGCCGATTACTGGCTTGTTGATGAAAAAGGAACGCACGTGCGCCATGCCAATGCGGCGGAAGAGCCCATTGCATGTGGCATCATGTTCCGGAAAGACTACCTGTATCAGATAGGTCTGTACGACGAAGAATTCAGAGCGCGTGAAGAAGAAGACCTGAGGATTCGCTGGAGCGGCAAATACAACATCTGCAACTTGCCTATCCCGCTGTATCGTTACAGGATGCACGACCACAACCTGACGAAGGATAAAGAAACCATGCAGAAGTATTCCCATCTGCTCAACATCAAGCATAAATGAGTGGCTTTTTCCTGAATGGCAGCAGCGTCTTCCTTAGAGCACTCTCAATGGAAGATGCGACCCCAGAATACCTCGACTGGATTAATAATCCGGAAACCACGAGAGGGCTTGTTGCGGGCAATTTTCCTTCCAACATGGAATCACTCAAGGCTTATATCGCCTCAGTGACAACCCATAAAGACTGCGTTATACTGGCTGTCTGTGACCGCAGCACAAGCAAGCACATCGGAAATGTAAAGCTTGATCGTATTGATTGGATTTCGGGTACCTGTGAACTCGGTATCCTTATTGGGTCAGCGGATCATCGCGGAAAAGGAATAGGTACAGAGGTTTGCGGAATGATGATTCGCTACGCATTCCAGACACTTAACCTGCGCAAAGTTCTTTTGGCGGTTTATTCCAATAATCCGGCAGCTATGCGCGCCTATGAAAAAGCCGGCTTCACAGAAGAAGGCAGACTTAAGGAGCATGTGTACTGTGAGGGAATGTACGTGGATAAAATCCTGATGAGTGCATTTAAAAACTAACCAATCATGATCTGCGCCATCCTGCAGGCACGAATGGGCAGCACCCGCCTTCCCGGAAAGGTGTTGACACCGATAGCCGGAAAGGCGCTCATCGCGCACATGACCGACCGTCTGAAGAAAAGCCGATACGTCTCTCATTTCATCGTAGCCACCACCACCAACCCGGAAGACGATGCACTGGCGAAATGGTGCGAAGAATCCGGAATACCGTGCTTCCGGGGCAGCGACTGGGATGTGCTCGATCGCTTCTATCAGGCATGTGTTTCCCTTCCCGAAACACCGCAACATGTGGTGCGGATATGCTGTGACAACCCGCTACACCACCACGCCACGATGGACGAAGTTATTCGCAACTACTTCCATTATGGTGTGGATTACTGCTCGAATTCAAACTATGAGCCGCTGTATCTTGAAGACGGCTTCGATACTGAAATATGCTCTTTCGCTGCGCTGAAAAAAGCCTGGACTGAGGCCAAGATGCTTAGTGAACGGGAACACGTCACGCCTTACATCAAGCAATCACCCGCATTTTCGAAGTACTGGAGAAAAACCAACGATCAATATACCTTCAAACTTTCAGTTGATACTGAATCAGACCGCCTCATGACCGAACGAATATTCGGTAGCTTCCCAGACCCCTTATCTTTTGAAATGCAGGATGTTATTCGCCTGTTGCAAAACCACCCCGAAATCCGCAATATCAACAAGGAAAGCTGCATCAATGAAGGTTATGCTAAATCGCTTCGGGAAGACAGACAGGTACATGAATAAGCTACACATTCAGCAATGAATAAAAGTTCCGTGCAGCTCCCGCACATCACTCAATTCGCCCGCAGTGACGACTACCGCAGGGTCATTCACAACCTGATTCCGGGAGGCGCACATACCTACTCCAAAGGAGACGACCAGTTCCCGATCCATTCACCCGCAGCCATCACCCACGGTAAGGGAGCCTATTGCTGGGATCCGGATGGCAATAAGTACCTTGACACACTTATGGGACTCACTGCTGTTTCGCTGGGACACGCCTATGAGCCCGTGCTCAAACGCGTACGGGAAGAGCTTGAAAGAGGCGTGAACTTCTCAAGGCCAAGCGTCATTGAACGCGAAATGGCCGAGCGTTTTCTCTCCCTCGTGCCTCGGCACGACATGATCAAATACGCGAAAAACGGCAGTGTGGTCACCACTGCTGCGGTCAAGCTTGCCCGCGCTTACACTGGCCGAACCCTCATTGCACGGCCCGCTGAACATCCGTTTTACAGCTATGACGACTGGTTTATCGGCAGTACCGCATGTGATTTCGGTGTACCCCGTGAAATCAAGGACATGACCATCCTCTACCGGCAGGATTCGCTGGAAGACCTCGGGCGCATGTTCCTCGAATACCCGGGACAAATCGCCTGCGTGATCAGTGAGCCTGAGAAGTGGATTCCGCTTGAGCCGGACTTCTACGAAAAAGCCATAGCGCTCGCACATGCCCATGGTGCAATCTGGATCATGGATGAGATGATCACCGGATTCAAGACCGACTATCCCGGAAGCATTAAAAAATTCAATGCGAATCCGGACCTCGCCACTTGGGGAAAAGGCATTGCCAACGGATTTTCATTTTGTGCGCTCACCGGTAAAAAGGAAATCATGCAACTGGGTGGTATCAGCCGGGAAGGCACACCCAAACTCTTTCTCGTAAGCACCACGCACGGCGGCGAAACACATGCGATTGCTGCAGGCCTCGCCACCATGGATGTGTTTGAGCGCGAGCCCGTGATTGCACACAACCACTCCATCGGCGATTATTACATCGCCGGCATGAAGCGCATTCTTCAGGAAAAAAACCTCACTGCGTACTTCGATCTCACCGGATTCAACTGGAGCGTGGGCATGATTGTCAAGAATGCTGCCGGACAACCCGATTTCCAACTGCGCACCCTGGTGATGCAGGAAATGATATGCCGTGGTATCCTCTTCCAGGGCATTCTTTCACCCTGTTACTCGCACACTTTCGAAGACATCGACTGGATGCTTGCTGCATTTGAAGAAACCTGCGCTATTTTTATTCAAGCCCTGGACAAAGGCGTTGAGCACTATCTCACCGGACCTGCAATCAAACCCGTATTCCGCAAATTCAACTGATGGACCCATTGCGCACCACAGATCCAAAGCAAATTGACTTTCGTTCAAAATTTGAACTCACCGGTAAAGTCATTGTCATCACAGGCGCCGGAGGACTTATCGGAAGAGCCTTTTGCGAAGCCTGCGCACAATTCGGCGCACACATTGTGGTCGCGGACATGGGCAATCCGCAGGAATTCGCAAGCGACCTGGAGCAGCGGTATAGCCGCAAAATGCTTGGGTTTGTGACTAATGTGACAGACAAGTCAAACGTGCAAGAACTGCTCGCCGCTGCGCTTGAGGCATTTGGCAAAGTAGACGGGCTGGTCAATGCGCATCAGAATAAAAGTCACCTCATCTTCGAACCATTCGATCAGGTAACTGAAGATAACTGGGACACCGTGGTACAGGTCAATCTGAAAGGCACCTTTCTGACGTGTCAGGTCATCGGAACACACATGGCAAAAAACGGTGGCGGAAGCATTGTGAACCTGCCATCCACCTACAGTGTGGTCGCGCCAAATCAGAACCTCTACGAAGGCACCACCCTTGGCTGTCCGGCAGCATACTCTGCTTCAAAAGGGGGTATTGATGCACTTTCGAGATATCTCGCTTCATACTGGGCCACTCATAAAGTGAGAGTCAATATGATCACCCCACATGGCGTGTGGAATAATCACGAGACACAGTTTGAAGCCAACTTCGCACGGTTCTCTCCGATGCGCAGACTGAGTTACAACCACGAAGTGGCACCTGCACTGATCTATCTCCTGAGCGATGCATCGAGCTATGTCACCGGTGACAACATGCTCGTGGAAGGCGGCTGGACAGTATGGTGAGAAATAATCCGGAGATGACCAGAGCACAAGAACTTGAGCATTACTTTGACCGGCTATGGCCTATTTGCCGAAGCATTACGGGTAATGGTCTGCGCGCCTCCCTGGACATCATCAGCGAACTCATTCCGCTTCAGAAAACAGAAGTTCCAAGTGGCACTGCGGTATTTGACTGGACCATTCCGAAAGAATGGAATATCCGCGATGCATGGATTAAAACTCCCGACGGAAGAGTCATCTGCAGACTCAGTGACCACAATTTGCATGTGGTGAACTATTCTATTCCTGTAGACCGGAAAATGACACTCGCTGAACTTCGGCCGCATTTGCACGTAGTTAAAAGCATGCCGGACGCCATTCCTTATATCACCAGCTACTACAAGGAAAAATGGGGGTTCTGTCTTTCGGCGAATGAACTCGCTACACTCCCGGAAGAAGGTGAATACCACGTAATGATTGACAGCACGCTGGAGAATGGCAGTCTGACTTACGGAGAATTTGTGATTCCCGGCTCGGGCTCTGGAGAAGTGCTCATCTCCACTTACCTATGTCACCCTAGTATGGCCAACAACGAACTGTCAGGCCCGCTTGCCGCTGCGTTCGTGGCCAGAGAAATGATGCAGATGGCTGCACCGAAGCACACCTATCGGTTCCTGTTTATTCCGGAAACCATCGGTGCCATAGCCTATCTCGCGAATCACGGGATGCGCCTGAAGGACACACTGGTAGCGGGCTATGTGCTGACCTGCTGCGGAGATCGCGGAGATCTCACCTATAAGCTTTCACGGCGGGGCGACTCGGAAGCAGATCATATTGCTTTGCATGTGCTCAGGCACGGAGGGTTTGCGCACCGCACGACACCATTCGCTGTGGGAGGAAGCGATGAACGGCAATACTGTTCGCCAGGATTCAATCTGCCTGTCGGATCGATTATCCGAACTCCCTATCAGAAATACAAAGAGTATCATACATCCCTCGACAATAAATCATTTCTTTCTTTTCCTCATCTCTCCGAAACGGTGGATGCGGTGTCAAAAATCCTTCGTGCGCTTGAGCTCAATGCCAACTACAAAAGCACGGTGCCGTATTGCGAGCCGCAACTCGGACGAAGAGGCATGTATCCGGACAGTGTGAACCCTGAAGACGCGCGGGAAAAAACACACAGGCTGATGCACTTTCTCGCCTACGCTGACGGAGCAAGCAGCCTGAGGGAAGTAGCTGAGCTGCGCAATGAAAGCATCTTCCTTTATCAGGATATTGTGGACCAATGTATCCGTGCAGGATTAATTGAAGGCTAAAATGAAACCCACCGCCATTCTTCAGATCCGGACGAATTCCACCCGATTGCCCGGGAAGATGCGACTGCCGTTTTATGAGCAGCAGACTATCCCTGATTTGATCATTACCCGATTAAAGCCGGTTCTGGGGGCAGATAATCTTATTATCGCTACTACCACGTCAGCGGATGACGATGCCGTTGCAGAGATGGCTGCGCAACATGGAATCAGATGCTTCCGGGGCAGCGAAAAAGATGTCCTCGGACGCTTCCTCGCAGCAATTGACGCATTCAGGCTCAAAACAGTCATCCGCGTGTGTGCGGACAATCCCTTCCTGCGCGCAGAATACATCCAAAAACTCATCGACGCATTTTCTGAAGGAACGTATGATTACGCCACCTTTGAATTTCCGGACGGCACGCCAATTATGCAATCCCACATCGGGTTATTTGCGGAAATCATGACCGCTGAATTTCTCCGGAAAATTGACGCAGCCACTGCTGACCCGTTTTTTCACGAGCACGTCACCAATTACGTCTATACCCATCGGCCGGACTTTCGCACCCTGTTCATACCTGTTCCCCCGCCTGTGAATATACGCAGGGACATCCGCCTCACGATCGACACGCGCGCGGATTTTGACCATCTGGCTTCCCTCTACTCAGCGATGGTAAACAGGAATCCTGAATTCACTGTGGACGAGCTGATTGCACAGATTGATCGCACCGAAGGCCTTCTGCCGTCCATGAAGCGCGAAATCGACCGCAACTCGAAATGAGCATAGCCCTGTTGGCTTTTTTTTAGCCGGTCGAGTGTACACCTTCTGCTTACTTTGGTCCCACGTAATTCCCATTTGAACCCATGATGAACAGGAAAGAATTCAGAAAATACGCCACCGGTCAACACGGTATCTCCGGAACGGTGGTAGACGATGTAATATCCCATCTGTACGGTCCGGAAATGATGACACGGACCGTAATTGAAGAGCGCAACATGCCTTTCCGTGAAGTCGATGTGTTTTCACGCCTTATGGCCGACCGCATCATCTTCCTTGGAACTGAGATTGATGATTACATCGCCAATATCATTCAGGCACAGCTGTTATTCCTCGAAAGTGCGGACAGCAAAAAGGATATTCAGATCTACATCAACTCACCGGGGGGAAGTGTATATGCCGGGCTAGGTATTTACGACACGATGCAGATCATTCAGCCCGACGTAGCGACCATCTGCACCGGCATGGCCGCATCAATGGCCGCTGTGCTCCTCTGTGCCGGAGAAAAAAACAAGCGCACCGGACTGAAACATTCCCGTGTGATGATTCACCAGCCGCTCGGCGGAGCACGCGGACAGGCATCCGACATCGAGATTACGGCACGGGAAATTCAGAAGCTCAAGAAGGAGTTGTATGATATTATTGCGTCGCACTCCGGACAGACCTATGACAAAGTCTGGGCTGACAGCGACCGCGACTACTGGATGATCGCCAGCGAAGCAAAAGAGTATGGAATGATTGACGAGGTGCTGGAAAAGAAAAGGTCCTGAACACCGTCACACGAACGAAAGGCCACCTCCGGGTGGCTTTTTTGTTGGTGAAAATGCGGTTGACAACTCGCGTAACCTTCATCCCGAGCCACACTATTTTATTTCTTATTTCGATGTGTCTGAATCATTTAGACAAATCGTTAATACCTAACCTTAATTCCTTACGCTGTGAAATACAATTTTATTCTGAAACCTCTGCTGTCCCTGTTCATACTAGGGCTGGCGGTCTTTAATTCCGGACATGTTAAGTCTCAGGAATTGTGCTTTCCATCTTCCTCAGAGGATACGGAAATCACCATTGAATGCGGAGAAGAAATTCCGCCATTCGCCGAATGCAGCGGTTCTTCGCCTTGCTGCGGTGCCGTGAGCACAGAATCCTTTGAAAGTACAACAGGCAATGTCACTGAATCCTGCGGGTTGGGCACAGCCTTCGGACCAGGGCCCGACTGGGCTTTCTGGCTTCCCGATATCGATGGTGCCAACGTATCCTGGCGCTTTGAAGAGGGTGGATTCTTCGAAGCTTACGGCGACGGCACCGCCAGAATCTGGGGAATCATCTATAAAGTCAGCAATCCGGAGCTGAGAATGGAGGCCAATCTGTGGCTCGAAAACGGACGCACCTGGGAAGAATGGTCGGCCCTCGGACGAAGCTACAAGGACGATCTCAACCTCGCCGGAAATGAATACCTGAACTGGTCCTACTATGAACTGGTGGAAGGATTTTCATGGCTTCAGGGAATCGGTCAATTATCTAACACCCAGCTGATGCTGACCCACAAGCCCGGCAATTATTACTTTGGCTTTCAGGCAGGTGGTGCCGCGAATAGTCGCAATGCGAACGACGGCCTGAGCGGCTGGTTCGACTACACCGGATACTACCAGGGGGAATGGGTCACCGGCCATGGCGACGTAAATGTGGACCGCACATGCAGCGCTCCTCCCCAGGGATGCGGAAGCACTACCTTCAGCCGCGTTTGCCGGGTGACCAACGAATGCGGGCTTTCTTCTTTCTATACGCAGGATGTTCACGTCCTGGATACCACAGCACCTTCCATCATTGCATTCGAAGCAGAAGTCACTGAAGACTGCGGAAACCCCGTTGTAATTCCGCCTGTTGCGGAGGACTCCTGCTCGGAAGTGATCATCACCTACACCGATGAGGTGATCGTTCCCGGCTGCGGTGGTGAGATCATCCGGACTTTCCTCGTCAGTGATGCTTGCGGAAACAGTGTGACGCTGATCCAAACCATCAGTATCAGTGGCAACGAACCCGAATTCACCTCGTTTCCGGATGATTTGGCAACCGAGTGCAACCAGATTCCTTCTGCCGACAATCCGCAAATCACATTTACCCCTGGCTGCGACAATACTACCCTCAGCGTAGAAGAGAGCATTATTCCGGGTGAATGTAGCGGATCCTACACCCTGCTTCGGGTTTACACCCTCACAGATGATTGCGGCAACGCGGTATCTCAAACCTGGACCATTGAATTAAGCGACACCACACCCCCACAGCTGCTCAATGTTCCTGCTGATGTCACCATTTTTTGCGGTGATCTGATCGACGATGCTCTGCCCTTTGCGATTGATAACTGCTCGCAATTCCCTTCCATTGGCTTGAGTGCAGCTACTGAGCCACTTGACTGCGGCTACCTGTTTATCCGGACCTGGTTCGTGACCGATGACTGCGGAAACGTGGCTTCTGCATCTCAAACTATCACTGTGCTGGATAATACACCTCCACAATTCGATGAGTTTCCGGCTGACGTTACTGTGAACTGCGCGGGTGTTCCTTCTGCCGATAGCTCATTGCCGGTAGCGAGCGATGCATGCTCATCATTCAATCTAGAAATGACTGAATTATCCACTCCGGGAGAATGTCCGGTCGTCGAAATCATTCAGCGCACCTGGACCGCCACAGATGGCTGCGGCAATTCAGTCAGTGCTACCTGGACGATCACGGTGACCGATGAGCAAGGCCCTGCACTCTCTGGCATTCCGGAAGATCAGGTGCTTAATTGCGGTGAAACTGTCGCCGATGTAGTCGTATTCGCGACCGACGATTGCAGCGCTGATCCGTTAGTCGGATTGTCAGTGGTAACCAATCCGCTCACCTGCGGAGAAGAGTTAGTGCGCACATGGACTGCCACCGACGGTTGCGGTAATACCACCACCGACGTGCAGGTGATCCTGTTCACAGATACAGAAGCACCGGTTTTCACTGTGGTTCCGGAAAATCTGGAAATCCAGTGCGGCGGGGAGATTCCGCTCAGTGATGTGGTTGCCGCAGATAATTGCAGCGGCGTCACACTGACCATGGAAGATGTCACCGGAACAGGCTGCGCCGGTGGAATCGAGCGAATCTATACCGCAACTGACGGATGCGAAAACTCCTCTGAATTTGTTCAGACGATAACCATCATTGATAACGAACCTCCTTTCGTAACAGACTTTCCAGGAGTGATCACAGTAAGCTGCGATGAAATTCCCGACCTCGAAGATGTCGGAGTTCAGTTTATTGACGAGTGCAGTGACTTTGATATCACCATGACAGAAGAAACTGAACAAGGTACATGTCCCGGTCAATATCAAATCATCCGCACCTACACAGCAACTGATGCCTGCGATAATTCAACAATTGCTGTACTGACTATTGATGTCGTGGACAATGAAGGACCACAATTTGTGGGTGACTTCAGCGCAATTCAGGCAGAGTGCGGCGAAGAAGTAGCACTGCCCGAATTCACTGTGATTGATGCCTGTTCGGATGTGACAGAAATCAACTTCAGTTCGGAGGTTACCGAGGCTGATTGCGAAACGATCGAGATAAGAAGCTGGACCGCCTTGGATGCATGTGGCAATGAATCGCTCATGACTCAAACAGTAACGTGGACTGATACAACTGATCCGGTATTTCAGAGTCTTCCGGAAAGCATAACCATCGCTTGCGGCGACCCGCTTCCAGATGTAGTGCTTCCCGTTGCAATTGATGCCTGTGCAGGAGAAGTGCTCACTTTTTTCACGGAAGAAAGCACTCCCAGCTCATGTGGTGGTGAAATAGTGACCCGCGTGTTCCGCGCATTCGACCCGTGTGGTAATCAGGCCATTTACGCCCAGTTCATCACCGTGGAAGACAATGAAGCTCCTGTAGTATCCGGGCCGGCTGTTGCCGATGTATTCTGCGGTGAGGGAGATCAAATCCAGATCACCGCGGTGGACGCGTGCAGTGATGACATCACCATTACCTGGACTGTGGAAGAAACCACAGAGCTGTATGGATGTGTCGAAACCTTCAACCGCATCTACACGGTTACTGACGGTTGCGGCAATAGCACCACATTCGAACAATTCACCGGCCTTTTCGATAATGATGCGCCTCAAATCCTGTCATTCCCTGAAGACGGAGTATTTGCATGCAATGAAGTTCCCATTGAGTTGCCAAACGACCTCATAGTAAGTGATAATTGCGGTGAACCTACGATCAGCGTAGAAGTTTTCGAAGCCCCCGGATTTTGCCCGGGCAATTACATGCTTGAGCGCATTTACACCATCAGCGATGCATGCGGCAACCAGATTCAGCAAACATGGCTGGTTGAGGTGATTGATGAACTCCCGCCCACACTAATCGGCGTGCCGGAAAACCTGACCATCGGATGCAATGATCCAGTCCCCCCTGCAATCGTCACGGCTCTCGATAACTGCAGCGGAACTACAGATGTAGGACTCTCCGTAAACACTGTAGAAGATGAATGCGGTTTCATTGTTACCCGCACATGGTTCACGCAGGATGATTGCGGCAACTTCTCAGAGGCCACACAAATAATTACCGGGGGCGATCAGTCCGCGCCTGAGTTGAGTCTTTATCCCGAAGATGTGACAATCCCTTGCGGTGATCCGCTTCCTCCCATTCCCATAATTACTGCGTTCGACAGCTGCATTGGCGAATTGAATGTCGACTATCAGGAAGAAGTAGTCGGCGGTATCGATTGCGATGAAGTCTATCTCCGCACCTGGTGTGCTACCAACTGCGCGGGACTTGCCACCTGCTGGACACAAACGATTTCCTTCGAAGACACAGATGCCACATTTTTCTCAGTTGCGGGGAACAACGGTCAGGAAGTCATCCTTGAATTCAGCGCACCTTCCACCGGATATTCTGAAATGCAAGTGTATAATACTGCCGGACAGCTCATTGCCACTCCGTTCTCCGGTGAGGCTACTTCCGGTGTCACATACAGGCTCACCGTTCCCATCCACCAGTGGACATCGGGAATCTACCGGTTCAGGTTCGTCCAGGGCGATTTCATTGCGCATCAGGCAGTGGCTAAGACCCGATAACGGAATAGTATTCCATATCAGACATAAAAAGGCGGCTCAGGCTGCCTTTTTTCTTTTGGCTGATGTTGTTTCTTTACACCACATTCCATGACAGCCGAACGCGTCACCCTCTTCGCAGAAGTCATTCTGCCTCTGGCGTTGCCAAAAACGCTGTCATACCGCATTCCATTTGAATGGAATAACCGCATTCAGGTGGGATTTCGGGTGATTGTGCCGTTGGGCAAAAGCCGCTTCTACACCGGGATTATACGGGCCATTGGGCAAACACCCCCTTCCGGTTATGAAGCAAAATACATCGAAGGACTGCTCGATGAAGACGCAATTGTCACTGAATCTCAATTGAAATTCTGGGAGTGGATTGCATCCTATTACGCCTGCACTGTGGGCGAAGTAATGAATGCCGCCATTCCCGGTTCATTGAAACTGTCAAGTGAAACCAAGCTCTCGGTGGCTGATGAATATTGGGAAGAAGATGCGACTCTGAATGAAAAGGAGCGCGCTGTGCTCCATGCCCTGACTGAAAAACCCTGCGCCATTTCTGAGCTCAGTGAGCGGCTCAGCATCCGCACTTTACAGCCCATTCTCAAAGGGTTAGTTGAAAAGGGGATGATCTTCTCAGACGAGGAAATCAAAGAGAAATTCAGGCCAAAACGCGATGAGGTATTTGATCTCAATACGGTCTATGCAACAGAAGGATCATTAAAGCAACTCTTCTCCGATTTCGAAAAACGGCAGGCACACAAGCAGAGTGATGCACTTCTCGCCTTTCTGGGCCTTTCCGGTTTTGATAAAGGCGAAAGCCGGAGCGTACCGAAAAAAGAAGTTCAGCAGCACACAGGGATTTCAAAATCGGCTTTCCAGTCACTCATTGAAAAAGGGATTATCGAAAAACGCACGATTGATCCACACCGCATACCGCAAGCCAATGCCAGTCCCAATCTACCCGGGCTTGCACCAACCCAGCAACGCGTCTATGAAGAAATAAAATCATCTTTCTCGACGCTTCCGGTGACATTGCTTCACGGGGTAACCTCAAGCGGGAAAACGGAGATTTACTGTCACCTGATCCGTGATGCCGTTCAGGAAGGCAAGCAAGTGCTCTACCTGCTTCCTGAAATTGCCCTTACCACTCAACTGATCACACGGCTGCGCAAATACTTCGGTGCGCTGGTGAAAGTCTATCACAGCGGGTTCTCAGACAATCAGCGGGGTAACACCTGGATGTCATTGCTCCATGCGCCGGCCGGACAGCCGGCCATTGTAATCGGCGCCCGGTCAGCATTGTTTCTTCCGTTCTCGAATCCCGGTCTGGTCATCGTGGACGAAGAGCATGAACACAGCTTTAAACAGCACGATCCAGCACCGCGTTACCATGCCCGTGACACCGCCATTGTGTGGGCGCGGGAATTCGGAGCACCGGTGGTGCTTGGCTCGGCCACACCTTCAATTGAAACCTACTGGAACTCTAAAAACAACCGCTACAACCTGATTGAAATCAACGAACGGTTCGGCGGAATTGAGCTACCTGAAGTCACCATCGCTGACATACGTGCAGATATCAAAAAGAAAACCCTCTCCGGCAATTTCACAAGCATGCTTGTAGAAGCGATGAGGAAAGCGCT
The DNA here is from genome assembly GCA_046336655.1 of Flavobacteriales bacterium. Classification (GTDB taxonomy): domain Bacteria; phylum Bacteroidota; class Bacteroidia; order Flavobacteriales_D; family Sanyastnellaceae; genus CANGTU01. The sequence continues at coordinate 16,018 of JBKDGH010000118.1, read as the reverse complement.
TGAATCAGGTGAACAGGTCATTCTCTTTCAAAACAGAAGGGGCTATTCTCCCCTGTGGCAATGCCACACCTGTGGCTGGGTGCCTATGTGCACGCGCTGCGACGTGAGCATGACCTACCACAAGCACAATCATCAACTCAAATGCCACTACTGCGGCTACTCGAGCTCGCCTCCTGCAGCATGCGCGGCTTGCGGAAATCATGATCTCCGTATGCTCGGCTTCGGCACTGAAAAACTCGAAGAAGAAGTAGTTGACCTGTTCCCTGAATTCAGAGTCCAGCGTATGGACCTTGATACCACCCGCAGCAAAAGCAGCTACCAGCGCATCATCTCCGATTTTGAATCCGGTGAAATTCAAATTCTCGTAGGCACCCAGATGATCACGAAAGGACTCGACTTTGACCATGTTTCCGTCGTGGGTATTATGAATGCTGATCGTATGATGAATTATCCTGATTTCAGGTCCATGGAACGAAGCTTTCAGCTCATTATGCAGGTGGCGGGACGAGCAGGCCGGCGCCAGAAGCGCGGGCAAGTGATCATTCAGACCTATACACCCGACCATTGGCTGCTTGACCTGGTAAAACGCGGCGATTACACGTCTCTTTACAACCATGAAATCCGGGAGCGCCATCAGTTCAGCTATCCCCCGTTCGTAAGAATGATCCGCATCACCGTCAAGCACAAGGATGACGAAGTGGCTGAGCGGGCTGGCAATGAACTCAAAGCCGCCATTACACGCCTCGAACCCGGTCAGGTGCTGGGCCCAGAAAAACCCTATGTGCCCAGGATTAACACGTATTACCTCCGGCAAATCCTGATCAAGCTTCACCGCACCCCCGACCTGCCGCGCCTCAAAGAGCTGATTCTGGACTCCTGCCACATGCTGAGGCAGCAACCTGACTTCAAAAGCGTCCGGCTGACGGTAGACGTGGACCCTGTGTGACGCCGAACAGACTCCGGAAGTGTGTCGTACCTTTGGGGTTCGTCCGGATTTGAGAAACAATCAAGGCTCCCGGTCGTTTTCATCGCATGTCAGGAAAAGAAATCAGCTGCTCGTTCTGCGGCCGTAAAAAAAGCGAAGTCAATATCCTCATCGCGGGTCTCAGCGGACACATCTGCGATGACTGTGCGAGTCAGGCGCACCAGATTGTGCATGAAGAGAAGAAAGCGCCCAGCACTTCTCCGTCCGGCGATCTTCAGCTTCTGAAGCCGGCTGAAATCAAGGCCTTTCTGGATGACTTTGTGATCGGGCAAGACGAGGCAAAAAAAGTGCTCAGCGTAGCGGTGTACAACCACTACAAGCGCATCAGCCAGAAGCACACCGGCGATGATGTGGAAATTGAAAAATCCAACATCGTGATGGTCGGTGAAACCGGAACCGGCAAAACACTGCTGGCCCGCTCCATCGCAAAAATGCTCAACGTACCATTTTGCATTGCCGATGCTACCGTACTCACTGAAGCGGGCTATGTGGGAGAAGATGTGGAGAGCATCCTTTCGCGCCTTCTTCAAAACGCCGACTATGACGTGGCGCGTGCTGAGCGAGGCATTGTCTTCATCGATGAGATCGATAAAATCGCCCGTAAAAGTGACAACCCGAGCATCACCCGCGATGTCAGCGGAGAAGGTGTACAGCAGGCACTGCTCAAACTCCTCGAAGGAGCCACGGTAGGTGTTCCCCCGCAGGGCGGACGCAAACATCCGGAACAAAAGATGATACAGGTCGATACCCGCAATATCCTCTTCATCTGCGGCGGTGCGTTCGACGGAATCAACAGGCATATAGAAAGCCGCATCAACCTCAACTCCATCGGATACGGCGCAACTGCTGCGCGAATTGACACTGAGAATATTCTTCAGTATGTAACCCCAACGGATCTGAAGCGATTCGGATTAATACCCGAACTGATCGGTCGCTTCCCGGTGCTGACTTACCTGAATCCACTGGACGAAGCTACCCTGCGTCGCATTCTCACAGAACCGAAAAATGCGCTCATCAAACAGTATGTGAAGCTGTTTGATATGGACGGTGTCAAACTCACCTTTGATAAAAAAGTGCTCGATTTCATCGTTGAAAAAGCAATGGAATACAAACTCGGTGCTCGCGGCCTACGTTCCATCTGCGAAGCAATTATGACTGATGCGATGTACCAGTTGCCTTCTTCCAAGGAGAAGGAGTTCAAGGTGACGCTCAGTTATGCGCGCGAACAGTTCTCACACTCCAAGCTCAGTCAGCTGAAAGTGGCGTGAAAACCTGACTCCAGTGGCGGAAGAATACGTTGAGGAAACCGGAGCAGCGGTTGAAACACCGCTCATGAAGCAATACAATGCCATCAAGGCAAAGTATCCTGACGCACTCCTGCTTTTTCGCGTAGGCGATTTCTACGAAACATTCGGAGAGGATGCCATCGTTGCATCCCGCGTGCTGGGCATCACACTCACGCGGAGAAAAAATGGCGCTGCGGCCTACGTGGAGCTGGCCGGCTTTCCATTTCACGCGCTGGATACCTATCTGCCCAAGCTCGTTCGTGCAGGCCACCGCGTAGCGATCTGCGACCAGCTCGAAGACCCTAAGCTTACCAAAAAGATCGTCAGGCGCGGAGTTACCGAACTAGTTACTCCGGGCGTGTCGTACAACGATAAAACGTACGATGCTACGTCCAATAACTTTCTTGCTGCAGTAGCCATCAAACAGAACCAGGCTGGCATCGCGTTTCTCGATATTTCCACTGGCGAATTTCTGTGTGCAGAGGGAACAATTGAATATGCGGATAAACTCCTTCAGGGCTTCCGGCCTGCCGAGGTGCTTTATCAGAAGCATCTCGACAAAGCGTTTCGCGATGCGTTCGGCGACAAACTCGTCACGTTCAGGCTCGATGACTGGGTGTTTACGTCAGATTTCGGAAGAGAGAAACTCCAGAAACACTTCGGAACCCGCAGCCTCAAGGGATTCGGAGTGGATGAACTTGAACTCGGAATTATTGCTGCCGGTGCGGTGCTGCATTATCTGGAAGAAACACGCCACGATAAAGTAGCTCACATAGCAACCATTTCCAGGATTGAAGAAGACCAATACGTATGGCTGGACAAATTCACCATCCGCAATCTGGAGCTCGTTCACTCCTCGCATGAAAATGCAACCACCTTGCTGGATGTGCTGGATGAAACCATTTCACCCATGGGAGCGCGCATGCTTCGTCGCTGGCTGCTTCTTCCGCTGAAGCACTCCGCCACGATTGAGAAGCGCCATGCGGTAGTGGAATATTTCACACACCACCAAGATAATGCGTCCGTCCTTTCGCAGTCACTCAAGCAAATAGGTGACCTCGAAAGGCTCATTTCCAAAGTAGCCACAGCGCGTATTTCGCCGCGCGAACTGATGCAGATACGCCGGGCCCTGGAAGCCCTTGAACCCATCCGTGAAATGGGTAAAAAGAGCAGTAATTCGGAATTGCTCAGCCTCACCTCGCAGCTGAATCCGTGTGAGACGATCACCTCGCGCATTGCCAGGGAACTCCATCCCGATCCTCCGATGGCGCTGAACAAGGGGCAGGTAATTGCCCCCGGAGTGCATTCTGAACTGGATGAGTTGCGCTCACTCGCCACGTCAGGCAAGGATTTTCTCGCGGAAATCCAACAGCGCGAAAGTGAACGCACGGGAATTCCATCCCTGAAAATTTCGTATAACAATGTGTTTGGCTACTACCTCGAAGTACGCAATACACACAAGGATAAAGTGCCTGCTGACTGGATCAGAAAACAGACCCTCACACAGGCGGAGCGATACATCACCGAAGAGCTGAAGGATTACGAGTCAAAGATTCTCGGCGCAGAGGAAAAGATTGCCGCTATCGAATCACACCTTTTTCAGGAACTCGTGGCGGCCGTCATGGAGTTCACTTCAGCGATTCAGTTGAATGCCCAGCTCGTGGCACGGCTGGATTGCCTCCTGTCCTTTGCGACAGTTGCAGTGAAAAACCATTATGTCAAACCCTCTCTGAACGATGGCTTCAGCCTGCACATTCATGAAGGACGACATCCGGTCATTGAGCGCAGCCTGCCTCCCGGAGAAGAGTATGTCAGCAATGACGTATACCTCGACAATGAGCAGCAGCAAATCATGATGATCACCGGACCAAACATGAGCGGTAAATCTGCTGTGCTGCGCCAGACTGCACTCATCGTGCTTATGGCTCAGATAGGATCGTATGTGCCTGCGAAATCTGCCGATATAGGCATCATTGACAAGATCTTCACCCGTGTGGGTGCGAGCGATAACATCTCCAGCGGTGAATCCACATTTATGGTGGAGATGAATGAAACCGCGAGTATTCTCAATAACCTCAGCAACCGCAGCCTGGTGCTGCTGGATGAAATCGGAAGAGGCACATCCACCTATGACGGAATTTCGATTGCCTGGGCCATTGCGGAATACCTGCATGAGCATCCGAAAGCAAGAGCCAAGACGTTATTCGCCACACACTACCACGAACTGAACGAAATGGCATCGGCATTTGCACGCATCCATAACTTCAATGTAAGTGTAAAGGAAGTGGGCCAGCGCATAGTATTTCTCCGCAAACTGCAACAGGGCGGCAGCAATCACAGCTTTGGTATTCACGTGGCCAAACTTGCGGGAATGCCCTCCAAGGTGCTCGAACGTGCGAAAGAAATGCTCCAGACACTTGAACAATCGCACAGCAGGGAAAACCTCACTGGTAAAGTAGGGCATGTGTCCGCGCAATCGCCCGTGCAGCTCAGCTTCTTTCAACTCGATGATCCCACGCTTGCGCAAGTAAGGGATGAACTGCTCAATATTGATATCAACACGCTGACTCCTGTAGAGGCGCTGATGAAGCTCAATGACATCCGGAAGATTATCGGAGCCTAAGCACGAGCCGGACTAAACACTTTTTCTTTTCACCAGCGTCACCACCGGACGAAATCCCACTTCCACTGACGGGCCATCGAACTTCATTTCACTTGTATTTCTGACGTCATAGCCGGGACATCTCCATGATCCACCCATGGCAGTAGTGCCGTCATCCACCATTTCGGCCACGTTTCCATTCATATTAAAGAGTCCCCACTTAGATGGGGAATAAGAGGCTACAGGCGCGGTGATATCCGCATTATCGCTCAGGTAACCTGCAACTCCCATGTAATGGTGATCTCCACCCTGACATCCCAACTCAAGCTCCCCGGATTCATTTCGGCGAATACATTCATCACCTACGTGCATGAAGTTACACAATGCACAACCCTTTGCATTGCGGATATACGGTCCACCCCACGCATACACGAATCTCTGATCTCCGTTGCACGCGGCATGGATCCATTCTGAACGGGAAGGAATGCGCACGTGGTAGTAGTATTCTCCTTGACCACTTACCCCGTTAAGCTCTGCTGCAAGCCACTCACAATACAATACTGCTCCGGCATGGGTGATGTTCACTGCAGGATAGTTATCATAAGCCGCGTGGCTGTGATAATATGTTTTGTAAGGCTCGTTGAATGAAAATGTGGTCACCCAATTCGCAGTATCCCACAGAGCCGCTTTGTAGTTATCCATATTGCCCTGCACTTTCAAGTCCTGAAGAAAATTCCGGTACTCCAGATTAGACACTTCAGTTCGCTGCATAAAAAAACCACTCGTATGCTCCGCATTGCCTTCTATGAATGTGAATGACTTTTCGAATCCTTTCGGGTGAGTCCACTTCCGACCTCCAAGAAATGAAGTCAGGGCAATAAAGAGCCAATCCGGAAAGCGTAACAATCGGTTTTTTCATGTGGTACAGGTTTGTGAACTAACGTGTTGTAACTACAAATATTGCAAATCACCACCCGTGCAATTCCATCTGAAGTACCTTGGCGGCCGATGGATTCTCTTTCTCAGATTGTTCTTGGGGCCGCAGTGGGCGAAATTGCCTGGGGGCGCAAGATGGGCAACAGAGCGCAGCTGATTGGTGCCATTGGCGGCACCATTCCGGACCTCGATATTCTGTTCAATTCATTCTGGACTGACCCGATTGATCAGCTCCGCATTCATCGCGGATACAGCCATAGCATGTTCATCCATCTGCTCATGGCGATCCCCTTTGCGTGGGTCACCTGGCGATGGATGAAATCCAGAATCACCTGGAAAGAAAGCTATATCGTTTGGTACTTGTTCTTTTTTACGCACACCCTGCTTGACTGCTGCACCACGTATGGCACACAGTTGTTTCTGCCGTTCACTGATTACCTCGTGGGATTCAACACGATCTCGGTCGTTGACCCACTCTGGACTGTCCCCTTTTTATTCGCGTTGCTGGTATGTCTTTTCTTGAAGCGGACGAATCCACGCAGACTGCGCTGGGCGAAACTGGGGGCTGCGTATTCCCTCGTTTATCTCGGTTTTACTTTGGTCAACAAAGGCATTGCCCATTCGCACTTCAGCGATTCCCTTGAACAAAAAGGCATCCCGTACAACACCCTTTCCACTTCGCCTTCCATTCTCAATTCAATCCTGTGGAGTGGTGTGGCTGTCACGTCAGATTCCATTTACATCGGAGAATATTCTGTGCTTCAGGATGATCCCGAAGTTGATTTTGTGAGCTATGCGCGCGGGCTTCATCACCTCGATCCGATTGCTTCCACCAGGGAAGTGAAAACGCTTCAGTGGTTTTCACAGGGCTTGTATTTCTGTGAGCAAAACGAGGATACCACGCGTTTCTACCTTGCAAAATGGGGCCGCATGGACTACAGGCAAAATGAAGCAGAAAATGCTTTCGTATTTCACTGGGAACTCGTGCGGTCCAACACCGGACTAACCGCTCGACAAATTCAGGCCAAATGGGATGAATCCGAGTTCAACGACGCGCTCCGACAATTATTCCGGAGAATCCGCAACAAGTAATACTCACCGCACATGCGGGAAGATTACATCTCAAACGTCTCCAGGAACTTCGTGTTGAAATCACCGCTTCTGAACTTCTCATCCCGCATCAGTTTCTGATGGAATGGGATGGTCGTCTTGATACCTTCGATGATATACTCATCCAGCGCACGCTGCATCTTGGTGATTGCCTCTTCGCGTGTCTGAGCCACGGTGATGAGTTTTGAAATCATCGAATCGTAGTACGGCGGAATCACGTAACCTGCGTATGCATGGGTATCCACGCGCACTCCATGCCCGCCCGGTGAGTGATAGGCAGAAATTTTTCCGGGGCAAGGAGCAAATCCCTTGAATGGGTCCTCCGCATTTATCCGGCACTGAATGCTGTGCATCTTCGGGTAGTAGTTACGTCCGGAGATCGGCTCACCAGCTGCCAGCTTGATCTGTTCTTTTACGAGGTCGTAATTGATTACTTCTTCCGTAATGGTGTGCTCCACCTGGATGCGGGTATTCATTTCCATGAAATAGAAATCCCTGTTTTTATCTACCAGAAATTCCACCGTACCTACACCTTCGTAACGCACCGCTTCAGCCGCTTTAATGGCAGCCTGACCCATCTGCTCGCGGAGTTCATCAGTCATGAAGGGCGATGGAGTCTCCTCCACGAGTTTCTGGTGACGACGCTGAATGGAGCAATCGCGTTCGGAGAGGTGACACGCTTTTCCGTATTGGTCACCTGCAATCTGAATTTCGATGTGACGCGGTTCTTCCACGAATTTCTCCATGTAGATACCGTCGTTGCCGAATGCTGCACCTGCTTCACGGCGCACCTTTTCCCATGCGTCATCAAGTTCAGCCTCATCCTTGCACACGCGCATGCCCTTACCGCCGCCACCTGCGGTGGCCTTAAGCATTACAGGATACTTGATCTTTTTCGCTATTGCGCGCGCCTCTTTAAGGTCTTCCAGAAGTCCGTCAGACCCCGGAATAGTGGGCACTCCGGCGTCCTTCATGGTCTGCTTGGCAGACGCTTTGTCTCCCATCGCATCGATCATTTCAGGAGACGCACCGATGAACTTGATTCCGTTCTCTTTGCACACCTTGGAAAACACTGCATTCTCGGATAGGAATCCATATCCCGGGTGAATCGCATCAGCATTGGTGATTTCAGCCGCTGCAATAATGTTCGGAATTTTGAGGTACGAGTCCTTGCTTGATGGCGGGCCGATGCACACCGCTTCGTCGGCAAAGCGCACGTGAAGGCTGTCGCGATCTGCGGTGGAGTACACTGCCACGGTCGCGATGCCCATTTCCTTGCAGGTCCTGATCACGCGAAGTGCAATTTCACCGCGGTTGGCGATCAATATCTTGTTGAACATAGGATATTCGGATTGAGGTTTAGGATCAGGCGGGCTCCACCAGGAACAGCGGCTGATCATATTCCACTGGGGTGCTGTCATTCACGAGCACCTTCACAATCTTACCGGAAACTTCCGATTCGATTTCATTGAACAGTTTCATCGCTTCAATGATGCACACGGTATCCCCTGCCTTTATGGTGTCTCCCACTTCTATGAATGCGGGTTTATCGGGACCAGGAGAACGATAAAAAGTCCCAATCATCGGGCTTTTCACCTCCACTAAATTGCCTGCCGGGGCAGAAGCCGGTGTGGCGGGCGGTGACGGAGCAGCTGCCGGTGCAGGTGACGGAGCAGCCACTGCCTGAGGCATTGCCGGAGCAGGAGCAGGAACTGCTACCTGGATCATTTCAGGTGCTTTGTTTTTCCGCTCAGGCTCGTGGGTTTTGATGGTAATCTTGAAGTCCTTCTGTTCGATCTCGACTTCGCTGACACCGCTTTTTGCGACGAACTTGATGAGGTCCTGAATTTGCGTAATATTCATTGGGGTTCGTTTTCGTTGGGGTTGCAAGGGGTAAATATAGGACTGGGATCCAATTAGGACGGGTCATACGACCATTTCACATAGACGGCGCCCCAGGTGAACCCTCCGCCGAAGGCTGAGAGAATAAGGTTATCGCCTTTTTTCAATTGCTTTTCCCAATCCCAGAGACACAGCGGAATGGTGCCTGCGGTGGTATTGCCGTAGCGCTGAATATTGATCATCACTTTGTCCTGTCCGACTCCCATGCGGCGTGCCGTGGCGTCAATGATGCGAAGGTTGGCCTGGTGCGGTACCAACCAAGCCACGTCATCGGCGGTAAGGTGATTTTTTTCCATGATTTCGGCCGAGACATCCGCCATGCCTACAACAGCCGCCTTAAACACCGGCTGGCCATCCTGAAACACATAGTGGAGTCGCTTTTCCACCGTCTCCTTCGATGCCGGCATCACTGATCCACCGGCCTTCTGGTGCAGGTAAACCCTTCCATGACCGTCGGATTTGAGAATACTGTCCATGATACCAGTTCCGTCCGTGGTCGGCTCCAGAAGCACTGCTCCTGCACCGTCACCGAAGATGACGCATGTGGAACGGTCAGTGTAATCAATAATGGATGACATCTTATCCGCTCCAATGACCACCACCTTTTTATACTTGCCACCTTCCACAAATTGGGCAGCAGTGGCAAGTGCATAGATGAAGCCGGAGCAGGCCGCGTTAATATCAAATCCCCATGCGTTCTTCGCGCCAATCTTGTCGCAGATGATGTTGGCGGTGGCAGGGAACTGATGGTCGGGGGTTACTGTGGCACAGATGAGGAGATCAATATCCTCCGCGCCGATTCCCCGCTTGCCGAGCAGTCCGAGAACGGCTTCGACACCCATGTCACTGGTGCCCAAACCTTCGCCTTTGAGAATATGGCGGCACTCGATACCGGTGCGGGTCCGGATCCACTCGTCAGTGGTGTCCACGATCTTCTCCAGATCATGATTGGTAAGCACATCTGGTGGAACATAACCACATACAGCAGTTATCGCGGCTTTGACCGAATTCATTCCGATTGACGGTTAATTAGAGATAAACGAAGGCGCTAATGTAAAGCGATACTGATAAGCGGTAACCACAAAGTGTGAAACCAACACTGACGGGCAAAAAAACGCCAGTCCCAAGCAGGGACTGGCGCTTCAATATTGTTGTACTGATCAGGCGTTTTCTTCCTTCTCCATCACCACTTTGCCCTTGTAGTAGAGCTTGCCCTCGTACCAGTGGGCGCGGTGAAACATGTGAGGCTGACCCGTAGTCGGGCATGTCGACACATTCGGGGCCTCCAGCTTGTAGTGCGTGCGGCGCTTGGCCTGGCGGGTTTGCGAAATTCTGTGTTTGGGATGTGCCATCTCTGTTTGTGTTTATCCGTTGTCTATTCTTCTTCGTCGTTCAAATAAGGCTCTGAATCACCCATCTCCATATCCTTCAGGGCAATCCAATGAGATTCAGAATCACTTTCCACGCGCATCGCATCCAGTTTTTTCAGGATGTCCTGGTTGCACTGGCTTACGTCGGGATGCACCCTCCGGGCCGGCAGCGACACGTGCGCGTACTCATAAAAATAATGCGAGAGATCAACCCGATATTCCTGCGGCCCGATAACCAGCACGTCCTCATCGGTACTGCCTGTTTCCAGACCAAACTTCACCACAAGCTGAAATTCTCCCTCTATCTTTTGGCGGATCAGCTCGGTGCAGCGATCACACTCAACTGCCACCGAACCCTTCAGCGCTGAGCGGAATACCAGCATATTCGCTGATTTCTCCAACTCAACATTGACCTGAATGCCGGCATCATTCATTTCCGAATGCTCAAACGCCTCAAAGAACTTGTCCCCCAGGTAAAATTCGAACACATGGTGCCCGTCTTTAAGGCCCGTGAAAGGCACGCGATATTCGTCGAGTGCGCGGTCAATTCTCATGAGCCCGTTTTTAAGGGAGGGCAAAGGTAATCATTCTTGATCATTTCCAGAGATCCATGGCTGAAAAAAGATGATTTTCCGATGAACCGCAGAAAAGATGGCTTATCATTGTTCTGGCGCGATCATTGGAGTTAACCGATCGTTAATTAATGACCTGTTTGATCATGAATACCCTTTTGTCTACTCTTTTTCTGGTTACCATGGGTTTTCTAGCCAATGCCCAGTCTGACATCACTCCGATGGTTGCGGAGGCTTTAAAAAAAGGAGATGCCATTGCCATCAGCACGATGATGATGCCGCAGGTTGAGCTTGAGGTTGACGGAAAAGAGGGTACATTCTCCAGTGGAGAGGCAAAAACCATTCTGAGTCAGTTCTTTACTGCAAACCCGCCCCGCGACTTCACCCTGAAACATCAGGGCACCTCAAAACTGGATGATCAATACCGGATTGGTGATTTGCTCACTTCAAAGGGGACGTTTCGCGTGACCTTCTTTATGAAAAAAGGAGGATGGGGAATGCAGATCAAGCAGATGAAGATTGAGGCTCCTGACGCCGATTAAACCTCTTCACTGTTCCCGGGGGTATTCCAGTCCTTCCCGGGATCGATATAAGGATAACGCAGAATGTGGATTTCACGCACACGCTGATACAGCAAATCCCGTAACTGGTCAGCATGCTCGCGCGTAACCGCTGATATAAAGACGACGTCCATTCCGGTATTACGAGCCATCCAGGTGCTTTGCAATTCGGCAAGGCTGATGTTCTCCTTTGTAGCCGGAGAAAGATCATCTTCCGGCTTTGGCACGTGGCGGTACGCATCGATTTTATTGAATACGAGAATCACCGGTTTGTCGCCTGCCCCGATTTCAGCCAGCGTTTCATTCACTACACGGAGGTGGTCCTCGAATTGCGGATGGCTTATGTCCACCACATGAATGAGCAGATCCGCTTCGCGGACCTCATCCAGGGTGCCCTTGAATGACTCAATGAGCTGGTGGGGCAATTTCCGAATAAAGCCGACCGTGTCACTCAGCAGAAAAGGAAGCTGTTTCAGCACGATTTTCCGCACTGTGGTATCCAGTGTGGCGAATAGCTTGTTCTCTGCGAAGACCTCGCTTTTGCTGAGCAGATTCATCAGGGTGCTCTTTCCGGCGTTGGTATAACCCACCAGGGCAACCCGAACCATTGCCCCGCGATTTCCACGTTGGGTCGCCTTTTGGCGGTCAATGAGCTCTAGTTCTTTCTTTAATCGTGCAATGCGGTCCCGAATGATCCTTCGGTCAGTTTCAATTTCCTGCTCTCCGGGACCTCGCATTCCGATTCCTCCCTTCTGACGCTCGAGGTGCGTCCACATGCGCGTGAGTCTTGGCAGCAGGTACTCGTATTGCGCAAGCTCTACCTGCGTTTTCGCATGTGCTGTGCGCGCGCGGGCGGCAAAAATGTCCAGAATGAGATTGCTGCGATCGAGAATTTTGACCTTCTTTTCTTCGGTGTTGAATAGATTTTCCAGATTACGCTGCTGTGAGGGCGACAACTCATCGTCGAAGATGACCATGTCCACCTCATTGGAATGCACATACTCCTTGATTTCATCTGCCTTTCCGGCCCCCACAAACGTGCGGGAATCAGGATGATCCGCCGTTTGCCAGAATCGTTGAAGGCACTTTGCATGGGCTGTTTCTGCCAGAAACGCCAACTCATCGAGATACTCCATGAGGAGTTCTTTGGGTTGCTGACGGGAAATCAATCCCACCAGCACGCACGTCTCCTGCTTCTTTGCGGTAATGATCAAGGCTTTGCTCCTTTGGTGCGGAAAGTGAGGACATATTCCGCAAGGGCGTTGATCTGCTTATCCGTGAGCATTTCACCAAATGGCGGCATAGTACCCTTTCCATAACGAATCTGGGCGGTGATTTCTTCCTTTGAGGAAACACACTCTGTGAGCTTTTTCGCCCCGCCCATGGACATATTGCCTTCCATTCCGTGACAGGTAGCACAGCGCTGGGCATACAATTCTGATACTATAAATGAATCCTGATCAGAGGATGCAGAACCAGTCACAGATGCAGAGTCGGATGACCCGCATGAAAACAAAACCAGCCATGAGCTCGCCGCTATAAAAAAAACCTGCTTTTTCATCAGAACCATCCCCTGCCGGCACCTACTTCGCGGAAGGGCCATGGAATAAAGGCCAAAACAAGAAGAAGTGCGATCAGATAATAACCAAAAATCATGCGATGCTTGATGGCCCGGTCCTCCTGACGCTTGTGGCGCACATATCCTACTGTGACGAACGTTATCGCCAGGATCATTCCGATGAAGTGCTCTACGATAAAGAATCGGGCGGCTTTTTCTTTCATGATGTGCACGTTTGCAGAAAGTGCTTCGGCAAGTTCATTTCCCCAAAGCACTAACCCGATAACGAGTTGAAGGTGCATGGAAATAAGCGTGAACAAGGCGAGCTTGTTATCGGCACCATTGTACGGCTTATACATCCTCATGAGATTATCCACAACGGTAATCAGCAGGAGGATCAATGCAACCCAGCGAAGCGCGGAATGAAGATGGAGAAATCCGGTCATCATAATGCTTGAAATTTTGGTAAAACTAAGCGAAACCTGCACTTCACAATCCAAATAACCTCGCGGAACAGCCGAATTCAGGAAATCGTGCCATCTTGCACCCATGAACCGGGTTTTATATAACGTAACGGTAAGCGTAGATCAGGCAATTCATGAAGAGTGGCTGGTGTGGATGAAGGAAATACACATTCCGGAGGTCATGGCAACGGGATATTTTCTCGAAAACAGAATTTGTCGCGTTCACGCTTTTGAAGAGGGTGGCGTGACCTATGCCATTCAGTACCTCTGTCACAGTATGACCGACTACGATGAATACCAGAAACTGGCGGCAGCGGCGTTACAAGCCCGTCACAACGAACGCTACGGCCAAAAGGTGGCGGCCTTTCGCACAGTGCTTGAAATCATTCACGAGCACAAAGCCCCGATTTCAGATTATTTTCCCAATTGACCAATTATCCCGGATTAAAGACCTGAACTGGTGAATATGAAATCCCCTTCAGCCCGGCCTCATTCCTGTGTGCTGACATCTGGCGCATGGTGAGCCCCTTCTAACCCAATCTGACTGTCCGCAACCGATATCATTCACGCATACCTTTAAGCGCATGACATCCCGCTCCGAACTGGCCATAAAGACTTCGTGGCTGAGCATTGCAGGCAACGCACTACTTGCAGTGATAAAAGGAGTTACCGGAGTTCTCGGCAATTCGTATGCGTTGATTGCGGATGCCATTGAATCCACGACGGATGTGCTTGCTTCTGTGCTTGTGCTGATTGGCCTCAAATATTCCAATCGTCCGGCAGATGCAAATCATCCCTACGGACATGGAAAGGCCGAGGCCATTGTAACCTTTGTTACAGTCGCATTTCTCTTTGTATCCGCTACTGTCATCGCAGTGGAAGCAATTCATCATATCCGAACCCCTCATCATGCTCCAAAGCCATATACATTATTTGTCTTGGGTGGAATAATCATCTGGAAAGAACTGTTTTACCGCATTGTATCAAAACGAAGCGACGAAACCCATTCCTCCTCTCTGAAAGCCGATGCGTGGCATCATCGCAGCGACGCGATCACATCGCTTATGGCGTTCATCGGAATCAGCATAGCGTTATGGATGGGCAAAGGATATGAAGCTGCTGATGACTACGCAGCGCTATTTGCATCCGGATTTATTATTTACAATGCCTACCTGATCCTGCGACCTGCACTCGGAGAAATCATGGATGAACACCAGCATGATGAGCTCATTGCGGAAATCCGAAAACACGCCCATACAGTCGAAGGTGTAGTTGACACAGAAAAATGCTACGTCCGAAAAACCGGCATGAATTACTACGTAGACCTTCATCTTACTGTGCCCGGTGATAATACTGTGCGCAAGGGACACGAGATTGCGCATGCGGTTAAGAATACCATCATGGAAGAGCATCCGGAAATCGCGGATGTATTTATTCATGTGGAGCCGCATGATCTGTGCTGAATAAAAATGAGCCGGCCCGCCAAAGGCGGACCGGCTCGTTGCACTCGCTGTGCAGCGCGATTACTTCCTTCGTCGCCTGCAGCTTTTTATGATCGATGGGAGATCAGTCCATTCTGTTGATCAATTGTACGTCGGATATTCAAAATAAATTGCACTGGTGCATTCCACTTTGGGACAATAATTTCACTTCAAGATGATCCAGGGCCGTGACTCCGGTGGTATTGAAGGATGCCTGATCTTTGGTCTGCTTATTGTCCCATATCCGTCATGCGATGTATCCTTATTTTTCTCCTGCTTGCTCCAACTGCACTGTCTGCTCAATTGCATTGTCTGACCCGACAAGGGAGTGACGGTGAGTCAGAAACCTCATGTCACCACGAAAACGGAACATTGTCCACGATCGAAACCTGGGACAGGGAAAACAGATGGGGTCACATCACCGGTTTCAATGCAGCGGGCGTTCAACTGTTTCATTACGAACTCAGGCGTATTGCCGGACATGCAACTGTGCAATTGGCTTATTATCCGAATGGTCAGGTCAAAGACCTGCATTTCAGCTCTGCGCCGGATGGAGGCATTCAGCGCTATTCAGAAGATTGTGCGTTTGATCCAACCGGCGCGCTCATCCAATGCACGAAAGAGCAGTACCCCCATGAACTGATTCTTGTGCCAACTCCTTTGCCCGATGAGCGATTCACTCCCCGGCCGCCGGAAGTCATGATTTGTGCAATTCCGTGCCTATCCGTATATGAAATAGTGAACACCACCCGAAAGAAGATTAAAGTCCATCTGAATGCAACACCTCATCTGATGGTGTCGCGCAAAAGCCGGGAAGTCGAAATCAAAAATGGGAAGCGAATGGCAGTTGATTCTGTGCTCATGGCCAATCTCTTTTTTCCGTTGAACGACATCTACCAGATTAGCGCTAAATCAAAGCGCAGGAAAGGAAGTGTCCGCATCATCCATGACGAAGAAATCCTGTCCGACACGCGAAGAGTATATCGCGTTTACATCGTGAATGAATGACTTCCTGATCCCACATCCTTCGTGAGTTCATTGCGCATTGACTCATCAGAAGTTATCAAGGTCAATTGGTCGCATTACACCGAACCATTTGAGGATCTTTTCACCGGCGCCCGGCACATCCACGTGGATGATATAGGTTCCGCTTGCGATCGGAATGTTCTTCGCGTTCTTCAGATCCCAGTCC
>JBKDGH010000117.1:0-7090 GCA_046336655.1 Flavobacteriales bacterium | reverse complement strand
AGGGTGCACCGCGATCTCGAGTTGCTGAAGTACTCCGGTGGACGTCTGCATATTTCACTGATCAGTACAGCCGGAAGTGTGGAGCTGATCCGCAAGGCAAAGAAGAGTGGATTGCAGGTCACATGCGCCGTGGCAGCGCATCAGCTTGCGTTCACCGATGAGGATATGATCGGATTTGACTCCAACCTCAAGGTGCTGCCGCCGTTTCGCTCTTCGGCCGACCGCAAGGCACTGATCGCAGGGCTTAAGGACGGCACCATCGATGCGATATGCAGCGATCACTCTCCGGAAGACCATGAGCACAAAGTGCTGGAATGGGAATATGCGAACTATGGAATGAGCAGCATTCAGACCGCCTTTCACTGCGCACTTCAATCCACTGAGGGTAAACTTGACACCGCAGAGCTGATCGGCAAATTCACAAGTGGCCCTGCGAGGGTGCTCGGTGTAAACATGTCCGTCATCCGGGAAGGGGAACCCGCCGAAATCACCGTTTTCTCGACTGAAGAACGTACACACTTCACCCGAACTAACTGGAAAAGCCTTTCACTCAATTCGCCTTTTCTGGGGAAGGAATTGAAGGGGCGTGTCCATATGATCTGACCGGTCAGGCCTGTCCTTGCGGACCACCGAAGTTGAGCGGGAACATATTCTCAGGTCCCTGCGATTCAGAAATCTTGCCGTGCTGACTTTCGTACTTCGCGATGTTCTCGGCCATTGCTTTCATCAAACGCTTGGCATGTTGCGGAGTAAGAATGATGCGCGACTGCACACGCGCCTTTGGAATGCCGGGCATGATGCGAATGAAATCAATAACAAATTCAGCAGGAGAGTGCGTGATTACTGCAAGGTTGGAATACACTCCCTGTGCGACTTCCTCATTGAGTTCGATGTTGAGTTGGGGTTGCTGATTTTTGTTTTCCATGATGAGCGAAAGGTACGTAACGGACGATGCGAAAGAAGCATGAAAATAGTCACAACACCGCTATCAGTTCATTGAGGTGGTTGAGGGTGTAAGTAGGATGAAAATTGTGCCGCATGGGACGGCCGGTAGTTACTGAGCCGAGCTCGTGCAGCAGGTCTTCAGTGGATGTGAGAAATGCCTGATCCATTCCTGCATTGCGCGCGCCGAGAATATCGGCATCCCAGTCATCACCGATCATCAGCGAGCGCGACGGATCGGCTCCTGTTCTCTGAAAGGCGAGATCAAAAATGCCTTTATGGGGCTTGCGTACTCCCGCCTCCTCGCTGTAAATGATATGGTTGAAAAATGAGGTGATTCCGGCTGCATGCATTTTGTAATGCTGCACCTCATTAAAGCCATTGGTGATGATGTGCAGCTCGTATTTTCCATTGACGTGGTTCAGGAGTTCCATTGCACCTTCAATCAGGTGGGGCAGCCTTGGACAGATTTCCAGAAACTGATCCGCAAACCACGCGGCAAATGAATCATCAGACTGAATGCCGCAATCATCCAGCGCGTGCCTGAACCGCGAAACACGGAGCGTCTCCTTATCCATTTTCCCATCGCGGTACAACGCCCACACGCGGTCATTGTGGATATGATACCTGGCGTAAAACGCCTGAAAATCGGCACCTGAGAAGACCTGCTGATTGGCGTCAAAAAGCGTCTGCAGGGCGACGCGGGTATTTGTTTTCAAATCCCAGAGAGTGCCGTCGAGATCAAAGAAAAGGTGCGTGTATTTCACGGAAACATCAGTCTGGTTGAGTAGGCCAGTGATGTGAGTAACACCGACCACACGAAGAATGCAATGATCATCATGGGCAAAGCGTTCGGATTGTGGCGGTAAAATTTCGCTGCGAGCAGCGACGCGATAGGCACGCTTATCAATCCTGATATCAGCATCAGCCCCTTCAATCCCCACTTCCACTTGATGCGCACAATGAACCGCCTGCCTTTGGTCATCACTTTTCCTTTCTTTCCAAAATGCTTTGCCCACCAGTTGAATATGTATTCTCCAAGATGAAAAAAGAGAAACACACCACCTGCTGCACCACTTGAGGTGATCAGTATTGTCTCCAGCCAGCTCCAGTGCTCTTTATTGGAGTGAATCATGAAAAACGGAACGAAGAGGAACTTGACAAACGAAAGCCCCCACCACCCCAGTACTTTGAGAAGGTACATCCACATCAGTCCTTCCTCCCGTAGCTCAGATCCCCTGCATCACCCAATCCGGGGACGATATACGCCTGTGCGGTAAGTTCATAATCAATCGCACCTGCCCAGATCGTGGTATGTTCAGGAAGTCTGCTGCGCACATGCGCAATGCCGGTATTGGTGGCGATGACACTGGCCACATGCACCGCTGAAGGAGTTCCCCTGCGAAGAATTTGTTTATACACCATTTCGATGCTCGAACCTGTGGCCAGCATTGGATCCACGATGATGAGCACCTTTCCATCAAGTGCCGGTGAACTGGTATAGTCCACTTCAATTTCGAAATCACCGCCCTTATGGTGCCGGCGATAGGCTGCTGCAAAGGCCGATTCCGCGCGATCGAAATAATTCAGAAAGCCCTGATGCATCGGCAAGGCAGCCCTCAGAATAGCGCAGATGACGGGCTGTTCAGCCAGCACATTCACACTTGCTTCTCCGAGCGGTGTAGTTACTTCTACCGGCTCATAAGCAAGTGTTTTGGATACTTCATACGCCATGATTTCTCCGATACGCTCAAGGTTTTTGCGAAACCGCATGCGATCGCCCTGAATGGATACATCCCTGATCTCGCGGATGAAATGATTGAATACAGAATTGGATTTGCTTAACTCATGAATCATATTGTGCACTTGACGTGATCTAAAGGTAGGATGTTCGCTTCCCCGAATCGCATTGTTGGGAAAAAATAACCCGCATCGTGTAGTTGACTTCGACAGACAATCCGTTCAACCCTTTCCGATGCGCGGGATGATATCGGCCAGTCGATTGGAATACCCCACTTCATTGTCGTACCATCCGACTACCTTAACCATGTTGCCTATCACTGAAGTAAGTGGTGCATCGAATACACAGCTGTGCGAATTGCCAATGACATCACGCGATACGATGGGCGCATCAGCAACCTCCAGAATTCCCCGCCACGGGCCGCGGGCGGCAGCTTCAAACCAGGCGTTGATCTCATCCGCCGTTTTCGGATTCCGCACCATTGCCGTGAGATCTGTCAATGAGCCATCCGGCACAGGCACGCGGATTCCACATCCTCCGATGCGATCTCCGAGATGCGGAAATACATCGGAAAGCGCTTTGGCCGCACCTGTGGAAGTGGGCACAATGGATTCCGCCGCTGCGCGTCCACGCCGCAAATCCTTGTGCGGAGCATCGTGCAGACGCTGGTCGCCGGTATATGAATGCACGGTGGTTACATAGCAACTTTGAATCCCGCATAATTCGTCGAGCAACTGAATCAATGGTGCCGCACTGTTGGTGGTGCATGAAGCGCAGGACAGCACGTCGTGGTGCAATGCATGCTCATCATCATTCAAGCCCGCAATCACCATAGGTACCGAAGCATCATTCTCCGGTGGCGCGCTCAGAAGCACATGTTTCGCACCGGCACTCAGATGCATGGTGGCTGCAGCGCGGTTGCGAAACTGTCCGGTACATTCCACGACAATATCAACACCTAAGGAAGACCAGGGCAGTTCAGCAGGATTAGCCGTTCGCAGCCAACGTATCCGGCTGCCGTTTAAGACCAACTCCTTTTCACTGCATGAGGCATTGCCTTCCCATTTGCCGTGCACGGAGTCATACCTGAACAGGTGCAACATCGTTGCAGCATCAGCAAGGTCATTGATGGCAACCACTTCACAGGTATCACGCACGAGCAGTTCTCTCAGCAACGTCCTGCCGATTCTTCCGAATCCGTTAATTGCCACACGGGGTCTAATCATGCCTCAAAGGTAGGGGTATGAAAAAGCCTCCCGAAGGAGGCTTTTTCTATTTGTCGGTATGGATTGCTTATCGCTTGATGAACTTACCTGAACCGGAAGATCCACCTGCCATATAGCGCACCACGTAGTTACCAGCGGCGAGTTCAACGGCCTCGAGTGAAATTTTATGTGTTCCGGCTGACAACTGGTTCGTGCGGATCTGACGCACCAGTTGTCCGTTCACATTGAAAATCTGAATATCAGCAAAAGCTACCGGCTCATCCAGTTCAACCGAGAGATAAGCCTCATCCACTGTTGGGTTCGGGTAAATCAATAACTGCGCGCCATTTCCAGAAGGAAGTTGGTTTTCAGTCACACCTACAGAAAAGAAGTCATCACTTCTCCAGATACCACGGCCGTGCGTACCTGCGAAGATGGTTCCATAGTTGGTCGGGTTCATATAAGGCTTCACTCCTGTCTGCTGCTGACGCAAGTCAAATACGGGCGTGTACTTCAGCGTGCCGGGTGAAGGGCCTGCGCCCGGATAGTTCGGAATTCCATCAGACACCCCGGAAGTGTGTGTCCACGAATCACCGCCGTCACTGGTTGCCCAAATACCAAATTCAGTACCGACTACTATCGTATTACCGGATGAGTCGCTCACATCGATGACGCTTGCAAATACGGGCATGCGCTCAAGGATAACCTCGTCACCGCTGAAATCCCAGATATTCGTAAACGTTGGATTGGCTGAAAGTGCATTGAATGTCTCGCGTACCTTGCCTCCTGTGAGCTGACCATAGCCTCCCACGGTGATCACCATGTGGTTTGGATCATTGGGATCAAGGGCAATGGACGTGATTGCTGCGCCTGCATTGGATGCAATCTGAGTGATCACGAGATTACTCACATCAGCGGCACTCCACAGTTGATGCAGATTATCTACCCTGAATAGCTGTCCTCCCCAACTGCTGTAGAAAAGAGACTTGCCATCCCGGGAGAATTCAAATGCCCTCACGCTGGAAGTTGGCGCATTGTTGATCTTCCACCAGTCAGGTGATACGTTGAAGTTCAGCGCCTGACGGGTAATCCAGATTCCTTCGGAACCATTGAAACCAGCTACCATCATAGAGGTGTATCGGTCCTGAATTTCCCATTCTTCACGCACGTTGTTCAGTACGTCAGAAGCGTAGAAATACCAGGTGGTACAAATGGTTTCTGTCTCATAGACAGGCACGTCGATGAATGTGGTATCCACACTCAACACGATTTCCGCTGAGTCACTGAATACGAAATAGTCATTGATTTCCGGCACAAACAAGCTATCTGTCCAGTACACCCACACCGTCTCCTCAATGATCTGATCAATCACCGTTTCGAAACCCACTAAAATTTCAGTAGTGATGCATGAATCAACAGTAGAGGTCAGATCCTGTGGCTCAAGCCATGGGTAGTTGGGGTCTTCGGTGAGTTCCTCGGTAGTCCAGATATCCGGGCGAACCAGTTCAGCCCAGAAATTGAGTGTATCACCAAGCGGAAAACGGTAATCAAAAGGCAGCGTCATATTCTGAGTGAACAGCGTAGTATCGAGCCAGATCACTTCACCATCTTCTTCGTAGCTGAAGAGATCTGTGTTGCGATTGTTGAACAGGATGACATTCTGCTGTGAATCTTCATCGTCCGTATTTTCAAAGAGCCGGATGATGGAGTAGAACGGACCGATTTCAAAATCATCACCGGCGGCGGCTATAATTTCGTCATCGTAAAAGGGGCCACCGGATCCTTGTGCATTGTATCGCGAGAGGGCACCGAACTGACTGGTTGCGAAACCTGCAGATGCGTCAGGCACGGTCACGTTGGACAGGTCACAGCGAAAACCGTCGCCGCCTTGAATCTGGATTCCCTGTTGCCAGGAGTCTGTTTCGACACCGGTTTCCTCCGTCAGTCCGGGGATAATGTGCGTACCGTTGTCCTGGGTTCCCCCGATGACCGAATAACCGCCACTGAAGCCAATTCCGTAATACTGGGTGGTGACATAACCGCGGTTCATTGCGGTAAATGTCTCACCATTGTTCACGCTCTTAAAAATACCGCCGTCACATCCGATGTACCAATCGCCGTTGGGCGCGAGCTCAAACGTGTGAATGTCAGAATGCACATACAATTCCGAACTTCCGAAGTCAAAGTTGAAGGCGATTTGCTCCGGCTGAGTATTCGAACCACCCTGCCACAGTGTTACACCACCTACCCAACACACACCGGGATCGCCCGGCTTCACCAGCAGCGCCAGGTCATAGTATGCCTGTCCGTTTGATCCAAAAACACTGAAAACGTCATCTGCACCAGATGGCCATTTGAGCTCCCAGGTATTTCCTGCATCAGGAGTGTAGTACAGTCCGCCCATGAAACCGCCTTGCGCGTAGAGCACATAGGCCTTTGAAACATCATCCGCAGAGATGGAAATACGCACACGTTGCTTATTTTGAAGTGTGCCTGAACCAATCTGTGCAAAGCTGTTACCTCCGTTGGATGATTTGTAGACACGTCCGTTGGCCACTCCGATGAGGCAATATGATCCGTCCACGGCCCAATCGATGTCATGACCGGCCGTCACAGGGAGTCCGTCCACGTCGAGGTTCATACCTCCGGAATTCGGATCGTAGTAACCACAGCCCATTGCACCTACCAGCCATATACGAGAAGGCACGTTCGGGTCAGCAGCCATTTCATTGATGTATGCCCAGTCCTGGCTGGTGGAGAACAACGTGGGTTCTGTGCCGGGCACAAGTTCCCATGTTTCACCAAGGTCAGTAGAGCGGTATAATCCAACTCCGAGTGCAGCGCTGCCGCCATCACCGCCGAAGTTCTGCTCAAACTGAGAACCTGTACCCACATAAATAGTTCCGTCACCGGTCTGGTCGATGCACGAAATCGCCATTGTCTTGCCGAACACGTCCAGCGATTCCACGCGGGTCCAGTTGTTACCGCCGTTGGTTGATTTGTAGAGACCACCAGTGGTGGCTCCTGCAAAAATCAGCTGATCGGTAACAGCCACGATGGCGCGTGTGCGACCACCCACGTTGTTTGGTCCGAGCTCCCACCAGGACATATCCACTGAGCGGGAGCCGGCGTATTTCCGGTCGAACTCCGATACCGCCTGAGCCATTTCGATCTGGTCAGACACCTCAAAATTTCCGGTTTC
>JBKDGH010000116.1:0-38880 GCA_046336655.1 Flavobacteriales bacterium | reverse complement strand
GTATACAGCAGCTCCGTAATCAAAACGGTGAGATGACTTTTAAGGAGCTGCCTGTACCCCTGACAAGTCCGTTTGGAATTGAGTCAGACCGCAGTGGACAACTCTGGATTATCTCCTCCACAGGTATTGCACGCTATCAACCGGAACACCAGCAATTCCAATTGTTTGGCAAGGAATCAGGCATTCCCACCGAAGGACTTCAGGGCGATTTTTTCAAGGATTCCAACGGCGAACTCTATTGCGGAGGAAATGGATTTCTCATCCGGTTCAATCCCGAACAAATACGGGCTGCAGGCCTCGCACCAGCATGCCGATTCATCAGCATGGAGGTTAATGGGGTGCGCGCCGACAGCCTGCTATCCGAGGGTGTGGCCACACTTTCACCCGACCAGAACGCGCTGGTTTTTCGATGCACATCGCTACTGTACACCAATCCGCAACACGTGAATTTTTACTACCAGCTCAACGGCGTTTCTGCGGACTGGGTGGATAATGGAAACAATCCCCTCATCCGGGTTGCAGGACTGGCGCCAGGAAACTATCAGCTGAATGTCAAGACGCGCTCAGGCGACAATCAATGGAGCCCTGAAATCGCAGCGTTCTCTTTTGAAATCCGTCCGCGATTCTACCAGACCTGGTGGTTTTACGCGCTGCTTCTCCTCGGACTGGCGGGCTCGTTGTTGCTTTTTTATCAATACCGTGTGCGGCAGCTTAAGGCCTTTGAACTCATGCGAAATAAAATAGCGCGCGACTTGCACGACGATATCGGCAGTGCACTGGGAAGCATCAGTTATCTGGGAACAGCCGCTGAACGAAATCTTGGGCAGGGTCAGGTGAACCAGGCTGCAAAAGCCATTTCCCGCATTGGAGAAACTTCCCGCCAAACGATTGACACCATGCACGACATCGTGTGGGCTGTCAATACCACGGATGAAGACGGCAATGAATTAATCACCAAAATCCGCGACTATGGCTCTGATATCTGTGCAGCCCATGAAATCAGCTTTTTGTCCGAGATCACCGGCAACCCTGCCAGCTATACCTTCAGTATGACGGAAAGAAAAAACATTTACCTCATTGCCAAAGAAGCCATTTATAATGCGGTGAAATATGCCGGGGCGCAAACCATCACGCTCACAGCCACTACTCAGTCCGGACGTCCGTTTGCCATGAGCATCCACGACAATGGCAAAGGCTTCGACCCCGCGCAGAAATACAATGGAATGGGTTTGAAAAGCATGCGCCTCCGAGCGGAGGAAATCGGAGGAAGTCTGAACATTGAAAGCTCCGCGGAAGGCACGCGGATTACCTTTCATCTGAAACGGTAAATCACCCGAAACGGGGAGTCACCCATCTACAGAACACTTCAAATTTGTACCATGGCCGCAGGAATTCTGGTGTGTGATGACAGCAAACTCATTCGGGAGTCACTTGAACTCTTGATTCATTCGGATAACCGCTTTCGTTTTCTCGGAGCCTTTGAATCGGCGGATGAAATTGTTCCGCTCATTCAGGTACTCAAGCCGGATATCGTGTTGATGGATATTGATATGCCGGGGATCAACGGACTTGATG
The DNA here is from genome assembly GCA_046336655.1 of Flavobacteriales bacterium. Classification (GTDB taxonomy): domain Bacteria; phylum Bacteroidota; class Bacteroidia; order Flavobacteriales_D; family Sanyastnellaceae; genus CANGTU01. The sequence goes on along the minus strand of JBKDGH010000116.1, from coordinate 37,305 downwards.
CCGTGGCAATGGTGCGCGCTCATCGCCCGGACTTGCCAGTTATTATGCTCACCGTTTTTGATGATGAAGAGCGGGTGTTCACCGCGCTGCGCAACGGGGCTATCGGGTATTTGCTGAAGAGTACGCCACCCGAACGATTGCTGGAAGCTCTGGCAGAGGTGAGTGAAGGGGGCGCCCCGATGTCACCCAGCATCGCCCGCAAAGTGATGAGTTATTTTAATGCCCAGCAAAAATCCCCGGCTCCGGACTACCACCTCACCGCGCGTGAAAAAGAAGTGCTCGCCGCGCTCGTGAGCGGATTATCGTATAAAATGACTGCGGAAAAACTCTTCATCGGCTACGAGACCGTGCGCACCCACGTCAAAAACATCTACGAAAAACTGCACGTCCAAACCGTCGCCGAAGCGGTGTCAAAAAGTGTGCGCGAAGGATTAGTGTAAAAATTTCGCCACAACTTCGCTGTCACATATTAAACGTGCCAAGGAATGTGTGACAAAAAATGCCACATTTTCACTGCCACATTCCCAACGTGGCAACGGAAATGTGGCGGAATAATGGGGTGATGGGGTGATAGAATAATAGGGTAATGGGGTGATAGGATAATGGGGTAATGACACCCTTCCGCCAAAAGACGGATGACCAGGCAAGGTTATCTAGTATCTAGCATCTAGAATCTTATAACCTTGACGAAGAGTTTGCCCAACCTTTTCCGAAAATCAGAATAAATCCCCGGAATTGCAAATGTTAAATCTCCGGTTTCAAAGAGGAAAAAGAAAGTATTTCCCTACACTTGTCTATACTATATACTGAAAATCATGCTCTTACTATTCACGTTTTTATTGATTACCCCCCCCTTATCATTCGGATAGTCAATGAGTTATCATCAAGCTCAAAGCAGACAAACCACCGGACTCCGGTTGAACTACCCGAGCAGATCAGGAAAACAATAGACCCCTATCACTCCCACAGTCATCCACCGGCGGCCTGGCCGCTTCTATTCAGGAATATCCATTACCTTGGTTATCGGGAGTAATTAGGGTGATACCGGTTGGGTTTGTACATATTCTGTTCCCATAGCCGGTTCAACGAATAAAAAGAAAGCAGGAAAAATGTCCATGTTCCAAAAACCTTCCTTTCTATTGCGCAATGCTATCATTTGTCTTTTCGCCTTGCTTTCTTGCTCGACGATGGATGCCCAAATAAATCTGGTACTCAATCCAAGCTTTGAGGATACCGCCCACATGACGTTTGGAACGCCCTACCTGATTACTGCCAACTGGTGGAACCCAAATGGCGCCAATGCGGACTACTTCACACCACTCAGTGCGGAGTTTGATCCGAGCACGCCCATTTCCGGAGCAATCCTTCATGCCCCCATGTCTGAAGGGCTGGGCTACCAATTGGCGCAGGATGGTGGAGCGTATGTGGGTATGGTAACAGCTCAAAGCACCGGAGAAACCAGAGATTACGTTCAGGGCTTTCTCAGCCAACCATTGGAGGGCGGAGAAACGTATTGTGTCAGCTTTTGGCTGGCCATGTCTGATTCCTCTGGTCTTCAAAGTTGCGACTACCACGTAGCCTTCACGAACTCGCTTATCTATCAGGATGATTCGGGCAACATGAACTTACCCAATGCAATCCACTTTGATATCGCTTCCATTGACGGGGTTAGCTGGACGTATTTCAGTGACCTTTATACTGCTCTTGGTGGTGAACAGTACATTTATCTGGGAAGTCAATCTGACAATGCTGAGCTCGATTGCATTGTACCATTCAGCGCTGCATGGCTTTGGAATGAGGCGTATGTTCTTCTGGACAACGTGTCGGTGGTCAAGAGCTCTGAATGCACCTTGGGGATCGCTAAGGCATCTGGGAGCGATGGCGTCACGCTTTTTCCGAATCCCGCTTCAAATTGGATAGAAATCAGAAGTGACTCTGCCAACGACTGCCAGTTCCGGCTGTATTCTATGTCCGGTGAAATGTTATTGAACCAGATAGAAGTCAAGGAAGGTCAGCATATTGACCTTACAGGTATAGCTCCTGGAATTTACATTGGTGAAGTCTCCACTTCGAAGGCGATTTTTCGAAACAGACTGGTGATTGAATAAGACTCAATCTTCGATGAGTTTAGCGCAATAGCACGAGAGGGTTTTGATTGCAAAACCCAATTTTATGAACCGAATCCTATTCTTCCTGATTTGCTTTCTTAGCCGTCAGGCATACGCACAATTTCAAATAGAAAGTACTTTCTTCGGCGAGACTTCCACCAAAATGTCTTTGCCGACGACCTTTCATCAGGCACCTACACTTACAGCATCGTCGTGGATGGCAAGATCATCTCATCTAAAAAAATGGTGAAGCAATAACCCGCCAATCCCGCAACCACAAAAAAGGCCCGGACGTTCCGGGCCTTTTTTCATTCGCTCTCAGTGGTCACAAGTTCGCGGTCACATTTCAAACGTGCGAAGGAATGTGTGACAAAAAATGCCACATTTTCACTGCCACATTCCCAACGTGGCAACGGAAATGTGGCAGAAAAATAGGGTGATGGGGTAATAGGATAATGGGGTAATGGGGTGATAGGATAATGGGCTAATGACACCTCACCGCCAAAAGAAGGCTGACCGGGCAAGGTTATCTAGTCTCCATTCTCCATTCCCGAGTCCCGCCTCCCGAGTCCCGAGTCCCGCCTCCCGAGTCCCGAGTCCCGCCTCCCGAGTCCCGAGCCCCGAGTCCTACTTCTGCTGCCCCTCAGTCACCTTGCGGTCCGCGCTCAGCGCTGCCTTCTCCACACGCATGCGACCCTGGTCGAGTGAAATGACTACGTCGGTCTCGCCTACTTCGGTCACTTTGCCGTGGATACCGCCGGTGGTTACGATTTTATCGCCAACCTGAATGCTGTCCTGGAATTTCTTGGCTTCCTTCATCCGCTTCATCTGCGGTCGAATCATGAAGAAATACATGATGGCGAACATGCCTACCATCATAATGAGAAGTCCTGCGCCTCCACCCTGCTGCTGTGCCTGAAGAATTACTGAATGCATTGCGTTGTTGTTTTTGAGGGGGCAAAAATAGCCCTATTTACTCCTATCTGAACAGTTAAGTATTGTGCAGCGCTGCGGTCAGCGTACGCGTTCCATCTGAAAGGGCTTGTCGAGCTCCTTTTCTGACTCTTTACCAGCCACGTATCCGCGCAGCTTGAGGTACCAGTCGCGCGGCACGCCGTTGGTAGAAACCTGTATGGATTTCTCTATCGGTCCTGGAAATCCGGTGGAGTTAAACTCAACGGTGATCACGCCACCTTCACCCGGCGCAATCGGCTCCTTCGGCCAGTCCTTGAGCGTGGTACATCCGCACGCCGGACGCACCTGATCTATCACCAGGGCTGCACCGCCTTCATTGGTAAACGCAAATGAATGCATCACCTTTTCGCCGATCGCAATAGTATCGAACTGAAACTCGGGCTCCGCAAAGGCAATGCGTGGCAAATCCTCACTGTCCGCTTCATCGCCGCTGGCGGTCTGCGGGAAATGCAGCATATCCGGCGTCACCTTGCGCTGCTCGGGCTCACAGGCCACGAATCCAACCGCAGCAAAAAGGATTAGGAATGAAAAACGTGTCATTGGCTTCAAAGGTAGATAGCGCCGGACTGCACACCTGACAAATGAGTGCGATTAATAATCGTCCCGCTGCTCATACGAACCGTCGAAATCATTCTCATCGAAGTATTCATCGTTCTCAGCGAATTCGTCGTCATCTTCGTCATCTCCTCCACCCCCGCTATTGAGTTCATTAAATTCTTCCTGCGAAAATTCTTCGCCGAACAGATCCATTTCCTTGGAGTCTTGTGCCGGTGCGTCGCCGTAAACCAGCGCCACACGCGGATAAATGGTGCTCGGGGTATCTTTCTTGATTTCGATGAGCTCGATGTAGAAGATCCACATGCGCAGGAAGTCATACACGTAGAGCACCTTGTCGGCAGGCTTGCTCACCATATCCGCCAACTGGGTGTTGGACATGCTCACTCCGCTTGCTCCTTCGGCCTGCTTCATGTCCATGAGCGGAATTTCCAATCCCTTTTCCCAGCTTTCATTACTCATGTAAAAACTGGCCATCTCGCCTTCTTCAAAATCAAATGCATCAAGCACGGAGCGGTGCAGTTCTTCGAATGTGGCGGTGGTTTCGATTTCAATGTCGCGGAATACATCCTCTTCCGTGTCCATGATGACGCGGAACCGGTAGATGGTTACGTTGCTGTGCTTCTTAGCCATGGTGCAAAGGAACGCATTCCGCGAGTAAGAGTGAAATGCGCGTGATTGAAAAAAGGCATTCCGGTCAGCCCTTCAGTCCTGCGATCGCTGCCCTGGGATCGGGGGATGAGAACACAAAGTTTCCGGCTACCAGCGCATCCGCTCCTGCTGCCACCAGCTTTGCAGCGTTGTCGGCATTCACGCCACCATCCACCTCTACCAGTGCCTGCGAACCTGTTGCTGTCCGGAGTGCCTTCAGTTCTTCGAGCTTTGTATACGTGCGTGGAATAAAGGTCTGTCCGCCGAATCCTGGATTCACCGACATCACCAGCACGAGGTCAAGCTCAGCCAGAATTTCCGTGAGCGACGAAGCCGGGGTATGCGGATTAAGCGCCACGCCTGCTTTCATGCCCGCGCTCTTGATGGCCTGAATGGAGCGATGCAAATGGGTGCAGGCTTCGATGTGTACCGTGAGCAAATCCGCTCCTGCATCGCGAAATGCCGTGATGTAGCGATCGGGGTCCACAATCATCAGATGCACATCAAGCGGCTTGGTGGCGTGTTTGCGGATGGCCTTCACCACCGGCAGTCCAAATGAAATATTGGGCACGAACACCCCGTCCATCACATCCACATGGAACCAGTCAGCCTGCGACTGATTGATCATTTCCACGTCGCGCTGAAGATTGGCGAAGTCCGCAGAAAGTACAGATGGCGACACAATGGGCATGGCGTTCTATTTTGCCGCGAAGATACTTTGTCCGGGCCGCACGCAACCGTCCGACGCATCGGTGTATCTTCGGCACATGCGTGTGGTATGTCTCACCGGCGGCATCGGCTCAGGCAAGAGCACCGTGGCTCAGGTATTCCGGAGCCTGGGTGTGCCCGTGTTCGACTCCGATTCGGAAGCAAAACAAGTTTATCTGCAGCCGGAGGTGCGCGAAGCGGTCATTGCGTTCGCAGGTGAAGATGTCTTCGACGGAAATGCCTTGCGACGGGATGTGCTCGCAGCGCGGGTTTTCAATGACGAAGAAGCGCTGCGCCGGCTGAATGCAATTATCCATCCCGCCGTGCGAAACCGCTGGCAACAATGGCGCGATGAACAAGCGACCCCATATGTGGTGCGCGAAGCCGCCATCATGCTGGAAACGGACACCGCAGCTGACTGTGATACGATTATTCTCGTCAGCGCGCCGGAGGACATGCGCATCCGGCGGGTTATGCAGCGCGACGGCGTGGACGAGGCTCATGTGCGTGCGCGCCTCTCCAAACAATGGACCGACGAACAGCGTCGCGAGAAGGTGCAGGTGGAATGGATCAACGACGGGGCATCGTTATTGCTGCCGGAGATTGTGAAGTTTCATAAATCACTTACTGCAAGCACACACTGATAGCTATGGGCACGAGCTGGACAAAACACACCGCATTCCGCGCAGCGACTGTCGCGCTCGGCATTCTACTGTCATTGACTACCCGCGCGCAACAGGTCAATCTCTACGACGACCGCGGCGAGGTGGTGGCCTACATCGACTACGATGAGGAGCGCACCATCTATATGTGGGATGGTACGCCGGTCGCCTTTCTGGAGCGCGACGGACAACACACGGGCATCTTCGGCTTCAACAGTACCTTTTTGGGGTGGTATGAAGATGGTGTGGTACTCGACCTTGAGGGATATACGGTAGGCTCCCGGAAAGATGCGCTGATTCAGTTTTACTCCGAATGGTTGCCGTTCAAGGGATTTCAGCAGATCGCGCCCATTCAGCCGATTACTCCGTTTACTCCGCTGAAACCGTTTCCTCAAAACCGGTGGTCGGACATCAGTTTGGGGGAGTTCTTACGGCAAGGAGAAAAATAGAGGACCAATCATGGACGGAAGGCCTTCACGGCATTGGCCACTTTCACGGCAACATCGTTCATCATACGCTGGCGAATCTCCGCCTCGGAGGCCGGCCCTCTGCGTCCTGTGAACTGAGCCATGAGCTCATCGCGTTGATCGCGGTTGACGACATCTTCCTTAGACCCGATGAGCTGCCACTTCCATTCTCCGGGATAAAGCATGGTGTAATCGCCTTCGAAATCCGCCCATACTACATTATCCCGCTCGCTGAAAGGCACTACTGCGGTGGCATGCACGCGCCCTGTTTCCGCATCAATAAGCTGATAGCGGTAAGAGGCATCCAGTCCCCGGCCAAGACGGTACTCCACATAACGGACCTTTTTGCTGCCTGTCGTCGGACCTAAGTAAGCCTTGCGTTCAATGCCACGTTGTTGTGCCACTACCGGTTCGTAGGTCAATACCTCACCAGTGAGCAGATACCGCGCGCCGGTGAGTCTGCCTGCCTGAATAGCGGTCTTTTCATCAATGAGTCCTGACATTCCCTTGATCTGCTCACCCAGGAGATGATCGATATTCTCTCGATCCAGCAATTCAATAAACGGATCCTTTAGTCCAAGTATGGCATTCTTGATACTTGCTCCGGTGGCTGTTTCAATCGCTCCGTCCACATCGGGATTATCTACCAGCAAGTACGCTATGGTCACCTTGCTCTTATTCATGCACTCATCGCGAAGGGCAAGTGCATCCTTATACGATGCATCCAGTCGGGTGACTTCAAGAAAGTGGTAATAAGCGTCGCGGTAGAGTTCGAGTTCATAAGCCTTTTTACCCAGATTGTAATTGGGGATGATCTCACAGAGCAATGCGAGGTATTCCGCCTCGCGGTGATTCCTGTCCAGGCGACGCAGGCGGTCGATGAAACTTCTTGCTTCGTCATAGCGCTCGTCCTTTACCGCAGTAGCCGCCTGATCATAAAGAAATGCAACATAGTCCGCGCGGCACTGATCCTGCTGAGATTCCGCTCCTGCGGGAATCCGGAGTTCAAGTTCGCGGTGCTGATTGGCGTAGGCATGGGCGCGATCATACTCGGTGAGCGCCGCATCGAAGTTGCCCCGCATGCATTGCATCTGGGCGTTTCGGAATTGTTCATCAAGGAGCCGCTGCGCCACACGACGCATGCCCACGAGTGCGCGGGCATCGCCTTTTGCCTCGTAGAGTGCCGAGTAGGATTCAAACGCGCGGGAAGGCATTCCCTCCTGTTCGAGGAGTTCGGCTTCATGCAGCATTTTGCGCGTTCCCTGACAGGCCAGGAGTGCACCTGATGCGAGAAATACAAGGAGTAGCCGTGAAATCATAAACGGTAATCTTCGCACGTGAAGAGCAAGGATGACGCCAAAAGTACGGCCTGAGCGAAAAACAAAAGGCACCTCGCGGTGCCTTTCATTCGTTTTCAGATTTTCGGTTAGTAATCTCAGTGGCCGTGCACAAATGGCTTGAAGAAATCCCGAACCTTGGCAATCATCTGATTCTCGGTCAGATTTCCGGCAGAATCAATGCTCAGATTGCGGCCGTGGAAGTGCTTGTTATCTTTCAGATGATTGAAGAGTTCTTCCTGCGCTTTGCCCGGACCGAAGATCAGGATATCATGAAACTGCTCGAGTTCCTGAGAAACTTCCTTATAGAATTTCTCCGCTTCGGTTTTGCTCTTTTGGTTGGTGGTATGCTCACTTGAACTGTGAGCGGCGTGACCGTGGGATTTGATTTTCCTGCGAACAGCGTAATCGCCATGCCCCTGATGATCTTCAGTCGTAATGACAAGCGCCGTTTGATGGTCCATCCAAACTCCGGCGAAAGTGCGTGATTCGTGTGCTTTCATTGGTGTAGTGTATTATTTGCCCGACAAAAATTCACTTCACCTGGTCACACCGCGCTGACGCATCTTTCCCCCTCAGGTGATTTCCGTCAATAGTCCTGCTTATCGCCTTCTGCTGTACATCAGAATGAGGTACATAAGTTGTCCGACAGCGGCCAGTGCGGCCACGACGTAGGTTCTCGCCGCCCAGGCAAGGGCGTCCTTTGCCGCAGCGTATTCATTCGGACGGGCGATGCCTTTGGACTGAATCCAGGCCAGTGCGCGGTTGCTCGCGTCATACTCCACTGGTAAGGTGACGAGCGTGAAGAGGGTTACACCCGCCTGAAGAAGAATAGCCACCAGCAGCAATGAAGGAAACCGGCTGATGAGCAGAATTCCCGCCATCAGAATCCATGGCAGAATATTGCTTGCAAAGCTCACTACCGGAACGAGTGAAGAGCGGAATTGCAGCCACGCGTATGCGGTTGCGTGCTGCACGGCGTGACCGCATTCATGCGCTGCCACTGCGGCGCTCGCTGCGCTGCGACCATGGTAGACATCTTCACTGAGATTTACCGTCCGGTTGCCCGGATGGTAATGATCGGTGAGCTGTCCAGGGACACTAATTACCTTGACGTGTGTGATTCCATGATCTGCCAGCATCCGCTCGGCTACTTCACGGCCGGTTAGCCCACTTCCGATTGTCAGTTGAGAATACTCGCGGAATTTGGACTTAAGCCGCGACTGAACCAGCATTCCCAACAGCGCAAATCCGATCCCGATAAGGTAGAACAATTCCATAATCCAAAGTTACTTCAGTATCCCCGGCACATTGTGTTAATCCGCGTTGCAACGCGTTAAAGCTTGCAAAAGAAAATGCCCCCGGCTGTCCGAGGGCATCTTCCCCAATTAACCAAAAAACCATGAACAAATACAATCTCCTACATCCTTGCCGACGCTAGTCCTGCGTAAGCAAGCGAACCTGCCGCAAGGACCATATCTTTAAAAAGGTTGAACCCGGAAGAAAACTGCATGGCACCATTGCCCTGTCCGAGACATGGCGCGTACACAGCTGCTGTAAAAAACGTAAGCAGAAGAGCCACCCCTAATGCAGCGAACTTATCGAAGCGCTTCGTGGCTATCGCACCGGCTGCGATGAGCATTGAAAGCCCCGCCATCACCGCCCACACTCCCGGATTGCCCGGAAGAACACCGGAACTTATCTGAGTCATTCCTGTAAAGTGAAAGAGGTACAGAGCGCCACAAAGAGCCAGTGGCAATACCAATATCCACCGGGAATATGTGAATCGTTGCAGCTCCATGATTGAGATAAGGTTTACGTCCGAAAAGTAGAATGATCATTCGGTTGCAATCATGACGAGCGCTGGAGTTATCCACTTCAATTTGTTTAACCACAGGTGTTTAGCAAATATTTTTAGCCTCGTCATGAACGGCACAGTATGAATAACTCCTGCTATGCGCCGCTGCTCTTGGCAGTCACGCACAGCATCTTTGATCAAAGGCTTGGATATGCATTATAAAACGAAAAAATGGATGCTGGCCGCAGTGATGTTCGCCAGTCTCTACCTCTTGATGCACTGATTTTTCAACGCCTGCAAATTCTACATAGACTAATCATTCCGGATACATTCCGGACGAGTACTTTCGCTGTGTGAAAGCCATTATGCAATGGATTCGTGCGTGGTCGGAGACACTCCTGTACGGAATGTGTGTGGTCTCGTTATCCTTTATTGTACCTGTAAGTCATGCGCAGTGCGCATTTGTCAAATCGCGGGCTGAGATCGTGCAGCGGGCATCAACCCATTGGGTGATTCGCCAGACAGAAGCTTCCGCGCCGGATTTATTCAGGGTGCCTGCGGTGCGCATTGCGCCGTCTGAATGGCAAAGTGAAGTGCCCGTACCCGATGACGCCTTGCTTCAACAGTTCCATGACATCTACATGCCTGGTGGTGATACCAGGCGGATTGGCGCAATGCGTGCATTATGCGATCTCTATTTTCCACTTTTTCTGAAAATGCTTGACCGGCAGCAATTGCCTCCGGAATATATCTGGCTGCCAGTGGCACTCACAGGATTGAATCAGAGCTATCAGGATTCAGGCGGCAATACGGGCATGTGGGCGATGGACTATTTCGCGGCTCGACGCCGGGGTATGCGCACGGACCAGTTTGTAGATGAGCGCCGTGGAGGCGATTTCACTGCGGAGGAGGCCATTGCCATGCTTACTGAATGGCATCACCGGTATTCCGGGAATCGCAATAAAGCCATGCTGGCGTGGATTTACAGCCCGGCGTATGTGTCTTCTCCTGCGGTAACCTGCGAAGGGTTTCCGGGATGCGCTGCGGAAGAAGCACTGCAAACACTTCAATTTGTCGAGTTCACGCGGCTTCTGCTCCAGAGGATCGCTGCACCCAACCGGATTGGCGTATTCTTCGATGCCATGAGTAATCAGGAATCTGTGTTCTTCACGCGTCCTGTTACTTATGCTGCCTTGCGGGCTATGCTGGGTGCCGATGATGTGCTGCTCCATGAATGGAATCCGGTGTATATAGGAGAAGAAATTGACCCTGCATTTCGAAAGGTGCCGTTCCAATTGACCATTGCACAGGCGGCATTGTTTCGCGCGAAAGAAGACAGCGTGTACGCATGGAAGCCCGCACTGCCACCTGTAAACCTCGTCACGGAAGTAGAAGAGAAATACACCCACCGCGTGAAGAGGGGTGAAACACTGGGAACGATTGCAGCGAAGCATCATGTGCGTGTGAGTCAGTTGAAAAAATGGAACCGATTGCGCAGCGACCGGATTCGTGTCGGACAAACCCTTGTGCTGTACCGCACAGTAAAGCGCTCCGTGGCCCAGGATGTGGCAGAGCCTGCGCCTCAGCAGGCAGAGCAACCCGATCAGTCCATTGTGCCGGCAGCCACTGAGGCGGAACGGCCGAAAGCTGATACCAAGCCGGCGGCAGCAATCATTCACCGCGTGAAATCGGGCGAGACATTGTGGAGCATTGCAAAAAAGTATCCGGGTGTAACACCTGCATTGATCATGGAGTGGAATAACTGCTCCGAGCGCATTCAGGCCGGACAGAAACTCAGAATCCGGACGGGTTTACGGTAATCGTTTGCGGAAAACAGAAAACGCGGTATCGGCCATGAGTATCTTCTGATCTGCGATGAACTACCCGATAAAGTTGTACCATTGTGCCCGAAGCCTCTGTCCGGCATACTATGGCACTCTCACAGCGAACCAAGCTTTGGCTCACCATTCTGGTGGCATCATTGGGGTATTTTGTCGATATCTATGACCTGCAGCTCTTCAATATCATCAGCCGCGAGAGCCTGCGCGGACTGGGGATTACCGATCCGGAGACCATTCAGAAATATGATTACCTGCTCTTCCTTTGGCAGATGGGCGGCATGCTCATCGGCGGTCTGCTCTGGGGAATTCTCGGCGACCTGAAAGGAAGAAAGAATATTCTTTTTGGCTCAATCCTGCTCTACTCGCTCGCTAATTTTTCAAATGCGTTTGTGGTCACGCTTGAACAATACAGCCTCGTGCGCTTCATCGCCGGACTCGGTCTCGCCGGTGAACTCGGCGCTGCCATCACACTCGTCAGCGAGATCATGCATAAAGAAAAGCGCGGCTACGGCACGATGATCATCGTTACCATGGGAGCCTTGGGCGCAGTGGCTGCAGTGAAAGTGAGTGAAACGGCACTGCATTGGTTCGGAATGCAACCCTGGCAAGTCTCATACCTCATCGGAGGCTCACTCGGATTGTTGTTGCTTTTACTCCGCGTGGGCACCTTTGAAAGCGGCATGTTCGACAAGGCAAAATCGAATAAGGTATCGCGCGGCAACTTTTTCATGCTATTCCGCACGCGGGCGAGGGCAGCCAGATACATCGCATGCATACTGGTGGGCTTGCCCGTCTGGTTTGTGGTGGGCGTGCTCATCAAATTCTCCGATCAGTTCGCCCGGCTCACCGGAGTAACCGGAGAAGCAATCTCCGTGGGCAGAGCCATCATGTATGTATACATCGGACTCAGCGCTGGCGATCTGCTCAGCGGATTGTTGAGCCAGTGGTTCCGATCACGCCGTCAGGTAATCCTCCTCTACCTCATAGTGACGGCTTTGCTCATAGTGTGGTTCACCGCGGTGAACGGACTCAGTCAGTCAACCTACTACCTCCTGTGCTTTGCGCTTGGTGCTGCCACAGGATACTGGGCCCTGTTTGTGAGCATGGCTGCTGAGCAATTCGGCACCAACATCCGCGCGACCGTGGCCACTACGGTGCCCAACTTCGTGCGCGGTGCGGTGATTCCGATTATCCTCTCCTATAAGTCACTCGAGATATACACGGGAAGCATTCACGCCGCGTGGATTGTAGGCGGAGTATGCATGTTGCTCGCGGTCGGTTCAACCATTTATCTCCGCGAAACCTTCGGCAAGGACCTGGACTACCTCGAAGTATCCTGACCGCCTGCCCCATTCATCTTCCGTTCATACCAAACCGGACGGCGTGTAGTCCCATCGGGTTCATTTTTGCATTGATCTATTACCGAACCCATGAAATACCCTGCCTTCGCTATCCTTGCAGCTGCGGCAATCACTGCTTGCACGCCCAAAGACACCCGTATGAAAATTGAATCGTATCCGGTCACAGAGAAGAAAGATTCTGTGCTTGAATTTCATGGTGAAAAAATTACTGACCCGTACATCTGGCTCGAAGATGACCGCAGCGAAGCCACGGCGGCATGGGTAACAGCTCAAAACGGCGTAACAGAGAACTACCTCGCTGCCATTCCGTTCAGGGAGAAAATCCGCACGCGCTACACCGAACTTTTCAACTACGAAAAGGTTGGGGCACCCTTGCGGGCGGGCGAGTACTACTTCATTTATAAAAACAGTGGGCTCGAGCCGCAGGGAAAATACTTTGTACGCAAAGGACTCGATGGTGCAGATGAGCTCTTCCTCGACATCAACGCACTTTCTGCCGATGGCACGGTGGCCGCAGAACTGCTCGGCGCCAATGAAGAAAATACCCTGATGGCAGTGAGCATCAGTGAGTCCGGAAGCGACTGGAGCCGGATTGAGATTTACGACATCGCTACCAAAAAACCGACAGGAGATGTCGTGCGCTGGGTAAAATTCAGCGGTGCATCGTGGTATAAAAACGGTTTCTACTACAGCCGCTACCCTGAACCGAAAGCAGGAAGTGAGCTCAGCGGAAACAATACCAATCACATGGTATACTACCATGAGCTTAGCAAGCCTCAGTCGGAAGACCGGCTGATTTACGCAGACCCTGCACGACCGAACCTCTACCACTACGTCGGACTGACCGAAGATAAAAAATTCCTCTTGCTCTATGCAGCGCCGGGCACTGACGGGTATGAAGTGTATTGGAAAAGCCCTGATGATCCGGGCGCATTCAAGCCATTGTTTACCGACATCAATTTCCACACAAGCGTAGTGGAGAGCACAGAAGACGGACAGCTCCTTGTCCTCACCGATGTGAATGCTCCAAAATACCGTCTGGTAAAGGTGGACCCGATGAATCCGGCCGCAGAGAACTGGAAAGAAATCATTCCGCAAACCGATGATCTGCTGCAAGGTGTTACTACCTGCGGCAACCAGCTCTTCGCAACGTATCTCTCGAAAGCAAATACGCGCATCTACCGATTGAATCCTGATGGAAGCGGCAAGCAGGAAATTGCATTGCCTGATCAGACCGGCTCAGCTGGCGGATTTGGCGGAAAGAAAAACGAGACCTTCAGCTTCTACTCGTTCACGTCGTTCACCTATCCCGGTGTGATCTACAAGTACGACCTCACAACCGGAAAGAGCGAAGAATTCTATAGCCCTAAGGTTGCCTTCAATCCGGAGGACTATGAGAGCAAACAGGTGATGTATAAAAGCAAAGACGGCACTGAGGTTCCCATGTTCATCGTGCACAAGAAAGGCATTGAACTGAATGGCAAAAATCCGACGCTGCTCTACGGATACGGTGGATTTAATGTGCCGCTCACACCCTATTTCTCTACCTCGCGCATTATACTGCTGGAAAACGGCGGGGTGTTCGCCATGGCCAATCTCCGCGGTGGCGGTGAGTTTGGCGAGGAATGGCACAAAGCAGGCATGAAGGAAAAGAAGCAGAATGTGTTCGACGACTTCATCGCTGCGGCCGAATATCTAATTCAGGAGAAATATACCAGTAGCGAAATGCTCGCTATTGAGGGCGGGTCCAACGGAGGCCTGCTCGTGGGTGCGTGCATGACACAGCGTCCTGAACTATACCGTGTGGCATTCCCTGCGGTGGGTGTGCTCGATATGCTCCGATTCCATCACTTCACCGTGGGCAAAGGATGGATTCCGGAATATGGATGCGCCGACAGCAGCAAAACGGAATTCGATTACCTGAAGGCTTACTCTCCCTACCATAATCTGAAGCCCGGCACAAGCTATCCCGCCACGATGGTGATGACGGCAGACCACGACGACCGCGTGGTTCCGGCCCACAGTTTCAAGTTCGCGGCCCGACTTCAGGAATACCACAAGGGAGACAACGCCGTGCTGATCCGTATCGAAACCAGCGCCGGACACGGAGCAGGAAAAAGCACTGAACAAATCATCAGCGGCGAAACGGACAAGTGGAGCTTCTTTTTCTACAATACGGTGGGGAAACTGGGAAATTAATAGGGTAATATGATAATGGGATAATGGGGTAATGAGAGCTAACTCTTTAGCGCGGTCGCTTGGGCAAGGTTTTCTAGTATCCAGTATCTAGTATCTAATATCTCCAAAAGAAGGTAGTGAGGCTCTATCCCATCTTCTTCGCCAAAGACCGGATGCCGACGCTATCGGAGTAAATGTGCCTGCGGGCAAGTTCGGAAATCTCGGGCCTGAGTTCGGGCCATTGTTTGGTGGCACGCGCTAAAATCCGCAAAGCGTTGTACTTGACTCCAGTGTCGTGCTCGCCGTGTTGGAGAAGTTCCATGCAACATTCGATGAGCTCGCCGGCCACTTCATCGCTCCAGGGCATCACGAGCAGGCAGCGCAGGTACTCGCGTTTGACATTCTCACGTACGATGTTCTGTTTGAGTCGCTGAATCCATGATGAAGCAAAGGAGACTAATGCTTCCGGATGCTCTTCTGTGAGTAATGCCAGAATCCACGCTGACTTTCCGGCAAGAGTAAAATCAGGCGATGCAGAAAGCTGATCCAATTCTTTGATAAAAGCACTATTGCGCAAGGCCTCATGACCAAGCCTCATCGCATCCCTCCTGCCCATGCCCGTCGTGAGCAGCGCAGCTAATGAAGACATCAGGCTTTACTGTTTGGGTTTAGGTGGCTGACTGTTGCGCAGCTTCATCTGCGATTTGCCAGGCTGCTTCGGCGCTTCGTCCTCATCCTCGTACTCATGGCTTTGCATGTTCTCCATGTTCACCTTCTCACCGCTTTCCATGCGCTGTATGAGTTCGTCGAGTTGTTCGGCACTGAGCTGCTTGGCAATGATCTTCATGTCCTTGTCCATGAGGTAGACCTTCGGCGTGGAGTTCACGTCCCACGTGGTGCGGTAGTTCAAACTCTGCAGGGTGGTAATTCCTCCCCAGATCAATTTGGATGCACTGTCCTGCTTCATAATCTCCGGAGTATCACTCACGTTGATCCAGTCCAGGTTATTCTCCTGCACAAATTTGATCCACTTGTCATTCTCCAGATCATTGCCAATGGCATATACCACAAGGCCTTTATCCTTCCACTTGTGATACAGATCGAGCAGCTTCGGAATTTCCTTCTTACAATGGCCGCAGGTGCTTTCCCAAATGACCAGCAAGGTGTACTTGCCCGTGCTCTTTTTCATGCTGACCCATTTCTCACCGGTCATGTCCGGAAGAATAATGTCGGGAGCAATCTCACCGCAAAGGCAGTAGCGCTTTTCATCCGCCGACTTTTTCATCTCGGTGATCTTGTCCTCTTTCATCCAGGTGGCGCGACCCTTTGCGTAGTAGTTATCTACCATGTAGACAAAGACCCGATCCATGCACATCACCTTCGAAGTTTCGGAGAAATAGGTAATAAAATGGACGATGTACTTGAATGCATCTTGATTATTTCCTGTGCGGTCGATGAGTTTTTTCGCCTCCACGCACATCGTGTCGGGAATCATTGGAAGCGTGCGGTTGATATAGGTATCCACCAGGCGATGAAACTGCTGATCCCGCACCAGACGAGGATCTGTGAGGTCACAGTTATCCCAATAATGCGTGCGGTACCAGTAGTACTTCCATTTGGCGGCTTCATCCCCGCTCAATTCCGCAGGTGCTTCCGGTGTTTCCACTTCCATGCTCATCCTGATGAACTTAGAAATCAGCAAATCGGGATTCCTGGCAATCAGGTTTTTCTGATAGGCAATGACCTCGTCATTCAGCTTTTTTAATGCTGACCGGCACGATTCTTTGTCAGCATCCGACTTGAGCGAATCAGCCAGACACACGTCAATTGGTTCGCGCAGCTTTCGCTTGTCATTGATGTAGCGCACGAATTCGTAGAACAAGCGATTGTTTTCTGATTTGCGCACTGCTATTTTGCCGATGTCCGCATCGGCTGAACAATCAATCACTATAGGTTCTTCCGCAGCGATGAACTCAATCACCTTGCTGCCGGGCAGCACCAGCGCATACTTGCCGCACTCGTTGAAAGGCTTTCCTTTGAACGAATACATGCCCTTCGAGTCCACGCGTGAAGTATCGTTGTAGTACAGCTTGTTTCCGTAGTAGTTGGCCAGGTAAATGGTGGTGTCCGCGAGACCGGTGATTTTGCCGGAAATGGTGTATGACTGTGCAATACCTGTGAACGGAAGAAAAACAAAAGCAAAGAGGAGAACTGAGATGGCGGAGAACGTCTTCGATGTTGTCATAGTTTGCTTGTGTGCCGGTGAGACCCCGAAATTCCGGGGGCAGTTGCTCACTGGTGAATTGTTTAACATTTCATTGAGGGTGTCAAAATTAACCTTTGTGGGCGTTGTCAACTACTGTGCCGCGGCAACTTCTCTCCCTTAGCTTTGACGGCAAATGGAACGCATTACCATCATCGGTTGTGGCTGGCTGGGTTTGCCCCTTGGCAAAACGCTGGCTTCTGCAGGCTATACGGTAAAGGGTACCACGCGCACTATGGATCGATTTCCGGTGCTGGCCGGTGCTGGAATTTTGCCCGTGCTCAATCGCTTTGATGAATCTACTGAGGAGGCGGGCATGCTCGCCATCAGTCAGTCGGATGCGGCCATCGTGACCGTGCCGTGGACGAGGCATGAATCGGACGAAACGAATATGCGCACCTTCCGGCTCATCAGCGAAGCCCTGTCTTTTCAGGACATCCAGCGCACCATAGTCATCAGCTCCACATCCGTTTACCCCGACGATCTGCCGGTATGCATGGAAGAAGACGCCCTGCCGGAGCATCCGCTGACCCGAATGGAAAAGCTTTTTCTCGAGCGGATTCCCTCCGTGGCGATCATCCGTTTCGCCGGACTGATCGGTCCTGCCCGCCATCCTGCGCGCTTTCTCGCTGCACGTAAGAATGTACCCGGTCCGCTTGCTCCGGTCAATCTCATCCATCAGGACGATTGCATTGGTATCATCCGTGCGATTTTGGAAAAGCGGCTGGAAGGCATTTTCAATGCGTGCGCACCATCCCATCCGCCGAGAAAAGAATTTTACACCGAAGCATGTCGCCGGCTCGGTATTGAAGCTCCCAGCTTTATTGAAAATGACGCGTCGACCGGAAGGGAGATCTCCATTGTGCGTCTGATGGAGGAATCAGAGTACTCATTCATTCATCCGGACCTCTACGAAGCACTGGATCATTGTCTTCTTCCGAAATAAAAAAACCGCCCCGGAATTCAGGGCGGTTTCGTTCTCTTTGAAAAAATGGGTTAGCGACGCACGGTTACCTTACCGGTAAACACCTCGTTGCCATGAATCACTTTAATCAGGTAGATGCCTGTGGTGAGTGCGCTTACATCCATGCGCTGTGAAAGGTTCTCATGGGTTATGGCAGATGAAAGCACCACACGTCCGGTGAGATCCAGCACGTGGAGTGTACCTCCCACTGCCCATGATGGAAGTTCCACATGCAGTATTTCGATGGCTGGATTGGGATACCACTTTGGGGTAGATTGGGTTACTGCTTCAACAACGCCCACACCGGTGGACTCGATTACAGCTACATCATCCACATAGTACAGGCCCTGACCATTCGCTGCATTTGTACCGTAGAAGTCAATTGCCGCAAGCTGATTCAGTCCGGCTGCGCCGTTGGCATTGTTCAACGACCACTGCCAGGTTGACACCACCTGTCCGCTGAGATATACTTTACCCACATCTGCATCCATATCAGCTGTGACCTGTACATCAAACCACTGACCGACAGGTACCGTAGCGACACCGGTCGAAGGCGTTCCGCCAGCGGTGATGTTTACAGACCCTGTGCCTGTGAAGAAGACATCAACGGCCCACTGATAGTTCATGCTATTATTGGCCCATTGGTGTAACGCATTGAAATAAGCACCACCGCTGCCTGCCGGAATGTACATTTTCCAGCGGACATCGTACTTACCGGAATTCACTGGTCCGAGTGGCAGTACGAGATCCGCATTAGTTCCTTCGATTTTGATGGATTTGGTGCCGCTGTTGGCAAAATCCTCAGATACCGGTGCATCATAAGCAGCTGAGCCATCCCAGGTATCCCAGTCATCGCTTTGTGCTGCAATGCCGGTTCCGGTCGTGTAACTTTCAATGTCATCCGAGAAGAGCACGGTCTGAGCGCTCAGTCCCATTGAAAATACGAATGCAGAAAAAAGAAGTACAGGTCTTTTCATTGAAATAAAGGTTTAGCGTTTGGTTTGAAACAACCTCGCTAAGGTAACCTTTTCATGAAATGAAAGCAACCTGCTCAGACGGATTTCACCAGTCGGAGGAAATCTTCCTGGAGCGATTGTCCCTTATCGCGCGCATACAGCAAGTGAATAGCCTCTTTGATCTGATCATAAGAATACGCGGGTTCGGTGCTGTTTTTCATGGAAAGAAACACCTCCTGAACCTTTGTCGGACGCGGGCCCCATTTGAATACTTCATGCCCTTTTTCATCGAGGCAAATCAGCATAGGCACACTCCTGGTGCCGTTGTTGAGATATTGATCCATCAGCCAAAGGTTGTCATCGCGAAGCACAATACGAAGGACAATACCTGCTTCATGCGCGAGACGCGCAATGAGCGGAAGTGTTTGCGCGGAATCACCACACCATCCTTCGGTAATCACAAGCCAGGTGCATCCTTTATATGCTGACAATGCGTCTATCACATGCTGTTCCGGTTGAAAATGCTTGTCCCAGCGATTCATTCGGTGCTCATTCAGCTTGCTGTATTCCGTAAGGTCTTCCGATTGATTAGAGCCTGTGGACTTTCCTTGCTCCAGCAGATCCCGCACCATCTGGCGGAATGATGCATAATCATAGCTCCCCGGAAATCCGGCGTGAGCGTAATCGGTAATCGTGCCCTGAGAAAATCCTGTTTCCATGCCGCAAAAGTACTTCCGGCTTTGTTCCATGCATTGTGACTTCGCTCACATGTTAGAAAGTGGTTCGGTTAGCTTTGCGCCATGCAATTCATCACCAATCTCCGGAAGATGCGCACGCGTCTGGAAGGACCAAAAGCGGTCTATCAATTACCGATCGTCGACATACTCGATTACCGGGGATTGGAAAATGTCAATGACTGGGTGGGACAGCGCATTCAGATCAGCTTTGAGCATGCGATTCACTGCATTGAAACCGGAAAGAAAATCCGCAAATCATTCGGCGAAGGACTCAGCTATGAAGCCTTTCTGAGTTCGCCGCTCGCCTCACCGAGCATTGTGCACCCTGAGCTGAGTCGCATCCACGAAGGCATTGCACTGCGCGACAAAGAATGGGAAGAAGCCCATCACAACCAACCACATGTGGTGTACCTGAGTCGCACCAGCGAAGTCAAAGTAGGTGTCACACGCACGGTCAATGTGCCTTCACGATGGATAGACCAGGGGGCGAGTGAAGCGATTATACTCGCTGAAACACCCTACCGGCAGCTGGCCGGACTGATTGAAGTTACGCTGAAAGATCATTTCGCGGACAAAACAGCGTGGCAGAAAATGCTGAAGAATGAAACGGATGACCGGACGCCGCTTCCTCAGTGGAAAGACAGGGCGCTGAATTACCTTCCTGCGGAATTCGAGCCGTTTATTTCGGATTCCGATGAAGTAACTGCCATCCACTATCCTGTGCTTGCTTTTCCGAAAACGGTAAAGTCACTTAAGCTTGATACTACCCCTGACATCGAAGGAGAGTTGTCCGGAATAAAGGGACAATACCTGCTTTTCAGCGATGGCCGCGTATTTAATGTGCGATCGCATGCGGGGTACCGTGTAACAATTCGCATCTGATGCGCACGAAATGCTGATAACAGGGCATGAAAAATATTTTCGTGATAATGTGGTATCTGAATGAATTTCAATTACTTTTGACTTGTGTTCTGTTTTTCAACATGCCTTCGACTGTGTTTCACAGCATTTTGGTTGTTGCAGGATCAGGATAACAACCAACTCAAACTTCTTTTTTTATTATGAACATTTTTGTTTCAGGGCTGAACTACAGCCTGACGAGCGCCGAACTGACGGAGCTCTTTGCACAGTATGGTAATGTAACATCTGCAAAGGTGATTACAGACCGTGAAACCAACCGCTCACGTGGTTTTGGATTTGTTGAAATGGCAGACGACGAAGAAGGTCGTAATGCTATCTCTGCCCTTGATCAGGCAGAAGTAAAAGGTCGCCGCATCAACGTAAAAGAAGCGGAAGAGCGTGCGCAGCGCAGCAATGACCGCCCACGTGGTGGCGGAGGATTCGGTGGTGGTGGCAACCGCGATGGTGGCTACAAACCCCGCTTCAACCGCGACAGCCGTTACTGAGAAATTCGTAATCGGAAAATAAAAAGAGCCCCAACCGGGGCTCTTTTGCATATAAGCCCTTTCTTCGGTTAGTTGAGTCCGTGAGGCACTTCCATAATGAACCTGGGAATGCTCACGCGGAAAAACGAAGGACCTTCAGTATTTCGCATGGTGTAAAACCCGTGCATGGAACCTCGCACCGAGCGCAGGTCACACGCTGAGCGATAGGTGTATTCCTCTCCCGGGGCAATCACAGGCTGCTCACCGACCACACCCGGTCCCTCCACTTCGCGGCGCATGGCCGATGAATCAAAAATGAACCAGTGCCGGCGAAGCAATTGCACCGGATGGTCATTCTCATTCCGGATCTTGATGAAGTAGGAAAAGATATAGCTGTCCATCATCGGACTGCTCAATACCGGTTCATACCGGGCTTCCACGCTAATCCGCACACCAGCTGTGACTTCTGTTAACATCCCGGCAAAAATAGGACATCGGCGGTTATTAACAATGGCTTGTCGATGGGATATATTCGCTGCCTCAATTACTCATTTTATGAAAATACTCTCTTACTCAGCCCTTTGGGCCATGCTTGTTGTGTTTGCCTCGTGCGGCGACAATTATATCCCATCGCACGCAGATGCACCTGCGCCGGTGGACAGCGTATTGAATCAACTGGTCACTGCTGACGACGGATTTGCCTATGAAGCCGGTCGTTTTGCAGACATCCGAATACTGCGCTATCAGCTCCACGGTTGGGAGAAACTCACTCCTAAACAGCGCGAACTGGCCTATTACCTCACTCAGGCAGGCTATGCGGGAAGGGATATGATGTGGGATCAGAACTACACACACAATCTCGAGATTCGCGCGATCCTTGAGAAAATCTACACCACTTACAACGGCAACAAGAAAGCCGATGACTGGAAACTGTTTGAAGTATACCTTCATCAGGTGTGGATGAGCAACGGTATTCATCACCACTACAGCAACCAGAAGCACCAGCCCAAATTCAGCCAGGCCTATTTTCAGGAACTTCTGAAAAGCACGAACACCGAATGCTCCGCGGAAATCATGGACGTCATCTTCAACCCTGAGCTCGATGCACGCAAGGTGGAAAAAGACGCTGCAAAAGGACTCGTGGAGAATTCTGCTGTGAACTTCTACGGCGAAGGAGTAACCACCAAAGAGGCGCAGGACTACTACGCGTCGCTCCTCAAGCCCGACGACCGCGCGCCATTGTCATACGGAATCAATGCCAACCTGATCAAAGTCGACGGCGTGCTTCAGGAAGAAGTCTATAAAATCGGTGGACGCTACAGTGCAGCGCTCGAGAACGTGGTGTACTGGCTGGAAAAGGCCGTAACCGTGGCGGAAAATGAGCGCCAGGCCGCCGCACTTCGCAAACTGATTGAATTCTATCAAACCGGAGACCTGCGAACGTGGGACAATTTCAATATTCTGTGGGCGAGCAATGCAGAGGGTGATATTGACTACATCCACGGATTTGTGGAAGTGTACAACGATCCGCTCGGCAATCGCGGCAGCTACGAAAGCATCGTGGAAATCACTGACTTCGAAGCCAGCGAGCGCATGAAAGTGCTGATGGAAAATGCGCAGTGGTTTGAAGACAACTCGCCCATTGATCCCAGGCATAAAAAAGAAAAAGTGACCGGAGTGCTCTACAAAGTAGTCAATGTGGCTGGTGAGTCCGGTGATGCATCTCCGTCCACTCCGATTGGCGTAAACCTTCCCAACGCACAGTGGATCCGCGCGAAACACGGTTCAAAGAGCGTGAGCCTCGGCAATATCGAAGATGCCTACAACAACGCATCCGGTGGTGGAATGACCGCAGAGTTTGCCCACGATGCAGAAGAAGCCGAGCGCGCGAAAAAGTACGGCGAAGCTGCAGGCAAGATTCACACTGCACTCCACGAAGTGATTGGCCATGCCAGCGGACAACTCGAAGAAGGGGTTGCTCCTTCTTCACAGACGCTGAAAGAATTCGCGTCTACCATCGAGGAAGGACGAGCCGACCTGGTTGCCCTCTATTACGTGATGGATCCGAAGCTTGTTGAAATGGGCATCATGGAGAGCATTGAAGTCGGAAAATGCGAGTACGACGGATACATACGCAACGGACTGCTCGTGCAGCTCCGCCGCCTGAAAGAAGGTGAAGAGCTCGAAGAAGCGCACATGCGCAACCGTGCCTGGGTGAGCAACTGGATCGTGGAAAAAGGCGAGCCAAAGGGCGTGATCAAGAAAGTGATGAAGGATGGAAAGACCTATTACGACATTCTCGATTACGAAGGAATGCGCGTGCTTGCAGGTGAACTGCTCCGCGAAGTGCAACGCATTACATCCTCCGGAGATTACAATGCGGCCAGGGCACTTGCTGACGGCTATGGCAAGAAGGTGGATCCGGCACTGCACAAAGAAGTGCTTGAGCGCAGTGCCAAACTGAACATCCCGCCTTATGGAGGATTCATGAATCCGGTGCTCACTCCCGTGACTGATGCCAATGGTGCAATTACAGATGTCACCGTGAGCTACGAAAACACCTTCAGCGAGCAGATGCTTCGCTACGCAAGGGAGTACGGATTCCTTGCCCCGAAGAAATAAAACGAACTGTCTGTTTTCGAAAAGGCCATCCTCCGGGGTGGCCTTCTTTTTTGCTCACAATCACCGGTTCTTCTGATTCACATCATAAAATCCGTCACCGTGGCGAAAGCAATTAATTTAGCCTCGTGAGAAACCTACTTCTGTTTGCTGCACTTCTGGCGGCCTTTGCAATGGGCTGCAAATCAGAGCCCGACTCTATTTCCCCCTTAAGCTCTCCGATTACGGAATCGGTTTACGCATCGGGTGTGGTGAAGGCAGAGAACCAATACACCATCTTCTCTCAGGTCAATGGCGTGCTGCATGAAATTCTGATAGAAGCAGGAGACACTGTGGTTAAGGACCAGCCGCTTTTTATACTGCGGGATATTCAGGCCCAGCTGAACAACCAGAACGCGCTCATCCTTCTCCAACTCAGCAAAGCTCAGGCTTCGCCCAAAAGTGATAAACTTCGGGAGCTTGATGAGCAGGTGAAAGTGGCTCGGGCTGCCTATCAACTGGACTCCACGTTGCTTGAAAAACAGCAGCGCTTGTGGGAGCAGGGAGTAGGATCTCAACTGGAACTTGAGCAGCGTGAGCTTGCAGCAACAGCCTCTGTCACGGCTCTTGAACAGGCGAGATCGCGCTACTCCGATGTGAGAAGGCAACTGGATGCAGCCTACCAGCAGGCAGAGGTGAATTACAAACGCAGTAAAGATGCATTGAGTGAATATGTGGTAAAAAGCGGGCTGAATGGCTTGCTCTATGACGTGCAGCGCGAAACCGGAGAGCTGATTACCACGCAGACACCTTTGGCAGTGGCAGGGAGCGCGGACAAATTCATCATTGAACTTCAGGTGGATGAATTCGATATCAGTAAGATCCAAAAAGATCAGGTTGTGGAGGTGACCATGGAAAGCTATCCGGATGAGGTCTTTGAAGCAAAGATCACCCGCATCAATCCGATCATGAATGAGCGCAGCAGGACATTCGTGGTCGAAGCTGCATTCGTCACCCCACCCGCACGACTCTATCCTTTCCTCACCGCAGAAGCCAATATCGTCATCAGTCAGAAAGATCGCGCACTCACCATCCCCATTGCGTATCTGCTCGATGACAAATATGTGATCAACGCCGAACAGGACACCATCGAAATCGTCACTGGCCTGCGCGATGCTGAAAAGGTAGAGATTGTATCCGGTGTTGACTCCACGGCGCAACTGATCAAACCCGAAGCGCGTTGAATTACGGCCTTCTGCTGCGGATTTCATGGCATCTCCTCCGGGCGCGGATGAAACAATCACTCGTGGCAGCGGCCGGTGTGTTATTCGGTATAGCACTCTTTATCGCGCTCATCAGTTTCATGACCGGACTGAATATTATGCTCGACGGGCTGATCCTGAACCGCACGCCACACATCCGTTTATATAATGAAATCAGGCCCTCTGAAAAGCAACCTGTGCAGCAGGCGGATGAGTTCGGTGACTCTGAGCACTTTGTGCGGTCGATTCGTCCCCGGGAAGCCGGACGCGCTGTTCGCAACAGCACATCCATTATTGAAACGCTGCGCAAGGATCCCCGCGTGCTGGATGTAGCGCCGAAAGTATCCGCGCCGGTGTTTTACCTCTCCGGCTCCATCGAAATTGCCGGGCAGATCAACGGTGTGGAACCCATGATTGAGAAGCACCTCTTTTCCTTTCAGGACTACGTGACAGAAGGCGATCTGCAGCAACTGGAAAACTTCAACAACGGGATATTTCTCGGCAAAGGCATCGCGGATAAAATGATGCTGCGCGTGGGTGATATCATCCAGGTAAGGGCTTCTGACGGCGAACCTGCTATACTCAAAGTGATCGGAATACTTCAGTTCGGACTGGCTGATGTGGATGACACGCAAAGCTACACGAACCTGCGCACCGCCAGGCAGTTATTGGGAGTACCTGCCTCCTATCACACCGATCTTCAGGTTAAGCTGCATGATATTTCGCTCGCTCCTTCACTCGCAAAAGAGTATGCCGCTCAATTCAGAGTTGATACTATTGACATTCAAACCGCCAACGCACAATTTGAAACGGGCACGGGAGTGCGCACGATCATCTCCTATGCAGTCGGAATAACCTTGCTGATTGTGGCCGGCTTCGGTATTTACAATATTCTGAATATGCTTATTTACGAGAAGATGGATTCCATCGCAATACTCAAAGCCACTGGCTTTTCGGGCCGCGATGTGAAGTACATCTTTCTGGGCATCTCAACCATGATTGGTATCTCCGGTGGAGTTGCTGGCCTCATTACAGGATACGGGCTGAGCGTGCTCATTGACTTCACGCCTTTCGAAACACAGGCATTGCCCACCATCACCACTTTTCCAGTAAATTACAATCCGGTGTACTACATCATCGGAATCGCATTCTCACTCATCACGACCTACGTGGCCGGCGTTTTCCCGGCGAAAAAAGCGGCGCAGGTGGATCCGGTCGTCATTATCCGCGGTAAATAGAATGCCGATACTCGAAGCCCGAAATATCACCCGCTACTTCCATGACCCGGTCACGTTCAAAGTGCTGGATGGCGTGTCCATATCCGTGGAAAGAGGGGAATTCGTTTCAGTCATCGGCAAGTCAGGAAGCGGAAAGTCTACTCTGCTGTATGTGCTGTCCACGATGGATACGGACTATGAGGGAGAACTCTACATGGACAACGAACTGCTCACCGGAAAGCAGGGGCATGAACTGGCCGAGGTGCGCAATGCCAAGATCGGCTTTGTGTTTCAGTTTCACTACCTTCTTTCAGAGTTCAGTGTGCTCGAAAATGTGATGATTCCAGCGCTGAAGCTCAAGCGCTACAAGGAGTCGGAGATTGTGAACCGTGCGCTTGAACGCCTTGATTGGCTGGGCATTGCAGATCAGGGCAAGAAAATGCCGAATCAATTATCCGGTGGACAAAAACAGCGCGTGGCGATTGCCAGGGCACTCATCAATGATCCATTGGTCATCATGGGCGATGAACCTACGGGTAACCTGGATCAGAAAAACAGCGATACCGTGTTTGACATCTTCAAGCACCTGTCGGCCAATCATGGTCAGACGATTCTGGTAGTCACCCACGACGGCGATTTTGCCCGGCGCACGGACCGCATTATTGAACTAGGTGATGGCAAAGTCATTTCCTCAGATCACGCACTGCGCTGATCAGAGCCTTTTCCGCGCTGATTATCCGGCTTTCCATTAGAGCGCTGTCCGCCTCTATGTGAATGCCCTCCGCGATTGCCTGAAGGTCCGCGTCGCCCTGAGCCTCCGCGATGTCCACCCTTGCCGCTTCCACCTCTTTCCTTCCCCCGCGATGCGCGTGGATCATAAGCCGGAGCTTCACCCAGCTCAGCGGGCACAGGACTCTTTTCGATTTCTGAACCGATCAGCATTTCGATGCGCTGAAACTTGTTCTGTTCATCCGGACCGATCAGCGTGATGGCCTCTCCCCTTGCGTCAGCGCGGGCGGTGCGACCCACGCGGTGCACATAGTCCTCCGCATCACCCGGCACGTCGTAGTTGATCACCAGGTGAATACCCGCAATGTCAATTCCCCTGCTCACCACGTCAGTGGCAACAAGTATCTCCACTTTTTTATTCCTGAAATCCTGCATCACGCGCTCCCTTTCCTGCTGCTCCAGATCACTGGAGATCTGACCCACATTCAGGTCTTCGCGGTGCAGCTGACGATACAGCGTAGCCACATTCTGCTTGGTTGAAGCGAATACAATGATCATTTGTCCGGTGCGACCGCGCAGCAGCGAAACCACCAGCGGCAGCTTCTGCCTGTCATGCACCACATAAGCTGTTTGCTTCACCCCTTCTGCGGGCTTCGACAACGCGATATTCACAGTTACCGGATCCTTCAGCATGCCTGTGGCAAGGTGGAAGATCTGCGGCGGCATTGTAGCCGAGAAGAGCAGACTTTGCCGATCGGTGTTCACCTGCCGGATGATGCGCTGCAGGTCAGGCATAAAGCCCATGTCCAGCATCCTGTCCGCCTCATCCAGAATCAAAAACTTCACTGCGCTGAGATCTACATAGCCCAGGTTGAGGTGAGCATTGAAGCGTCCGGGAGTTGCGATGATGATATCAGCGCCCTGCACCAGCGCATTCTTCTCCTGCTGGAAATCCTTGCCGTCGCCGCCGCCATAGATGGCCATCGAGGAAACAGCCGTGAAATAAGCATATGCCTGAATGGCCTGATCAATCTGCAGCGCCAGCTCGCGCGTGGGCACAATGATCAATGCCTTAATCGTTCCGGATTCTCCGCTGCGCACAATTGAATCGAGCACAGGCAGAAGAAAAGCAGCCGTTTTTCCGGTCCCTGTTTGGGCTATTCCCACTACATCCCTGCCGTGTAATATATGCGGTATCGCTTGCTCCTGTATGGGTGTAGCTTCACGGAAACGCATAGACTCAATGCCTTCCACAATATCCGGGTGTAAACCCAGGTCGGTAAACTTCATGCCGCTAAGGTCGGTCTAAAGCGCGTGAATTACACCAGAATGAATAAAATGACACATTCTGGCACTGTTCTCGCGATGCCTTAATTTTGCCACGCGTGATTCGACTCGCCCTGATTTCTGTTGTGCTCCTCTTATCGCTGACTGCCTCCGCACAGTTCACGTCGGTTGGCTATTCTCCCGCTTTTTCAGGAAAAAAGAACTCGTATTCGGATACGGTTTGGACTGTCAAAGGCCCTACTTATCTGGACAAGCGATATAAGAAATGGAAAGTGGACTTATCTCTGGACGCGCGTCAGACACTGGTGAGTAATACGCGCACCCGGATCGGAGGATTGCGTGTTGGTCTCGAGCATCGCCGGGTTCATCGGTTTGGTATCGGAATCTATGCACTTGACGACGAACAGGGCATTGGTTCTCTCCGCGAGGTGGACGAACGCATTGAAGATGCCACTGTCAGCCTGGCCTACGCCTCACTGTTCTACGAGCGTGTGATGTACTTCAGCAAACGCTGGGAATGGTCGCTGACCGGTCATCTGGGAAGAGGAGTAATCACAGGACGCTATCGCATTCCGGGTGAATTCGCAGACCGGGAATACATGAAAGAAATCCGGCTATTGGAAGGCAGCACTACGCTGTATTACCACGTCTTTTACTTCATGTCCATAGGCACAGGTATCGGTTATCGCTACATTACAGGAGCGCCGGATGAATTGCAACCTGTGTACAATGCCCCTGTGGCCATCGCACGTTTGCGCATCCGGTTATTCAAAATGACCGTAGGAATCTTCAACAAGGATGTGCGCACAGCCTACTGATTCTTCATTCATCTTTGCGGCATGAACGAACTTCAGGCGAGTGCGCGCATTGCTGAGCTGACTCAGGAACTCAATGCACACAACCACCGGTATTATGTGCTGAATAAACCCGTCATCAGCGATGAAGCGTTCGACCATCTGCTCCATGAGCTTGAACAACTCGAAAAACAGTATCCTCATCTCGCGGATCCCAACTCCCCGACCAAACGGGTGGGCGGCGACATCACCGACAAGTTCGAAAAAGTACCTCACGAGCGCCCCATGCTCTCCCTTTCGAATACCTATAACGAAGAAGAAATACGCGAGTGGGAAGAACGGCTCAACAAGCTCACCGGACATCCACTGGAATATGTGCTGGAGTTGAAATATGACGGTGTGGCCGTTTCGCTCCTCTATGAAAACGGGCAATTCGTTCGCGGACTCACCCGGGGCGATGGTACCGCAGGCGAAGACATAAGCGCCAATCTGCGCACCATACGCACTATTCCGCTGCAACTGAAAGGCACTTATCCGCGCCGGTTTGAAATCCGGGGGGAAGTATTCCTTCCCCGCCAGGTGTTTGATGAGCTCAACAACGAACGCGCCGCAGCCGGTGAAGAGCTCTACGCCAATCCGCGCAATACGGCGGCCGGCACCCTCAAGCAACAGGACAGTGCGCAGGTTGCGAAGCGCAGACTGGATTGTTACCTCTACTTCGTGCTCGGCGATAACCTGCCGTTTGACACTCACTTTGACAGTCTTACTCACGCCGCCGATTGGGGATTTAAAGCACCATCAGAAGAAGGACGTTTGGTGGAGAAGACCAGCTCCATCAGCGGCATCATGGCTTTTATCCAATACTGGGACAAGGCCCGTTTTAACCTGCCCTTTGACATCGATGGGGTCGTGATCAAGGTGAATCAGATGAATCTGTGGGATGAACTGGGCATGACAGCTAAGAGTCCGCGGTGGGCGATTGCTTACAAATTCAAAGCGGCAACAGTAAGCACCCGGCTCAATGGCATTCAGTATCAGGTTGGCCGCACCGGAGCTATCACCCCGGTTGCCCAGCTTCAGCCCATTGTGCTGGCGGGCACCACGGTGAAGCGCGCCTCGCTTCACAATGCCGATCAGATTGCGCGCCTCGACATCCGCATAGGCGATCACGTGTGGGTAGAAAAAGGCGGCGAGATCATTCCAAAAGTCATCGGGGTGGATCACACGCAACCGCGCGGCTCAGCACATCCCCATGAATATATAACTCGATGCCCGGAATGCGGAAGCGAACTCCAGCGTCTGGAAGGAGAAGCGCTCCATTACTGTCCGAACGAACTGGGATGCCGGCCACAACAGGTAGGCCGCATCGAGCATTTCATCTCCCGGAAGGCGATGAATATCGAGGGGCTCGGGAGCGAAACGGTTGCCGGTCTGGTTGAAAAAGGAAAGATTCAGACCAGCGCAGATTTGTATGACCTCACCTATGGTGACTTGCTGGGCCTGGAATTCACCGTGAGTGATGAATTCGGGGAAAACCCGAAAAAACGGTCGCTTCAGGAAAAAAGCGTGCGCAACCTGCTGGCCGGCATTGAAGCCAGCAAGGCGGTGCCTTTTGAACGGGTGCTCTTTGCCCTTGGCATCCGACATGTCGGTGAAACAGTTGCGAAGAAGATCGCACGCGCCAAAGGCTCTATCCACCAGCTTGCTGCCTCCACAACGGATGAGCTCATCAGTATTGATGAAGTGGGTGAAAAAATTGCACAGTCCATTGTGAACTGGTTCACCGACCCGCGCAACCAGCAACTCGTGGAGCGACTCCGGGTCTCAGGATTGCAATTTGAATCGCAGTACACTGCCCCACAGGCCATATCGGCGGTGTTTGCGGGCAAGACCTTCGTGGTCAGCGGAGTGTTTCAGCATTTTTCGAGGGATGGCATCAAAGCTTTCATTGAGCAGCACGGAGGCAAAGTGAGTGGCAGCATTTCAGCGAAGACCAGCTATTTGGTCGCCGGCGATGATATGGGTCCAGCCAAGCGACAAAAGGCTGAGAGTCTTGGCGTTCCCATCCTCGTTGAGCAGGATTTCCTGCGAATGTCTGAATCGTAAGGAGTCAAATGATTTGATAAATCGGTAAGGGCACAATAACCGGGTACGGCACGATGCTTGACTATCTTTGTCAGTAACACACCATTCCAACACATGAAAAAAGGACTTTATCTCGCAGTCATGGCACTTGCTCTCGCGGTGTCCGGCGCATTTGCACAAACCAAAGAAGTTAACTGGGTAACGAATTATGATCAAGCGGTCAAGGACGCAAAGGCATCGGGCAAAACGCTTTTGCTCAACTTTACCGGTTCAGACTGGTGCGGATGGTGTATCCGCCTGCACAATGAAGTGTTCTCCAAGCCCGAATTCGTGGATTATGCATCGAAGAACCTGATTTGTGTGAAACTCGACTTCCCACGTCGCACGGCTTTGGATCCTGCGCTTACACAACAGAATGAGCGTCTCGCCCAGCAAATGGGTATCACTGGTTTCCCCACTATTATTCTCGCAGACGGAACGGGCAAGCCGTTCGCACGAACCGGATACCAGGCCGGCGGACCAGTGAATTATGTAGATCACCTCAAAGGATTCATGGCTAAGAAATAAGCGTGCAGCTGATAGGATTGAAAAGGCCCTCCCGAGGGCCTTTTTTCATGGCCCTGAGAATTACATTCGCAGTGAAATGAATACTGTCGAACAAAAAAAGGAAGCCTTCGCGCGCCTGCTTACCATCATGGACGAACTCCGGACCGGGTGTCCGTGGGACAAGAAGCAAACCCTTGAGAGTCTCCGTCATTTGACCATTGAAGAAGTATATGAGCTTGGTGATGCTATCCTTGACGGTGATCTGGATGAAATTAAAAAGGAGATCGGGGATATTCTTCTTCACATGGTGTTTTACGCGCGCATCGCCAGCGAAAAAGGAGCGTTTGACATTGCCGATTCGCTGCATGCCATCTGCGACAAACTCGTGCAGCGCCACCCGCATATCTACGGTGATGTGAAGGTTGCTGATGAAGAAGAAGTCAAATCCAACTGGGAAAAGCTCAAGCTGAAAGAAGGAAAAAAAAGTGTGCTGGAAGGAGTACCCAAGTCACTTCCCGCGATGGTGAAGGCTCAGCGCATTCAGGACAAGGCGCGCGGAGTAGGATTCGACTGGGAAGAATCCGGACAGGTGTGGGATAAGGTACACGAAGAACTGCGCGAATTCAAGGAAGTGGCCGATGCGGGCACCGAACGCGAAAAGATGGAAGCTGAATTCGGCGATGTATTGTTTTCGTTGATTAACTATGCGCGATTCATGGGCATCAATCCCGAAGACGCGCTGGAGCGCACCAACAGAAAGTTTATTCGCAGGTTTCAATACCTCGAACAGCAAAGCGCAGCGGATGGCAAAGTGATGGGTGAAATGTCACTTGCCGAAATGGATGTGTACTGGGATCGCGCGAAGAAAATTGCCCCCTGACCCGTCAGAATTGTCCGGCCACCGTAAAGTACAGCGTGCGGCCGTTTCCAGGCATGATTCCGGGACCAGGATAACCACCTGCGCGCCGTGTGAAATAAGATTCATCCAGCAAATTGTTCACCCCACCGCGAAGAGTGATCTGTTTGTTCACCGGAACGCTCACATTGAGATCCCAGATTTCATAAGCCGGAATCAACCCATTGGTGGCGGTTGCATTCGGCTCCACTGTGTTCAGCGCATCATTAAATGCCTTACCAACCATATTGTATTGAAGCGATACCATTACCCCTTCTTTGTGGTAGCTGACTCCTGCGCGATGAATGTACGCCGGAGCATTTTCCACGCGCTTTCCAACGCGGTCATTGGCCGTGCCCGGATCAATCGCCGGATCATTCCAGCTTACATAGCGCGCTTCGATCCAGGAAAGGCTCGCCCAGATGTTGATCTGTCCGAGACGTTCGAGTTTCTTCGGCATCACATTATACTCACCAAATAGTTCAATACCACGGGTTTCTGAGGTTCCGATATTGGTGCGGAAGTTCACCCCATCGCGCTGAATGGTGCCAATGCGGTTGTCGTAGTTCAGCATATACGCACTCACGTCGAATACAAGCCGGTCCGTTATATGTCCGCGGTATCCAAGATCAATATTGTAACCGGAAGCATCCTGAAGATCCGGATCAATGATATCCGTAGTGCCCGACGGAGTGAGTTCAGCGTAGGTTACCGGGCGATATCCCATGGAGTAGTTTCCGTAGATCTCAGTCGTACCGATATGATACTCTGCTGCCAGTGCACCGAGCACCACCTGACGATCAGAGCTGAGCGGGGTGAATTCGCCATTGTTCAACGCGAGTCTGCCTGATGCAGTATTCGAGATCGTTTCGAGTCGCACACCAGGAATAATGAGCAGATTTTTCACCGGATTAAACACCTGTTCTGCAAAGGCAGAAACGTTGCGGGTCGTGTATACAAACTCCCTTCCCCAGTCCGGATTAGAAAGTGAGAGATCATAATCCGAGCCTCGTGAGCCCACACCGCGCTGACGGCGATCTACGTCTGAATGGTAATAGCGCACACCAAAAGAGAGATACTGTTTTTTATCCAGCACATTCCACGGCAGCAGAGCACGTGCTTCAGCACCATAGCTTGCATACCAGTCCCGGTCAACCTGACGTGAAGCATATACGTCCAAGGTGTCAATAATGGCATCTTCCAGATTAATTCCGCTTACAAAACCCACACTGTTGCGCTCGGCGAGCAACCCGAATGCAGTCACCTCAACCCGCACTCCCCGTTTATTCTGGTATTGCGCTTTTACCGAGCCGATGTTC
Source organism: Flavobacteriales bacterium (assembly GCA_046336655.1). Taxonomy (GTDB): domain Bacteria; phylum Bacteroidota; class Bacteroidia; order Flavobacteriales_D; family Sanyastnellaceae; genus CANGTU01. Next base: position 3,627 of record JBKDGH010000116.1, on the reverse strand, counting down.
CATGGAATCCCCATCCAGTTGCGCTCCCGGCTGCTCTGCTGCGGATCGCGCTCAAACTGCTCGTCGGTCAGTCCGCCGGGTTGCTGGCTCACATAATTCATACGAGTAAAATCACCGCTGATTGTCCAACGTGCGTTTGGACGATATTGTAATGAGGCATAACCGGTCTGCGTGCGATAGCGGCTGTTCTCCCGCCATCCATCCGCAGAACGCTGGTGGAAATACGTGTAGTAACTCACCTTGCCGATTGTTCCACCAAGGGCATTGTAGCTGTTAAACAGACCGTAACTTCCCGCAGTTTGTGCCGTTTCAAAAGCAATCTTCCGGTCGGCAGGACCTCGACGGATGACATAGTTCACCATACCTCCGAATTGTGGACCGTACTGAAGACCACCCGCACCTCGAACGATTTCAATACGCTCCACGGCTTCTGTGGGCGGGCTGAAGTACGCTTCAGGATAACCGAAGATATCGGCGGACATATCGTAGCCATTCTGACGCATGTTGAACTCCCAGGAGCGATTCGGGCTTAAGCCGCGACTGGCGATACCCACCTGAAGACCGGAGCCGTCATTCTCCCAAATGGAGATGCCCGGAACACGACCGAAGATCTGACGTGACGAATTCACAGAAAGGTCCGCATTGGTGGAGGAAGGTCGAATCACTTCATTCTTCCTTCCGGCATTCACAATGGTACCCTGAATCTCCGGCAGGCGGGAAACAGGACTAATGGAAGGATATGCAGTGATTTCGATCGGAGTAAGATCCTGGGTCTTAATCGTGTCATTTTGTGCAAATGCTGCGGAGGAACAGAGAATGCCTGTACAGGCGAGAATCAGGTGAAAACGGAATAGCATAAATGCGCTTGTGAAGATTAATTCTTAACAGCGCAAAGAGACTCCCTGATGAACAGTCGGGACAATACCGAGAAAATGGTATTCGGCCGAATATGAAAAGAATACCGCGAAAAAGGTATTCCGCCAATTACCCTGCTACCATGAACTCACTGGTGAAGTGGAATTCAAGCTCGGGATAATTCTGACGTTCGAGATCGAGCATGAACTTGCTGGGAGCCAGGAACACGTCGTTTCCTTCTTTATCGACCACCATATTGTTTCCTTTGATGCGTTTGAACTCAGCACGTTTAACGACGTCAGAGGAAGTGATCCAACACGCCTTGTAGTAAGCTTTTGGTTCGAAGTCGCATTTGGCGCCGTACTCGTTCTCGAGGCGGTATTTGATCACCTCAAACTGAAGGTCACCGACAGTGCCCACAATTTTCCGCGAGCCAGGTTCCTGGAAAAACACCTGAGCTACACCTTCTTCAGTGAGCTGACGAATGCCTTTGTCGAGCTGTTTCGTCTTCATCGGATCCCTGTTGACCAGCTCTTTGAAGATCTCGGGCGAGAAGCTTGGAATTCCCTTGAACTGAAGATCTTCCCCTTCCGTAATGGTGTCACCGATTTTGAAATTACCGGTATCGTACAATCCGATTACATCACCCGGATACGCGTCATCCACTGTGCTTTTGGCCTGGGCCAGAAAGGTAACCGGATTGGGGTACTTGAAATCCTTATTGAGACGAACGTGGTGATAGAATGTATTGCGCTCGAAATGCCCGCTGCACACGCGGAGGAAGGCAATTCGGTCGCGGTGACGCGGATCAATGTTCGCGTGAATCTTGAATACAAATCCGGTGAACTTTTCCTCTTCCGGACGCACGGTACGCATGTTGGTTTCGCGCGATTGGGGTGGTGGAGCAATCTCCACAAACTTGTCGAGCAATTCCTTCACTCCGAAGTTATTCATGGCAGAGCCAAAGAACACAGGCGCGAGTTTACCCGCTCTGTACTTCTCCACATCAAACGTATCGTACACAGTTTCCACCAGTTCTGCTTCGCTTCGCAATTCGTCTGCATATTCTCCGATAAGTTCATCCAGCATCGGATCGCTGAGGTCATTGATCTGCACCACTTCTTCCGCGCGTTTGGTTTTACTGGCTTCGAAGAGGTTGATTGCCTTGTCGTAGATCTTGTAGACCCCTTTGAACGAATATCCTTTTGAAATGGGCCATGACATCGGCTGCACCTTGATGCTGAGCTTGGCCTCCAGTTCATCCAGCAGGTCGAACGGATCGCGACCTTCGAGGTCCATTTTATTGATGAACACGATCACAGGCGTGTCGCGCATCCGGCACACTTCCATCAACCGCTCGGTTTGGGTCTCTACCCCTTTCACGCTGTCGATTACAAGAATAACGCTGTCCACGGCGGTAAGCGTGCGATAGGTGTCTTCTGCAAAATCCTTGTGACCGGGTGTATCGAGGAGGTTGACCTGCTTGCCAAGGTACTCAAACACCATCACCGAAGTGGCCACAGAGATACCGCGCTGGCGTTCGATCTCCATGAAGTCGGAAGCTGCAGTCTTGGTGATCTTGTTGCTCTTTACCGCGCCTGCTGTTTGTATTGCACCGCCGAAAAGGAGCAGCTTCTCGGTGAGGGTGGTCTTACCGGCGTCAGGGTGAGAAATGATGCCGAATGTGCGGCGACGTTGGATTTCGTTGGGCAGGTTCATGGGTATGGCCAATGGGCCGCAAAAGTAAACGCGGGAAGTCCTGCGCGAGGGATTGAGCGCTGTCTATATGTTCACGCGCAGGACAGCCCAGTGTTCCTGGAAGTATCCCCGGGTGTTCACGGCGCGCACAAACACGCGGTACTGTCCGGCGGCAGAGGGAACGGGCAGCATCCATGAAGGGTTCTGGAAAACGTTGTCACCGGGCACGATCACTTCCTCCTGCCAGATCACCTGGCCAGCGGGCGTCTGCAGAGCGAGGCGCACTGAAGCCAGCCCCACCAGATCAATGCACTGTACACCCATGTCGATCACCGATCCGGTGGCACCCGCAAGGGTATTATCCGGGCCAGTTGCGTTCGCCGGTACATCCACGGAAATCGAGGGAAGTGAGTCGCTGAATACATCGAAGTGCCAGGCCTGCTTCTGCATATTGCCCTCCTCATCGAGCGATTCGACCATAAGCGTGTGCGGTCCACTCACCTGCCAGGGGATCATCATACGAAACACAGCCCGGGCATCCGTACCATTGAGTTCGATGGTTTGTGCATCACTCCAATTACCCTGAACCATTGGAGTGAAAATGAGTCCCATGGGCATATCTGTTCCATGATGCAATCCGGGGTTGATGCTCACCTTGCCTTTCCACAAACCGCCTTCATCCATCCAGCGCGCTTCAATGGTGTTCACCTGTCCGGCATTGCCATGGTGGTGGATATCTTCCACGGTGTTCACCAGCAAGCGCTCCAGCACGGGAGCACCTGTATCGCGGGTACATCCGGACATGAGCAGAATACAGGAGGCCATGACGAAACCGGGCAAAGTCAGGCGGGTGTGAATGATGCGCATACGTTTCAACCAGATGTCGCGCAAATTTAGCGCACCAGCGCCACGTAGCCGGAGATGGCTTTGCCCTGCTGACCGTTGCGCGGCTCGGCCAGCCAATAATACGTGCCCTCTGACGCATCCTCGCCACTCCATCCGGAAGTGATATCATCAGTGCGGAATAATTCTGTCCCCCACCGGTTCCAGATGATGAGCGTCCAGTCGCCGGGA
>JBKDGH010000115.1:0-14049 GCA_046336655.1 Flavobacteriales bacterium | reverse complement strand
GCTCTCTCTATTGCTGCCCGGCTCGGAAGGGCGTCCGTTGTACTTCGCGAGCCCCTGGATGTCCGACTTTGTGCTCACCACGAATGCGGCGCGCGAGGTCGCGGACCTGTTCCCCGAACAAGAAGACCAGGACCGCATTGGCTTTCTGGAGTTCCTCGGCGCGGTCGCAGTGCGGCACGACGTGCGGATTATCACCGTGAGCAATCGGACATCGGACGCCTTCTTGGAGCGCTTGCGGCCCGTGGCGCTGCGGGCCGAAGGGGCGCTGCACGCGAGGCTGGCACCGCAGGAGACGCATGAGAAGGGAATCCTCACGCCCGGGTTCTACATCGATGGATCCATGAACATCACCCACATGGGCGTCCACGTGAACGGCGAGAAGATCACTTACCACGCAAGTGATGGTGTCGATGACAGCCGCATCGCTACGGCATACCTCGAGTTCGATCGGCGTTGGCGCCTACTGGAAGGTGCGGAGGTGCGATGGTGAGCAACGTAAGCCCGGCGATGGCCAGCCGCGAAGAACGGCAGGAGGTTGTAACACAACTACTCGGCTCATGGCCGTCCGGTGCGCCGCGAGTCACCATCCGCGAGCAGATACTAATCGAGATTGAGCGTTTTCTCGTGGGAGAAGGTGCATCGCTCCCGTTCCGAACGCGCGATTCCGTAGCTTGGGTGACGGTGGCACCGACGTCGGCGGCGCTGCAGCAAGAGTTCGACGCGCTTCAGGCGTGGTTACTACCCAGCTACGGCTGGCTGGATGGCAAACAGCCCTTCGTAGTTCCCGGCGAGGCGTCCGGCTCCCTCGCTGCCGCCCTCTTGTCGTACTCACCGGGCGGATACGTGCGATGGCGGTGTGACATGGCTGACTTCAGCCTTGTGTCCGAGCGACTCCGAACCATGCGCCAGTTGTCGTCCAGGCGACCTGCACACTTAAGGGAGCGTGTACCTAGTCTTCTCGAATTGCGCCAGCAGTTTCGGACGGCGCTGCTCACCGGGGACTGGGAGGCGGGAGAGGCCACGCTCCGAGCGATCGATCACTACCAGTTGGACAGTGCCGTCAATACGCAGATGATGCGTGTGCGGCTACTCGATCAGTTCGGTGAGTTCAGCGCTATCGTCGAGGACACGGCGACGGACCGACTGCTCGGGTTGCGCGTGCCTCCGTCTGTGCGTTCTGCGCTAATCCGCGCCTTCATGGCAGTACATGTGGCGCCGCGCCTGAGCTCGGGGGCCGGTGATGCAGCACTCGGTTTCCGGGACCATGTCTATCCGCGCTTAGCGGGACTCCTGGCAGTGGCGCGGGCGACGGACGGGCCTGAAGTCGCGTCCGCCCTGGGATATCGAGCGTGGGTTACACGAGACGAACGGGCGGCCAGTGAACTCTTGGCCACCGCAGACGAGCACTTGCGCCCCCTCCTGCAGGAGGTGCTGGACGCCGCGTCTCCGGAATCGCCCGTAGGCAGTGTCGGCGAGGCGTTTCGTACTGCACTGAGTCGCGGCGATCTGCGTGCGCTGCAGGACCTAGCCCCATCCGTTCTGACACACCTCGAACGAGGTAGCGCGCCCGCGCTAGCCGAGGCCGCGGCGGCGATCGTCGATTCGCTTGATGTGCGCGCGAATCCTGAACTATCGCGGTCGATGGAACAGTCCGGCATGGCGCCGGCCGTGCCACGAGTACCCCAATCGTGGCGCGCGTTGCTGGAACGCGTTCGCGAAGGCGACCTGGCGGGCGCTGAGCGGTTCCTTGCCTTGGACGAGGGCGACCGACCGAGTCCTGAGCACCTGACCTCGGAGGATCGGGAGGCAGCGGTGTTCACACTCGAGGAACTGCTGACAAGCCCGCAATTGGGCACATCAGCAAGTCGCCAGTGGGTAGCGGACGTCGCCCTCCCAGCACTTATCGACGACTTCGTGGGAGATGCGCATTTCCCGCGGAGCGATCGCATTCCCATCTACCTGCAGTTGCTGCGGCTCTGGGCCGATCACAAGAAGGGAACCGTCTATCCCCCCGATGCACAACTGACGCTACTGCTTGGCGCTGCTGTCCTCCAACACTCGGCAGGCCATCAGGTGGAGGTGTCGGGCCTGCTGGTCTCTTGGTGGGAAGCACGCCCACATCGTGCGGCGCTGCCGTTTCTCCTCGGTGCAATCGAGTTGATTCTCGATTACACCAGCGAGTTTGGTGCCGCGCAACAACTGTGGATAGAGGGCGCATCCCTCGCGGCTCGAGATCCAGAGCGTCTGGTAGGTACGGAACGCTATCTCTGGCGCCGGCTTGGCAAGCAAGTTGGGTTCGATCCGGGAGCGGTAGACGAGGTGCTGCCGACTCTGGCGGAGCCTAAGCGGAGCGCCGTTGAAACAGACGTATTGCGTGACGCAGGACTCCGGCGTATCGCGATCGTTTCACTCCATCGTCGCGCGGCGGATGAGGCGTGCGCCTTACTCGCCGAGCGTACGGGCGCGGAGGTGTTCGTCGTTGACGAAAAAGTGCCGGGGACTGCCACGCGTGCTGCGCAGAGCGCGGACGTCGTACTGTTCGTCTGGGCAGCAACGAAGCATGCGGTGTTTCGGGCGTTCGATGCGATGCGGAATCGCGTCGCGTATGTGCAGGGCACCGGTGCTGGCAGCATAGTACTTGCCCTCGAGCGATGGGCGATGCGAACCTAAGGCGCCGTCCGAGACCGCCACCCGCTGTGTTCTCAATCAAGAGTCGGGGGCGAGAATACGTCGTGATGTACTCACGGGATTCGTGGCGCGTTGGTGCAGTCTGCCTACGGCCTCGGAATTGACTCACAGGGTACCTGAATGCCCAAAGACGTTCCATAGGCTCTACTACGCGTTGTCGCCCCGACTCCTCCCTGCGGCCTGTGCGAGCGAAGTTCGACTGCCCCACTAAAGCAAGGAGAGTCAGCAGGATGTGCTCCACCGCTCGTAAGCCGTGCGAGAGCTTTCGTCATCTGACTTACGCGACGCAATCGTAGCACTTCACCGGTACATCCCCCGCTACTAGCCAGCGACGCCCAGTCGATTCGGATGGCGCATCAACGGTGAGTTCGACTTCCTTAACTGTTCGTTGACACGCAGAACATGATTGCTGCGATGCGATCGCTGCCCAAACCGCTAACTGTCGCGGGAGCGAGTGCCCACGTAACTCAGGAACGGCTTGTAAAGATGCAGCAACCACGGTGGATATTGGCTCGAAGGGCGACCTGTAAATGAGTTTCGCTCCATTGCAGAAGGAGCAAAGCACGGCAAGGTTATCGTGCTCCGTCCATCCTAAGCCTGCCTCAGGTGTGACGTGATCGATTGTTAGTTCGCAAAGGGACTTGCTCTTCACGGAGGCTGGCTTGAGCCGATCAGCGATCCGCTTCTGGTTCGGGTACTTCGCAAGTACACCGTTCAATCGCTCTATCGTATCTCTACGACTAGCGCCCACATCGCGATCACAGAAGTGGTAACCACACCAAAAGCACCTTATCTCCCTCGAATCACTTCTGGCTATTGCCGCATCAACTGCATCCTCGACGGACTGCGCTCCAATGGTGTCCTTAACTCCCTTTCGGGAAGAAGCGCTCTTGATACACTGCTTTAAGTACTGCACGGTTTCTCGCTCCGCCACTTCGCCAGTGAGCAACCACACAGCGCTCTCGATGATGCCTTCTGCATCCGCAAGCTTCGCATCCCAGTTCAGCGCCAGAAGTCTAAGTGGGTGGTCACTCAAGATTCTCGTTTCCACTGCGCGAAGCGCAACCGAAGTTAGGCTCCTGAGGAAGTGGTCGTGAGTTGATGGCGACACGCGCTTCAGTAAATCAAGGGCATCGCGAAGGCACTGGTCTTCGCTCGCCCAAAGCGCATGATCGCTTAGTGCGCCCAAAGCCCTACTCGTCGTCATTGGATGCGCTAGCTGCTGCAAACACATCTCTGTTGCCAATGCGGTATGTCTTTCCAGCCCGAGTACGATCGAACGCCTTCTCGAGTTCGGCATACAGATTGGACAGTCCCTCCGCGTCGTCGAGACTTCCCACCCAAGGTGCCGCGAAGATGCGAACTGGTAGGTACTTAAGAAAGCGATCTACCACAAACTGCGCGAAAGCCTCAGGAGACTCTGGCAGCGCCTCTTCTAGCTGCTTCCGCTTGATCTTCTCGTCTGCATTGTCTTCGCCTAGCGCCTCTACAAGCAGCGGGCGCATCGCCTCGATCTTCAACATTGAATCGACATACTTGTCGATAAAGAGCCTCTGAATGGTGCGAAGGGTCGCCGCCTTCGTGAGGTTAGTTTGCGTTGATTCGTTCCAAAGCGGAGGATGGTGTCCATCGCCCTCCGCTTGAGAGTTGAAGTACTCGGCAACTGTTCGCCAAAACGCGAACCAGTACTCAATCCACTTGCCGTTCGTCCATGAGTCCCAGTCAGCGCGGAGTGGTAACCTGGGCTTGACGCAGATCTCATAAAAATCATCGTCGCTGCGCCACCCTACAGCACCGCGTCCACCCCCATCGATCAGCAACCGAATGGTGGTGTCGCTGATGTACGCCGATGGCGATACGGTACCGCTGGTGCCAATTGGAACCCGCACCATTCCGTAGAAGGGACTCCGAGGGTCGCGATTCGCGACAACGGATGCGATCCGGGCTTCCACGTCAACTCGGGCGCGGGACAGGCGATTGCGGATCTCCTTCTGCTCGTGCCGGGTCAGGGAACTGCCAAAGATGTCTGTCAGAAGGCCCGAATCTACTTTCTCTGCCTTCTCGTTGATCACAATAAACTGATAGATCTGCTCCTCCCATGTGCAGTGGGGCATCGCAACGACTGGGAGCCAAACTTCGTCGCTCGATTCCGCTGCGCCGCGGAGACGATGCTGACCATCGACCACAAGTGCCGGACGGCAAAGCGCCTCGAACGCAATCACCAACTCTCGAAGATCGGAGTCCGAAACGTTGTTCTCCGCGGCGAACCACGCTGGATCAACTGCCATTTGCTCGAGTTGGTATGCGAACTCAAGCACATAATCGTGCTCACAGTCGGGTAGATCGCGAAGAGGACCGCTCGCGGCGTACTCCTGCACCTTCTCCCGCTGGTCTGGCGACAGGCGTGCGAGGACTCGGGGCTTTACCAACAAGGCGAGTCTCCCGACGTTTGCCGTGGGGTCTAGGTCCAGGTCGACTACGTCGTTGTAGTGCAGACGTACTTCTTCCCCACCGATGATCTCGATCTCCTCTTGAATGGCAAGCGTGATCGCCGTCGGTCCGAGGATGTATAACTCACCCAACTCGCGACGCGGCCTGGCCGCGCGTGTCCAGAACTCACTAAGTGCAGATGCGCGAACTGGCTTTACCCAGCGCTGATACAGCATTCTGATGTGCCAGCCCTTCCTCGGAATGCCTGCCCAGCGATACAGATCTTTGGCTCTCGCCGCGAAGAGGAGAAGGCGGTCCTCTGGACCCGAACTCCCATACTGGTTGAATTCGATCAGCTTGACGCGAGTGTCCACGCTCACGGTGATGCCGCTCCTTCAAGTACGGGAAGTGGTGCTTGAGTGCTTCGAGAGCCACGGCCGCCTGCGTTCTCGAGAGGCTGCAGGGAGACGTCGGAAAACTACAGTTGTACGTTCAGGTCGTGAGAGGGGGATAACGAGAATCCTTGAAGGGCGCTCTAGCGTTTCGCGCGCGGTAGGCTGCATAAGGCACTCTCCCAAGTTAGGGAGAGTCAGATAACGAGAACGTGCACTCAGCGGCGGGTGCGTTCCGAGTGCCAGACTGGAGGCTTTGTGCCAATCTCAAGCCGTGCGAGGTGGGGCCCTCCGACCTCCGAATGCCTAGTCGGGAATCGCGGAGAGTCGGCGTAGCGATTCGAGTGTGAGGTGTCACCTAAAGCTGTGGCCGTCCGTGCGTGCTCGCACCTAGGATCGCCATTTGCGCGCGGATGCACCCTACGAGTGGTATGCTGCCTGAGAACGTGTACCGAACATCAGGCTCGGGCTATGAATTGAAGGTGTGTGCCTGCGAGGAGTTTGCCCGTACATCGGACGCCTTCAATCTCGGCCAGGCAAATAGGCGCTTTGGTGTGCAGTATTGCGGAAAGAAATCAAGACAAAGTGCACATAACTGCACTTGACACCAAATCACCCAAAAGACAGTTTTGCAGAATCGATCACAACTAGCACCTAAAACGACCTACCTCGCTTGTCACGCTCCGCGTATCCCCCAGCCGTCGTCCTCCTGTCTGGGGGCATGGACTCCGCCACTGTTGCAGCCGTTGCACGACGAGACGGGTATGCAGTGCACGGGCTATCGATTAGCTATGGCCAGCGTCACGCGGTCGAACTTGAGGCCGCGAAGCGCGTGGCGGCAGCGGTTGGAGCTGTGCGGCATGTGATGCTTAGTCTCGACCTCACGCAATTCGGAGGATCTGCACTAACCGACGCCGGTATTGCCGTGCCAAAGGGCCGCAGTGAAGATGCAATCGGCGCCGGTGTTCCAGTCACGTACGTGCCCGCTCGCAACACAATCTTCCTGTCACTTGCGCTCGCTTGGGCCGAGACGCTCGGAGCGCAGGACATCTTTGTTGGCGTCAACGCTCTGGACTACTCCGGCTATCCAGACTGTCGGCCAGAGTTCATTCAGGCTTTTGAGGTCCTCGCAAATGTGGCCACGGCGGCGGGTACCTCCGGGAAGGCGCTTCGCCTACACGCACCGCTGCAGAATCTCGACAAGGCCGGCATCGCGAAACTGGCGGCGGAGCTCGGAGTCGACCTTGGAATCACCTCCACCTGCTACGATCCCGCAGTAGATGGCGGAGCGTGCGGCTCTTGCGATGCCTGCCTTCTGCGTGCGAAAGGGTTTCGGGAAGCGGGACTTCCCGATCCTACGCGCTACGCAGCCTTGAGTTAGGCCGCCTCCAGTGGCATACGCTGTGAAAGAGATCTTCTACACGCTGCAGGGTGAAGGCGCTCACGCTGGCCGTCCCGCCGTGTTCTGCCGGTTTGCCGGGTGCAACTTGTGGAGTGGCCGAGAGGTCGATCGCGCAACGGCGATCTGCCGCTTCTGCGACACAGACTTCGTTGGCACGGACGGACAGGGCGGGGGAAGATTCAGCACGGCCAAAGATCTGGCTGACGCAGTTGCGGCGCACTGGCCCACGAATGGTGATGAGCATCGCTACGTCGTCTGCACCGGCGGCGAGCCGCTGCTGCAGTTGGACGCTGCCTGCATCGAGGCGCTGCACGCCCGCGGATTCGAGGTAGCAGTTGAGACAAACGGTACACAGGATCCGCCATCGGGAATCGACTGGATCTGCGTGAGTCCTAAGGCAGGCGCACCGCTACGGCTGGTGCAAGGGAACGAGTTGAAACTGGTCTTCCCTCAGTCGGATCCAGAGGCGCAACCCGAACGATTCGTCGGGCTTGGATTCGAGCGATTCTACTTGCAGCCGATGGATGGCCCCGAACTAGACGCCAACACCGCTGCTGCACTCGCGTACTGCCGCGCGAATCCACGTTGGCGGCTGAGTCTCCAGACACACAAGTTGCTCGGCATACCTTGAGGGGGAACTGATCATGGAAATCTGGAAGAAGTTCACGTTCGAGGCAGCCCATCGACTTCCGAACCTACCGGCAGAGCACAAGTGCTCCCGGCTGCATGGGCATTCGTTCACGGCCGAAGTGTACGTTCGCGGTCCGGTTACAGAGCTAACTGGCTGGGTGATGGATTTCGCCGACATAAAGGCGGCCTTCCAGCCGTACTACGATCAATTGGACCACAACTATCTGAACGAAATCCCAGGGCTCGAGAATCCCACGAGCGAGAACCTCGCCAAGTGGATCTGGGAGAAGCTCGGTACAAAGCTTCCGCTGCTGAGCAAGGTCATTGTTCAAGAGACGTGCACGTCCGGCTGCATCTATTCGGGCGCTAATGACGACTAGGCGGCGGACGCGCCGGCCGATACACGTTGTGGTCGCGTGCAGTCAAACGAAGCGACAAGCCGCTCCGCTGGCGCTACACCTGAGCCAAGTCCGCGGGCGAAGCGTGAGCGAGCGCGCGTCCAGGTGGCTGGAGCGACTGCAGAATGCACGCGCATCAGCGGACGCACGAGAACTCTATGGCGGTCCGTACTGGGCTGGCGTCAGACGAGTGGAAGATAAACTGGAGGCGGCGAAGCGATCCGGCCGAGTCTGGGTATCGTCTGCGGGCTACGGTCTCATTTCTGCTGGAACACCCGTGAGCGCGTACAATGCGACTTTCGCCCGGGGCAGTGACGACAGTGTGTTGGCTGGCATCGGAGCGAACGACACGACAGACGCCCTGCAAGAGTGGTGGGCAGTGATTGCGGGCTGGGCAGGACCTCATTCCGCCGCGGCACCCCGAACACTGACAGATCTCCTTCTCGGCGATCTCAATTCCGCCGTCTTGGTAGTAGCCGGCCCGAACTACGTACGAGCCATGGCCGATGATCTCTCCAACGCGATCGCCGCTGCAGGAGTTGATCGCGTCGCGGTCATTTCGCCCGGCCTTTCGCACAAAAGCACTTGGCTCGGTTCCGTCAGGTCTTGCTTGCTACGAGCCGGCGCCGAGTGGGAGCACCGTGTTGGCGCGGGCAAGACCACACTGGGGATACGCGTCGCTGAACAACTGCTACAGCACGCGCAATTCTCCGCGGATAACCTTGCTACCGCTCGCAACCAATTGGAACGTCTTGGGCGAAGGCTGCCCGATCCCGTGACTCATGATCGTACTACCGTCACCGACGACGCGGTGAATCGCTTCATCAAACAACGTCTTCGCCAAGATCCGGCAGCATCCTTCACGCAGCTGTTGCGGGCATTCCGCGACAAGGGCTTCGCCTGTGAGTACAAGCGATTCCGTTCGCTCTTTCATCTGTTGAGGCCGGCATAAATGCCACGCAAGACGAACGCGGTCATCCGGCGACGTGCGAACGTTATCGAGCAGAACACTGCTCATCCCGTATATCAGTTCACGCTAACTGGTGATGAGATCCTGCAGATTGCCGAGATCTCGCGAGTGTCGCGAGATGACGCCGGTAAGCTTATCGGCTATCAGCGTCCCGAAGTGAAACGCCACGTGGAAGACATAGTTGCCTACCTGAATGGCGACAATGTGGTGTTCTGCAACTCCATCATTCTTGCGCTCTCTTCAAAAGTGCGCTTCGTGAAGAGTCGTGGACCGCAGGTGGATGACGGCGAAGTCGCATCCGGAATACTCGAGATTCCTGTGCCGGGTCGAGGCGAGACAAAACCTGGGTGGATTGTTGACGGCCAGCAGCGTACGATGGCGCTTAGCAAATCTCGACGAAGCGCTATGCGCGTGCCAGTGAATGCGTTCATCGCAGATGATGTCGCATCGCAACGAGACCAGTTTCTCCGTGTGAACAACACGAAGCCACTGCCGCGAGGGCTCATCACTGAACTCCTGCCAGAAGTGGGAGGGCCGCTGCCTTCCAATTTGGCACCTAGACGCATCCCTTCGGCGATTGCGGACCAATTGCATCAGCAACCGGCGTCGCCGTTCCATGGCCTCATCAAGCGCTCCTCGTCTTCCAGCGCAGCTAAACAGGCCGCCATCACGGATACTTCGATCGTAAAGATGATCGAGGAAAGCTTGGCGACTCCATCGGGCTGTCTCTTCCCCTATCGCAACATCGCAACGGGCGAGACAGACATGGATACGATCTGGGCGATCCTCATCACGTACTGGGAAGCCGTCAAGCAGACATTCCCAGAGGCGTGGGGGCGAACGCCGCAGAGGAGTCGTCTCATGCACGGCGTCGGCATTCGGTCAATGGGGCGTCTCATGGACAAAGTGATGCCCGCAATCAATCCGCAAGCGAAAGACGCCGTGCGTCAGGCATCCGCCGAACTGGCTCTGGTGGTACCAGTCTGTCACTGGACAAACGGACGATGGGAGGAGTTGGGTGGAGTCGCGTGGAACGAACTTCAGAATGTCCCTCGTCACATCAAGACCGTGTCGAATCTCTTGATTCGCACATATGTGCAGGCGAAGAGTCGAGGCGCATGAAGTTCGTATTTCCCGACAGTCTAGATCTCGTGGATCCGTCGTTCGACTTCGCGACCGAGGAGCGGTCGTCGGATCGTGTACGGCAGAGGGACGATCAGTATGCGCATGAGGTCTTTCGGGAAGTGCCGTTTCATGGATTGCTTGTGTCGAAGGCCATCGTGGATGGACTCGCGGGCGCAAGTTCCGCGAAGTACACGATGGCGCAGCGACAGCGACTTCTGCGTGAAGGTGTTAGGCCGTTCTTTCGTCTCTCCGAAACCAACCTCTTCACCATGGGCGACTGCGGTGCCTTCTCGTATGTCCGAGAGAAGGAACCGCCGTACACTGTCGAGGAGGTCGCGCGGTTCTACGCAAACTGCGGATTCGACATCGGCATATCGGTGGATCATGTCATCCTCGATTTCAATGAGAAGTACGATGAAGCGCTGCCAGGACTCGATCTGGTACCTGCGATGTGGCGCGAGCGCCAGACCATCACGCTCGAACTCGCTTCCCAGTTCCTATCACTGCACAAGCGGGAAAGGCCGAGATTCGCCCCAATGGGTGTCGCCCAGGGTTGGAGTCCTCAATCCTATGCGTTTGCAGTCGCGGAGCTTCAGAAGATGGGTTACAAGCGAATCGCACTTGGCGGACTGGTTCCCCTCAAAACGAAGCAGATCGTCGCATCGCTTCAGGCGGCGAACGGCGTGCGCAAGGCTGGAACCGAGTTCCATCTCCTTGGCGTGACGAGGACCGAAGCGATTGCGACGTTCGCATCACTTGGCACTAGCAGTTTCGATAGTACGTCACCGCTCCGTCAGGCGTTCAAGGACGACAAGGACAACTACTATACGATTGACACGACGTACGCGGCTGTGCGTGTTCCGCAGGTCGAGGGGAACCCGAAACTCGGTCGGCAGATCAAATCCGGGCAAGTCGACTTCGGGAAGGCGCGAACGCTGGAGCAACGTTGCCTCGACGTTCTTGCACGACTTGATCGAGGGAGCGCTCCCTTGGAAGAAGCGCTAGACGCGCTGCGTGCGTATGAAGTTCTCTACGACCCTAGTGTCGACCGCACCGAGGTCTACCGGCGAACGCTTGGCGACCGCCCGTGGAAACGTTGCGCCTGCGAGATCTGTCAACGCCTCGGGATCCACGTGATCCTCTTCCGCGGGGCAGAGCGCAATCGACGTCGTGGCTTTCATAATCTTTATGTGTTTCGCCAGCGACTCAATCGAGAATTCGATATCACGCTCAGAAAGTGAACACCCAAGAGGCCTAAACAAGTGGCATCGTCGAAGAAGTCTTCTGGAGTCATGCGTATCCGCGCGCTCGCAATTCAACAGACAGCGAAGCGGACCATCTACAGCTTCGCTGTTGATGGCAAGGTGCTGCCGTCTATCGCCGCCATCTCGCGGATCAAGCGAGATGAAGGAGGAGACATTCTCGGATATCAGCGACCTGAGGTCTTGTCACACATCTCGGAGATTCGCAGTTATCTCGAGTCCGATGATCCGATGATCCCAAACGCTCTCGTGGTCGCCTTCGACAGCCGGGTGCGTTTTGAGCCCGATGTTGATCAAGACCAGAGTTCAGGCCTCTCGAGGACGGGCACGCTAGTGGTGCCCATCGTAGGAGATGACGATACCGAGGGTCGACCGGGGTGGATCGTAGACGGCCAACAGCGAGCAGCTGCGATCAGGGACGCTCGAATCACAGCATTCCCCATTTGCGTGACAGCATTTGTTGCGGCCAATGAGACGCAGCACCGGGAGCAGTTCATTCTTGTGAACTCAACAAAGCCGCTTCCGAAGGGGCTGATCTATGAATTGCTACCGACAACGGAGACGCGACTTTCCACTGCGCTCCAGCGGCGACGTTTCCCAGCGCTACTCGTTGACCGGTTGAATCGCGACCTAGACTCCCCGTTTCGTGGGCTGGTGGACTCGCCGACGAATCCAGAGGGGTTCGTCAAGGACAACTCTCTTCTCCGGATGATTGAGAACAGTCTTAGCGACGGCGTTCTCTACCGACTTCGCGGAACCGCGGATGATCCGAATGTCGATGTGATGGTCGACGTGATGAAGTCCTACTGGCGGGCGGTGTCGACGGTGTTCCAGTCGGCGTGGGGTCTTCCGCCGCGCCGGTCGCGACTTCTGCATGGGGTCGGCATCGTCTCGCTGGGCTTTCTGATGGATGCAATCGCCGACAGACACCGCGGACTCGATCTCATTCCTGATGAACTGTTCCTCAGAGATTTGACGCCGATGGTGGAAGTCTGCCGCTGGACGGATGGTTTCTGGGAACTCGGCCCCGGAGCGCAACGTCGTTGGAACGAACTACAGAACACTGGGAAGGACATTGCTCTTCTCACCAACTTCCTGCTTCACGAGTTTCGATCACGCTCGCGACGCGCTGCGTGAATCAGGGGCCTGGGGCTAGAACAACGTCCCCAGCGATGCGGCAGCGTACCGAATCGGGGTGACACTCCCGGCCGGAAGAAGCCGCGCTGCGCAGCGCTGTCAGAACGCGAGGTGGATTGGGCGCGAAGCCCGTGCGACGGGTCCACTATAACGGAGGCGCCGGCACTCCCCATCGAGTAAGCACTCTATACGGCACCGCGTCCCCTCCCGCCCGCGCGTGCGCCCACGGCACCAGCGCCCTAGCCGCGTCGGTACACAACCGGTGCGGCAAAGGCTCAATGCCCACGCGACCGAGCTCGAGCCGGTCCGCATCCCAACAGGTCCGCAGCGTGGGGTCGCCGTCGATCAACCCGTTCGTGTGTAACCGGCAAGCCTCGTACAGAAGTTCGAAGCGCGTGTTGTCGAGCAACACCAGCGATCCACGCAGTGCGTGCGCCAACTCGCCGCCGCGGAGACCGTGGTCGTCATCGATGTACTCATTCACGCGCCGCGCATCGTGAAAGATCGCGAACAACTCGACTACCTCGGTGTCGGCCCCGGTGGTCTCGGCGATCCGGAGTCCGTTCTCGAGGACTCGCGCCCAGTGCACCACGCCGTGGTGGCCGTACAGAGGGAGGACGTAGTCGGTCAGGATCGCGTTGAAGAGAGCGGGGAAGTCGTGCATAAGAGCGTCGAGTGGTCTGACAATTCAGGGTGTACGGCAACGTTTACTTGACGTCACGCCAAGCCTTCTCAATCTTTCGTGAAGTTGCAAGTCCAAACAATCATCGTGATGAGCGTCGGCAAGAGCCCCGGCTCGAAGACCCGACCGCCAACCGTCGCCGAATGGCGCACGGTGGCCCAACCGGACCGGCAGAGCAACGCCGGGATCACGGGCGGATGGGAGAGATGTTCTTCACCCTGTACCGAATACCAATGACCAAAGCGTACCAACCGTAGTTCGCACCAGCACCACGTCGCGATTTGACCGGCCAGCTTGTGGCGCGACGCTAAACAACTCCACTAAAGCGTCCATCAGGCACCCGCGTCGGCCACGCGGCTGCCGATCCGTGCGCTCACGCGCAAGGAGTAGCGCCAATGCAGCAAGACAAGACCGACACCGCCTGGCTCGCCGAGCAACTCCGAGACGACGAGCGACTCGAGGAAGCTTACGAAGATGGCGATGATGTCGACCGATACGACATCCGAGAGATCGTCGACGAAGAAGGCGAAATCGCCTTTCATTGCATGTACCTCGTCAACTCGATGGCGGGCTCCGGCTACACAAGAGCGATGCGATGGCGCGGCCGTTACTTCCGTGACATCGAAGACGGCGGCTTCGACGGGCCATTCCGTACGATCGAAGAGGCGCTGGTTGACTGCTGGTTGGGAGTCCGGTGTGAGCCCGGTCTCTTCATGGAGATCAGCGGCACTGAAGCGGGCGTCGTTCTAGCCAGCCGCGTCTTCGATGCGGAAGTTGGGGAGTCCGCATTCCTTCTGCACGGCGTCGCAGCTGTCTACCGGTACCCCGAGTCGGGGCCGCCCCCGTGGCGGGGCCCGGGAGAGCGTGGGACCGTCGATCACGGTGGCGAGCGACCGCTCAACGGGGTGGGAGGCGGGTGGTCGGGAGGATAAA
>JBKDGH010000114.1:0-10711 GCA_046336655.1 Flavobacteriales bacterium | reverse complement strand
GAACTCATGAATAAAGTTGACGCAATTGCCTTGTTCGTAGAGAAAACGGATCGCCTCTACCCTGCTCTTTTTGGAATACGTGGTAGAAAAAACGAGCAGCAATAGCGTGTTCACTACCCAGAACATCCGCCAAAGCCAACGGTGCAAACCCGCGCGGTGTTGCCAGAAGGATGAGCTGCGTACCCATTCATTCCATCCGATGACCCCGAGCATAACGAACAACGGAAGTGCGGGCAGAATGAACCTCTCCTGGCGATTGGGATAAAGGATGTGAAACAGCAGAAATCCCGCCGCAGGCAAAAACAGCAGCAGGTACTTTTTCCAGGTGCGCACAAAACCCCAGAGCAGCATCAGACTCACCGGTGGGAGAATGAAGTATGCGATAAAACTGAGATAGGCAAGCGGAGCACCCGGATAGTTGCCCGCGTTTTCCTTGTTGTATTCAAAATATCCGGTGAGGTGCTGAAAAGGCTGTCCGCCCCAAAGCAATACATCATCAATCTGCGTGAGGAAAAAAGCGAAGAAGGACACGAAACCAAACACCATCATGCGCAGCCAACCTCCCTGAAGCAACAGTACCAGTCCGGTGAGTGCGACTATCAGCACGGTTTGGTAACGCACTCCGACTGCCAAACCCATAACAAGTGCCGCTGCGATCAGCGGCATCCACGGTATATTCCGGCGGTCTGCATGGTGTTGAAACGAAACTCCTGCAAACTCAAACGATCGCATTGCTCCATAACGGATCAGGAGAAATAATCCACCGAGCAGAAAAGGCTGACACACCATTTCCACCAGATTGCGCACGGCGAAATTGGGCAGGACTCCAATCAGCGCGAGCAGCCAACCGGTAGTGAGGGCGCTCTTTTCGTCGGCGATCATGCGCACGATGCACACAGCGAGGTATATCGTAATCAGCGACCAGAGGGCATGAAGCAGACGCATCCACACCATTTGTACAGACGGATTCTCGACACCCATTGCCTGCAGGACTGTAAATACTCCGCTGAGCGCACCCGGATAAAAAAAACTGATGGGCTCCGGGTGAACGCGGTCGTTGTCCACCCCCGGTTTCCAGTTATTGAAGTTCTGTCCGTCAGCCCAACTCGACGCCGGTTCCACCGTGAGGAAATGATCATCGTGCATCAGAAATCCCGGAGCAAAGAATACAGCAATCAGCCGAATGGCGAGAGCAACACATAATATGACACGGACAGACCCCACGGGGCTAATGTAACATCGGAACAAACATGCAGGGGAGGGAGAACATACTAACTCTGCGATTGTTTTTTCCACAAACCTTAGTACGGCTATCTTGAATTTCGACTACATCTTTTGCGGAGTCGGCGCTTCTGCATCGCTGGTTTTGTTTGAATTGGACCAGAGAGCTAAGCTGGAAGGCAAGGCTGTGTTACTGCTGGACCCACATTGGAGCAAGAGGGTTGATAAGACCTTTTGTTTTTGGGCCAGGAAAGATGATCGCATTCTTGAGGATTTATCACCCTTCATTTGCCATCGGTGGACTGCTATTCATAACTCAGACGGATCTCGGGTCAGTATTGAGCCCTGGGGCTACTATCACGTCTCTTCCCAGCTTCTCAGGCAGAAGGTCGAAGAGTTGGCGAAGGAGTACGGATGGACGGTCATTGAATCTCCGATAGACAATATCGAGCAAACCTCTGAGGGGCCCGTGATCACTGTTGATCATATGGCTTTCCGGGGCCGTCACATATTTGATTCACGGCCTCCGGTGTACCTCGCTCCGGAAGCAGGTCAAACACATCTCCTGCAAAGTTTCGAAGGATGGGAAATTGAAACTGAAACGCATGTGTTTGACCAAAAGTCCTTCCGGTTTATGGACTTCCACGTCGCGCAGGGTGCTTTCACTCAATTTATATACGTATTGCCTTTTGCACCCGGAAGAGCGTTAGTAGAGCTGACGCGTTTTGGCTCCGAGATCATTTCCAGCAGTGAAGCAGCTCCTGTTCTTGAACAATACATCGCCTCAGAATACGGGAAGTTTACTATTGTAAATAAGGAGTACGGATGCATCCCGATGAGCAATTGCTCCATGCAGAACAACTCACTGCAAGGAGTGACTCCACTCGGGGGAAGAGCAGGCAGGATCAAAGCCAGCACAGGCTACGCGTTTCGGAACATGTACGATCAGGCCCGCCACATAGCCGGTCAGTTGGAAGACGATCCGCACATTGCAGCATTCATCCCTCTTCAGAAGCCGAAGAATTGGGGCCGGTTTCCATTCTACGATGCGCTTCTTCTTGATATCCTTGACAGAAATCCTGCAGCGGGTAAAGGAATCTTTACAGCCCTTCTGAGCCGGGTGAGCATGGAGCGCATTTTCACATTTCTGGATGAGAAAACATCCATCCGTGAAGAGGTTTCCTTATTTCTCAAGCTTCCTGCCGCGCCGTTTTTGCGGTCACTGGGAAGGCGAATGTGGCATTCGCGACTGACACCCTCGGTGGGGCTTCTGCTGGTCACTGCGGTTATGCTCATCCTTCAGAACGCCGGATGGCTTTACCCTGCAGCCGTCCACGGCTTATTGCTTGCCGGCCTCATTGCAGTTGGCATACCTCACGGGGCGGTGGATCATCTGGTGGAGTCAGGGTCAGGTGAAATCAGCAAGCTACCCCGGTTCATCTTACAATACATCGCTACGGGCGCTTTGATGGGGTTGACATGGCTGATCGCTCCAGTCCTCGGGCTGATTGCCTTTCTCATCTACTCGGCATGGCATTTCGGTCAAGCCGATGGCTCATCCTGGCGGATGAGTCCTCTCCTGTCCCTGAGCTGGGGAGCCTCTGTCATCTGCTATATTCTTGGCACTCATCCGCACGAAACAAATGCCATCCTTGCATCAATGGGGGGACTTTCCATTCCCGGAGCATGCCCTTGGTGGTCTCTCTTGCCATGGGCACTTTATGCACTGAGCAAAAGGCACCTTCCTTTGCTGTTTACGCTTCTCTGGCTGACGTTGGCAAGTCAACTGCCTCTGCTCCTGTCATTCAGCCTGTACTTTATAGGTCAGCACAGCCTCGTCAGCTGGAACCATCTAAAAGCCTATTTGCGCCTGAGCAACCGGTCGATCTGGATTCGTTCATTACCCTTTCATGGGGCAGCATGGGTCCTCTGCGCGCTATTTTACCTGTATTGGCCATCTAGCCTTTCCAATGATATGTCACAATGGGGAACCTTTTTCATTTTTCTGGCTTGTGTAAGCTTTCCTCATGTCCTGGCCATGAGAGCCGTGTTCGGATCACCTCCCAAGCATGGCACATCTTCCAGCCCATCCCTTGTAAATAACAATGACAACAAGTAACTGCAGAGGTATCATGATGACCCATCCAACTCATTTCAATCCGAAATCAAGGAACAATGTTGGAGTTGTCAGCACCGTAACTCCGCAGATAAACAACATTGCTGATCACGTGGTTTATCAGCAACTTGAAGTACAGATATCAAGTAAAAAAACGTGGAGTATCCGAAAATCCTGAAGAGTAGGAAATCTAAAACCAACCCAAATGGAGCATTTAACTATTGCAAGCGACAACTATGTTGCGTTTACGTTCTTCATCGGAACGATGGCCATGATGGCTGCCTCGGCTTTCTTCTTCTTTGAGCTGAACAACACCTCGAAGAAGTGGAGAACCTCAGTGCTAGTATCAGGCCTAATCACCTTTATTGCGGCCGTGCACTATTATTACATGCGCGGTTACAATCTTGAAACAGGTGAATCGCCCACATTCTTCCGCTACGTGGACTGGATCCTTACAGTACCACTGATGTGTGTTGAGTTCTACCTCATCACCAAGAAGGCCGGTGCAAAGATCGGCCTGTTGTGGAAACTCATTCTCGCCTCTCTGGTCATGCTTGTGACCGGTTACTTCGGTGAGACGATTGACCGCAGCAACAGCGTTCTCTGGGGCGTTTTATCCGGTGCTGCCTACTTCTATATCGTGTACCTCATTTGGTTTGGTGAAGTAGCCAAGCTTGCCCAGAACGCAGGTCCTCAGGTAGCCAAGGCCACCAAGATCCTCGCGTGGTTTGTGTTGGTGGGATGGGCTATCTATCCACTCGGATACATCCTTGGTACTCCCGGCGGATTGTTTGGAATGCAACTGGTGTCAGATCCGGCTGCTGCCTCCGCTTCGATGGATATCGTGTACAACATTGCGGATGCTGTGAACAAGATTGGATTCGGTCTGGTGATCTATTCTCTGTCCCGCACAGAGGAATAATACCAACCGGACAGTTAACTGAACATAGGAAATGGCGGACCTCTGGTCCGCCATTTTTCATGAAGTTAATCCGGCTTTTATCGCTTGACTCAATTCATGGTATTAACCCTGGCAACCGGTGTGATTTAAACCAAACCACCCGCAAGCCACTTCGCGATGAAAATCCAGCAGGTGGCAAATTCACTGTTGAACGACTGATTCAGTCTGCCATTTCGCAAAGCGATCATGTCGCTTGTGATGTTCTGATGCGCGCAATATTGTGGCAAATTTCATGACCGGCAAACAACGCCACTTTTAGAACAAACCTATGCCTCCTTCTGGCAGACCATGAAGGAGATCCCTGCGGGAGATCAGCGACTGAAAGCACTCCTTCCGCAGGGCACTGTGGGCGCTAATAAAACACGCACTTCATACGCTAACGAATGCGGATTGACGCCAGCCACCAATGACGTCGGAGTGATCTATCTGCCCGACGGATCTCCGGTTATCATCAGCGGATTCGTTGCGGATTCCAAAGAGTACGAAGAAACCAGTAAGCGTATTATTGCTGAATTGGCAAAAGCGGTGCACGACAACTGCACGAAATAGTTAATTCCATTCCGCCAAATGAAAACTCTTCTAATAAAAGCGGTTCTCCCCCTCTCTATAATCGCCTTCTGCATCATCACAAAAAGCTGGCATACTACACCTGTCGACGCGCGCGACACATACTACTGGGGCTTTCCGTTTGTCTTTGTCGGCGAGGGATGGCACACATCCATGTCGCTCCAGCTCTTCATACTTGAAATGATCGCAGACTTCGCCGTGTACACGCTGTTATGCGGTGGACTCGTTCTGATTCTTCACCGCTTCATGCCGGCTGTGTTTACCAGTAAGTGGCTCCCGCGCTCGCTGTGGATACTCGCTGGGTTATGCCTCATCGCTGCGGTCATCATCGTTAGCAGCTCACAGCCGGTGTTCCACCTCAAACGTCCGTATGACTGGGAAATCATCGAGACCTGGATTGGACGATTTATGGTCAGTGTGTAACCTGCGTTGAGTTTCTGATTAATATGCAGAGCTTATCTTGTGCGTCAGCGCAATGGACCAACCCGGTAACTTTACCTTTAACCCATACTCCCCATGACTGCTTACAAAATCTGCCAAAGCTGCGGCTTCCCTCTTAAAAAGGATAAAAAGGGTGGTGGCACCGAAAAGGACGGCTCACGAAGCCTGAAGTATTGCTCCATGTGCTATGAAAACGGAGCCTTTCTGAGTCCGGTTGAAATCGATACCGCAGAAAAAATGCAGAAGTTCTGTATTCAGCAAATGAAAATGGCGGGCATGAATGGTCTGTTCGCATGGCTGGCAACGAGGCCCATTCCGGGACTAGAGCGCTGGAAAAAGTAACCCGGCAAACCATGCGCAAGATTGCCGTTGAAACCGAACGACTACTTCTCGAAGCACTTACTCCAGAAGTGATCCGCAAACTCTTTAGCACCCAGACTCGCGAACACATCATGAGTTATCTGGGTATCGATAATAATGGATGGGAGCATTATCAGGCGATGTTCACTCAGGGAATGGAGATGTACCGCATTTCTCATTGTTTTTTTCTGCTAATACGCAAACAGGATATGCTGCCCATCGGCGAATGTGGCTTTCATACCTGGAACCGTCAGCACCGAAGAGCCGAACTGTTTTACCTGCTTCGAAAGGATGAAGACAAAAAACAAGGCTTCATGTCTGAGGCACTGCCATTAGTAATCCGATACGGATTTGAGGTAATGAAACTACATCGGATGGAGGCAATGATTGACAAAGACAATGTGCCGTCCTTCAAACTTCTTCTGAACAATCATTTCACGTTCGAAGGCACCCGCAGACAAGACTATGTGGTGAACGGCATCAATGAAGACTCAGATTGCTACACCCTTCTTCGCCCCGAATGGGAAGCTCATCAATGACCCATCATTCATTCAGCATAGTCATAAGTATAATTATGTCCTGCACAGTCACTATGCCGTCTTCATTCACATCGCCCCCGCAATTTGCAAAGGCACATCCGAAATTGGCAATCACTGTGAGAAAATCCAATGAAGTGACTACATCGTCATTATTGAAATCGCCGGGCACAATGTTGACCTGAATGCACGGAGTCATTCCCTCACATCCTGCAATATTGTAGTATAGCGAATAACTGCCGCTTAACGGTACCGCGAATGTGCCGGACGTCTCACCGACCACAGCCTGATTCGTTCCGCAATTCCACCACTGTAAGGTGCCGGCTTGTGCATTTACCTGCAATACATCATAATCTTCCGAAACCACGGGTTGGCTCAGCAGACACCCCATTTGCCCTACAAAATCCCGCATCAGGAAAACAACTTCCGGAGTTGGAATAAACAGATACGTACCTCCATCCGGAGTTTGTCCGGAATAGGCGTTGGAGGCAATCGGTAGCGTGTATATGAGCTCAAAGCTTCCGTTGTTCCAGCGGTAAAGATGCCTTCCTGTGAACACTTCATCCCTTCCGTCTCCATCGGCATCAATCACGGTGAATTGTTCCGCGAGTTCCTGGCCGCTGAGGGTATGTACCAGACTCATGGAGGTATTGTTGCTATTGAGATACACCTGCGTGGTTCCCTCGGGATTCTGATGAGATACAAGATCAGGAAGTCCGTCGCCGTTCAGGTCGGGATACGCACAGGTTCGTCCTTTGTTGGTCACTGTGTACATGAGATTGAACACGGTGTTTCCGGCATTGCGGTAATGACGACCATAGATGGAAAAATCAAGCTGCCCGTCCCCATCAAGGTCTATAATATTTAGCGCCGATTTGCGGTCCACAGCAAAGTCCGAAGTAATCGTAATGGGCGCACTGAACGACCCATTGCCTAGATTGCGCAACATCCGCACACCCTGGCCATTGTTGTAAAAAAGAATGTCGTTGTCGCCATCGCCATCCATGTCTCCGGTGTTGAGTCCCCACAATTGCACTGTCACTCCGCCAGTGTTGTTGTACACCTGCACTGGCGCCGCGTCGAGGTTGCCATTGTTATTCCATCGGATGTAGATATCGCGTGGCCAGTTGTTATTGCCTGTGTCACTAGCGCCGTGGATGGCATCCGGCCATCCATCGCCATTCATATCAGCGGTGACAAAAAATACGGAAGGCTGATTCACGCTATTGTTCATGGTTTGACGGGTCACCAGCACCCCGTCTTCATCGAGTGTGAAGAGGATTGGTTGATCATTCTCAAATCCTACGATGTCAGACCATCCGCTCTGATCAATATCCGCAGCGGCATACCAGATGGAGCCGAGTAAATTGCTCGGCACATGCACGGTGAGTTGCTGACCGGATGACGCAAAAACACCATTGCCATCTCCTGTCCACAGGTTAATCGTAAACGGTGTTTGCGATTGTGCAAAGGCAGCCTGAAGCAAATCGGAATTTCCGTCCCCGTTCATATCCGCCATAAACGGCAGATAACCATTCTCTGCGGAACCCGTCATTGTGCAGCCCACATTGCGGTAGAGTTGGGGTACCGGATTGGCTGTACCTGCATCCGGAATGTTCACGAAGTCGGGAAGTCCGGCATTGTCCTGTCCGACTGCAAATAACTTGCGGCTTGTCGGATTAAACGCAGCACCCACATTACACGTAGTGACAAATGAGCCACTGCCATTATTGAGACGCAACCGCACACTACCTATGGCCGGGTGATAGATATCCGGATCGCCGTCGGAATCGGCATCGGCAATGGCTATTGTGATGATCTGAGACCATGACGTGCCTTGTTGACCGGTGAATAATGTGGTGGTCGTCCAGTTGGGTTCGGAGGTGTTGTATATCGCCACTACAGCATCCTGACCGGGATTCGCAGGCACATTGTCGTCGAGGATAAATGCCACATCATTTGCTCCATCGCCGTTGAAGTCGGCACAGCGAGGCTCGTGGATGCGATCTGCATTGGCGCTGGTCGCGGTAAAACGGACCTCCGTGCTGAATTGTCCGCTGCTGAACCACACCCGGTGAAGCTGAAGTCCACTCGCCACATAAAGCGATGGCTGACCTTCATTTTCCGCATCCGCAAAAAGGTACCCTGCACAGGGCAGCGTCATGGCGCTGTAATGAAATGCACCATCGCGGTTTTCATACACCTGCAACACGGGCAAAGAGCCAGAGCGAATGGCAAGCACATCCAGATCACCGTCAAGGTCTACATCATGTACTTCAATGGAAAAAATGGTGGAGCCGTTGATCTCGCTTCCCGCATAGCGCGCCCCATGAAAGCGACGGAAGTTTTGCATGCCGTCATTTTCCAGCCAGCCCAGGTAGTAGCCACTAAAAATCGGAGTACCGTTGAGCAGGTCCGGGTCACCATCCTGATCGAAATCGTGCGCACCGACTATGAATACATTCTCAGATGCAGCAAGCTCAAACTGCGGCCCCTGCGAAAGACCCGGCACTGGAAGCACGGCCACCATGCATATCATCCACACGAAAAAACCCGCATTGCGAACACGTGCGATGAAATCGGAAACTGCACATTGGTTGTTGCTCAGACGTAAAAACAGGAACGCTTGCATAACGAATTACATTCAATAAATCAGTTCAACTCGCTAATATGGAAAACCTGCACCCTCCACACCATTACACCATTACTCCATCACCCCATCACCTCACGCCTGTATCACTCCCACATTATACTGCCGTTCAGCCGGAGCATTATTCGCTGCTTCAATGCCCATGCTGATCCACTTGCGGGTATCTACCGGATCAATGACTGCATCGAGCCAAAGGCGGGCTGCCGCGTAATACGGTGATATCTGGGAGTCGTAGCGGTCCTTGATTTTGTTATACAGTTCAGCCTCGCGCTCAGGTGTGATGGTTTCACCTTTCGCCTTCATTGAAGCGACTTCGATCTGCAGCAGCACCTTCGCAGCCTGTGCTCCACCCATAACTGCCACCTGCGCAGTCGGCCAGCCCACGATCAATCGGGGATCGTAGGCTTTGCCGCACATGGCATAATTGCCGGCACCGTAGCTGTTGCCCATTACGATGGTAAACTTGGGCACCACGCTGTTGGCCTGTGCATTGACCATTTTCGCTCCATCCTTGATAATGCCGCCGTGTTCGGAGCGTGAGCCCACCATGAATCCGGTGACATCCTGCAGAAATACAAGCGGAATATTTTTCTGATTGCAGTTCATGATGAATCGCGAAGCCTTGTCGGCACTGTCGCTGAAAATGACTCCGCCAAACTGCAATCCTTCTTTCTTGCTTTTCACAGTGAGGCGCTGATTGGCCACAATGCCCACACTCCACCCGTCGATGCGCGCATACACGCACACAATCGTCTTTCCGTAATCTGCCTTGTACTCGGTGTACTCGCTGCCATCCACAAGTCTCGCGATGATGTCGCGCACTTCATAGGGCTTGGCTCTGTCTTCGGGCAAAATACCATACATCTCTTTGGCAGCGAAGCGCGGAGCCACGGGTGCAACACGGTCAAAACCGGCATCGCGGCTTACCCTGCCCATCTTATCCATGAGGTTGCGGATGGTATTGAGCGCGTCTTTGTCATCCTTCGCCTTGTAGTCCGTCACTCCGCTGATCTCGCAGTGGGTGGTGGCACCTCCGAGTGTTTCGTTGTCAATGTCCTCACCGATCGCTGCCTTCACGAGATACGATCCGGCAAGGAAGATGGTGCCTGTTTTATCCACGATAAGCGCCTCGTCACTCATAACAGGCAGATACGCACCACCGGCCACACAGCTCCCCATGATAGCGGCGATCTGCGGAATGCCGCGACTGCTCATGATGGCATTGTTGCGGAAGATGCGCCCAAAGTGCTCTTTATCCGGAAATATCTCATCCTGCATAGGGAGATACACTCCTGCACTATCTACCAGATAAATGATCGGAATGTGATTCTCCATCGCAATCTCCTGCGCGCGTAAATTCTTTTTTCCGGTGATCGGAAACCACGCGCCGGCTTTCACCGTGGCATCATTCGCAACCACAATGCACAACCTGCCGCGCACATACCCCATCACTACGACCACGCCGCCCGAAGGACATCCGCCGTGCTCTTTGTACATGTCATCACCGGCAAACGCTCCAATCTCAATGCGCTCGGAGTTTTTATCCAGCAGGTAATCGATACGCTCACGTGCAGTGAGTTTCCCTTTTTCATGCTCTTTCTCAATGCGCGCCTTGCCGCCTCCTTCGTAGACCTTATCCAGCTTGCGCGTGAGTTGCCCCACGAGCTGCATCATCTTGTCTTCGTTCTTGTTGAAGGCTATATCCTGTGTCTGACTCATTTCAACGGTGTTGGTCCGCGAAAATAGGGCTGTCCTGCCCTCCCCCGTGTAACTTGCGGCCATGCGTCGGGTAGTGTTATTTCTTTTTGTGATGGTGCTTCTTGCAGGCTGTTCATCCGCCCCATCGTCACCCGTCGTAT
>JBKDGH010000113.1:0-6191 GCA_046336655.1 Flavobacteriales bacterium | reverse complement strand
TCGGTATAGTGACGTACAAACACACCTTCATCCAGGAATTCATATTGCCCCCAGTCGATCGAAAGCCCCCAGTCGAGGAGGACATCCTCACTGGCTACTGCAAACGACTTGTAGGTGTCATAGATCTCATCGGTAGTGAGGTTGTGCAACTGCCACATCATGGAATCCGGAGCGTCTTCACCAAATTCAGTGGTGAGCAGGCGGAGCTCGAAGTCAGCCGCAGGCACACGCAGCGGGTCAACTACCTTGATATCCACCGGACCGCGGTTTGGAGCGTAGGTCAGTTCCGGAACAAAGTTGTTCTCGAGAATGTCCCTTTCGCTTTCCGCAGTGATGATAAGATCGTTCAGGCCATTGCCCTTTCCTTCGATACGGGTGAGGAATACACCCGTGCCATAAGAGGCATTGGCGGTGGTTCCACCGGCCTCAGGAGTCACATCGTGAGGAATTGCAGGGATAACCGGGATGGCACCGAACACGGCTTTGCGGGAAGGCAGATACGGAACGTCTTGTCCGGTGCCGGAAGCGATATCATACGCTCTGTACTCATTGTGTCCATAGGCCAATACCATGAAGTAATACGTCTTGTGATTGACGAGGCGATTATCTCCTTGTGCGAACGCATCAGAAGTCACTCTGAACGACCGCTGAATACCCTGATCTTCCCCGTTCACCATGAGCGACGGAGTTACCAGTCCCGTCTCTTCATCCCACGCGAAATTGATGATATTGGAAATACCGTCCTCCACATCACACTGGGCAATTAGTCTGGCGCGGTTGATGTCACCGAGATCAGCCGAACTCACATTCGGTCCGGATAATTGATAAATCTGATATCCCTGAAAGACATACGATCTTTCATCGTCAGTGAGCGGGTTGCCTTCTTCATCCACTTCTGGAATGGTCGGATCGATCAAGCGGTATCCTTCGAGGTAATTTGAGCTCAGCGCACGTCATTCGAAAGGAACAAAATGATTTCGCGGTCGAGTTCTCTGACCTTCACTTGAGGTGCATCCGGGCCGGAGACCAGTTCGAAGCAATTATCGAACAATGCCTGTGCCTTGTCATCGGCAGCGCGCAGCAACTCCACTGAGGCGAACGGCGTTCCCCCTGAAGCTCTTGCCCATACCACGCCGACAGTGATGTTGTTGTAGTCACCGGGTTGCAGGGTGAAAGGGCCGGCACTTTGCAGGAAACGACGGTCTGCGGCAGCATTGCCGCTCGACACTTCTGTCCAGTCGTCCACCTCTGCACCGAGTGTTCCGAAGTTGAGCGGATCACTGTCTCCGGGAAACATAAAGTCCGCGAAAATGGTGAGATCTGCTCCTGAGCCGGCGGTGAGCGCATTGCCGCCATAGGCCATACGTTGTCCGTTTTTCCAGAATCCCCGAAGGAAATTATAGAATTGCACCGCGCTCTCGGGGAATCCATTTGGCGCAGACCCTGAGTTATGAAACACAAACTTCCGCATGCCGAAGCGCTCGTTATCAATTACTCCATCACCATATCCAATACCGATTCCTTTGTAAGGTATTCCCTTGAGCTCGATAGTCGCAGGAACATCGCTTGTGAGCGGATTATCCAGTCCGTCTGAATCCTGATACGGCCCTTCAAAAAAATCAACACCCATTGCAGGAGGATTGGCGCCATAGCCGGGTGATAATCCGGAGGGAGCGTCGAATGCGTTGCCGTTGTATGCATATCCAAGACCACGTTGTACATCGCATCCCACGTAGTCATCCAGGTGTCCGCCAATATCGCAATCGATCCAGGTGCCGAAATAGGTATCCTGCAAGGTCTGAGTGCCCTGGTTGATCAGCACATAGTTATAAAACGTCATGTTATTGATCTCGTCATTCGTGCTGAATGCAAAGCCTGAGCACGAATTTCCATTCCAATTGGCTGGCCCTGTGATTCCGTGTGTGCATTGCCTTTGTCATTGAAAATCCAGAAGTAATTCTGATCGCCGAACAACGGAACAGGATCTTCCCGGCGTCGTTCTGCGCAGTTGATTTCGCGCAGAAAGTCGTACCAAGGATAATCACCAGATTCCGGAGAATAAAAGCCATCCCCGTCGAAATCATAAAAAGGCGCGAGGTACAGGTCTTGTCCCTGAGATACATTTCCTGTTGCGGGATAGTCATAGAAATAAGACGGAATAGCATATCCCTGCGGAAAAAGCGCACTCAGATCACATTCCGGGTCATCCGCGCACTCGAAATATGCGCGGTGGCGCTGGGCATCAGTGCGCAATGTGACGGTGAAGCGATCCCAGTCGGAGCAGACATCCGCACTCACGGAAGCGGTTCCATCGTTGGTGAGCGGCCCCGGCCAGTAGTCATTTCCCAATGACCTGTAGGTGACAGCCGCCAGTTTGAGCTGCTGATCGGGTGAGATACCACCCAGCCATAACGCACCTGCGTAGGCCACCGATACATTTCCATCTTTGGGGACAAAATAATGGGACCTGCCTACAGCGCGATCGTGCCATAGCATGCCCCCAGTTTCGATCAATGCGCTGACGTTATTCCATTCCAGGTCGCGCAATGCGGTGGCCGGGGCGCAAGCAGCGGACCTTGTCTCTTCATTAAGATGTACCCCGGTGAGATGCGAAACCTTTCCACTCATTATGAGCGGATGTTGGGCAACCGAAATAAAAAAGTAAAGGCAGAATATGCCCGTCAGAAAAAACCTCATGACAAAAGTTTAACGCTGGGAAGATACACGAACCTGCGGCTCAACTCATCGCAGCGGTCTCCATGCGCATCTCCGAGGTGTACAGAATGTACCCGTCACACGGGGCGTTGGTCACTTCGCTTATCCGGTTCATATAGGACCGTATCTGCCGATGGTGCTCCTTTCGGGGGGCACCGGTTTTAAAGTCCACAACCAGATAACCGCTGCCCCTTTTTACAATCCTGTCAGGGCGCAGCGAACTCCCGTCGGTAAGAATGATTTCCTGTTCCGTCAACGCTTCATCACCGGACTCAAACAGAAAACTCCATTCCGGGTGATTCAACACAGCGCTCATTTTATGGACTATTTCCGAAATCAGTGCAGTGTCTGATGTTCCATTGCGCGCACATACCCGCTGAACTGCTTCATGAATACTGCTTCCGGGTACCCAATCCGCCAGACATGCGTGCACCAGTTGTCCGACCCATCGGGGGTTGTCCTCTGCATGACGGGTTGGATCGACATCCGGCCGGAGTCGGAGAGAGGGAGAGCCAACAGCAGGCACAGATGACTTCAATACTCTTCCCGCCTCAGAGTAAAAAGGCGAATCAGATGACTTTAACTCCCGAATCCCGAATATTCGTTCGGTATTGGCCTCCGACAAACCCAAATGATCAATCCATGCATTATCCCAGGACTGAGCACTGGCAGGTTGAGTCAAAATCATATACAACCGTTCTTCCGGACGCGTTGTGGCCACATAAGCCACGTTGATATCGTCAAGCCTGTTTGCCTCTGCCTCGTGTTTTATCTCCCGGAACAGCCGTGCATTCTTCTCTGTTCCTGCAAACGCTGTTACCAGTGCAGCGGGCACATCAGGCAGGAGTTCGCCGGGTTCCACCCAGACCGTGGAGGGCATTTCCTTTGATCTGAACCGGGGGTAGATTACGACAGGAAACTGCAGTCCTTTTGCCTTATGGATGGTCATCAGGCGAATCGCATTCGCTTTGCCGCTAGACTCGATATACAGCTTGCCCCGGGCTTCCTCCCACCATCTCACGATCTCATGCACTGGCATATCCTTTCTTCTGTCCAGCGCAACGAGTTGGTCGAGCAAAAACTCAATATATACATCCTTTGAAGTGGCGGTCAGATTCAGGATTCTCAGCACCATTTCAAATGCCGACATAGCCGTTGCAAACACCTCCTGATAAGAAGGAATGACTGCATCCAGAAAATCCTCAGTTCTTGCCCTCCGCGATTCCGAAGGTTCAAGGTACTCCGATTCATCCGGAATGGATAAATGAGGAAATGCCGGTCTGAATTTCACCACTACCTCTACCCTGTTCACTTTGGCCGTGGGCTCACTGCACCATGCAAACCAATGAAACAGCCACTGAATGAGCGGCGATTGGGCAAGCCGGAAGGATTCTTTGGTAATAACCTGATATCCCTTGCCTGTCAGCCATTCGGCAATCATTCCACTTTCCTGTTTTCCCTTTCGGGTGAGGATGGCGATGTCACCGGGCGTATAGCCATCCTCCAGACATTCGCGTATCGCATTCTCTACCTCATTCAACACCACCGGCCCGAGGACTTCCTTTCTTCCTCCACCTGCGAATGTGCACTTCACATAACCCTCCCTTTTGCGGAACGGATGTTGTTCGTGATGCCGGTAGACATCCGCAAT
The DNA here is from genome assembly GCA_046336655.1 of Flavobacteriales bacterium. Classification (GTDB taxonomy): domain Bacteria; phylum Bacteroidota; class Bacteroidia; order Flavobacteriales_D; family Sanyastnellaceae; genus CANGTU01. The sequence continues at coordinate 1,825 of JBKDGH010000113.1, read as the reverse complement.
CATACCCGGCGTCCGGGCGAGAAGCCCATACATCTCATTGTTGAACTTCACAATGGAAGATGCGCTGCGGCGATTGGTATCCAGAAACTGCTCTTCAAAGGAATCATTGAACAACTCCTGGCGCCAGGGGATAGACTGGCTGGCAGGAAGCGCAGGCAAATTGACAAACTGTTCGACCTTTCCGTTCCTCCACCGGTAAATCGCCTGCTTGCCGTCTCCCACTACCAAATTGATATTTGCACTGCCGAGATTGTTTTCAATGAGCGGAATGAAATTTTCCCATTGCAGCTCAGAAGTATCCTGGAACTCATCGAACAGTACATGTCTGAAACGCTCTCCTATCCGCTCATAAATGAACGGAGCCGGACTGTCGGAAATCACTTCATTGATGCGCCTCTGAAAATCCGCGATAAGAAGGATGTTCTCTTCATTTCTGATTTCCTCAGCCAGATGATTCAGTGCGGTGATGAGTCCGAGAGAATAAAGATCCCGTGAAAGGTGATTGAGTTGCCCGAGTATGGTCTCATGCTCGTCGATCCATTCAATGAGCGATGCTGTCAGTTCACAGAGCTGCGACTGAATCACATCCATCGCGTTCTTCTTGTCTGATGCGGCCTTTGCCGGCAGCCATGGTGATTCCGATGCGGCCATCTGACGCAGCGTTTTTGTGGCATCCTTCCACTCGCCCCCTGCCCACAATGCGATGGTTCGCACAGGAGAGCGCGATGCTCCTCCGGAAAAATCCTCAGAAGCAAGATCAGCACCGGATATCAATTCGAGAATTTGCTTCGCGCGCTGCTGAAGTTCTTCACTGAGCTCGCGTCTGGTATTGTTCAATTGGCGGGCGGCCTGCTGGATCTGATCCGGACTCACCCGCTCCAGACTCCTCAAAGGCAGTACGCTCCTCTCTTCTACCAGGGTCTTTGAAAATGCATGCAATTCCCGTTGAATTCGCCAGTTCCCACCTTCGTCCAAACGGCTCTTTACAAAATCAGCGAGATACCTGGTGAGCAACGGATCCTCTCCAGCCATTTCCATTACGCGATCCACCAGACGAGTGAGAAACGCATTGGTATCAAGTTCAACAGAAAAATCATAATCCATTCCCAACTCTCTCGCAAACGATCTCACAATACGGTGAGTGAAGCTGTCAATCGTCGTGATCGCAAGCAAATCATAGTGGTGCACCATGTGTGACAGCACTGAAGCCGCCCGTGCCTGTAACTCGTGAATTGGAATGTCCAGCGCACTGGTCAGATCAAGCGCACGGTGATCGCTTTCAAGGTCCGCAGGCTTGGAAACAGCTAGATGATGCAGCCAACCGATCACACGTTCTTTCATCTCCGCAGCAGCGGCGTTGGTAAAGGTGATCGCAAGGATATGTCTGTAGTAAGCAGGTGATTTCTGGGCAAGACAGAGCTGGAGATAGTTCTTCACCAGTGCGTACGTTTTACCGCTGCCTGCAGAAGCCTTGAGCACCAGAAATGCCTTGTTGCGACTCATTGCAATTGATTTGAGCGAAAGATAATCAGGCATCCGGCGCTGACGGGAATCATATTTCTTCCCCTTTTCTCTGAAACACTCGGGGGTATACGGCGGTTATCTTTGTATTATGAGCATGAGGATCATTCTTTTTTCCGTTTTCTTCGCCATCGCATTCTCATCGTGTAAAGACGATAAGGAAGATGTTATCGGGGATGCCACTGTGACCATCCGCATCGATGCGCGTGTCAACGAAGCCCCGTTCGAGCTGGGGACGGTATATACGGAGGGCAATGGATATCGCTACAGGCTCGAGACATTCCGGACCTACATCAGCATGCTT
>JBKDGH010000011.1:0-17080 GCA_046336655.1 Flavobacteriales bacterium | reverse complement strand
GTGCAGGAATATAAACCTGCTTTCCATCGGCATCCCCTATCGGGTTATCCTAAGGATCCGACTAAACCTGATTCGATTAACGTTGATCAGGAACCCTTGGTCTTTTGGCGAGGAAGTTTTTCACTTCCTTAATCGTTACTTATGCCTACATTTTCTGTTCTCAACGCTCCACAGTTCCTTACGAAACGGCTTCGCAGCAGATGAGAATGCTCCCCTACCATAAATCTACTGCTTCGGTGCTGCGCTTATGCCCGATTATTATCCACGCATGATCGCTCGACTAGTGAGCTGTTACGCACTCTTTAAATGAATTGCTGCTTCCAAGCAAACATCCTAGCTGTCAATGCAACCACACCACGTTTTATCAACTTAGCATAGACTTGGGGGCCTTAGCAGATAGTCTGGGTTGATTCCCTCTCGGATACGGACCTTAGCACCCATACCCTCACTCCTGTGTATATGAGACGGCATTCGGAGTTCGTCAGGGTTTGGTAGGTTGTGACACCCCCTAGCCCAATCGGTAGCTCTACCTCCGTCGCACTCACCACAAGGCTGCACCTAAATGCATTTCGGGGAGAACGAGCTATTTCCCAGTTTGATAAGCCTTTCACCCCTACTCACAACTCATCCCAAAACTTTTCAACGTTAACGGGTTCGGTCCTCCATCTCATGTTACTGAGACTTCAACCTGGTCATGAGTAGATCACTAAGGTTTCGCGTCTATCCCCTCTGACTAAACGCCCTGTTTAGACTCGCTTTCGCTTCGGATGCACATGAAACATGTTTATCCTTGCCAAAGAGGAATAACTCGTAGGCTCATTATGCAAAAGGCAGGCCGTCACTTTCGCTCCGACCGCTTGTAAGCAGATGGTTTCAGGTTCTATTTCACTCCTCTTTTCGAGGTTCTTTTCACCTTTCCTTCGCAGTACTTGTTCGCTATCGGTCTCTCAACATATTTAGCCTTACCGGATGGTTCCGGCGAATTCACACAGGATTTCACGTGTCCCGCGCTACTCAGGATACCGCTCAATCTCATATCAGCATTTGTACAGGCCTGTCACCTTCTATGGGAGCACTTTCCAGAGCTCTTCCAAAATCGATATGAAATCTAAATGCGGTCCTATAACCCCAGCATTGCCTAAACAACACTGGTTTGGGCTGTTCCCGTTTCGCTCGCCACTACTCAGGGAATCATTGTTATTTTCTTTTCCTCCTGGTACTAAGATGTTTCAGTTCCCAGGGTTTGCCGTCTTTCGACTTCCCGATCTTCAATCGGGAGGGTTGCCCCATTCGGAAATCTGCACCTCAAAGGCTATTTGCGCCTCAGTGCAGCTTATCGCAGCTTATCACGTCCTTCATCGCTGTTAAGAGCCAAGGCATCCTCCATCTGCCCTTTATTGCTTATAAATTTCTTAACTCTATCAATATATCAAAGAACTTTTCCCGGCGAACCGGAACAGTCAAGAACAACGGAATCGAACCGCTCCCGATTACCACATCTGGTAACCTGTCACCCCTAAATGGTGATTCTTATTTCAATCTTTCAAACCAATTCCGGCGTTTCCGGAACCGTGGCAAAACGTCCCCGCTCATCATGGCGGGGACATCTGCCGCAGGTGGAGAATAACGGATTCGAACCGTTGACCCCCTGCTTGCAAAGCAGGTGCTCTAGCCAGCTGAGCTAATTCCCCATTTTATTTTCGGTAGTCCCGAGCAGATTTGAACTGCTGACCCCTACATTATCAGTGTAGTGCTCTAACCAACTGAGCTACGGGACTAAAAATAAAATGGAAATGCAGCAGCAAACAAAATAAGATGAACAAGCTGTCTCTATAAAGGAGGTATTCCAGCCGCACCTTCCGGTACGGCTACCTTGTTACGACTTAGCCCCAGTTACGAGTTTCGCCTTAGGCAGCTCCTTTCGGTGGCCGACTTTAGGCGCTCCCCACTTCCATGGCTTGACGGGCGGTGTGTACAAGGCCCGGGAACGTATTCACCGGATCATGGCTGATATCCGATTACTAGCGATTCCAGCTTCACGAGGTCGGGTTGCAGACCTCGATCCGAACTGAGATAGGGTTTATAGATTAGCTCACCGTTGCCGGCTTGCAACTCACTGTCCCTACCATTGTAGCACGTGTGTCGCCCTGGACGTAAGGGCCGTGATGACTTGACGTCATCCCCACCTTCCTCACCGCTTACACGGGCAGTTTCTTTAGAGTCCCCGACATTACTCGCTGGCAACTAAAGATAGGGGTTGCGCTCGTTATGGAACTTAATCCGACACCTCACGGCACGAGCTGACGACAGCCATGCAGCACCTAGTTTCGTGCCCTTGCGGGAAGTCCCCTTTCAGGGACGGTCACTAACTTTCAAGCCCAGGTAAGGTTCCTCGCGTATCATCGAATTAAACCACATGCTCCACCGCTTGTGCGGGCCCCCGTCAATTCCTTTGAGTTTCATCCTTGCGGACGTACTCCCCAGGTGGATCACTTAACACTTTCGCTTGGACTCTGACCTTGCGGCCAAAATCTAGTGATCATCGTTTACGGTGTGGACTACCAGGGTATCTAATCCTGTTTGATCCCCACACTTTCGTCCCTCAGCGTCAGTTACAAATTAGTGAGCTGCCTTCGCAATCGGTGTTCTGTGTGATATCTAAGCATTTCACCGCTACACCACACATTCCGCCAACTTCATACATATTCAAGATCGCCAGTATCAATGGCAGTTCTACCGTTGAGCGGTAGGCTTTCACCACTGACTTAACGATCCGCCTACGGACCCTTTAAACCCAATAAATCCGGATAACGCTTGCACCCTCCGTATTACCGCGGCTGCTGGCACGGAGTTAGCCGGTGCTTATTCTTACGGTACCATCAGGCTCCTACACGTAGGAGCGTTTATTCCCGTACAAAAGCAGTTTACAACCCATAGGGCCTTCAATCCTGCACGCGGCATGGCTGCGTCAGACTTTCGTCCATTGCGCAATATTCCTCACTGCTGCCTCCCGTAGGAGTCTGGTCCGTGTCTCAGTACCAGTGTGGGGGATCATCCTCTCAGAACCCCTACCAATCGTAGCCTTGGTGAGCCGTTACCTCACCAACAAGCTAATTGGGCGCATGCTCATCTTGTACCGCCTGAACTTTAATCATAAAGCGATGCCACTTCATGATGTTATGGAACATTAGCCCCGATTTCTCGGAGTTATTCTCCAGTACAAGGTAGATTGCATACGTGTTACGCACCCGTGCGCCGGTCTAGCTCAGTTAATATTGCTATTAACCGAGTTACCCCTCGACTTGCATGTGTTAGGCCTGCCGCTAGCGTTCATCCTGAGCCAGGATCAAACTCTCCATTGTAAAAAGTTTAATCTCTTGGCCTATTCAAATTACCTGTTTACTGCTGCATTATTTCAAAGAACTTCTTGCTTCCGTCTTTCGAGCTTTTCTCGAAAGGGGCGGCAAACATACCACCAGATTTCTCTTCAAACCAAATTTTGTTCAAAAACTTTTTTTGGTCCTCTTGCCTGTCTGATTTTCTGTTTGATCAAAGAACGTTGTGTCTGTCCTGAAAAGCGGGTGCAAATGTACATCTCTTTTCTATCCATGCAACACATGCCCCAAACTTTTTTTCGCTTTTTATGCTAACTTACTGTTAAGCAGAGGAAAAAAATCAAACTTTTTTTGCGGAAACCCGCACACCTCCGCGAAATCGTGCCTCAACGCCCCGCAGAATGGACGATTTCGCCACCACTGATGACGTGAATAACCCGCGCAGCCAACACCTCATTCCCCTCTGTCTGCAGAAAATCGCGGTCCCAAACCACCATATCCGCAAGCTTGCCGGCCTCCAGACTTCCCTTATTCCGGTCCTCCAGATTAGCCATAGCCGCCCAGATGGTCATCCCCCGCAGCGCTTCTTCCTTCGTTAATCCATTCTCCAACTGAAAGCCCTCCGCCGGATTGCCCTCCAAATCTCTCCGGTATACCGCAGCGTAATAAGTAGCCACCGGTGATATGTCTTCTACCGGAAAGTCTGTTCCCAGTGCCACAATGCCCAGCTGGTCCTTCAACTCTTTATAGGCATATGCCCTGCGCACCCGGTTGCGGCCCAGTCGCTCCCACGCCCAGCCCATATCGGACGTGGCATGCGTAGGCTGTATGGAAGGAATGACTGAATACTCCCTGAACTTCGTGACGTCCTTCTCATCAACAACCTGCGCATGTTCTATCCTCCAGCGCTTGTCATTCACCCCGCCCAGCACTTCACCATACAGGTCAAGTATCACCCGGTTTGCACTGTCTCCGATCGCGTGGGTATTCACCTGAAAGCCCATGTCGCGTAGTAATATAAACCGCTCTTTCCAACGCTCCGGATCATCGAGCAAAAGCCCGTAATCCTTTCTGCGGTACTTATTCAATATGTCTTCATACGGATTGAGCAGACATGCTCCACGCGAGCCCAGTGCGCCATCCGCATAGAACTTGAAGCTGCGCACAGTGAGGTAGTCGGACAGGGTGTCCGGGCCATGTCTGAGATACCAGTCATAGTTTTCAGGCACGTCACTGAGCATGGCGTAGATGCGCATCTTCAGGTCTCCGCTGCGCTGCAAGGAGTCAATGACCTGAATGTCGCTGCGCAATAATCCCGCGTCCGCAACAGTGGTTAGCCCGGCAGCGAAACACCTCTCCTGTGCCTTGAGCAGGGCCTGCACCTTGTCGTTTCTACTGCGCACCGGCATTACCTTGTCTGCAAGCAAAATGGCATTGTCTATCAGAATGCCTGTGCAGCGTCCGTCTTTTACCTCCACCATGCCGCCGTCCACGCGGGAGTCCGGACCAATCCCTGCCAGGTCGAGCACCTTCTGATTGACCAGCACAGCATGCCCGTCAATGCGCGTGAGGTAGACGGGGCGATCGGGAAACAGTTCATTCAATCGCTCATTATCCGGAAAGCCTTTGTAATCCTCATCCGCACTCCAGTCATTCTGATCCCAGCCGCGACCAATGAGCCAGCCATCAGGGTGCTCAGTGGCATGTGCCTTCAGTACGGTGATCACATCGTCGAACGATGTGGTACCGATCAGCGATGCTTCTGACAGCGTAAAACCATAAGCGAGAAAATGGCAGTGAGCATCGATGAAACCGGGATACACAGGGCGCTTACCGCAGTCGAGATAGTTATCCGCGCGGTACTTGTTGAGTATCTGTCGCTCCGGACCTGTCTCAATGATTCGTCCGTCGCGAATCGCCATTGCCTCCACCACCTGATTGCTTTCATTCATCGTGTAGATGCGCCCGTTATGCACGATCAGGTCGGCGTGTTCCGACTGAAATGCGCAAGAAGTAAAAAGAACGGCGACAAACAGAATGATCATTCGGTTTGAACCCGGATATGGAATGAATACCTTCATGTTCATTGATTCGTTTTGTAAAGATGGGCTGCGCCGGCCTGAGCGACAGGCATGATGAGCATGTCCTGGATACATACATGGGAAGGCCTGCTTACCATGAACCATGCGGCATCGGCAATATCATCCGCATGGAGCGGCTTAAAGCCGTCGTACACGGCATCTGCCTTTTGGCGATCGCCGTGAAAGCGCACGAGGCTGAATTCGGTTTCTGCAGCACCGGGGGCAATTTGCCCGACCCGAATCCCGTAAGGCAAGAGGTCTATACGCATGCTCCGCGTAAGTGCTTCTACCGCAAACTTGGTGGCAGAGTACACATTGCCTCCGGGATATCCTTCCCTGCCTGCGATAGAGCCAATATGAATAATTGTGCCGCTTTTCCTTTCCTTCATTACGGGAATCACGAGGCGCGAGATATGCAGAATTCCTTTGATGTTGGTGTCAATCATCCTGTTCCAGTCATCGGGATTTCCGAATTCCACAGGCTCACGACCGGCGGCCAGACCTGCATTGTTGACCAATACATCTACATTCTTCCATGTTTGGGAAAGACTGTTCCACGCTTCCTCAGTGGCGTGCGGATCGCGGATATCAAAACAGAGCGGATGGCAGGCACCGCCTGCACTCTGAATAGCCGAAGCAAGAGCGTCCAGACGCTCCCTGCGCCGTCCGGTGACGATAACCTGATAGCCTTCTTGTGAAAATTTGCGGGCGATGGCTTCGCCGAAGCCGGAAGTGGCTCCGGTAATAAGAGCAATGGGTGAATTCACGCGGATTAATTTGTGCGCGTGAATTTACAGTGCGATCAGGAGAATTTGAGAAGGACAGCTTCCACCACACTGGCTGTTTGTTCCGCCCTGTCAATGGCCGTTGCCAGATCGGTGAGCAATTCTTTTTGCTTGAGCAGCTCTACTGCGTTGATCTTATCGCGGAACAATGAGCCTACGGCATCGTCGAACAAAGCTTCCACCCGCTTCTCCGACTCACGGATGTGGGCGATGGATTCCTTCACCTCTGTGCTCATTCGCAGGGCCTGCATATCATGAATCAGGCGATTCAGCGACTCACACGCCGCCACAATCTCATCCATCATCTTCAGCACCGCAGGGTGGAACTGATGAATTTTGTAAAGTTCAATCCGTTTGGAAACCGCATGGATGTAATCCGTTACATCATCAAGTGTGTGGGCAAGTTCCTGAATATCTTCCCGGTCAAATGGCGTGAGGAATGTCTGTGACGACTCACGCATGATATAGTGCGTGATTTCATCACCCTGGCGCTCGATCTCTGCGATCCGCTTGTGGGAATTGAGGCGTGTAACGCTGTCAGCATGCAGCGCGTGGCGAAGCATTTCAGCAATTTGTACCATGTTCAGCGAGGCCTGGCGAAACAAGGGGAAGAATTTCTTGTCTTTCGGCACAAGCGACTGAAATACGCTGTTGAGATTGAAGCTCATGAGGGTGAATGAATGATCAAAAGTAGTGACACCTCCCGGAGTTACGGATCATTCCACATTATTTCAGAGTTAACATCAATAGAGCTGCCCGTGCGCATGGCAATCAGCATTGCCCGCGCCAGCCAGATAATCGCATCTCCATGGGAAAAGAATTTAGGGGTTCGGATTGGTTAACCAAAAGCAAATTGGATTCCGTCCGGTTTAATTCGTCACGCTAACTGCCTTTTTGGATCCGGAGTACAACTCATAGCCCACGAACCGGCACATCAGGTTGCCATTGAACAGTTCCTGCTTTCGAAATGGCTTCAGACCGATTTCCTTCAGCGCCTCCCTGTCAGATGAAATGACCCATGCCCTGAATCCGGGCCAGTGGTGCTTAAACCGCTCCCCCATTCTCTTGTAGAAATGGGCGATCTGCACCTCGTCCATGCGTTCACCGTAGGGAGGATTTAACATCAGGATACCTGCATCATGAGCGGGCTCAAGGGTAAAGAAATCGGCCACTTCTGGTTTGATCGTGCGCTCCAGACCAGCAGAGCGCACGTTTTCACGGGCTATTTTCACTTGTCTTGAATCGACATCTGTGGGGATAACCGGAAACGCGGGAATGCGTTCCCGTGCCTCTGCTTCATTGACCACGTCGTTCCAGAGTGCTTCATCGAATGTGGGCCACGACATGAATCCGAAATACTCCCTCATGCGCTGCGGGGCGCGGTTCATGGCAATTGATGCGGCCTCGATGGAAAGTGTACCGCTGCCGCACATCGCATCATAAAAGGGCGCATCACCGGTGTATCCGGCGTGCAGCAACATTCCCGCTGCAAGCACTTCATTGAGGGGTGCAGTGCCTCCGGAATTGCGGTAACCGCGCTGATTGAGTGACTTTCCGCTGCTGTCGAGGGAAATATTGACCTTCTCGTCGTCAATGTGCAGATGCAGCAGAATATCCGTATTCGCTGCATTCACATCGGGTCTGCTGCCCGTTACCTGAACAAACCGGTCCGCAATGGCATCCTTCAGCCTGAGCGCCGCATAGTGCGGATGCCGGTATTGTCCCGAATGAACGTTCGGGTCAATAGCGAAGGTATGTTCGACACCAAACAGATTCTCCCAGGGAAATCCAAGGGCTTTTTTATACAGGTCATCCGGCTTTCGCGCTTTGAACTGAGTGACATGAATGAGCACACGAAGGGCCGTTCTCAATTCATAGTTAAGCCGGTAGACCATTCGCATATCACCGGTGCAATGCACGATGCGCACACCTGCTTCGGCGTCTTCCGCGCCAACAGCCACAATCTCCTTCAGCAAGAGCGGCTCCATGTGAGCGAGTGTTTTGACGGCAATATGAAACATAATGGAAACGTGTTATAGGGTATTGCTCATGCACCGGCCTTCTTGGCGCGATATCCGAGCTGAAGCAGCAGTTGAAGAATCTTGTCGCGGTGGTCACCCTGAATAATGATCTCACCGTCCTTTACGGAACCGCCGGTGCCGCATTTCGACTTGAGTGTTTTACCCAGATCTTCCAGATCAGACGCAGGCCCGGTGAATCCTTTGATGACCGATGCCGTCTTGCCTCCGCGGTGGTTCTTCTCCAGCCAGATTCTCAGGTCCTGCTGAGAGGGCGGAACGGATTCCACCTCATCATGTGAGGATTCCGGATTCCAGTCGGGATTGGTAGAGTATACCATTCCGCCTTTATTCTTCTTGCTCATGATGATCTGACAGAGGGTTCATGGATTCATGCCGGGACGATTCGTGGTATCCGGTTTGCAGATTCTGCAGGAGGATCACATCAATCAGCGTATGCGCAATCATTGCGGGAATTAATCCGGCCCATTCTGCGGCAAATCCGATAGCCGCAATGAAGCCGGTCATCATGATGCCATATACACTCATGCGCCAGTCCATCGGATTAAGGTATCCATGGATTGCCACGAATACCATGGCCGTGAGGACTACCCCCATGAATGGCTGGATCGCTCCGCGAAACAGCAACTCCTCCCCTACACCCGCGCACATGGAAATGAATATTACTTCGCTCCACGTGAGATTGAACTGACCGAGCAGGTTGGAGTACTTGCGGTTAACTGTTTGCATGAAGGGGCGTTGAATGAGCCACCGCGCAGAAAAACCGGCAACCAGTCCGAGCGCAATACCGAGTCCTGTCTGAATATACCAGGCCTGATATCCGATAATCTGAGAGGCCAGATCCACCTCTTCAAAATACCGGTCCACGAGAATCGCCACCAGCGGCATCCCGATGAGGGTTCCGAGTGCGAGGCGCATCACAACAGCTTTTGGAATCATGGTGTTTCCGCGCTAAGTGAACGTCTCAACCCGCGCATATCACTGCCTCCGGGATTCTGAAATACCTCGAGTTCGAAAAAAGGTACTGAGGCGAGAAGGTGATCAAACAAGTCCGCGGCGACCAACTCGAACTCCTCCCATTTTTTGTCGTAGGTGAAGGCATAGATCTCGATGGGTAGCCCGTTTTCCGTTGGCTGCAATTGCCGCACCATGTAGGTCATCGAAAGATTGATCTTCGGATTCTCCTCGATGTAGGTCATGGCATACTGCCGGAAGATGCCGATGTTGGTCATGTGTCTGCCATTCAGCAGGGCCGTCTTGTCGATATCATTCTCCTCATTGTATTCCCTGATTTCCTTGTGGCGTGCTTCGAGGTATGAGCGAATTCGCTCCAGACTCATGAGCTTGTGATAGAGTGCATCGTCGCAGAAGCGAATGCTTGAGATATTGATGAGAATATGACGCTTTATGCGTCGTCCGGCGCTTTCCTGCATACCGCGCCAGTTTTTGAAGGAATCGCTCACTAATGCGTAACTCGGCACCAGCGTGATGGTCATGTCCCAGTTTCTCACCTTCACAGTGGTGAGGTTGATTTCCATGACTTCCCCGTCAGCGCCGTATTTCTCTACTGTAATCCAGTCGCCGATGCGCACCAGATCGATGGCGCTCATTTGTACCGAAGCCACGAAGCCGAGAATAGGATCGCGGAAAATGAGCAGCAGTACGGCGGTAATGGCACCAAATCCACCGAGGATATAGAGCGGTGATTCGCCCAGTGCGATTGCCAGGATGAGCACGAAGCCAATCAGATAGAATACAATTTTCGCTACCTGCTTGTAGCTCCTGATGGGCTTGTCTCCGAAGGTCTGTGTGTGTTCGAGGATAGAAACGATTGAGTTGAGTATCGCATTGACCGCAAACATCACTGAAAGGATGATGTAGATGCGGGAAAGAGCCGAAGTCAGTCGGATCCAATTTGGAAAATCCCGGAACAGCACGGGCACTGCCTTTGCAATGAGGATGGCAATGACGATGAAGGACACGCCGCGGAACACCCGGTTCTCGAATAGTTTATCGTCCCAGGTTGTTTCCGTTTTAGTCACGAGCTTGCGCGCAATGCGGATCAGCACAAAGCGGAACACCGCCCACACGATCAGGCATAGGATAAAAAGCGCAACCAGCCCGAGAAAAAGGAACCACAGCGCGGATTGCCGGCCGGTCATGCCGAGCTGGTTCAACCAGTCGCGGAGTAAGTCGGCCGCTTCATAAAGATTCATAGCGCGAAGTTAAGGCAATGCATCGCGCCCTTCAGACCACGCGTACGAGCATGAGTCCGTCGCGGAGTGGCAGCAACACATTTTCAACCCGGGGATGTGCGGTGAGCATTGCATTGAGTTTTTTCAGAGCGATGGTTTCGATGTCCGATGGCCGCGGGTCGTCGAGCACCTTACCGCTCCAGAGCACGTTATCGAAAAGAATGAAAGCCCCCGGCCGCAGCTTGTTCATGAGCAGTTCGAAGTACGCAGGATAGTTTTCCTTGTCTGCATCCACGAACACAAGCTGAAAATCCTCCTCCAACCCCGGGATAAGCTCCAGCGCCGCACCGAACCTGCGGTCGATGATACCGGCAAACGGTGAAAGTGCAAAGTACTTGTCTTGTATAGCTTCAAGTTCATCATTGACATCAATGGTGATCAGCTTGCCGCCTGATTGCATTCCTTCGGCAAGACACAACGCGGAGTATCCGGTGTAAGTGCCAATTTCCAGCACATTTTTTGGTCTTGCCATGTGCGAGATCATGCTGAGCACGCGCCCCTGAAGATGGCCGCTCAACATCCGCGGCATCACTACCTTTTGCCAAGTCTCGCGTGTAAGCGACGCCAGATAGTCCGGTCCGCTGCGTGTATGCTCTTCGGCGTAATGCTCAATTTCTGAGGGAAGAAAATTCATGACTCAAAAGTAGTGTGAGTTCATCCGGGCTATCTGCGCATCGGGACGGCATGTGCACTTATCGGACGACAGAACCCGTTGATTGAGTGTATTTTACAAAAGTTAGTTTGTGTTTAACGAAAAAGGTACCGACCTTTGGAGAAACCTGTTGTACACTTTGAGTAAGATTACGTTTGAACGCGCAAGTCCATTTTATGACGAATTGCGCAATGAAGTCAATAACTACTTCAAGACTAAAGGAATCCGGCCAACCGGTGATTTCCGCCTCTATCTGAAAGCCTTCATCCTGCTGACCAGTTTTGTTAGCGTTTACTTTTTGCTGTTATGGCTGACGCCGGGCTGGATATCACTTGGCTTGTCAGCTGTGTTCGGACTAATTCTGGCACTGATTGGCTTTAACGTGATGCACGACTCCTGTCACGGCAGTTTCAGCAGCAAACCCTGGGTCAATGACCTGATGGGGTATTCGATGAATCTTCTCGGAAGCAACAAATTCATCTGGATCATCAAACATAACCGCATTCACCACACCTATACCAACGTGGACGGGGTGGATGACGATATCATCAAGGTTCCCGTGCTGCGCCACTGCGAGTCACAGCCCTGGAAGAAGGTGCATAAGTACCAGCATGTATATGCTTTTCTGCTTTATGGAATCAGCACCATACTTTGGGTGGCATTCACTGACCTGCAGAAGTACTTTTCAAAGAGCATCTCGGGGACACCCATTCGCGAAATTCCGGTTCGGGAGCATGTCATCTTTTGGGTAACTAAGATCTACTACGTTGCGCTATTCGCAGTTATTCCGATTTGGGTAGTGGGATTCACTCCCTGGCTGATAGGCTATCTTGTGGCTAATGTGGTATTCGGAGTGACGCTTTCTGTGGTTTTTCAATTGGCTCATGCCGTTCAAAACACACATTTCGAAGATGCCAATGCCAGAGACCTCCATCTACAAAAAGAGTGGGCTGCGCACCAGGTGGAAACCACATCTGATTTTGCGATGAACAGTTCAGTGGCAAACTGGATGTTGGGCGGTCTGAACTTTCAGGTTATCCATCATCTGTTTCCGAATGTGAGCCATGTGCATTACCGCAAGTTGCAGCCGATCATTCAGCAGGTTAGCAAGAAGCATGGTATCACCTATAATTCCTATCCCACGTTTCCGGAAGCTGTGCGGTCACACGTGCTTCACCTGAAAATGCTGGGTGAGAAGGAATAGTTCTTCTTTGAAATAATCAATCGCTGAGACATCCCTGAGATTAGCTCACCAGGAGTTTCACCTTATCAGCGGCTTCCTGAAGGGTGATTGCGGAGTGCACGGCAAGACCTGATTCATCAATCAGTTTTTTTGCCTCTTCGGCGTTTGTTCCCTGCAGGCGTACGATGATGGGAACGCTGATGTTCCCGATGTTTTTGTACGCATCCACGATACCCTGGGCTACGCGGTCGCAGCGCACGATACCACCGAATATATTGACCAGAATCGCCTTCACTGAAGAGTCTTTCAGGATGATTCGGAACGCCGTTTCCACACGTCTGGCATCTGCCGTCCCCCCTACATCGAGGAAGTTCGCGGGAAAACCACCGCTGAGCTTAATGATATCCATTGTTGCCATTGCGAGACCGGCACCGTTCACCATGCAGCCCACGTTTCCATCGAGCTTCACGTAGTTCAGTCCGGCTGCACCGGCTTCCACTTCAATGGGATCTTCTTCGGAAGTATCGCGCATGGCGGCGTAATCCGGATGACGAATCAGGCCATTGCCATCCAGGGTCACTTTCGCATCCACTGCGATGATTCGGTCATCGGAAGTTGTGAGACCCGGGTTGATTTCAAAAAGCGAAGCATCGCAGCCCGAATAAGCGGCATAGAGGCTTTTCACGAAGCGCTGCATTTCCTTGAATGCATTGCCGCTGAGTGCGAGGTTGAACGCAATGCGGCGGCACTGGAAGTCCGTCACGCCGGTCAGCGGATCAACGGTTTCCTTGAAGATGCGCTCCGGAGTTTTTTCCGCAACCTCTTCGATATTCATACCTCCATCCGGAGAGTAAACAATCACATTTCTTCCCGCGCTGCGGTCGAGCAGGATGGACATGTAGAATTCTTTCGGTTCACTGGCACCGGGGGCATAGACATCTTCTGCCACATATACCTTGCTGACCAGCTTACCCTCAGCCTTTGTTTGCAGGGTAACCAGGTGTCCGCCGAGAATGGCAGCCGCCTTTTCAGGAACTTCATCGAGGTTTTTCGCGAGAACCACACCGCGCGATCCGGTTTCAGTAATGGTGCCTTTTCCACGACCACCGGCGTGGATCTGAGCCTTGATTACGAACCAGCCCGTGCCGGTTTCCGTTTTCAGTGTCTGCGCCATCTGACGGGCCTCTTCAGCAGAAGAAGCCACATAACCGCGCTGGATTGCTACGCCATAGTGGGCGAGAATGGATTTACCCTGATACTCGTGAATATTCATGGCCGCGAATATAGGATTCCGCTGCGACAGGCGCACAATCACGGTTATATTCGCCGCAATGATTTCTGCACAGGGAATACAACGCAACTATGGCAGCCTGCAGGTGCTGAAGGGAGTTGATCTGGTGATTGAGCGCGGCGAAGTCGTTTCTGTAGTGGGAAGTTCGGGCGCAGGCAAGAGCACACTGCTCCATATTCTCGGCACGCTGGACCGTCCGGACAAAGGACAGCTGATTTTCGACGGCAAGGACGTGTTTCAGATGAAATCCGCTCAGCTGGCTGCATTCCGCAATTCCCACATCGGCTTCATTTTTCAGTTTCACAACCTCTTGCCCGAATTCACTGCGCTGGAGAATGTGTGCATTCCTGCGTTCATTGGCAAACGCGACAAACAAGAAGCTGCACAGCGGGCCATGGAATTATTGTCGTACCTCGGCCTGGCTGATCGCGCAGAGCACAAGCCTGCCCAGCTTTCAGGGGGAGAGCAGCAGCGCGTGGCAGTAGCCCGGGCGCTCATCAATCAGCCTGATGTCGTCTTTGCTGATGAGCCGTCAGGCAATCTGGACTCCGCAAATGCCCGTGACTTGCATGATTTGTTTTTCCGTTTGAGAAAAGAGTTCGGGCAGGCGTTTGTGATCGTCACCCACAATGAAGACCTCGCGCGCATGGCTGACCGCAGGCTGGTGATGCGCGACGGGCGGATTGCATGAAGCGCTAAAGATGGTGAAACGGGCCGGTGCCTCATGCGTTGGACCTGCAGTCACATTACCTTTGCTGCAATGAGGTTCGCACATCCGGAAATACTTTGGGCGCTGGGCGCTCTGTCCATTCCGATTCTCGTTCACCTGTTCAACTTCCGCAAATTCAGGAAGGTTTATTTCAGCAATGTCGCCTTTCTCCGCGAGATACAGGTGGAAACCCAGAGCAAATCACGCCTTAAGCACCTGCTCATTCTGCTTATGCGCATGCTGGCGGTGGCATGCATCGTGCTCGCTTTTGCGCAGCCTTATCTTCCGCTGAATGACGGAGCTGCGAAGCAGGGCGATCGCGCGGTTTCCCTCTATGTGGACAACAGCTTCAGTATGGAGGGTCAACTGGCCGGTGCTCCGCTTTTGGAAATTGCAAAGAACAAAGCCATTGAAGTCGCCCGCTCATTCGGCGCAACCGACAAGTTTCAGGTGCTGACCAACGATTTTGAAGGGCGTCATCAGCGGCTCGTATCGCGGGAAGAAGCGATTGACCTGTTGCAGGAAATTGACATCTCCCCCGCTTCACGGAAAATGTCAGAGGTGTTTACGCGGCAAAAAGACATTCTTAAAACAAGCGGACTGGATAACCTCGTGGCATTTCAGTTTTCTGATTTACAAACCGGCATGGCCGATCCGGGAACAGTGGAGCCTGACAGCACCGTGGCACTGCGGATTGTGCCTGCGCAAACTGGTGTTATGGACAATGTGGCCGTTGACTCCGTGTGGTTTACTACACCGGTGAGGCAGTTTGAGCAGACAGAAAACCTGCGCGTGCGGCTGATTAATACCGGTGAAGAAGCCAAGGAACAAGTATCGGTGGAGCTCATTATTAACGGGGCGCAAAAGGCAGTGACACTGGTGGATGTGCCTGCGAAGAGCAGCGCAGAAGCGGAGCTCGTGTATACCCACACTGAACCCGGCACCAGTTCAGGCACGGTGCGTATCACTGATTATCCGATTTCGTTTGATGACACCTACCACTTCGGTTATGAGGTGCTTGGCGCGCTGGATATTCTGGGCATTACAGAGAATACCGCCTTGCGCGACCCTGTGTGGGCTGTGTTTGGTGACGACCCCTATTTCAGATACCGTGCGATGGACGTGAATAGCCTCGACTACAGCCAACTTGGCAAACATCAGCTGGTAATTCTGAATCAACTCGGCCAAGTAAGCAGCGGACTGGTGGCTGAATTGACCAAATATGTAAACAACGGCGGCAGCCTGTGCATCATTCCTTCGCCGGATGTGGATTTCAGTTCGTACAACGAATTGCTTGGCGCCATGCAGATCGGGCAGATCAATGCGCGCACCGGAGGCAGCACGGATGTGAGCCGCATGGAATACGACCATGAGCTGTTTGAGGGAACCTTTGATAAGAAGGATACGCGGATTGATCTGCCAAAAGTCACTGGCTGGTATGCACTCAGCGCTGCCGGCGGAACCACCGCGGTGGTGTTGGGTCTGCGCAACGGACTGCCTTTTCTCACGGCATCCAATCCGGGTTCTGGCAGGGCTTATTTCTATTCTGTGCCACTGGATGCGGGCTTCTCCAGTTTATCGGGGCATGCACTGTTTCCTGCTTCCATGCTGCGCATGGCAGTATTGAGTGCGCCTTCAGCCCCGCCCGCTTACACCCTCGGAAAAGACCAGGTCATCGAGGTTCGCAACCGTACCTTATCCGGTGAAGAAACATTCCGGCTCCGGGAAACACAAAGCGGTTTTGAATTCATCCCGGCGCATCGCAATGCAGGAGGAAACACCCAGATTTTCACGCCGTCCGACCTGAATACTGCGGGCACTTACGCGGTGATGAAGGGCGATGAAGTGATCGCCACAACGGGCTTCAATTTCAATCGCAGCGAATCCGTATCCGAAACCTACGAGCCGGAAGAACTGATGACTGTGCTTGAGCAGTCCGGATGGAAAACCGCAGCGCTGATCACCGGCGATCTTCAGACCATCGGCTCGCAGGCAGCGGAGCTTGAAGAAGGAAGGAAATACTGGTGGACCATGATCATCTGTGCGCTGGTATTTCTTGCCGCTGAGATTCTGCTCATCAAGTATTGGCGATAATGCGAAACACTGAAAACACTCCGAAGCGATGAATACTCTGATCAAATCGGCATTGGTGATTGACCCGCAATCGCCTCATCACGGTAAAACCCGTGATATTCATATTCGCAATGGGGTGATCAGTGAAATTGCTGCCCGGATTGATGCGCCAAAGGCATCCGTCATCAAAGGAAAAGGGCTGCATATTTCTCCCGGATGGATTGATTTACGGGCGAATTTCCGCGACCCCGGCGCGGAGTACAAAGAGACTTTCCGCAGTGGCTCAGAAGCCGCGAAGGCCGGTGGTTTTACCCGAGTGGTGCTCATGCCATCCACTGCTCCGGCAGTGGACCATAAAGCCGGGGTGGAATACGTTGTTTCCAAAAACCCCCAGTTGCCGGTACACCTGTATGCTACATGCACGCTGAGTGCACACCACGAAGGCAAGCAGCTGTCAGAGATGGCGGACATGTCAGCCGCGGGGGCAATTGCATTCACGGATGACAAATCACCGGTGAGCACAGAATTGATGAGCCGTGCGCTGGAATATTCGCGAAACCTCGGCGGGCTTGTGATGACCTTTCCGCTGGATCCCGGAATCAATCCGGGCGCAATGATGCATGAGGGGCCCACGAGCACTGCCATGGGACTGAAGGGGACACCGGCGCTGGCAGAAG
>JBKDGH010000112.1:0-11732 GCA_046336655.1 Flavobacteriales bacterium | reverse complement strand
AATCACTGTTGTCCGGAGAAAACGGGAATGCGCAAAGTCTCCCTTGATTTTTCTGGACTTCCCGGATCGATCAAGGCGATTTTGGCTTTTGAACCCCTACCTCAGAAAAGGGATAGCTGGCTCGGTGGTGGCTTATAGTTGATTAATGCGCGTTCCGGATTCTTCAGGAATTCAAACAGGTTGATGTACGTCATTAAGTGGTGCTTAATCATTCCGAAAATCGAGCTGTACGCCCATTTTTTCTTGAGCGTTCGATTCACCATATTCTGAATGATCTTTACCAGTAGGTCACAAATAAGCGCACACCACACCTGCACTTGAATCGCATTTGCATTATCCCCTAGAAAGTATTTCAGTGGATACCTCTGTTTTATTCTTTTGAATAGGAGCTCGATTTGCCATCTTTTTTTGTACAAATCCGCAATGGCCTCCGGACTGCTTTCAAAATCGTTGGTGATGAAGAGAAAATCGCGATTCTTGAGTTCGTCGTGGAAGGCTATGCGCCTTGCACCGATCAGCGGTGTTACACGCTCGTTACTGGGGCGGCCTAATCTGACTTTTTCGTCTTTGAGGACTCCACGATTTATAGAGACCTCGGATAAACTGCATTGCTCCAACACTTCAACATAAGCAAGCGACTTTTGTCTGGTAATCCATCGGATTCCTCTTGAGCCCCATTCCTTAAAGTTCTTGTAGTTAACATAGCCCATGTCAAAAACAACCACGGAGTTGTCGGGCACATGCAATTTTTGCATGAACACCAAATCACAGCGTCTTGCTTCAGTGAGATCAATAATCGCAGGGACATCATGCTCGGAATCCATCATCATGTGAGCCTTAAGTCCACCTTTCTTTTTTCCATTGGCTCCGGGTGAACCGGCTCCTTTCATTACAGATGTAAAGAGGCTTATTGTCGTCGAGTCAATGATAAAAAGTCGATCGTCACATCGTCGGCTGTCCGGTAAAAAATACCGCTTGTAAAGTTCCTGATACATATCGGCGAAGAACTCCGGACTCCGCCGCGCATTGGCATCTGCAAGGGTGCTTCTACGTGGTGTATACTTTAGGCCCAGATGTTCGAGACGGGAGCTATTGGCCTGTAATCCAGTAACCAGTTCACGGATCGAAGTGCATTGAAAGAAGCAGGCATAAAGCATCGAAACAAGATGATCTCGTGCCATGAACTTCTTACAATAATGATCTGCCCGATGTCTTGAACTGACTTTGTCAAACAGACTCGCTGGGATCAAGTTGAGCAGTTGAAGGAAGACCGGCTGTCCGGTAAAAAATGTACTTTTGCCCATAGGACTTTTTTGTGTCGTAACTCGAAAGTACCTATATCGGGGTATGCCTAACAGCTGCCCCTTTATTTTTAACCGTAACTTTTACCGGACAACAGTGATGAACAATTCGACAATTCAACGATGGGAGCTCTTCGATAAGCGACAGGCGATGCGGCGAGCTTTCCATTCTCCATTCTCCATTCTCCATTCTCCATTCTCCATTCTCCATTCTCTAGTCTCCATTCTCTAGTCTCCATTCTCTAGTCTCCATTCTCCACTTCAGCCATTTCACACGCGTTCTCATAAAATAGCCTAACACCTTTGGGATTGAAGACAAAGCGCGGCATATTTATATCCTAAATAGTAGCTATGATGAACCCTGTACTCCATAAAGTCTCGATTGCAGTTGCATTATGCTCACTGACCGCCTGCGGCAATCTGGGTGATGACGTCGGAAACCAGCTGGATGCGCTGAGGAATAAAACCCTGTCACTGGATTCTCTGGTAAATAAGGAAGTGAACAAGGTTCAGGCGCTGGACTCGCTGATTCAGATGGAAGCGGACCGGGTGAAGCAACTGGATTCCATGATTAACACAAACGCGTCCAGACTGGATTCGATTACCAGATCAAAACTCAAATAGACCAAATCATTCACCATACACATATCATGCGATGAAATGTCCGAATTGTCAGGTCAATCTGGTCATGACCGACCGCAGCGGTATTGAGATTGACTATTGTCCGGAGTGCCGCGGGGTGTGGCTCGACCGCGGCGAGCTGGATAAAATCATCGAGCGCTCCGTGCCGAACATGAGGCCGGAAAAGCAAGATGACTATTCCGGTAAACAGCGGTATGCATCCGATAAGGACTACCATTACAAGAAACGCAAAGGTTTCCTGGGGGATTTGTTTGATTTCTAGATGCCGGGGGATAGATGCTAGATACTAGATAACCTATCCTGGGCGGTTCCAGATACGCACGGCCGTTCGTCCATACAACCCAACCGCGGGCCGTATTTGCACATTCGCACGTTTGCTCATTCAAAGGACGCACGCCGTGCGTCCCTACAATCCACTGCCGCCACACTAGCATACTAGCATACTAGCACGCTAGCACACTTATCTTCGTGCTATGCTCTCCGCCATCCGCGCCCGTGCCACCTCTCTCCTCCCCGATCTGATCGCTATCCGCAGGCATCTGCACATGCATCCGGAACTGTCGTACCACGAACACGGCACATCGGCTTTCGTGCAGCAAAAGCTGACGGAATGGGGCATTGCGTTTGAAACGGGATTTGCGGATACGGGCATCTCGGCGTGGATCAACCGCGAAAAATCAGGGAAGATCACGGCACTGCGCGCAGACATGGATGCGCTGCCCATCCAGGAACTGAATGAGGTGGATTACGCGAGCCGCAATCCGGGTGTCATGCACGCCTGCGGACACGATGTACACACGACTTGCCTGCTCGGCGCGTTGAAAATCTTGCATGAACTCCGCGATCAGATTGACCATCCCATCCAGGCGATCTTTCAGCCCGCGGAAGAAAAACTACCCGGAGGCGCCTCCCTCATGATCCGCGATGGTGTTTTCGGA
This sequence comes from Flavobacteriales bacterium, assembly GCA_046336655.1. Classification (GTDB taxonomy): domain Bacteria; phylum Bacteroidota; class Bacteroidia; order Flavobacteriales_D; family Sanyastnellaceae; genus CANGTU01. The sequence goes on along the minus strand of JBKDGH010000112.1, from coordinate 8,851 downwards.
AATCCCTTGCCTGACGCCATCCTTGGTCAGCATGTATATCCTGAGCTTCCCGCCGGTCAGGTGGGTTTTCGTCCGGGCCCGTATATGGCTTCCGCTGATGAATTGTACGTGACGATCACCGGGCGCGGCGGACATGGAGCACGGCCGCAGGGAAACATTGATCCGGTGTTGATCGCTTCGCACCTCATCGTGGCGCTGCAGCAGGTAGTGTCTCGGTGGAATGATCCGCAGATGCCCACGGTGCTCACATTTGGAAAGATCATCGGCAACGGCGCCACCAACATCACGCCCGACTCGGTGTACCTCGAAGGCACCTTCCGTACGTTTGATGAGACGTGGCGCCGACAGGCTCATGAGCGTATCCTGCAGCTTGCTCAAGGCCTTGTAGAAGGCATGGGCGGCAAGGTGGATTTCCGGATTGAAATCGGATATCCCGTCGTGCTCAACGATGCTCCTCTGACTCAGGCAGCCCGTGCCCGTGCAGTCGAATACCTGGGTGCGGAGCATGTGATTGACCTGCCCATGCGCACCACTGCAGAAGACTTTGCGTATTACTCTCAATTGATGCCGGGCTGCTTTTACCGCCTGGGCACAGCCTCACCCGATGGCAGCAATACGGCTGCGCTGCACAACGCCCGCTTCAATGTGGACGAATCGGCAATTGCGACAGGAGCCGGATTAATGGCCTGGCTGGCCATACCGGCCGGGGCATAAAAAACCCCGGAAACTCCCTGACTTCCGGAGTTCCCGGGCACAGGCCCATTCACTATTTCGATTGCTTCGCGAGAATATCCAGGTACTCGCGGGCTTCCTGAAGAAGCTCCTCAGCATCGGATTCTTTGATGGAGTATTCGCTTTCTTTCGGATTGCCAACTTCACGCACCACCTTACCGTGATGATAGTAGTACATCTTTTCAGCCTTTTCCTTCAGGCGGGAAGCTGATCCATCATCCTCGATCACGGCGAGCACAAGCTCACCATTGTCAAAGTATAACTCCTCTGTGCGCCTGGAGATGGACTCATGCGGATCAAGTCAAGCACATGCTCCTACCTCGCTTTCTCAATCTTCATGGTGCCGGATGGCCGTGGAATTCCGCCAATCGGGATGGTATAGAACGGGAGTGATTCACCGTACTGGTTGCGCAAGTAGAACACCACATTGTTGTTGTTGATTACCCGGCTGGGATCCTTCTTGAACTGAATATCCAGCGACTTCATCTTTTCCTTTTCATTCACCACATACTTGCTGCTGATCCACTCATTCTCCTTGGATGTGAGCAGGTACTCTCCTGCATTCGAAACCGATACGAGCTTGATGTATCCTTCATTATCCCAGTCGAAATTGTGCTGCATGACCGAGATCGTCCTGTTATCGATGAATGGATAAATGTGACTGATCTGGCGGTGGTCGGAATGCAGTCTGAAGGTGTACTCAAAGGTGAACGCATTTCCTCCCTCCACCGGCACATTCTGGTCTGGCTTTGTACTCATGAAGTACCGGTAGAGGTTTCCGTCATCGCCCTTCATTCCTTCACAAATCAGTTTGAACACCTGGCCACCGTAGGCCTGCTCCATCTCCCCATCCTTGGGGTTGATGGGGCCGAATGTGTACCAGCTATTGTCCGTCTTTGCGTCTGCGGAGAACACTTTCGATACCAATTGGTTTCCGCTGCGGTAATTGCCTGTAGGGTCCACACCCCGGGCATCCGGATTGGTGATACAACCTACACCTCCATAGAGTGAGAACTTCGTCACCGTATTGAAACTTCCGTTCCCTTCATCATGCTGACCACTGCAATCGGGGTCAAACACCCGGATGTAGAATGGCTCGGTGTAGCCCTTCGGAACGGTAAAGAAAAACGTTTGACTGTAATCGTCATCGCCCCACTTGGTCCCTGCATCTTTGCCAAATGTGACCAGAAAAGGAATGTTCTCATCCGTTGCGGGAACGGCCTGCGACCTCCCAAGGGATGGCATCAGGCCCATCAGCAGTGCGCACACCACGAGCAGCCGTGCCGGCTGACCGTCGGGCCGACCTCTTCCGGAGGTTGGAATCGGCAGGCCACTGCCGAAGCTGCTGTTACGTGATTTTCCGGCTTGCTGCATACCTGGTTTTTTGCTTCGGGTGGTTATTTCTTTCCTACAGTTCTTACCTCAAACTCAACGCGTCTGTTCAATCCTTTTCCCTGCTCCGTGGAATTATCCGCTACAGGCTGTGACTCCCCTCTTCCTTCCCATGCAATCCTGGTGGGATCGATACCTGCCTTCTTGAAATACCCTACGACGCTCAGAGCGCGGCGCTCTGAAAGTTTCTGGTTGTATTCGGCCGAGCCATCCCCATCCGTATGGGCGGTGACGCGAATTACCAGATCTTCCCTCATTTCCATGGCATCCACTATGAGGTCCAGAATCCCGAATGACTCTGGTGAAATTTTTCCTGAGTTAGTCTGAAAACGTATTGCTGAGAAAGCCTCGAAGTAATCGTTGATTTCCTCATCTGATCCGAAGGCAATCAATCCGCTCCATGTGACCTTGGAATTGAAGTCCACAATGCGTTCTTCACGCACCATACTCCGGGTGAAGCCAATATCCCGCATATCCTGTATAACAGGATACAATTCGTAAGGATTAGTTGCCGATCCCACGCTGTAGCGGTAAGTGAGACTATCCTCAGCCCGTTCGGTAATCGGGTAGGTAATGTCGGCAAACAGGGATGAATCAAGGGGTACCGGATCCGGGCTCACGTGGAATTCCACGAAATAGGTTCGTTGCTCCTCCGGCAGAATCACTCCTGCTTGCGGAGTATCCTCCTCAGGCTCTTCCGGGGATGCCGCCAATACATCGGACGGGCCCTGAACATCCATCTCCGGAAACAGCATGATGAATGTGCAGTACTGTGCGCTGCCTCCGTCCGGCCACACGCCGGTTACGATCATATTCACCTGAACGGTGTCTGAATTCAGTTGCACGGTTACCTGCTCGCCCCGTTCGTGACGTTGCGGGCCGATTTTCCAAAAGAAATCAGTGGGGACAAATCCCTCAAGGTATTCCGTCCGGCCCGTGAGATCCCAGACTCCATTTCCCCGGTCCTCTTGACGGATATACGGTGCAAGAGGCTTCTCGATGAGCAGGTCTGACTCCGATACGCGGGCAAATACCGTATTCGTAATGGTATCGTAAATGTTGAGCGCCAGGTGATAAAGACCTTCCTTCGGGAAACAGTGCTTATTGCTCAATCCCCTTCCGAAGGTTCCATCGCCGAATTCCCACTCGAACCTGAATGGCAGTGAATCGACAGGGACGATTTCAGTCTCTGAGATGCGATAACACAAATCCATCTCCGTGCTTTCCGAACAATCCACGAAGACCGGGTAGACGAACTTAAACTCATACACCCTGTCGCGCATTCCCTCCCTGTCGGAACTGATAAAACCCGCCTCATCCCGTGCATTGGACCAGTAGCCGTAATCGTTGCGTTTGCTGTTCATGGGTTCGGGAAGTCGCTTCACGGATGCCTCCTGATCGTTGAGATCCAGCGAGAAGATATCGTAATCTTTCCCTCCGGAATGGTGGTTAGTGGAGAAATACAGCACCCCCGATGCGTGGATAAACGGGAATGCTTCATTGCCCGGTGTATTAACCGGTTCGCCCAGTCGGACGGGGTTGGACCAGATACCGCCTGAGCGGTCGCTGTAATAGATATCCGAGTTGCCAATGGCACCTGGCAAAGAAGCGCTGAAGTATAATCGATTTCCATCGGCTGAAAGGGAAGGGTGAGCCGCATGTACCAAACCGTATGCCGTTTGCAATGGGAGCATGACAGGCTCCGTCCACTGCCCGCTTTCCATGCGGCTGTGAAAGATGCCCAGCTTGTTGGGTGTTTTGCCCTTCTCCTGCACTGTTCCCGTGAAGAAAATCTCCTTTTCTCCGGGGCCGAAACAGAAAGGACCCTCGTTAGAGATGCTGTTGATGGCTGCACTCAAAGACAATGCAACCTTTGAACCCGGTGAGAGAGTGAACAGGTTGGACGTGGTTTTGTCATTGGCATCCATGTACACCCCCAAACCATCCGTTCGCCTGTTGGTGACCCACACCAGTGAACTGTCGGACCTCCTCATCGCGCAGAAGTCATCCTGCGAGCCATTGAATTGGGCACGGCTCACCTCATAGGACTGAGCCACCCCGGCGGTGCCACAGAGTATAAAGAGAAGCAGGGTGAGGTAACGCATAATCAAAAAAATCGGGTATCCGGTGCTTTGGTGTAACGCACAAGATCCAGGCTGAGAGTAATTTCATGGGTTCCCCGGTCAAACGTCTGAGCTTCGAAGATGAATCGATCGTAGGCATAAACGAGAGCGAGCTGTTTTGTAATAAAGAGTCGCATCATGGCTGTCCAGGATTGACCCATCCGGTAAGCACCTCCCAGCCCGAAGCGCTCCTTCAGGTTGAACATTGCACCCATTTCAATCTGATATCCTGCGACCTGCTGATAACGCGCGAGAAGACTCGGTTGGATGTTGAGTGATTTGCTCAAATCGACAATTCCTCCTGTATGGAGAACAAAAGTAGATTCTACGGGTGCGAATTTGGGCGCATAAATTCCTGCTCCGTCATATCGCCGGCTGAAGAATGTGGGGACTGAAAAACCCGCATAGTACTTTTTCTTGTAATAGTAAATCCCAGCGCCCACATCGGGAAGCCAGGACTGAGTATCGCCAATGGTAAATGCATCATCGCCGGCATCCGTAGTAATCACCGCCGACCATTTATCAAGCTGATTAATGACTCCTGCCTTGAGCCCAAAGCACAACTTACCGGTCTTTCCCGTGCGCATGCGATAAGCAAACTGAGCGGCAATACCCAAGCTCCGGCTTACCCCGATTTCGTCATGCTGCACCAGCAGTCCGGCACCAAAGGATGGGTTGAACACCGGTGCATGGATACCCAGCGTGTGGGTGGTGGGAGTGCCGTCAAAGGCCCTCCAGAGCTGCCGGTGAGAGATGGTTCCGCTGAGAGCCTCCCGATAGCCGGCCGTGGCGGGATTGAACGGCATCGGGTTGTACATATGCTGCGTCATCTGAGGCTGTAACTGACCGAAGGCCGCAGCAGACCAGCACAGGAGCAGGATGGTGATGGACTTTCTCATGGCAGTTAACGTTTTATAATCACATAGCCCCGCTGTACTTCGGCGCCGATGTTCAATTCGAAGAAATAGGTATCATTTGGCAACTCCTTTCCGTCATCCGACAGTCCGCCCCATGAATTATCATATGACTCGTTGGTGTAAACCAACTGACCCCACCTGTTAAAGACATTCAAGGTCCGCTCACTCAGGTTGGTGATGCCCGGAATCTCGAACGTATCATTAAATCCATCACCGTTTGGAGAAATACCCGTTGGAATCTGCAAACCCTGTACGGTGATGAATAAGCTGTCATAAATGGCCGGACAAGCTCCATTGGTGAGCGACAGGTAGATAAGACTCGTCCCCGGAGGAAGCGAGGATACCTCTGTTGTTATGTTCGTCTCGTCACTGAAGAAAATCTGCTGCACAGGCGAAGACCATTCCAGCCAGCCATTGCCATCGCTCTGTCCGCTGACTTGCGTTGAATTAGTGAGATTAAGCACCTGATCAGGGCCGGCTTCCACAAACTGCGGCTGCTCAAACAGAATCAACTCCAGACTCTGACTGGTTTGGCATACCGCTCCCAACACTCCATCGACCTGAATAGCGTAAACCCCTCCCGACGGGAAACTGACCGTAGCTGAACTTCCCTCAGCGGACACCAGTTCCGCTGGAGCGTTCAGCGTCCAGGTCAAGATTTCACAATTGGTATTCAACTCGATGACCTGTTCCCCCACGCAGAGTTCCGTCTCACCCTCATAGATGATGAAGGCCTCTTCTACAACAGTCAGCGTCAGAATCTCATCCACACTGCACTGCCCGAGGGTGGCTGTAACTGTGTACTCAACCACCTGACCACCCAAACCGGTCACATCTGCGACACCATTGGTGATGGAAGGACCCGCGATGGTATATGTCTCCGTTGTATTCACCAGCGTATTGAGATCAACAGTCCCCGCCGAAGAGCATTCAGTCAGCGCATCCTGGTCCAGAGACAGGGTGGGAAGTTCGAATATCTGGACAGAAAGGTTGAGTGTGTCGGTATTGCCGAACGCGTCTTCAGCGACAAACGTGAACACGGTTGTGCCCACAGGGAACGTATCTGAAAGATCAAATCCATTCGTATCTATACGGGTCACCTGAGCCAGGCAATTATCGGTTGCGGTGGGTTGATCCACGGTTACCTCCGGATCGCAGGACGTGATAAGGATATCATTGCCCAATTCGGGATCGGATACATCTGTTATAGTGATATCAAACGTGCATGACGCCGAGTTTCCGCTTTCATCGAGTACGGAAATCGTCACCGCATGAATTCCGACAGGCAGCAACGTGCCGGCAGCCGGAATCTGACTGACTACAAAAGAGCAGTTCTCGGTAACTGCAACAGCCGTTGTATAGTCCGGAAGCGGCAACTCACAGGCTGTGGTAAGCGGAAGTTCTGCGGAGGGCGGGCATAGCACAGCGGGAGCAATCAGATCCAGTACCACAACCTCTGACGGACACTGGCTCTCATTGCCATTCACATCAGTAATGGTGAATGAAAGCGGATGCGTACCCACCACCAATGGAGTGTCCACTGCTATTGATGACACAATAGCCTCCACCCCGCAATTGTCCGTTGCTGTCACCTCGGCTGCGAAGTCAGGTGCCGGTAAATCGCAGCCGGTAGTCACCTGCAATTCGATTTGACCGGGACACGTTGCTGCGGGAGCTTCCTGATCGGAGTAATTCAAGGTGATGATGTGAGATGAGGAATTGCCGCTTCCGTCAGTAGCGGAAAGAGTAACTTCAAAAGTGAACGCATCGGGCTGAGTCACAGACTGAATAAGGTCTATTTCCGAAGCAGGCGTGCAGTTATCGCTGATGCCCCCAAGGGACAACACATCAGGCAATTCTGCCACACAGGATGCAGAAAGTGAGAGATCAACAGACGTCGGCCAATTGGCATCAAACACAGGCGGTGTTTCATCCACCACTGAAACGTTGAACGTGCAGGTTTCCTGAATTCCACAGGCATCCGTGAGTGCAATCGAAACAACAGTATCGGCGGTGATCGGCCCTGCCGCAACGGACTGAATAGCCGATACGAGTCCATCCCACAATCCCCAGCCCAGATCCAACGGATAATCGGGCAACTGGGCCACACAATCTGCACCTTTCACGAGTGTCTGATCTGCAGGACAGGCCGGGAAGGTATAGCTGACCGGCGCGAGCGTGATGACGGGCGAAAACACGGTGTCACATTCGGGGAAGAACACCATCGCCTTGACTTCTGTGAGCTCGGACACCACAATCTGCAGCGTGGATGATGTCTCCGGATGCACCACATATTGTCCGGATGAAACGGTGCTATTCACCAGCCAGGTCAGCTGACCTGTGAACGATTCCAGGGTGAGGATAACCGCATCATCAAGGCATGGTGTGGTATCGCTGACTGTCAGCGTACCCGCTTCCGGGGCCACCAGACAACATTCCTCGGGGGTAGACACGGTAACAATAAAGGAGCACGTGGTTTCATTTCCCGCAGCGTCCCATGCCGTGATTTGCACCGTTGAAGTACCCACAGGGAATACACCATCCGGATTGAGCTCAGGCGGGAAGATGCTGTAGCTTTCTATACCGCAGTTGTCTGTTATCTCCGGTAGCGTATAAACGCCCGTTGTGTTGCAGGTCTCAATATCATCCGGGCAACTAATAACCGGTGCTTCGATATCGAGAATGCTGATCGTCGTCGTGCAGCTGGCCGTATTACCAGCCAAATCGGTCACGGTAAAGACGACCAGTGTTTCCCCCGCATCGTATAATCCGGTGGCATCAGCTGTGCCGTTGAAGTCATTCGTTACACTTGCCACACCGCAGCCATCCGCTGTTACCGGAGCAGGAACTTCTACCCATACCTGACAACTTCCGGGAGAGGTGTTGATGGGCAGGAGCACCGGACAATCAATCACAGGCGGAAGTTCATCATAGGCTGTCACATCAAAGGAGCAGGTGCTGCTATTGCCTGCCTCATCCTCAGCGGTAATGACCACCGTGAATGATTCAGTCAGGACTGTACCGGCAGCCGGTTGTTGTGTGGTGATGATCGTGGTTGCACAGTTATCGGTTACCGTCAGACCTGTGATGAAATCCGGCACCATCAGGGAGCAGGAGGCATCCAATGGGATTGCGGTATCACCAGGGCATTCAATCACCGGGCCAGTGAGGTCCGCAGCAATCACATCAAAGGAGCAACTGCTGGTGTTTCCAGCGAGGTCGGTAGCCGACAGAGTTACTGTAGTCGTGCCACTTACTACCGAGCCGGGCGCAGGGCTTTGTGTTACGCTGATGGTTCCACCACAGTTGTCTGATGCGATCGCAAGAGCTAAGTAATCCGCCAGCTCAAAAGTGCATGAAGGACCGAAGGCCACGGTCTGGTTGGCCGGGCAGGTGATGCCCGGTGCAACGTCATCGATCGGGCTCACAATAAATGAGCAGGTAGATGTATTTCCCGCATCATCTGTGGCAGTTACCTCAACCATTACGGCCGAGGAATGGGACGAGCCCGGCGCGGGACTCTGACTGAGCTGTACGGAACTATCGCAGTTATCTGTGGCAGCGACAAGTCCGAGGTAATCCTGCAGCACAAAGTCACAATCCCCGGTAACTGCCGTCTGTTGGTTTCCCGGACAAGTCACCACAGGTGCAGCCTGATCCGCAGGCACTGCCTGGAATGCACACGAT
>JBKDGH010000111.1:0-5601 GCA_046336655.1 Flavobacteriales bacterium | reverse complement strand
CACTCTGAAGTCTTCATAAAATGATGCTCGCGTCCACTGAGAATACGAAGTCATTGCGTCCCTTTCCTGCTAGATTATTGGTTTTCTTTTTGTGGGTCGTTTTCTTGACTTCCTGCAAATCCGCAACGCATATGCGAAGGGAGCAGTACAAGATGCTTGATACCCGCTTTTCGGTTTCGATATCCAATGTTCCTTTCAAAGTCAGTGATGAGGATTATGCAGAAATCACATTTCTGAAATTGTTCAAGATTCAGGATGAAGGGGTGGATAGTATCCGTTTGGAAATTGCGGATAGCAGCGAGATGGGGCAGCTTTCTGCTGATTTTTGCCGGCGGCGGTGGAGGTGGAACGCTGGCCTATTTTAACTGCCGTCTGATAGATGGTAAGTGATACCGTTCGAGTTCATAATTTGTCGTTTCGGCCGTTGTATGATTCAAGGAAATCCCGGGCCGGGCAGAATCGGAGATTGGGGAATACGCGAATAGCACTCGTGTTTGACTATCCCGTGTAGCCTATATTTCGCTTATGTCAAGAGTGCCAAGTAATCTTGCCCTGTGTCGATTATTGTATTCCATGTTTTTGGTATGCCTAATGATGGGTTGCGATACTGGTAGCAAACAAGTCAACAGCATTGGTACTTTGCCAATCCCAGACGCTACCACAAAGACTTCAGATGAATTTTCGTATCCGTTATTCGAGTCGGACAGCATGGCGATTCGTGTTCGGGAGGACAGTTTGAGTTTCAGCGTAATCCTATCCATGGAAAGTGAGAAACGTGAGTTTGACCTGACCGCTTTGAATATTCCAATTAAAGATCCCGTTGATTGCTTTGGGTCAGTGAGCATTATGCCTGTATAGTCACCTGGTGGTCACAATCGCAGTCCAGACACGTATTTATACCTTTAAACGGGTCGGATGAGTTAATCTATTTCGACAAAGACATCGAACGTATGGACAGCGTCCACGATAATGTGATATACATCGATAGAGTAGATCCCGCTGCAATCGTGGTTGTCTTCAAGGTGGAGAATCTGTTGACTAGAAAATCAGCGGTGTTAGAACTTCCCATCAATGAGGAAAATGGTGTTTATCCATTCTATGACCAGATTGTTCTGACTCAAGACAGGTTGACCATCACATCGGCAAGTCGTGAGGAAAGCGTCTCTATTGGATACTTGTCTCGGAGGTATTAATCTCTATGAAGCTCCAATCTCTCCATGCCTCAATGGTGAAATAAAAACCGGAGCACAGAGGTAAAATGAGGTCGCGCGGAGGTGAAGGAGGAGTTCTCCGTGAACCTTCGTGCGCTTAGTGTCCTTTAGTTTGTCCCCTGAAGTGATTTCGCAGATAATTGCAGAATAACAGACTTCCGAAAGAAACAGGGTGAATCATTTCGTGCCAGAGGTTTTGAGGCCTAAACGAAGATTCTGAACCCTGTTTCTTCGGTACGATCGCTCTAAATAGAAATTTGGGCTAGTGACCCATTATCAAGGGCTTAGTTGAATCGTCCCGTTCGGAAGTCAAAAAAAACAAAATAGTATGAATCAAAAGTACTTCGTGGGAGTTGACATTTCCAAAGCAAAACTGGATTTTGCGGTAATCGACATTGGGCTTAACCTTCTTTCTGAAAAGGTGGTTGCGAATGAGCAATCGAAAGTCCGGACCTATCTTGTTGGCCTTCGTAAGAAACTCAAAGTCGCTTCTTTAGAGTTGATGGTCTGTGCCGAACATACCGGTATTTATTCTACGCCATTGGTGAGGGTATGTGCGGAGCTCGGCGTTTTCCTTTGGTTGGAGAATGCGACGAAAATCAAAAGAGCCAGCACTGACTTCCGGGGCAAATCAGATCAGAAGGACGCCCGCAGAATCGCTGAGTATGCGTTGCGTTACCGAGATAGGGCTGTTGCTTACCAAAAGCCTGATGAATTAACTCAAGAGATCAAGACGCTTTTCAGCATGCGGGAAACGCTACTTGGACAGCGCGTGGCTTTGGAGAACCAGCTACGGGAGGCTAAGTCACATGATAAGTTGCTCTATGCATCTCTCAAAAAGCGTTACTCTTCGGTATTGCGGACGCTAAGCAAGGAAATCAAGGATATCGAAGAACAGGTTGAAGCAAAAGTGAAGAGTGATCCAAAGATGGCGACCAATGCGGAATTGCTGCAAACCATTCCAGGGATTGGCAAGCAGACGGCACTAATGACAATCCTGTTGAGCGGTAACTTCACCATATTCACTTCAGCTAAACACATGGCGTGCTACGCCGGAGTCGTTCCGTTCCCGAATCAGTCCGGAATAATGGTGAAAAGAGATCGCGTATCCAGACACGCCAATCAAAAGCTCAAGAAATTACTGCATCTGGCCGCAATGGCCGCGACCAGAGCTCCAGGGGATCTTCGGGACTACTTCATTCGAAAAGTAAAAGAGGGGAAAAACAAAATGTCGGTCATCAACGCCATCCGAAATAAGCTCGTACATCGCATGTTCAGCGTGATCAACCGCCAAACTCCGTACATCAGGAATCGGCAAGAATCTTTCAACGAAGATTCTTTGAATTTCGCTTGACTTTAAACATAGAAATCTTCGTGGTGAAATAAAAACTGGAGCACCCAGTGCACAAGATGAAATCAATAGCGCGGTCAGATCAACAGAAACGTCCCCAGCACCGCCGCGATAAGGAAGATCAGCAGCAGGAGCAGATACAGCACGGTGAGCGCGATATACCGCCAGGCTACGCCGAGCCAGGGATTGCCATAAAAATTGCGCAGGCTCAGAAAGTGCATCACCGCCATGTAGGCTACGATCAGGTAGAATAGCCAGGATGCATCAAGGTGTATCGCTACAATGGAAAGCGTAATGCCGAGAAAAAGCAGGATATGTGAATGCACAGAGAGCACTGCATGGGCCGTGAACTACGTGCAGCGCCGGAAGAAGAGCGCCTTCACAGTCACGAATAAAAACGCGCTAAGGGTCTATCCAAGCATCAGCACCGGGCTCTCGAGGTAGCTCTTGAGCGTCTGAAGGAACGCTGCACCCGTGGCGCCGTCCACCACGCGGTGGTCGCAGCTCAGGGTCACCTTCATCATATTGCCGGGTACTACTGAACCGTTTTTCACCACCGGAATTTGGCGGATACCACCTACTGCGAGAATGCACGCATCGGGTGGGTTGATGATGGCAGTAAACTCTTCAATACCGAACATACCAAGGTTGGAGATGGTGAAGGTGTTGCCTTCCCAGTCCTGCGGCTGGAGCTTCTTATTCTTCGCCTTCTGGGCGTATTCTTTTACTTCGTGGTTGATCTGCGCAAGTCCTTTTCCGTCGGCAAAACGCACTACGGGAACAAGCAGTCCTTCGTCCACTGCCACCGCCACGCCGATGTGTACGTGCTGGTTGTAGCGGATCGTATCACCGAGCCATGAGCTGTTGATTTTCGGATGCTTGCGGAGAGCCATTGCGCTGGCCTTGATCACCATGTCATTGAATGACACCTTCATCTCACCCGATGCGTTGAGCTGCGCGCGCGCGGCAATCGCATTGTCCATGTCAATGTCCATGGTGAGGTAGAAGTGCGGTGCGCTGAATTTGCTTTCAGCCAGACGGCGGGCAATGGTTTTGCGCATCTGCGACACCGATTCTTCGGTGTAGGATTCTGTGCCGGGTGCTGCGGCGTAGAACACCGGAGCAGCGCCTGCAGCAGCAGGAGTGAACGTTTCCACATCGCGCTTCACGATGCGTCCGCCGTCGCCACTGCCTGCGACGCGACTGATATCAATGCCTTTGTCTTCTGCGATTTTCTTAGCCAGCGGAGACGCTTTTACGCGTCCGTTGGATGAAGCCGGTGCGGGTGCCACAGCTACCGGAGCGGGTGCTGCCACTGCTGCGGCTACCGGAGTGGGTGCCGGAGCAGGAGCCGCTGCCGGAGCAGGGGCTGGTGTGGCTGCTGGAACATCGGCTGAAGCGAGCAGAGCGCTGATGTCTTCGCCTTCCTTGCCGATGATGGCAAGCACAGAATCCACCTTGGCGGATTGTCCTTTGTCAATACCGATATGAAGCAGCACGCCGTCGTTGTAGGACTCAAACTCCATCGTGGCCTTGTCGGTCTCAATTTCTGCGAGCAGCTCGCCGCTCTTCACTTTATCTCCTACTTTCTTGTGCCATGCTGCCACGGTTCCTTCAGTCATCGTGTCGCTCAGCTTAGGCATACGGATAATTTCCGCCATGGTGCTATCGGGTGTTTCGTTGTGTGTTTTCTGAATGCTCAGGATCAGTCGTTCACATAAGGATAGTCCGTCTGCACGTACACATCCTTGTAGAGTTCATCGGCTGCAGGCAGCGGCGACTCCTCTGCGAAGCGCACGCATTCTTCAACTTCCGCCTTAATGTCAATGTCCACCTGTTCGATTTCCTCATCCGTCATCCACTTGTTGTCGCGGATCATGCGGATGCAATGCTCAATCGGGTCCTGCTGCTGGTATTCCGCTACTTCTTCTTTGGTGCGGTATTTCTGCGGGTCGCTCATGGAGTGGCCCTTGTAGCGGTAGGTCTTGATGTCGAGGAGCGTTGGTCCTTCACCGGCGCGGGCGCGTGCTGCAGCGCGTGCAATGGCTTCGCTGACGGCTTCCGGACGCATGCCGTCCACCGTTTCTGATGGCATTTCGAACGAGAGTCCGAGCTTGCTGAGGTCAGTCACGTTGGAGGTGCGCTCCACGGAGGTACCCATGGCGTACTGGTTGTTTTCAATAATGAAAATCACCGGCAACTTCCAGGTCATGGCCATGTTGAAGGTTTCAAACAGAGCGCCCTGACGAGCAGCGCCATCGCCGAAGAACGTGAGGGTCACGTGATCCTCGCCGCGGTATTTATCGGCAAAGGCAATACCTGCGCCCATCGGGATCTGGGCGCCCACGATACCGTGACCGCCGAACAGGTTGCGCTCTTTGTCAAACATGTGCATGGAGCCGCCCTTTCCTTTCGACAATCCGGTGGATTTGCCGTAGAGCTCGGCCATTACTTTTTTGGGATCGGAGCCCATTACGAGCGGATGGGCGTGGTCGCGGTAGGCAGTGATCACGCGGTCAGTCGGACGAATCGCGTGCATCATACCGGAGAGGATGGCTTCCTGTCCGATATACAGGTGGCAGAATCCGCCGAATTTCTGCTGGATATACAACTGTCCGCACTTCTCCTCAAAGCGCCGCATCAGCAGCATTTCGCGGTACCATTTGATGTAGGTTTCGCGGGTATATGCGCCGCTGTTGCTTTTTGCCATAGTCTCTGTGGCTTTGGAGTTCGATGGGGTAGTCTTCTTCGCCGTTGCTGTCGCCATGCCTGATCGTTTGTGTAGCGTGCAAATATAGGCGACCGGACCCGGAACAAAGGCAGCATCTTGACACAAAGTGTCACCCGTACACGAAGGTGTTCGTTTTTGATTAAATCCCTGAAAAATAAACCATAGGCCGTGACGTTCGTCCAAAGAAACCTTAACTTGGCAATGAAACCTGAAATCATGCCTACCCGTCTCTGGCTCTTTCTGTTCATGGCCGCCGTTCTTTTTTCGTGTAAAAAAGAGGAGCAGGTGGTGTTTACGGACAATGACAT
>JBKDGH010000110.1:0-56647 GCA_046336655.1 Flavobacteriales bacterium | reverse complement strand
GTACAGTATGCTATAGGGTAATAAACTGATGGGCTTGATGACCAGCCAGAATAACAACCAACTTCCGGGGTAAATACCTTTCTTTCCGGGGGTTAATTCCTTTTCGAGTGTTCTGTTTTTTTCCGGATCCATTTTTCCATTTCAACGGCGTGGAAAAGTACGGCGGCAAGTGCCACACACACCAATAATTCCATCGCGGTGAGCGGTTGCGTATGAAATACAGGATTGAGCACAGGCACGTAGATCACCGCGATCTGCAGCACACAGGTCAACAGTACCGAACCGATCAGAGGCAGATTGGACAAGAGGCCCTGACGGTATAAAAACGTGCGTTCACTGCGCACCGCCAGCGCGTGGCCGAGTTGCGACAATGCCAGCACAGTAAATACCATCGTTTGCCAATGGGTGTTTTCGCGTCCGATCGCCCATGACTGCACACCCAGCGTGAGCGCGGCCATCAGCAATCCGACCCAGAGAATGTGAAAGGCGATCCCCCCGGCAAAGACGCTCTCACCCGATGGACGGGGAGGGCGCTGCATCACATCAGATTCAGCTTTTTCACTGGCAAGTGCCAGACCAGGCAGTCCGTCGGTGACTAAGTTGATCCACAGGATATGCACGGGCATCAGCGGAATCGGCATGCCCAGCAGCGGAGCGAGGAAGATGGTCCATATCTCGGCGCTGTTGCAGGTGAGAATATACCGCACAAACTTGCGGATGTTATCGTAGATCCTGCGGCCCTCTTTCACCGCCTGTACAATGGTGGCAAAGCGATCATCGAGCAGGATCATGTGAGCGGCTTCCTTACTCACGTCTGTTCCGTTGATGCCCATAGCCACTCCGATGTTAGCTGCTTTTAATGACGGCGCATCGTTCACACCATCGCCAGTCATGGCAACAAAATAATTTCTCGACTGCAGTGCGCTGACAATACGGAGTTTTTGTTCGGGGGTTACCCGCGCGTACACTGCGATATGTTCGACTTTATCGGTGAGTTCCTGTTCACTCATCGCAGCCAGTTCAGTGCCTGTCACCACCAGGTTACCGGGCTCATAGATGCCGAGTGCTTGCGCAATGGCCCGGGCAGTGGCCGGGTGATCGCCGGTGATCATTACCGGATGGATGCCGGCCTGACGACATTCCGCAATCGCCCCCGCAGCGTCTTCGCGCGGCGGATCGATCATTCCTATAAGCCCTGCCGGTTGGAGACCGCATTCAATCTTTTCGGGGGAAAGCTCCACGGGCAATTCCGGCACAATCTTCCAGCCGAATGCCAACACGCGGATGCCTTCAGTAGCCCATTCCGAGGCCATTTCGAGCGTGGCCTTGCGGTCTTCCGGTTCCAGCAGGAGAGGGGCCAGCGACTCGGTTGCTCCTTTTACTAAAATGAGATAACCTTCATCCACCCGGTGGATGGTACTCATGCATTTTCTCACGGAGTCAAACGGCAACTCTGCGACCCGCGGATACCGTTTGCGGAGGGATCGGTATTCCTCTTGAGAAGAAAGCCGGATTACCTCTTCTGCTAATGCAATCTCCGTGGGATCACCGGTGTGATTGCCTGCATCATCAGTCCGCACATCGTGACTGAGTGCAAGTCCAAGACGCAGCACATCAGGTAATCCGTGGGGGGAAGAATTAGTGGCTTTACTCTTTATCACTGACATCTTATTCAGTGTTAGTGTGCCGGTTTTATCACTGCAGATATAGGACACCGAACCGAGTGTCTCCACGGCAGGCAGCTTTCTGATCAGCGCATTCTTCTTCGCAAGGCGGTTGGCCCCGCGTGAAAGTGCAATGGTGATCAGTGCAGGAAGCGCTTCGGGAATAGCGGCAACGGCAAGACTGATTGAAAGCATGAGCATGCGAAGCGGATCTTCTCCCCGCAGAATTCCCGAGATAAGCAGCACCACTGAAATCACCAATACGAAATAGGAGAGCTTGCGTCCGAATACACTCATTCGTTTACGCAGCGGTGTTTCCCGCTCATCTCCTCCCAGCATGGCAGCAATTTTTCCGATCTCAGTGAACATACCCGTGCTCACTGCCACAGCTTCCGCCCGACCGTTGGTCACCAGCGTGCCGCGGAAGAGCATATTGATCTGATCTGCCGGCTGAAGGTTGTTATCACCCAGTGCTTCAGCAGACTTGTCCACGCCTGCGGATTCTCCGGTCAATGCAGACTCATCCACTCGCAGACTGTGTGAATGGATGATTCGGAGATCCGCGGGAATGGCCGCGCCGGCTTCAAGAAGGACAATATCACCGGGTACGATTTCGGAAGAAGGGATTGCGATGTCTTTTCCGTCGCGGCGCACATGACTGTGCAAAGCAGCCATCCGCCGGAGTGCTTCAATGGCCTTTTCCGCGCGGTATTCCTGGATGAATCCGATGATTGCATTGAGCAGCACTATGATGAGAATGATGACTGAATCAGTGATGTCGCCAATGAAACCGGACAGGATAGCTGCTCCGAGCAATATCAGGATCATTACATCCAGAAACTGTCCCAGGAATACGCGCCGCGCAGGTTTCTTTTTTTTTCCCGTGAGTTCGTTGCGACCATGTTCAAGGAGGCGCGATGCGGCATCTTCTGCCGATAAACCGTCTGCTGAACTCTTCAGAATGTGCAGCGTCTCATCGGTTGATTTGGAATACCATGCATTCACTTTGTCCAGTCATTCGGTGGACTGGCAAGTTACATCACAGCCGCAAAATACCGGGGGTAATGATTATACCTGAATGCGCAGTCCGTCATAAGCGAGGAGCTTACCCGGGGGCAGTGATTTGCTCACTTCTTGGTGGGTGCCCAGCTGGTGACTGATGTGTGTGAAATAGGTGAGCTCCGCCTCTAATTCATCCGATAAGGCTATGGCTTCATCCAAGGTGAAATGAGAAGGGTGAGACGCGCGACGAAGGGCATTCAGGACGAGGATTTTTGTTCCTCGGATTTTTACCTTTTCTTCTTCTGCGATATAATTGGCGTCGGTGATGTAAGTGAAGTCGCCGATGCGAAAGCCGAGCACGGGCAAATGCATATGCTGCACCTGCACCGGCGTGAATTCCATGCCTCCTGTGTGAAAAGGGACGTCATTGATCCGAACCACGAAGGCTTCAGGAACACCGGGATATTTCTCATCGTGGAAAACATACGGAAACTCACGCTGCAGCGCCTTTTCAACGCGTTCGGTGCAGTACAGCGGAATGTCTCTTCCTTCGAAATAATTGAATGCGCGGATGTCGTCCATGCCCGCCACATGATCCTTATGTTCATGGGTGTAAACAATAGATTCGAGTGTTCTGACTCCTTCGCGAAGCATCTGCTGGCGAAAGTCCGGGCCCGAATCAATCACCACGTTCTTTCCCTCACGCGCCAGCATCACCGATGAACGCAGCCGGTTATCCCTTGGGTCCGGGGAGGTGCACACCGGGCAATCACATGCGATCACAGGTACTCCCTGAGAGGTGCCGGTGCCAAGGAAAGTCACATGCATCATATCCCGCGTTAATGAAGCTGTGTTCTGAGCCCATTCCACTTGGCCTGCACCTCATCCGGCGGATTAAAATAACCGTATGCGAGATGTGGAAACTCTTTGCGGATCTGCTCCATCACCGTGCGAATACCCATGCCTTCACCGAGCTCTGTAATACCGATTTTACCCAGGTACCAGTCGGGATCAATATTGAAGTTGCGCCACTGAATCATGGAAAGATCGGCATGCCTGATCCATTTGCGAAGTGCTTCATACTCTTCTTCCTGATCCGTCATGCCGGGAAAGGTAAAGTAGTTGATGCTCGCCCAGCCGCCGTAGTGACGCACGATACGGCTCGACTCCACAATGTCCTCAAACGTGTAGTTGTTGGGCAGGTAGTACGAGGTATAAATCTCCTTGCGGGCGGAGTTGGTGCTCACACGGATGCTGTTCAATCCGGCCTTCATAAGCTCTTCCACCGCAGCCGGCTTGCTGCCGTTGGTGTTGAGATTGATAATCCCCCGCGATGTGCGTTTGCGGATTTCGCGGATCACATCACGCATGAGTTGCCATACGAGCAGTGGTTCGCCTTCACAGCCCTGACCGAAACTTACGATAGGGCGTTCTGCGGTTTCAAGGTGAGGAACAGTGAACTCAAGTATTTCTTCCACAGTCGGAATAAAATCCAGTCTTTCCTGCGGCGAAGTCAGATCATGCTCTTTCGGCTGAAATGAAATGCATCCGAGGCAATTGCTGTTGCAGGCGGGTGAAACAGGTATCGGACATTCCCATCTTCCCATGAAGAAATTGCGTGCCGCCGGACAGCAGTACCGCATGCTGCAGTTTTGTCCGAGGTGTTGAATTAGCCTGTTCTCAGGATGTTTTGCCAGTCGGGCTTTGGTGATCTCGACGATCTTGTCCTGATCAAAGTGCTCCAGATCCTGCCGGATGTCCGGATCAATACGGAGCGCCGTGGTGTAAAATTTACCGTCCAGCCAGCCTACCGTGGTATAAGCGTAAAGCGGCAGGGTGGGCGCATCGTCCTCATCGGTGCCGAAGGCAGCCATATACAACTGGGTGTAGGCCGGAGCATTGAGCGCAGCCACCGCCTGCACATCTTCGAATACTTCCATCTCACCGGTTTCCGGGTCGTAGCCGTAGGGTCGTCTGCCGGGTAGCGTAAACAGGTCGCTTCCATTCGGAAGTTCGATGAAATCTTCTGGTGATAAGGTAAACACGTTGTAGCCGGATCTTCCTACGGCCTGGAAACGCGTATCTTCAAATATGTTTCCGTCTTCATCGGCGAATACCATGAAGGGGACACGACTGGGATGCATGGCTCAAAGGTAAGACCGGTCTGTCATGAACACATCGCAGTGCCATATAACCTGCCATATCAGGTTTTCAGGGTTTCATCCCTGAGCCGGCGCGCCATTTCCTGATTCATCTGAACAATGGGCGTGCAATATAGAAACGGTGCACTCTCAAAGGAGAACTGCTCGTGCAGCGTTTCGTTGATTCGCTCAAAGAGCATTGCCTTTGTGCGCGTCTGGAGTTTCCAGGATATCCGTTTGACCAGCGAGCCTGAAATCAGTTGGAAAGATTCCTGCTGGTCCACGTCCACAGAGTCAAAAGCAAGTTTCTCTTTCAATAGCCATTCTGCAATTTCCTTTGCTTGCTGTTCATGGCTTACGATGATGTGCGCGGTAATCATGGGACGATTTATTTAAGTGGTTCAATCAGCGTTCACATGAGGCAGGGGCTGCAGGCATTTATTCGGGTCAGTTAAATGCATTCAGTGCCCAGCGCAGTTCCATTTCAGTGAGGTGTATTTTCAAAGCGATATCAATGACTTTATTGCGGGCATCCACGTATGCCATCTCCCGCTGGTTGATTAAAAAAAGTGAACTCTCTCCGTTGAAGAACCTGGTCCGTTCAGCAATGAAGAGTGTTTCGTAATTCGCAAGATTTTCCCGGGCGATGGCATATTGAGAGGACAGCAGCTCAATCTGAGCCATGGCCGCCCTTGCTTTGTTGCGCAGTTCATTGATCTTTTGCTCGCGTTCGAGCTGTTTGTCGCGGATCTTGATCAGCTGCAATTCCCTTTCTCCCCGGGCTTCCCGTATAAATACCGGAAAACTGAAATCAAATCCCCATTTGTAGTTATTGGTACTAAACCTCGTGGCATCGTCACCTGCCGCGACTCCTGCGGGTTCATTCAGGAAATGGTAATTCACATTCAGCTTTGGCAAAAGCTTTTGCTGCTTCCATCGCAACTCGGCGTCCAGCGCCTCGAGACTGTAGAAATAGCTCAGCGCAAGAGGATGGTTCTGCGCAATGGAGGTCACCAGCTGCTCGAATCGCAAAGCAAGCGTGTCGAGTCCTTCGGGATACGGACCGCTCAAGTCGCGCGCTGAAGAAGTGATGCCTGCTTCTATGAGAAGCGGCGAAGGATCATTCTCCATCCCGTTGGACCGCCACATGAATGTGGACAAGGTGAGGCGGCTCTTTACTTCCAGCGCGCGCATTTCCTGCAATTGCTGCTGGCGAAGCTGGACCTGCAGGTGCGCCTCCAGGGTGTCGATGAACGGCCGGTCGCCCTCTATGGCACGGCTTTTTACAGCCTGCTTGCGCTGTTCAGCGAGGTCGGTCATTTCGCTGATGATGCGCACTTTTTCCTGGGCAGACCACCACGTCCAGTATTGGGAGTATGCATCGAGCAGCAGGTCGTTGACCATCGCTCCCTGCTCTGCAATCGTGAAGCCCCGGAAAGCCTTGGCCTGCTGAAGTACTGATCTGCGCTCATCGATCAGCAATCCTTGAAGCAATGGCAATGACACTCCGGCGTATATGAGTCCGTCATCGGGAGTGGTCTGATCGGGATTGAGGTATTGTCCGTTGCTCAGGTCGTAGCCCGCTTTGAGCTCAGCGGCAAGGATGGTGGGAATTTTTATCTGCGCATTGGTGATGTCGTAATACGTTGTGCCCTTGTAAAACTTCTGATCCAGTCCGCCCTCAATTTTCGGATCGAATGCCCCGCGCGCAGCGCGCACGGTGCTTTCTCCAGACTGTATGAGCAGTTCGGACTGCATCATCACCGGATGGTTAAAGCGCACGATTTGCCTGAACGCATCGAACGTGAGCTGGTCGGGCGGACCAGGCTGTGCTCCGGCTGCCAGGACATACAGCATCCCGGTTAACAGGCATATGATTCGGAGCAGTTTCATTTTTCTTCTTTCTGGGTGGGTTTTTCAGGGGAATTTCCCTTGTAGAAATCCGGCGGGAATCCGTTGAACTGGCGCCAGAGTTCGTACCAGATGGGCACATCGTTAAGCAGTGCAATGCCTTCAGAGCCGCCGCCTACGCGCAGTGCAGCAGGCCATGGTTCTTCTGCCGGATCCTGGGTGACCAGAATGCGGTATTTGCCATTCGGACTGATGAAATTGTCAATTGCGTAAATACGACCGCCAAACGTTCCGAATGAAGTTCCCGGCCATCCCGAAAAGATAAACGCCGGCCAACCATCGAAAATGAAGCGCACCTTTTGCTCTTTCTGAAGCAGCGGCAGATTCATCGGTTCCACATACATCTGCACGGCTAATTCATATTCCGCCGGCATAATCGAAATTATTTGCGAACCTTCTTTTATGGTTTCTCCCACACCGGTGGTGATTGCCTGAGTGATGTAGCCCGACTGCGGAGCGGTGATGTAGTAGAAGCCAGTCCGGCGGTCGTAGTTCGCGTATTGGTTCTGCAGCTTGCTCACCTGTGCCTCCGCATCGTACATGGATGACAGCGAAGCGAATTTCTCGGATTCCGCTTTGGCGACTTTATCCCTGAATTCATTCTCAATAGTGCTCAGTTCGGTGAGCGCAATGAGGAGTTCGTTCTTTGCAATGAGCATTTTGTTTTCGGCCTCAATCGCTTTCGCCTGTGCATTTTGCAGAATCACCTTCCGGCCTTCCATTTCTGTTCTCGACACAAGGTCCTGCCTGAAAAGATCTTCGAATCGCTTCAACTGATCCTGGGCCACAATCAGGTTGTTTTTCGCAGCCACAAACTCGATGCTGTCGCTCTGAATCTTCAGTTCTGCTTGCTTGACTTTGTTTCTTGCCTGTTGTGTCTTGAACCGCTGTGTGGCAATCATCGCATCAATCTGGGAGTCAAGAGCTTTTACTTTTTCCATGTAGGAAAGCACGCTGCTCTCTTTGGCCTCAATCTGTGATTCCGTATTTGCAAGCAGGTTGGGATCGAAGTAGTCATCCTTGATTTCCGAGATAAACATCACCGTATCACCGGCTTCCACAAAGTCACCTTCCTGCACATACCACTTTTCAATTCGTCCGGCGATAACGCTGTGAATGGTCTGAGGGCGCTGCGAAGGATCCAGAGCCGTGAGTTCTCCCCGCGACCGGATATTCTGCGTCCAGGGCAGGAAGAGAAGAATGAGAATGACAAACGTGATGGAGAACAGATACCTTTTCAGATTGCGGTTGCCAGTGTTTACAGGAATGGCCTTCAGGGCCTTCAGTTCTGAGGTATCTATACGTCCATGTGTGGAGTTATGTGATATATTGATCATGGCTGTTTATCTGCTTGTGCCGAAGGCGGTCCATTTGTTGGTGAGCTGATCGTAAGGATTCATCTCAATAAGTTGCCCGTTGTCGAGTACCATGATTTCATCCACCATGCGCGCCAGGCCAAGGTCATTTGAGCAGAGAATCACCGTCCATCCGAATGACGGATCAAGAAGTCGCTGGTAAATAGTCAGTCGCTCATCGTATGACAGCGCCATCAGCGTGTCCTCCAGCATGAGCACCTTCGGATTAGCAGCGATAGCCCGCGCGAGGATGATCTTTGAGCGTATACCGGTACTCAGTCGCAATCCTTCCGGTGTGATCGGCGTTTCATAGCCCAGCGGCCAGGTGCGGATCACTTCATCCAGATTGACCAGTGTCGCCGCGCGCTTCACATCATCCAGTCCGATTTCCGGACGTCCGGCGTGGATGTTTTCATACACCGTTCCCTTGAACACATCGGTTTCCATCAGAGCATAGCCAAAAATGGATCGCAGGGATTCCATCCGCAGGTTTTTCAGCGGGAAGTCATTGTACGCGATGATGCCTTTGTATTCGTAGTAAATTCCTGCGATTACCTTTAATAAAGTGGTTTTCCCTGCGCCATTCGGACCAGTGAGCAGAATGCGCTCTCCTTCCCGCATGCGGAAGGTCATTGGTTTGAGCATCGGCTCGCGTGCATCCGGAAAAGTGAAACTCAGATCGGTGACGTGAATATTTAAACCGCTGCCGCATTTCGTTTCCTGCAAGGCAACTCCGCTGTCGCTTTCCATCGGAATATCCATCACGTTGCCCAGTTTTTCGAGCGCAGTCAACACATCATAAATGGTGCTGGCGGAGAGAATCAGTTTTTCGACGCTGTTCAGTACAAGCAAAATGATGATCTCGGAAGCAACAAACTGACCGAGGTTGATCTGCCGGTCAATCACCAGAATGCTTCCGAGAATAAGCAGGCCGGCTGCAACCACCGCCTTGAATCCGATCATCCCGGCGAATTGCCAGATCAGTACCTTGAAGTGTTTCTGCCGCGCGCCGAGATAGCCTTCCACCAGCTTGTCGGTGCGCTTCAGCGGAAGATCTGAAGCACCAATCATTTTAAAGGTGTGCATCGTACGCCCCACTTCTTCCAGCCAGTGAGCTACCTCAAATTTATACTTCGATTCTTCGAGGCTTGTTCTCAGACCAATTGCCCCGGTGAACCGGAAAATCAAAAACACTATGGCGATCAGTCCGCCGCCAAACAGGATGAACAACGGGTGATAAAGCGACAGCAGAAAGATTCCGAATATGATCTGAATAATTGCCCCGGTGAAATCAATCAGAATCTTCGAAAGTCCTTTCTGAATGGTCATGATTTCAAAAAAGCGGTTCACCACCTCAGGCAGGTAGCGGTTGTGAATGCTTTCCTGACTGATCCTCGGAATGCGGTAGGCAAAATCAAATGACGCCCGGGCAAACAGACGCTGCTCAATGCGCTCCGTGATGGTGATCTGCCTGACCTGAAGCACACCTGAAAGGATCACCCCGAGCACCACAAAGACAACCAGCATAGCCCACGAGGTGCTGAGCTCTCCCGCCGTGAGAAAGGTGAGTATGGCCTGAATTCCCAGCGGCAATGACAATGCAATAAGCCCGCTGAATATGGCAAAAATGTAAATGCTTCGTATTTCTTCACGCTCTGATCGCAGCAGTTTAATCAGTCGCTGAAGAGGTGTGAGTGAACCGGGGGTGGATGCCATTCGGAGTCGAGTTAAAACACCAGATGATGAAGGAGTGAATATAGGTTGCGCGGAGCTTTACCGATGTCAGTCAGCTCAGGCAAATGGGATTGAAGAAAGACCTGGTAATGGGCCGTTTCAACCAGTGTGCAGGCCAGTGCTTTTGGATGGGTGTGCTTCTTCTTTTGATTGTCTATGATGCGTGACAACCGGTCTACCAAACTATGATACGCCTGAAAATACCCTGCGCGCTCTTTCTTATCGAGGCTTTTCAATACAAACGCCTTGAATGATTCGCTGGCTACAATGCGATGCAACAGTGCTTCGTCAATGTGTGGTGTTTCTGTCAGATTGGCCATAGGCACGCTCAGCACTTCGAGCGCTTTTTCCATCTGGCGAGCAGGGTCTTCCACATTCGCTGTCGCAAAGGCAAGCTGCCATTCCAGCGCACTCCAGTACCACGAGGCGAGGTACATCATGAGTTGCTGTTTATTGTGAAAATACCGGTAAACGGTGCTTTCAGTAGATGAAAGGGAATGCGCCAGCTTTCGGAAGGTGAAGGCCTCCAGACCGCTTTCGGAGATCATTTCCACACTCACCCGCAGAATTTCCCTGCCGATCTCAGAAGATTCGGGGTCTTTCAGAAAAAGGCTTTCGTGCAGTTTCACCGTGTGTTGTGACCACAAGTGCTTCATGTCTGTAATACAGGGGTTCAGGTGATTTGTTCGCAAATAACGTACATCTGCACACTAAATCAGTAGTATTACTATCAAAATAAATGTGAATACTGCTGGTAATGGTGCATGTAGTTGGGTAAATATCTGATAATGAGTGTCTGTTAGCACTTGCCGGCTGATCTTGCCAGCACTCCGCTCAGATGAAACAGCAGGCGCGCACCCACATTTCCATTCCAGTCATCTTGGCCCGGAGCCACCTCCACCAGGTCGAAGCCGATAACCTGCCTCGACTCAGCCACACGCGAAAGCAGATAGGTAGCTTCCTCAAAGGTTAGTCCTCCGGGCACGGGGGTTCCCGTATTCGGACAAAGCGTGGGGTCGAGACCGTCAATGTCAAAACTGATGTGCACTTTTTCCGGCAATGAATCAATCATGCGGTCCACCAGCTGTTTCCAGGTCACTCCTTCAAATTGCGCGCGGCGATTATCTCGTTCAAAAAAGATATCGGCACGAGAACCGGCTTTCTTCGCCACACCCATTTCTTCTTCACAGAAATCCCGGATTCCCACCTGCACGATTTTTTCCATTTGCGGAATACTCATGGCATTGTACATCACCGATGCATGGGAGTAAGTGAAGCCTTCGAAGGCAATCCGGAAATCCATGTGCGCGTCGATGTGAAGAATACCGAACGTCTCATGCCTTGCGGCCTGTGCGCGGTAAAAACCCAGGGGTGTGCTGTGGTCCCCGCCAAGAAGGCCCACCAGTTTGCCTTTGTCGAGTAATTCGCCCACTACACGCTCCACATGCTGGTTCATCTGTTCGCAGGCATCATTGATTTCAGACTGGATGGAGGAGAGCTTAAGGTTCGCTGACACATCCACGCCATCTTCAATCTGACTGATTAGTTCTTCCGCCTGTGCACGGAGCTCTGTGCTGCGCAATTCAAGCTGCTCCGGAAATGCACTCATGGCAATTCCGGCTTTCCACAACTCCGGAAATTCAGGATGGAATAAATCCACTTGATAACTCGACTCCAGCACGTGCGCCGGTCCTGCCGACGCTCCGGAGCCGTAACTCACAGTAACTTCCCACGGCACGGGCACAATCACCACATCGGCTTCTTCCACATTAAAAGGAAGTCCGTAGATATCGCTGTCGCGCAGACCGGCTGCATTGGGATTGAACCGGCTGATCTTTTCTGCTTTGCTCATCGGGTGAAGAAATTTGGGGCGCTAAGGTACACGCGATGTCTCTTGAGGCTCAGGCTTGCTTGCTCTTCACGTCCGGAGCGTATTTCCGGGTAAATGAAAAAGCCAGAATGGTCCCTGCCAAAGTGGGGAAGAGCCAGTTGATGAGCGTGGAACCAAAGGGCTCTATATTCACCAGAAACGCTGTAACCGCTGCTATGTAAGAGCCCACGATACGACCGATGTGGGAGCGCATCCATTTATTGCCTGCGTAGTATTCGGCTGTTTTCCCGCGCACAAGCAAGTGCCTTGCATCCGCTGTTGTTCCTGCCAGAAAGAAGAGTGCGAACACTCCGATTATAATCCCTGCGGCCGTGGCTCCTTTGATGAAGAGAAAGGCGGAATAGCCCGCCATACCTATCGCCGCGAGCAAAAACACGACAGCACCTGCCCTGTCGGAAATGGTCGCGTTTCCTGTCGAACGGATTGCTGCAAAGCGCACACCGGTAAAGGCCAGATAAATGCTGAAAACACCGATTACTGCGAGAAAGACGTTTCCGTCATACACACTCGCCGGAAATGAAGTCAGAAACGACAACACCATCGCCCAGAAATACACCTGACCCACTCGCCTGTGTCTTTTTCCGGCCTTCCGCATGATCAGCTGCATCATACCAGTGAGTAATATCACACCGCCAATCACTATGTGGGCGGGTTTTGTAAATGAGCGGATCAGTTCGAAGTCCATAGTCAGAAGATGCAGTGAGTGAGGCTGACCAAAGTAAATCAATCTTCAGGCGTTGTGAGCGCTTTCACCCTTTTTAAGTCGGACGAAACTGGGGTGAACGGAGTCAAACATCGCACTGCCCACATTGTTATGAGCGGTAATCCGGAGCCGTTTCCGTCACTTACTTTTGTCACGTGGGAAGAGTCTTTGTTTTTCTGGCTGCCATCGCGCTGCTCTCCATTTTAGTCGATCTGTATGCGTATCAGGGCATTCGCCAGTTAACTGCGAATATTGACCCGACGTGGCGCAAGGTGACACGCATTGCATTCTGGGCGCCTACCGTTATTACCTTTTTGTTCTTCCTTTCGCTCTACTTCGGAATGGGCTATTTCATGGAGAAAAAGACCTACGGCTATTTCTTCTTCGTCACCGGATTTTCGTTTCTCTTTTTTATTCCGAAGCTCATCTTTCTCGGGTTTCACTTTGCGGATGACATTATGCATGCCGCGCGCTGGCTAATCAATCGCACCGCCAGCCCGGCGGAGGCTGATCCCGCAGAGCGTATGACACGCATTCAGTTTTTCAATCAGGTGGGTCTTGGCGCTTCTGCACTGGTGTTTGGCTCGTTGTTGTACGGTCTTACACGCGGTAAATACGCCTACCGCATCGTGCGCGAGCAGATCGGATTTGAGGATTTACCGAAGTCATTCGATGGATTGCGCATCGTGCACATCTCCGACGCGCACCTCGGCAGCTTTCTGGACAACAGCTTTGAAGAAGTGCAGGCAGGACTTCAGATGATCAACGACCTGAAGCCTGATCTGATTCTGTTCACTGGTGACATGGTCAACAATTTCGCCCATGAGGCCGATCCATGGATTCCTTATTTTCAGAAACTCGAAGCAAGACTCGGTAAATTTTCAGTGCTCGGAAATCACGATTACGGCGATTACGTCTATCGCCGCGATGAACAACCCGAACAATGGGAGTCGAACCTGAAGCACCTGAAGCAAGTTCAGGCTGCGATGGGCTTCCGCCTCCTGCTGAATGAACACATTACCATCGGGGAGGGAGACGATCAGATTCATCTCATCGGTATGGAAAATTGGGGGCGCGGCCGCTTTTCAAAGTATGGTGATTTGAAAAAGGCCATGAACGGGCTTCCGGAAAATGGCCTCCGTTTGCTGATGTCACATGACCCCACCCACTGGGAAGATCAGGTGATGAGCAGAGAGCGCATCCACCTTACTCTATCCGGACACACCCACGGAGCGCAGATGGGACTCGAAGCGCCCATGCTCAATATCAAATTCAGTCCTTCGCCCTGGTTCGGCTACAAGCGCTGGGCGGGCCTTTATGAAGAAGCCGGACAATACCTCTACGTGAACCGTGGATTCGGATTTCTCGGGTTCCCCGGACGGGTGGGCATGCCGCCGGAAATCACATTGATAGTAATAGAATCGCAGAGGGATAAAGCAATGTCAGCTTAATGTTCTGATACCCCGATAACTCTTTTCCCGTGCAGAGTTTATCGCAAAATCGGTTTGGTGTATATCACTTCCCCGCTGGCACCATTTAAGATGGATGCGATGTAATTACCAGAGGAAAGAGATGAAATATCTATTACCTCAAAGATTTCATCTCCTAAATTCACCGAAAGTTCATTGACACCTGAGTAATTTGTAATTACGAGGGTTAGTCCGGATTGATTACTCTTCGAAACAGAAATCTTTCCGCTGTCAGGCACCACGCCAATTTCGAGAGTCTTTACGAGGACTGAGCAATTTGCGGAAATATTAAGTCTTTGCTGGATGTATTGGAGAAACTGAGCTTGAACATCTGCGCGAAAGAAAACTGTTTCAAGAGGGGTGTCTGCCTTTTCATAAGTTGTTAAAACTTGAATTTCGCAAATGCCATTCCCGCATGCTCCAGTTTGAACGACCCCTGAGGTGATGTAATTCACCTGCCCCTGATCATCTATGAAACTAATCACTACGTGAATGTGATAACATCCCGGAGGATCCATGCCAATATAGGAAGTCTGGATATCAATGTGCCCGGCCCGGCTCAGCGATGGGAGAAGAGTCAAAATCGCGATAGTGAACATCAAAAGAAGAGTTTTCACTTTAGTTCGAGTTTTAGAGTTGAATTCAAATGTATGTTCTTGTTCATCCCCCACCCCCTCATAAGGCCAAATAATGTTAAATGACTATTTCAGTGAAATTTTAGAGTTTGAGTCTCTCAAAGTGTTCCTTCACAATTTAAGAGAGTAATTTGGCCGGCTCAAAACACATAGAATGTCAGACGACAAGAAGATCATATTCTCCATGGTCGGAGTGAACAAATACACTCCGCAGGGCAAACACATCATTAAGGACATTTACCTCTCGTTTTACTACGGTGCCAAGATTGGTATCCTCGGTATGAACGGTGCCGGTAAATCCACCGTCATGAAAATCATCGCCGGCCTCGATCAGAGCTTTCAGGGCGATGTAGTGTGGAGTCCCGGCTACAGCGTGGGATACCTGCCGCAGGAGCCTCAGCTCGATGATACCAAGACGGTCATTGACATCGTGCGCGAAGGCGTGCAGCCTGTGATGGATGCATTGAAGGAGTATGAAGAGATCAATGCCAAATTCATGGATGAAGAAATCCTGAATTATCCCGACAAGATGCAGGCGCTGATGGACCGTCAGGCTGCCGTTCAGGACAAGATTGAAAGCATGGGCGGCTGGGAGATTGACACCAAGCTCACCATCGCCATGGATGCCCTGCGCTGCCCTGCTGAAGATGCGGTGATCGGCAAACTATCCGGTGGTGAGCGACGTCGTGTCGCACTGTGCCGTCTGCTGCTCCAACAGCCGGACGTACTGCTGCTCGACGAGCCTACCAACCACCTCGATGCGGAAAGCGTGCTCTGGCTCGAGCAACACCTTCAGCAATATCCGGGCACCGTACTGGCGGTTACGCACGACAGGTATTTTCTGGACAACGTGGCCGGATGGATTCTCGAACTCGACAGGGGAGAGGGAATTCCCTACCAGGGTAATTATTCATCGTGGCTCGAACAGAAGGCCAAGCGCCTGGCGCAGGAGGAGAAGCAGGAGAGCAAGCGCCGAAAGATCCTTGAGCGCGAGCTTGAGTGGGTGCGCACCAATCCGAAGGGAAGGCACGCGAAGAACAAGGCGCGTCTGCAGAACTACGACCGAATGATGTCAGAAGGCGAGCGTGAGAAGGAAGCGAAACTCGAAATTCCGATTCCGAACGGTCCGCGTCTCGGCAACGACGTGATTGAATTCACTCACGTGTCAAAAGGCTTTGAAGACCGCATTCTGATTGATGATCTGTCATTCAAACTTCCACCCGCCGGCATTGTAGGTGTAATCGGTCCGAATGGAGCCGGTAAAACCACACTCTTCCGCATGATCATGCACGAAGAAGAGCCCGATGGAGGTACAATCCGAATAGGCGATACGGTGAAAATCGGTTATGTGGACCAGCGCCACAAAGAGATCGATCCGGAAAAATCGGTGTATGAAGTGATCAGTGGCGGCAATGAAGTAATTGAGGTAGGTGGACAAACCATTAACTCGCGGGCGTATTGCAGCAAATTCAATTTTCAGGGTGCGGATCAGCAGAAGAAATGCGGTGTGCTCTCAGGTGGGGAAAGAAATCGCCTGCACCTCGCCATGACTCTGAAAACCGAAGCCAACGTACTGCTGCTGGACGAGCCTACCAACGATATTGATGTGAATACGCTTCGCGCACTGGAAGAAGGTATTCAGAATTTCGCAGGCTGCGCGGTGGTAATTTCGCACGATCGCTGGTTCCTCGACCGGATTTGCACACACATCCTCGCCTTCGAAGGTGATTCGCAGGTGTACTTCTTTGAAGGCACCTTCTCTGAATACGAAGAGAACAAGATCAAACGGCTTGGCGATTCCGGACCGAAGCGCATCAAGTACAAGAAACTGGTGCGCGGATAAATCCGGTGATCGGGTCTGGTTTATTGGTGCGTGTAAATCAAGGCTTTGTTCATCTCGCCATTGGCGTTGAAGAAGCGGTGGGTGACTTCAAGACCGCGCTGGTCAAAAATGTGCGTCAGCGAGTTATCGCCTGAGCCAAGGAAGCCGGGATAGTCTTTTCTGTTGAGTGAAGTCGGCACTCCTTCGCGATCAAACCATTGCTCCGAGCGGGTCATGATGCCTGCTTCGTTGTATGTAAATGTCTGCTTCATCCAGAAATTGCGGATGGGCTGGGTAAGCGCAAGCGAAATCACACGACCTTTTTCGTCGTGCTCGATGTCAAGGTCCACAGGATCCATCTTGTGGAAGGTATGGCGCACCTGTGCGGAAGACATCTTGTTGTTGTCATCGTAAGAATAGGTGTAAATGGCATACAACCTGCCGCCTGCGAAAAACTCGTGGTATTCGGTCATCCGCCCGAGTGCATCAAAATACGCAATACCTACATTGATGGTATCTACAGTGGCGGCCTTGTACCTCACCTCACGGCAGATTCGCTGGGTGATGCCATTGCTGCGGTAAGTTTTCGCGTAATCAAGCGGTTTGAGATCCTGAGCGGCTGCGCTTATTGAAGCACATGCCGCAATAACTGTAATAAAGCGTATCATAGGCAGAGTTTAAGTGGTGAGTGATACGGATTTAGGGGGCACGAGGTTTCAGATTTCCGCATAAATTGCACGGGGGCCTGTTTTTTCCCATCTTAGGCCCTCAAACAAGCCTATGAGATACCTGATATGCTTTTTACTTGTCACACTTTCAACGGGTATCACCGCTCAGGAAGTGAGTGAGAAAGGCACCTGGATTGTCGGTCTGGGCCTCGAAGGAGGCGCATATACCAACGAAATCACCACCAACGTGTTCGGCACAGAGGACAATTACACCGACTCTGCTGCCGCGTATTTCATTCCGCTTACTGTGGAGTATTGTTTCCTGAACCGACTCTCAGCAGGAGCTGCACTGCGTCTGGGTAAGTACATAGATGATGAGGATTATGAAGACAATGACACCCGGGTATTCGACTTGTTTGTCGCATATCATTTTCTCAAAAAGCAGCGCAATGACCTCTATGCGAAAATCGCCATCGGATCCTCGAATCTTGTTATCGAAAATGATCTGTCGGATGCAGAAGGCGAGTGGACCGGTGGGCATTTCGGAATTAGTCTGGGCTATCGCCATTACTTCGGCGAGCGTATCGGAGTTCATCTGTACATCCAGAATGGCTCGTACAATTTGAGACAGAAGAGCCTTCGTGTAGGTTCAATTGACATTGATCCGGATGACGCACGCTGGGATATGATGCTGCGCGGACCGGAGTTCGGCTTCGGACTGGTGGGCAAATTCTGACTTCACTGCCCTTGCGCGGGGGTGCTGCATGAACATGTGCTCTCTCGCGCGGTTTCATTCGTGCTATGAAAGTGTATACGCTCCGCACCGAAACCACACTTCCCTGCTCCCTGGATGCAGCATGGGATTTTTTCTCCACTCCGCTCAATCTTAATCGCATCACTCCCCCGGATATGAGCTTTGAAATTCTTTCGGATCTCAACGGAGTAAAAATGTATCCCGGTATGGTGATTCACTATAAGGTGCGTCCGCTCATGAATATTCCGCTGCGCTGGACGACGGAAATTACACATTGTGTGGAAGGAAAATTCTTTGTGGATGAGCAGCGCTTTGGTCCGTATGCCTTCTGGCATCACCAGCATCACTTTGAAGCAGTTACCGGCGGCGTGACGATGACAGACATCGTGAATTACGCCATTGGCTTCGGTCCGATTGGTGCACTGGCCAACGCGGTGTATGTAGAGAACCGGTTAAAGGAAATCTTCGCGTTCAGGGAGAAGGCGGTTGCGGAAATCTTCGGAAAGAAATAACGCCTCAGGCGGACTTTGGTTTTCTGCGTTTGCGGTAGGCGTAATAGGCCATTACCGTTTCCAGGGCGTGCGTCATCGCCTGATTGATTGGATAGAATTTCGACAATTCCGGATCAATGGTTGACATCAGCGTGTAGTAGTTGCTCATCACAGGCACGTGTTTCCCGTGTGCGATTTTCTGTGTCGCATCTTCATACGCGGCCGACTGGTGTTCCTTGATGAGCTTGCAGGTCACGAGTTCAGGCTTGCCCTCTTTGTCGCGCCGGGCTGTGAAGCCAAACAGCCTGCAGATCAGCCCGCGGTCAGGGTAAACGCTGCACAATCCGCCGAAGTTGGTCACGTACGGACGAAAGGCATTGCAGATGGCCGGGCTGGATTGAAGTTCTTTCAGCACTTGCTCAGCCCTGCCTTCGTCATAAACAGAAAGGGCGAGCGGGAGAAATTCCAACGGGGTGGCCTCGATATCAGGCTTTTTGCAGCACTCCCCGCATCCGCTCAGACAGTGCAGAGAAGTGTCCCTCTGAAAGTTCGCGATTTCCCGATCCAGCTTCATGTACACCCTTCTTACAGCCCGTACTTTCCCCGTGAGTGTCTTCATCGTGAGTTTAATGCTATCAAGGTTTAAGTACTGGTAAACAGCGGTTGACAGCTTTTGTTTGGCGAAGTTATTTGTTCGCGTACCGTGGATGAAAACTGAGCAGCTCGTCGCGAAGCCGCTGCCGGTCAAGGTGGGTATAGATTTCCGTGGTAGTGATGCTGGCGTGGCCAAGCATTTCCTGTACGGCGCGCAGATCGGCTCCTGCTTCTACGAGATGTGTAGCAAAGGAATGCCGGAAGGTATGCGGGCTCACATGCTTACTCATTCCTGTTGCGTATACTGCCTGACGGATCATGTTGAACACGCTCATCCGGCTCAGATGCCGGCCCTTGAGGTTGAGAAACAGAAAATCCTCCTCTCCGGTTTGGATGGACTGGTGATTCCGTGTTTGTTCGAGGTAATACCCGATCCATTTGAGGGCCTCGCGTCCGACAGGAACGATGCGCTCCCTATTTCCTTTTCCGATGACGCGTAAAAAGCCTTCCTGTGCAGACAGGCAGGAAATGCGGACCTCGATCAGCTCAGAAACCCGAAGTCCGCTGCTGTAAAGCAATTCAAGCATCGCGCGGTCGCGCGTGCCTCCGGGTGCGGAGAGATCGACAGATTCGAGCACGCGGATCATTTCTTCCGCGGTAAGCACATCCGGCAATGTCCTCCCGATGCGTGGCGTGTCGATAAATTCCATCGGATCATCGGTGCGCACCTGCTCGGTAATCAGGTATTTAAAAAAGGCTTTTAATCCGGAAATAATGCGGGCCTGGGAAGTAGGAGCCAGACCGATGTCGGTGATATCGGCCAGGAAAGACCTGATATGTGCCACAGAAATAAGAACAGGGGATACCGAAGGGTCCAGTTTTTCAGCATACCGGCTGAGCTTGGTCACATCGGCTTCATAGGCCTCAATGGAATTGACCGAGAGCGATTTCTCCAACCGGAGGTAGGAGAGAAATCCTTTGATGTGAATGGCCCAGTTCATTGCGGCTTGATGACTTGTCGTTTCAAATAAACGAAAATCCCCGGATCGTTATCCGGGGATTTTCAGACTAAATTACCTAAACAAATTCTATATAATTAACCAAAATTACTACTATGAACGCCGTTGCATTCTGCGTAGCAGCTTCATGAGTCTTACTTAAACCACTGCTGTTTGCTGATCAGGAGCGCTTCCTGCACGGTAATGCGCTGGCCGTCATTATACGCAGTTACAAAAGGCCCCGGAAGTGAGTTGTGATCAAGCGTGATCTGCTCTCGGGCATCCCTGGCCTGACGATACTCGTTGTATCGTCCGGTGGTGTATTTCATCCAGCCTTCGTGGTTTTCAATATTAAATGCGTCGCTGAACCCGTGCTTCTGCTGAAAATAGGTTTTATTCACAACGCGATGTGCAGCGAGAATCTGAACTTTGTAGGAGATTCCGGTTTCAGGGGCAGGCACATTCGCAACCGCTTTTTCCTGTTCCTTTTTTACCGGAGGTGACTGCTTTTTAGGCTCAGCAGGTGTCGGATTATTTTGGGCCACATCCTGCGCA
The DNA here is from genome assembly GCA_046336655.1 of Flavobacteriales bacterium. Lineage (GTDB taxonomy): Bacteria > Bacteroidota > Bacteroidia > Flavobacteriales_D > Sanyastnellaceae > CANGTU01. The sequence goes on along the minus strand of JBKDGH010000110.1, from coordinate 36,260 downwards.
GGCACTGTCTTTTCCGGATTGGCTACTGATGTATTGCCCGAGTTCTTCGGCTCGTCTTTTGGCGTATTCTGTGCAAGCTGCTGAGTGCTTTCACTTCCTGTTGAAATGGTGAGTTCTTTCGGAGTACTGTTCTGCACATAGCTGAGCTTTCCAGTAACTGCGAGGGGAGAAGCCGGAGGAGTCAGGCATGAAATTTTATAGGATATGTCCACTATTGGTGACTTGGGAATTTCAAACCATACGAATTTGATGGAGTTTTTTTCCTGGGTCACAACCGATCCTGCATCCTGAATTTTTTCCGTTTTACAGTTCGCCGGGACGGACTCCATAATTTTAGCAAAGCCCTCAATCGTATTTCCGGATACCCGTATGTCAATCTGAAACTCAGTAGCACTCAGCGCTGTGATGGTGCGTGTGCAGGTCATCTCAGCCGGAGCCGCGGTCACTGCCGTTGCGCCGCCGGCAGGTGCATCAGCGGGGGGGACAGGTGCATCGGTTTTTTCAACCGGAGCCTCGGTGGGAGCCTGCGACTGAGCAGTTACATTTTCTGATTGCACGGCGATAGTGCGCACAGGAATGATGAAATCCACCCTTTTATTTTTTTCAATGTACGAGAATGCTCCTTTGATGTCTGCGTTTTTCGCTTCAGTTCCAACGCATTCAATGTAGTAAGTCACCTTGAACGAACGTTCGGTTGGCATGTTCATCCATACAAAACGGGCCTTCTGCTCGTGGAATGTGAATGAAGCCCCTCCGGTATTACCCGCAGTGGCAATCAGTCCGCCCGGCAAAAACACTTCGAGTTTCGCAAATCCCTGAATTTCGGATTTGTCAATGGTAATAGTCACTTCTTTTTTCTCACCCGGAGCAAGCATGGTGGGTGTCTGATTGTCAATCATGACCACGTTTTCGGTGAACAACCCCAATACAAAGAGGCCGAGAAACTGAAAAGACAGCAGCGCGTATTTTATCATTCGATCAGGCTGTGGGTTCCGGAGAACGGTTTCTCAAAAGTCCTTCTATCGCAGCCCTGCGGCGAGGGTGCATCCACCTACTTGCAAACAGCAGTTTGTGACTTAGGGAAGGAGTGAATGATAGAGTGCGCGCACATCAGCCACAAGCCGTGTATAATGAAAGCGCTGAAACACGCATGTCTTTCCCTTGGTGCCCATCGCTTCGCGAAGGGGTGCATCGCCCGCGAGGGTTGTCATTGCTTCAGTGAAGGCAGGCATGTCATGCATCGCACACAACAATCCGCTTTCACCGGATAAGACGCAGTCGCGCACACCGCCCACATCTGTGCTGATGACCGGCTTTCCTGCGGCCTGCGCCTCAATCAGACTCACCGGCGTGCCTTCGCTGAGCGAACTCAGAGCCACGATGTCAAGTCCGGGCATTATCTCCGGTATTTCTCTGATCCACGATGTAAAGAACACATCTGCACTTCCCGGTGCTTCTGACCACGTGAGCTCAAGCGATTCAATAAGTGCTTTTAATTCGCTTTTCAACGGACCATCGCCGATCAGGAATGCGCGCAATGCGGAATTCCTTTTTTTTGCTTCTGCGAATGCGCGGATAAACAAGGCATGGTTTTTTACAGGAACGAATCGACCGATTAATCCAACGGCACATTCGTCGTCGCTCAATTGCCATTTTTCACGGAAGGATTTTCTGCGCATTGGCGCATCGACCGCAAACCGGTCGAGGTCAAATCCCAGCGGTATAACGCGCACTTTTTCTTCCGGGGCAATGCAAAAACGCCGGGTAATATCCAGATGCTGCATCGGGCTGATCGCCACAATGGCATGTGTGTGACGTGCGAGAAACCGCTCTGCCCGCTGCACCAGATCACTTTTCCACGGAGAAAAATACTGGTCAAATACATGTCCGTGATAGGTATGCACAATGACCGGTACTCGGCAGGAACGCGCTGCGATTCGTCCGAGTGCGCCGGCTTTGGCGGCATGGGTATGTACGATGTCCGGACGAAACTCCCGGATGATTTGCCTGATTTCAGTGAAAGATTGCCAGTCGCGCAGGACATGCACATTGCGATGCATGGCGGTCAGCTCGCGGTAAGTGATGCCGAGGCTTTCGGGAATGAAACCACTATGGGCTTCACCCTCTTGCGGACTGCCGCCAATCAGCAGGGTTTCGAACTCAGGAGCGAGGTAGCGCGTCAGGTATGAAGCGTTATACGTCGGGCCACCGAGATTGAACCGGTTGATGATGCGAAGTACCCTTGGCATGGTGAGAGGATGCGATGATACACCAATAAAAAAGCCCCACAGCGGGGGCTTTGTGCTATTGTCTCAGGAAATGATTACTTCTTGGAGAATTTCGAGTAGCGGTTCTTGAACTTGTCGATACGACCGGCGGTATCTACCAGCTGCATCTTACCGGTAAAGAACGGGTGAGAAGTGTGGGTGATTTCGAGTTTCACCAGCGGATACTCGTTACCATCTTCCCACTTGATGGTTTCCTTGGTGTTGGTAGTTGACTTGCCGAGGAATGCATATTCGTTCGACATATCTTTGAATACTACCATGCGGTAGCTCTCCGGGTGAATTCCTTCTTTCATGATGCTCAGTTTTTTACAAACGGGCCGCGAAGATAGGAAGGGAGATCGCAATCTCCAATCTCTGACCCTGAAAAAAATCGTTTTTACTCCTTATTTTCCGAATTCAGCTTTTAAAATGGCGTGTTTTCAACGATTTCCAGACCGTACCCAATGATGCCCGTGCGCCGGGTAGGGTGGTTGGTTAGCAGGTTCATCCTCCGGATTCCAAGGTGGCGCAGTATCTGGGCACCAATGCCGTAATCCCTGGCATCCATGGATGCGCCGCCGCTGGTGCGGGCTTCTCCGGTGCGGCGCAGGGCGTCAAAATCAGCCAGCAGGCTGTGGTTGTCGCGAAGGTGGTTCATGTACACCACTGCCCCTTTTCCGTATTCGCTGATGTATCGGATCGCCCTGTTGATCGACGGTTCAGTGTCGGGATGCAGCGTGCCGAAGAGGTCGCGGATCACATTTCTGGAATGCACCCGCACGGGTACCACTTCATCTTCCTGCCATTCGCCCATTACGAGTGCGAGGTGTTCCACCTCCTGAATCTGGTCCTTGAAGGCGATGAGCTGAAACGTGCCGTATCTGGTCTGGAAGGGAATGGCGTCAATTTTCTCCACCAGCGACTCCTGCTGCAGACGCCAGGCTATAAGGTCTTTGATGGAGATGATCTTCAGGTCAAACTGGGCGGCAATCTCAAAAAGCTGCGGAAGTCGGGCCATTGTACCATCGTCATTCATGATTTCCACGAGTACTCCGGCCGGCTCAAATCCGGCAAGACGAGCCAGGTCAATGGTAGCCTCGGTGTGACCGGTGCGGCGCAGCACTCCCCCATCACGCGCCTTTAGCGGAAAGATGTGCCCCGGACGCCCGAGTTCTTCCGGCCTTGTGGCAGGATTGATCAGCGCCTGCACAGTGCGCGAGCGGTCGTGTGCACTGATGCCTGTGGTATTACCCTGACCGATGAGATCCACTGAAATGGTGAAGGCTGTGCGCAGAGGATCGGTGTTGCGGCTCACCATCAGATCGAGCTCGAGCTCGGTGCAGCGTTCTTCCGTGAGCGCGGCGCAGATGAGTCCGCGTCCGTGCTTGCTCATGAAGTTGATGACTTCCGGGGTAACGTTCCGCGCGGCGGTGATGAAGTCTCCTTCATTCTCGCGATCCTCGTCGTCCACTACAATCACTACTTTACCTGCACGGATATCGGCCAGTGCTGAGTCAATCGTATCGAGGGAGTTTTTTACCACTACTGCGTTCATGCGGCAAAGGTAGCGCACCGGCGGACGGAACATGCCCGGGTGTGGCTAACTTCGCCACCCGTTTTTTATCACTCTATGAAGACTATCCGGAATATTGTCCATGACGCCGTCATCCTCGCCTGCAAAGAACTCTTCGGCGCTGATGTGCCCGCAGCCCATATTCAGTTGCAGGAAACCCGCAAGGAGTTTGAAGGAGATGTGACTCTGGTAGTTTTTCCGCTGGTCAAAGCGGCAGGTAAAGGCCCGGAAGAAACCGGCCGCCTGATCGGGGAATACCTCGTGAAATCGGTGAGTGAAGTGGAGTCTTACAATGTGGTCAAAGGCTTCCTCAACCTGGTAGTTTCTGACGGCTACTGGGCTGCTTTCTTCAATCATATTCTGGGAGATGCGCAGTACGGGCTGAAACCCGCTGACAGCAAGCCGCGTGTAATGGTGGAATACGCTTCGCCGAACACGAATAAGCCGCTGCATCTGGGGCACCTCCGGAATATCTTCCTCGGCTTTTCCGTGGCAAAATTGCTGAAGGCGAATGGTCATTCAGTCACGAAGGTGCAGATCATCAACGACCGCGGAATTCACATCTGCAAAAGCATGCTGGCCTGGAAGAATGCCGGACTGAACGAAACACCGCAATCCACGGGAGAAAAGGGCGACAAGCTGGTCGGACGTTATTATGTGCAGTTTGACAAGCAGTACAAATCTGAGGTTGCCGCACTCATAGCGGAGGGTAAATCGGAGGATGACGCCAAAGCGCAGGCGAAGGTCATGCTTGACGCACAGGAAATGCTTCGCAAATGGGAGGCAAAAGATCCTGAAACCGTTGCCCTGTGGGAGAAAATGAATGGCTGGGTGTACGAAGGATTCAACGCCACATATGCCGTGATGGGAGTTGATTTTGACAAGAATTACTACGAAAGCGATACGTATCTGCTTGGCCGGGATGAAGTGATGAAGGGAGTGGAGAGCGGTGTGTTTTTCAAAAAAGAAGACGGATCGATCTGGGTGGATCTCACCGGCGAGGGATTGGATCAGAAGGCTCTGCTGCGCCGCGATGGAACGGCGATGTACATCACCCAGGACATCGGCACTGCCATTCTGCGCTTCCGCGATTTTCCGGATACGGCATACCAGATTTATACCGTGGGCAATGAGCAGGAATACCACTTTAAGGTTTTGTTCAAGGTGCTTAAAAAACTGGGCTGGGAGCAGGCCGATAAGTGCTATCACCTGAGCTACGGCATGGTGGAATTGCCCGAGGGAAAGATGAAGAGCCGCGAAGGAACCGTGGTGGATGCAGATGACCTGATGGCGGCCATGAAGGACGTCGCCCGCGAAGTGGCCGAGGAGCAGGGTAAACTGGAAGGGTTGTCAGCAGAAGAAAAGGAACTGGTGTACGCAGAAATCGGCATGGCCGCGCTGAAGTACTTCCTGCTGCGCGTGGATCCGGTGAAGAACATGCTGTTCAATCCGCGCGAGAGCATTGACTTCAATGGTCATACCGGACCATTCATTCAATAAGGCTATGTGCGCACCCGGGCCATTTTGCGCAAGGCCGACGGGGCGGGCTTGTCAGCAGGCGTCTCTGCAGAGCACGCGGCACTCAGTGGGTATGAGAAGTTGCTCATCCGCAAGCTGCACGATTTCCCGACTGTCATTGAGGAGGCTGCGACGCGGTACAACCCTTCCATCGTAGCCAACTATGCCTACGAGCTGGCTCGCGATTTCAACAGTTTTTACCAGCAATGCCCGATTCTCCGGGAAGAAGACAGCGCCATTCGCCAGAACCGCCTCAACCTGGTGAGCAAAACCGGTGATGTCCTGAAGACCAGTTTGTACTTGCTGGGTATCAATATCGTAGAACGGATGTAAGGCCTTCTTACCGTCGGGGTGAATAACTCCGCAGAACTTTTTACCCCGAAAAGTTATTTAGAATGAGTTTGAATAGCATCTTTGTTCCCTCTGTATGATCCGTATCGTCATCGCCGACAGCAATCACCTAATCCGCGCAGGGCTCAATGCCGTGTTGAGTCAGTACGATGATTTTGAACTGGTAGGCGAGGCGGATTCCTCCGAAAAGCTCATCGATCTGGTAAGGCATTTTCGTCCGGATGTGGTGCTGGTAGATTTCGCGGCGCGTGATTTTTCGGTGGATGTGGTCCAGCGTTGCCTGCGCGTCTCTCCGCAGTCGCGGCTGGTAGCTATAACTCCCGAACAAAGCGGTGTGACCATTGTGAATGCGCTTCGCGCCGGCATTACCAGCTATATCAAAACGGATTGCGATGTGCATGAGATCGTGCATTCCATCCGGGAGACGAATTCCGGCGGACGTTTTTTCTGCGGACAGATACTCGAGTCCATACGCCGCGAGTCCATTGAAGTGGACGATCTTGAAATCCGCGAACTGAGTTGTGAACCGGTGAGCATTTCGGAGCGCGAACTCGAAGTCATTCGTCTTATCGCTGAAGGCTACACCAACAACGAAATTGCCACCAAACTCTTCCTCTCTCCGCACACGGTCAATACGCACCGAAAAAACATCATGCAGAAGCTCGGCGTCAACAATACCGCGGCTATCGTGTTGTATGCAGTGAAGACGGAGCTCGTCAGTCCCAACAAGTTTTTGTTCAGTCCGGTGAATCAGGCCTGAGCGCAGTTTTCAGGGCTTTTCGGCTGGAAATCCTATCTTTGTAAAGGCGTGATCAACGTACACGTTTCAACTTATTATTAATCAAACAATTCAATCTAACACCTGGCTTAATGATAGCTACCGACCGACCGATTGAAATCAGAAAGACCACTGCGAGCAGGATCCATGAAGTGGATTGGAAAAATCTCGGTTTCGGTCGTGTGTTTTCTGATCACATGTGTGTCATCCGCTACGAAAACGGCGCATGGCAAACTCCCCGCATTGAACCCTACGGGCCACTTCATTTTTCTCCGGCCATCAGCGCATTGCACTACGGCCAGGCCATTTTTGAAGGCCTCAAAGCCTTTCGCAACGACCAGGGTGAGGTGTACGTGTTTCGTCCTGATATGAACGCCAAGCGCCTCAATCACAGCGCGCGCAGAATGTGCATGCCTGAGCTGCCGGAGGCAACCTTCCTGGAAGCACTCAATACACTCCTGGAACTGGATAAGGACTGGGTTCCTTCCGCGCCGGGAAGCGCCTTATATATCCGTCCGCACATGTTTGCGACCGATGAATATGTGGGTGTGCGCCCCAGCGAAACATATCTTTTCGTCATTTTCACGTGTCCCGTGGATAAATACTACACCGGTGAGGTGAAAGTGAAAATTGAGCCGCATTACTCCCGTGCAGTAAGAGGTGGAACAGGAGAAGCAAAAGCAGCAGGCAATTATGGCGCTGCGCTTATGCCTGCAAAAAAGGGACAATTGGAAGGCTATCATCAATTGCTCTGGACCGATGCACTCACCCACGAATACATCGAAGAGAGCGGCACTATGAACGTGATCTTCAAGAGCGGTAATACCATTTTCACCCCAATGATCACGGATTCTATTCTCTCCGGCATCACCCGTGATTCCGTCCTCACCCTTGCCCGCGAATGGGGCTATGAGGTGCAGGAGCGCAAGGTGAAGGTGGCCGAAGTAATTGATCTGATCAAAAATGGTCAGATGGATGAAGCCTTTGGAGCGGGAACGGCAGCTACTATCGCACCTATCCGCACCTTTCATTATAACGGTGTGGATTATTCCTTGAATCCATCTGAAAACTGGGAATTTGCGAATAAGCTCTCGGCTTATTTGGAGCGCTTTCGAAGAGGACTCGAGCCCGATTCGCGCAACTGGAACATGCGCATCGGCGGCTGAGCCTGCAATTATTTTCCCGTTTTTGACTGATCCGCGATGTGGAAAAACACGCCCTACCTTGTCATGCAATTATGAGGCTGATTGGCGTACTTACAGTGTTGATTGCCGGACTGACGGCGTCCGCGCAGCAGGTTATCGTGCGCGGTGTTGTGCGCGATTCGCTCAGCAACCAGCCGCTGGAAGGAGTCGTGGTGTTTGTGCGACAGACCGGTGCATTTTCAGAAACCAATGCGGCGGGCGAATATCAGCTGCGGTTCACCCTCACCCAGCCTTCTGATGTGGAGGTTTCCGCGCAGCTCTTCGGATTTGCCACTGCCACAGCGTCCCTGAAATCCCTGAAGAATGGTACCGCACGAACCCAAGACTTCACGCTCTCTCCCCGTGTTTTTGATCAGCCCGCCATTGTGATTCGTCCGGGAGTGCCGGATACCGTATGGGGCGATGAGTTGCTTGCGGTTTCGGATTTCGTGTGGACCGATGAAGGCCTGGTAATGCTCGTGAGCGAAAAGGAAAAGCGCTGGAAAAAGGAAACAGAAGGCAAGCGCACTTTATATAGTGGTTGCCGCATCATTGCGCTCGACTCCGCGGGTAAGGAGATCTACCGCCTCGGTGTGCCGGACGATGCGGAGAAGCTTCATCTCAATTGCTTCGATGACGTGTTCGTAATCGGACGCTCGTCAGCCTGGTGGATAAGCACACTGGACGAGCCGGAGCTGGTGCCCATGACGATGGATGAATTTGAAACACAGATATCACCGCTGGTCGACACCATCAATGGCAAAGTAGTGGTAAGCACCTGGCAGCCGGATTATCCTGCCTTTGAATACAAGTCATGGAATCCGACCGATTCGAGCCTGACGAGACTCCGTTACATTGTGAATGAACACGTGATGGAGCTATTCCGCAGCTCATTCAAATACCTGGGCCCTCGGGAAAAACTGGAGGCATTCAAATTTGAACTGCGCACCGGCGTGGAGAAGGAAATCGTCGCCGGATACATGAGTGGCTTTTCGCAGTCCAACTATTTTGAACCGATGAATGCACCGCTGATGATTCAGGGCGACCGGATGCTGCTTTTTGATCATCACCACGATTACCTCGTGCAGTTCAATGCGCAGGGTGAGGCGGTGGACAGCACGCTGATTGCCTATCACAAGTCCGCTTCGGGGAAATGGAGCGGCAAGCTCATCCAGGATCGCGACACCGGCAAAGTGTACACCACCATTGAAAAAGGCGGGGCGATTACGCTGCACGAGATTGATGCAATGGACGGTACTACCCACTCGGTGCGCAAGCTGCATTGGCCGTATGTGTCGCGTGTGGCTATCCGCAATGGCTTTGCCTATTACCTGTACCGCCCGTTTGAAAGCAGTCAGAAACATTTTCTCTATCGTGAAAAACTCTGAGCATGTGAGGTAAAGAGATTTCGTTGCCTCACATATATTCGTGCGATAAATCTGTATCAGGCGTTCAGTGCCACGCGATCAGGTGCGCCGGTACATTTTCCTTAACCGCCTGCTTTCCGGCTTAACACTTTTTGCCGCACAACTCAGAATATCCTGAACGAATTTCGTTCTTCACAAAACCCGCTACCATGAATACCCGCAATCTCTTCGCGTTTGTGCTCTCAGCCATTGTCATCGGAATTGCCCTGCTCGCTATCCTCGGCATCTGGAATGTGATCGAATGGCAATACGTCCAAAAGTATTTCTGGAAAAGCGTGCAATCCCTCATCATCGTGCTGATCAGCAGCCTGGTCATCTACATGGTTCATTCGCTGCTTGGCAAACCGGAAGTGCGCGACGAGCGAACATCCCAGTAATTCACAGGTTTAGATGGCATGAAACAGGCGTTCACAGCATGGTTTGCTTTGGCTATTTTCGCCGCGCTGACAAGCTGCGGACAGTCCGTTACGCCACAGCCCAATACGATGAATACTGAAGCATTGCCCATCACTCAAGTCATTGTTCCCGAAGGAAAAGAAATCGCCACTTTCGGCGCCGGATGTTTCTGGTGCGTGGAAGCCATCTTTCAAAGCCTCAAAGGGGTGGAGAAAGTGGTGAGCGGCTATAGCGGCGGTGCGGTAAAGAATCCGTCCTACAAGGAAGTATGCACTGGCCGCACAGCACATGCGGAAGTGGTGCAGATCACGTTTGATCCCTCTGTCATTTCATTCGCTGAGCTGCTGGAAGTATTCTTCGAAACGCACGATCCAACCACCCTCAACCGGCAAGGTGCAGATGAAGGTACCCAATACCGTTCGGCAGTGTTTTATCACAGCGATGAACAGCGCCGTCTTGCGGAACTGGCCAAAAAGGCCGGCGATGAAAGCGGCAACTGGAGCGATCCGATCGTCACCGAAATCACCGCATTCACCAATTTCTATTCTGCCGAAGACTACCATCAGGATTACTTCGCCATGAACGGCGAACAGCCCTATTGCAAAATGGTCGTGCGTCCGAAGGTGGACAAGTTCAAAAAGAAGTTTCAGGAAAAACTCAAGTGAGTGTTATGGTCTCCTTCAACACCGCGGTCTTTGTGTAGATTCGCGGAGTGAAGCGATTTTCCGAATGGTTCTGGAGTTCATCCGCGCCGATGCGCTACGTGCTGGTGTGCCTCGCACTGGCAGGTGGCTATTTCGTGTTGCAGAAACTGCATCACAGGGATGGTGTGGCTGATTTCCGCGTGTACTATGATGCGGCCAATGCCTGGCTGCACGGGGACAGTCCCTACGGCAAGGCATTCGGGGTGAGCAGCGGATTTTACAAGTATTCTCCTGTCGCGCTTGTGCCGTTCAGCCTGCTTGCATGGATGCCATATCCGCTCGCCAGTGGCATTTATTATTTTCTTGTACTCGCTGCGTTCATTGCATTCTCGCTCGTACTCGTGCGCTTTTTTGAAATGCAGTTTGGTTTCCCTGCACATCGCCGCGGACTGGCACTCGCGCTGATCACGTTGTTTCTCATTGATCACTTCGAGCGCGAATTGCACCTGGGCAATGTGAATGTCTTTCTGCTGATCGCTGCGTTCGGACTGCATGAATTTATCCGCAAGGAAAAAATGCACTGGGCAGGATTGCTTTACGCTGCCATGTTGCTCGTAAAGCCGCACTTTGCCATACTGCTTCCTTTTTTTATTTGGAAAAAACAATGGAAAGTATTGCTGTGGACAGTTGCCGGTGGCGCAGCCGGACTCTTGCTTCCTGCGGTGGCTTCCGGATGGCAGGGCAATATCAACCTGCACACAGCGTGGCTGGATACCATGCAGGAGCACAATGTCCGGCTCAGCGATAGCCCGAATACCATCTACGGCATCGTGAATGAATGGGTGCTGAGCTGGTTTGGTGCGCATGCGGACACCGGACTCATCCTTTTTGGTCTGTTGGTTACCGGCGCCGGATTTCTTTTTATTCTGCTTCGCAACCGCGCTGCCGGACAGCCAATGCAATCCTATTTCTTTGAGCTCTTTCTGCTCATTGCACTCATTCCGAATCTGGCGCATACCGACACCGAGCATTTCATGTGGTCGTGGCCGCTGATTGCGTATGTCATTCTTTCACACATTCATTTCCCTTCGTAGCGCAAGCCTTTGATGATCGCGCTGGTGGTGCTTGCATTCATTCCCTATGCAGTGAATTCGCCCGATATCGTGGGTCGGAAAGTGATGCTGCTTTTTGATGAAGGCGGACTGCTCGGACTGTCCAATCTCCTGATCCTCGCCATTGCCACGGGGATGTTTCTTACCCGAAACCGCCTCGGGAAAGCAACTTCTGCAGCCGTTACCGCATCCTGAATCCGGGGTTTCCTGCTATCTTCGTAGACATGCGCCGGAGTTCATTCATCCTTTTGCTGATTTTATCCTGTATGGCCTCCGCCGCTGCGGCCTTCACGGGCATTCCGCTCATAGAAAACAAAGGACAGTGGCCGACGTCAGTTATCGCTTCCGCCGAGGTGGAAGGCGGTCGCTGGTTTCTGGAAAAGAACGGCATGACCGTGCATCAGATGGACCTTTCGCTGGTATCCGCCGCGCATGGAGGGAAGACACCTCAGGCAGGTACACCGCGGATACGAGGACATGTCTACAAAGTCGCTTTCAGCGGATCGAGCGGCGCGAAATGGGTGCGGAAATATGAACCCCGGCAGGCTTACTACAATTACTTTCTGGGAAATGACCCTGCGCAATGGGGTTCTGAGTGCCAGAGTTTTTCTAAAATCACACTGGGCGAAGTCTACCCGAATATTGATATGCTTGTTTCTGCCGAGGCGACATTTCTCAAATACGACTTTCACGTGCGTCCGGGAGGCGATGCGTCCCGAATAGTACTGAATTATTCCGGGCAGGATGACATTAAAATTGAAAACGGCCGTCTGAAAATCCGGACCAGCGTGGGCGAGGTGTGGGAGCAACAGCCCATTGCCTGGCAGATTATCCGCAGAGAAAAGCGATACGTAAAGTGCAGTTATGTGCTGCACGATAATCAAGTGCATTATGAGTTTCCGGAGGGCTATGACAAGTCTCATACGCTGATCATCGATCCGGAGCTGGTGTTCTCCACCTACAGCGGAAGCTTCTCCGACAATTTCGGATTCACGGCTACTTATGACGGTGAGGGTTATCTCTACAGCGGAAGCAGTGCGTTCGGACAAGGCTATCCCACTACTGTGGGTGCGTATCAAACGGTGTGGGGCGGAGGAGATGGCAGTTTCGGATTAGCCGGAACAGATATCGCCGTGTCGAAATACGCTCTCGACGGAACCTCCATGATCTGGTCCACCTTTCTCGGCGGAGTAAATGATGAATTGCCGCACAGTCTGATCTGCAATGCGGACAATGAGCTGTTGATGTATGGAACTACCAGCTCACCGAATTATCCGGTATCTCCCGGTGCCTATGATACCACATTTAACGGCGGAACAGGCTTTGCGCCGCAAGGAGTCGGAACGGATTATGTAAATGGCAGTGACATCGTCATTACGCGTCTCAACTGGGCGGGAAGCGCATTGGTCGGTTCCACCTTTCTCGGCGGATCATCCAACGATGGAGTGAATACAGCTACCGTGCTCAAGTTCAATTATGCGGATGAGTTTCGCGGGGAGATTGATTTGCGCGACGATGGCGCGGTGGTTATTGCATCATGCACCTACTCTGCAAATTTCCCGATTGTCAGCGGGTTTCAGAACATCATCGGAGGTGCATTGGATGGGTGTGTGGTAGTGATGAATGACGACCTGACATCCATTATATGGAGCACGTTTATCGGCGGCACCAACGACGACAGCGCATACTCGGCGGCTTTTGACTCAGACGATGATGTGTATGTATGCGGCGGAACAAAGTCAACCAACTTTCCGACAACTCCTCAGGCGCTCAGCACCAGCGCGCCGGGCGGAACATCAGACGGATGGATTGCGCGCATTGCGGCTAACGGACAGTCCATTCTGCAATCTACCTACTTCGGAAGTGCGAGCTACGATCAACTTTACTTTATAGAAACCACTTCGCTGGATGATGTGTATGTGTACGGACAAAGTCTGGCCACCGGCAACACCTGGGTAATCAACGCCGCCTGGAGTCAGCCGAACAGCGGTATGGTTGTATCGAAAGTCAATCCGCTGCTCAATGCCATTGAGTGGTCAACCGTCTTTGGCTCGGGTGATGGAGAGCCCAATCTTTCTCCCGCAGCATTTACAGTGGACATCTGCGGGCAGATTTACCTCTCCGGATGGGGCGGTTCTACAAATACCAGTTCGAATGCCCAAACGGATGATGTGTTCGGCATGCTCGTGACACCGGGTGCATTTCAGTCCACCACCAACGGCAGTGATTTCTATCTTCTCGTGCTGGAAGATGATGCCAGCGGAGTGGAGTATGCCTCATACTACGGCGGAGGAATCAGTGCTGAGCACGTGGATGGTGGCACATCGCGCTTCGACCGGGCCGGAGTGATTTATCAAAGCGTATGTGCAGGCTGCGGAAGCAATGATGATTTTCCCATTTTCCCTGCAAATGCTCATTCGCCGACGAACAACTCCAACAACTGCAACAACGGCGTATTTAAATTCGATTTTCAGCTGCCCATCACCGTGGCCAATTTCACAGCACCGCCACTGGGCTGTGTGAATGCGCCCATTCCGTTTACCCAAACGAGCACCTTTGCACAGTCATTTTTATGGAATTTCGGTGACGGCACCACCTCGCAATCCGCCAATCCGGTGCATGTGTACGACGAGCCCGGCACCTATGTCGTCACGTTGATCGTAACGAATCCGGGAACATGCAATGAGACGGATACGCTTTCTCAATCCATTACGATTGGTGAATCGCAGACCTTTGAACTGGAAGATGTCCAGGTATGCGGCGATGGACAGGCAGCGATCGGGGCCTTGATTCCTGGTCCCGGCTACACGTTCCAGTGGATTCCTGAAGATTATCTTTCATCCGGCACCATTCCCAATCCAATATTTACCGCAGGGGAAAGCACGGATTATATTTTACTTGCTGCACATGGCGGTTGTGTGGACACGCTCTTTCAATCGGTGGATGTCGTGCAGATCAGTTTGTCTGCATCAGAGGATGTGGTTCTCTGCGACGGCGAAACGGCCACGCTCCTTGCCACGTTCACTCCGGCCAATGCAGAAATTACCTGGACCGATCAGCCCGGCGGTGGCAACGTACTCAATGACAATCCATCGGATGCGGATATTGAAGTATCACCCGATTTACCGGCAACGTATTACGTAACAGCGGCCATTGGCTCGTGCACGCTGGAGGATGAAGTAAGTGTGAATCTCGTCAGCGCACAAACGCAGATTCTCGGCGATTTCACCACCTGTGAAAACGACACGGTGAATCTATTTGTGCTCGATCCCAATCCACTCTTCACCTACGAATGGACTCCGGCGAATCTTGTGATCAGCGGTCAAAATTCTTCATCGGTGCAGGTGATCGTGCCTGCAGATACGGAGTTCACTGTATCCTCCGCCACGCCCGAAGGCTGCACGAGTGAGGACACTGCGCTGGTGACAATCAGCGAATTGCAGAGTGGAACGGTGTCAGCGACTGCCACACCATCCGTCATTGCACAGGGACAATCTTCACAGCTCGCAGCATTGCCTGACGGATTCAATTACACCTGGTTCACGTCAAACGGAACGCTGCAGCCCAATCCCGGTGCACAGAATCCAGTGGTTTCCCCGATGGAGACTACCACCTATTTCCTCACCGTGTTTGATGGAGAATGCACAGTGAACACGAGTGTGACTGTGCGTGTGGTGGATTTTGTGTGTGGACCGCCATCCATCTACGTGCCCAATACGTTTACACCCAACGGCGACGGCGTGAATGATTTTGTGGCGGTGCGCGCCAACAATGTGACGGAAGTCGAATTCAAAATCTTCGATCGCTGGGGCGAGCTGGTGTTTGAAACAGACCGAGTGGATGACGGCTGGGACGGTGTATTCCGCGATCGCGAACTCGATCCTGATGTGTACGTTTATTACCTCCGCGCGGTGTGTCCGGGCGGCGAAGAATACTTTGAAGAAGGCAATATCACCCTGATCCGATGAAGAACCTGATGCGCATCGGATGGTTGGTCAGCGCAGCAATTGTGCTTGTGCTGAATGGCGTTCGCGCGCAGGATATTCACTTTTCACAATTCGATCAGTCGCCGTTCAATATCAATCCTGCACTGACCGGTGCATTTGACGGTGCGTTCCGCTTTATCGGCAATCAGCGCTCGCAATGGCGCAGTGTGACTGTTCCGTATCGCACCACGGGGCTTGCAGTGGATGCGCGCAATCCGCAGGGCTTGCCGGTGCACGGCGGACTCTCCCTCTTTCATGATCAGGCCGGTGACTCGCGGCTGCGAAGAACCAGTCTGAATCTGTCCTCAGCAGTGGAAGTGCCATTGAATGGCGACCGCAATACCCTCGTGACCATCGGCGCGGCGCTGGGATTTACCAGCATGCAGATGGATTACTCGCAATTGACCTATGACTCCCAGTGGAACGGATTGGTATATGATCCATCCATCGGGTCAGGAGAGAATTTCGCGCGCGACGGCAGGGCTTATATGAATGCCCATCTCGGTGCGGCATTCATGAAGAAATGGGAGGGAGGCCGGCGACTGAACACAGGTTTAGGTCTTTTCAATCTCTCCGCACCAAAGCAGAGTTTCTTTGATGAAGGATTTGTGCGGCTCGATCAGCGCGTCAACGTGCACGCCACCTGGATCGAACCCATCAATGCCGAATGGGAGATTCGTCCGAGCATGTTATTCATGACTCAGGGCGCCTACCGAGAGTGGGATATCGGCGGCACTGCGCATTACATTTTGTCGCCACAGTCGTTCATGTTCCGGGCGATCTATGGCGGCGTGTTCATGCGCACCCGGGACGCCGGATTTCTGGTGGCAGGAATGCGCTACGATGAATGGAATGTGGGACTCAGCTACGACATCAATACCTCGGATTTGCGCCCGGCGTCGGCGGGTCGCGGCGGCTTTGAGCTGAGTGTGATCTACATCATTCCGCCTAAGCCCACTGCCAGACTGTTGCGCAAAGTTTGCCCCGATTACATCTGAGGTGTAGAGTCAATTCCGCCATTACCTTCGCGGCGCATGAAAAAGCGCGAACCCACATCCGGACTGATGCTCTGGATAGCCGTCCTCCTCCTCGCAGTGTACAACGTCGTGTACTGGGTTGGAAAATTCTTTCCCAAGTTCATTCCGGCGGTTACCGAGGTGCGCACCTCATTGGTGGAGCACTGGGGGCTGATGATGTTCCTTGAGTTGCTCGCGGTGATTTCGCTGTTTGTGGACATCGTTGTGCGCTGGGATGAATTCCCGAAGCGCGAGCGCAATCTGCGTTTGCTCATGACCGGATTTTTTGTGTGCGCGTTCATGGCCCGGTTTGGCTTCGGAGTGATGGATATGTATATGATCGGCGACGTTCAGTGAAGCCGCTTGCGGGCGAGTTGAAGCAGCTCATCTGCCGCGTCAAAGGGACTGCGCGCGCCGGATTGCACGGCTGACTCCAGTTCTTTTTTTGCCGACATCCATTGCGCATCCCGCGCGAGAAGATCGAAAAGCATTCCCTGTACCGATTCTGAGAACCACTGCACATCCTGCTGGCGGCGATGGGCTTCGAACAGTCCGCGCTCCTTCATCCACGTCGCATGGTCACTGATCATCTGCCATGCTTCCTCGATGCCTTTGTGTTCGGCAGCACTGATTGCAAGCACACGCGGCACCCAGCCACTTTCACGCGGCGGGAAGAGGTGAAGGGCGCTCATGTAATCACCTTGTGCGCGTTGTGAGGCTGCAATGTTTTCTCCGTCGGCCTTGGTGATCAGCATGCCGTCGCAGAGTTCCATGATGCCGCGCTTGATTCCCTGAAGCTGGTCACCTGCACCGGCGAGCATGAGCAGCAGGAAAAAATCCGTCATGCCGTGCACGGCAATTTCTCCCTGACCAACACCTACGGTCTCCACCAGAATAATACCGTACCCCGCCGCTTCGCACAGCATGATGCTTTCGCGGGTGTGGCGTGCTACGCCGCCGGGAGTGAGGGCAGAAGGCGTTGGACGGATGAAGACCTGCGGATGCACGGAGAGTTTTTCCATGCGTGTTTTATCTCCGAGAATACTACCGCCGGTGAACGGACTGCTCGGGTCAATGGCGAGTACCGCAATGCGATGGCCTTTCTCCGCGAGCAGTATGCCGAATGATTCAATGAATGTGCTTTTGCCCACACCGGGCACACCTGTGATACCGATGCGGATGGATTTACCCGTTGCAGGAAGTACTTCGTGAATGACGGCATTGCTCAATGCGCGGTGATCCGGATGCGTGCTCTCCGCAAGGGTGATGGCCCGTGAAAGCGCACTGCGGTCACCGGAGCGCACGGCTGCCGCCAGGATTGCCGGATCCGGCAGCGCCTGATGCGCGCGGATGCGGTTCACTGCTGCCTGTCTGGCAATTTCCGAAGCTTCGTTTCCCTCCATCTGCGGAGCAAGTTAATGCGATTGAGCCAAGAGTTTCAGCATATCCTGCTCTTTATCGGCGGGGTAAAGCCCCGGAAACAGAAGCGCTGCGGACTCAATGGACCACCGCAATGAAAAGACCGTTTGTCTGGACTCCGTTCGGCTCACAAGCAGCCCCAGACGTTCGAGGCTATCGGTCATCTGCTTGACGGTTTTATCAGACAATCCCGTTATCTGCAGCATTTCGTTTCGCGTTATTTTCCCTTTCAGGTAACACTGAACAAGCGCTTCCCGTGCCTCACGACGAATGATATTCCGTGCCGACATCCAGTCAATGAAGAAATGGATCCGTGCAATCATTTCATCGGTGTTCAATGCACGACGCATGAACTCAGTCTGGTCGATGCAGGTCTCAAGAAAAAACTGACAAAATGCGTGAAGGTGCTTCAATGAAAGATGACCTCTGCCGTCATAGCTGTTATATCGCTCCAGGTCGGCGTTTGAAAGTCGCTCAAGATACATCTGTTTATTGCGGGCAAGTCCTCTCGAGACAGACCAGATGCCGCCTGCATGCACGTTCTCCTTTCGCAAGCAGCAATCTGAAAAAATGCGGATAGCCCGGCCATTGCCATCCTGAAAGGGGTGAATCCAGGCGAGCCGGTGATGCGATGCCGCTGCGGCAATAATCCTCTCCACCGGAGAGCGTTGCAGCATTGACAGAGGCGAATACATCTGATGAAACCGCGTCATGAATTGGTCAACGCGCGAAGAATGCGGGGCAATGTGATTTCCCACCTTGACCTCCATCGATCTGAAGACCCCGGGTACTACCTCAGTTAATACACCCTTCTCAGTTCGTATTTCCTTGAAAGAGGCAGGAAGGTTTTCGTAGAACAGACGATGAATTTCGCGAATGAATAGCGGGTTGTAGGGATCATTCCATGCGCCATGTTCGAATCCGGCAATGATTTTTTTTTGGACTGCAATATGTGCAAGAGCTTCAAGCTGAAGATTCTTGCGTTGGTCATCCCTGGAGTATGATTTGCTCATTGCTTTTCCAATTTCAATGGGGTGTGTGTCTTGTCCCTCAATGAGATTGGAGTAGTAGCTGTTCATCGGCTGAAGAAACTCGGCCACCGCATCACGTGTGATGGGATGCAACGAAGCGTCCAGCATGGAAGCCGATCGAATCAACCGAACCACCAGTTCCTGCAACTCTCCGTCACCGTCAGGCATCATGGGCTCCATTGCCGCAGGATCGGTGTAATAGAATATGTCAGGTTCTTCCATCAGAATGTAAATATACGAAATTTCCCAAGGATATTCCCAAGGTTTATTTTGTTTTAAGTAAATGAAAAACAGGGTATAGCGTGTATAACATGGTTGATTCGTGAAGCAAGATTCCGAAATTCATTCCGAAGGCGAAATGGATGGACGATTCTGGGATGGGAGATACTGGATTCTAGATGCTAGATTCTAGATACTAGATAACCTTACCTGGGACGATGGGTCTTCGAGTCGCAGGACCCGATTCTCGGGAATAGAAGAGCCTTTGCGTACTCTGTGTGCTCTGCGCGCTTTGCGTTCCCAAAAGCGAAGCGTCATTTTATTTTCACCATAGAGTCATGGAGCAGATGGAGGTTCATGGAGTTTTCCTTAATGGATAACAGAAATGAGGCTTTCAGCGTATTCTTCGAATGGCCGAATCGCTGCATTCTCGGGCACCTGGTTTTTGAGAAAAAATCTCCGAATAATTACAACTGAATCCTGAGGACGATGTCCGGAAGTGCAGGATTTACGAGGGTTTTGGAAATTGAATGGGGTGGAGCGGTTGGGTGTTGAACTGCCTGCGGGAAAATGACTTGTGGAATGTATCTGTGAATAGGATTGACCATAAATCCATTTCATATGATACAGCGTTCTATTCTTATCCTTATGTGCATCTCTTGTTGGGTGTCGGCTCACGCGCAGAATACCAATAATGAAATCGGATGTGCCACCGACCAGGTAATGCGCGACGCCTTTGCACGCAATCCCTTCCTTCAGCAACAACGGGATGAGGCTGAAGCCCGAAGCAGTGCGTTCATCGCTTCTGGTGTGCGCTCCGGTCAGGTGTACACCATTCCTGTCGTGTTTCACATCATCCATCAGTACGGAGAAGAAAACATCAGCAATGAGCAGGTGCAGAATGCGGTCGATATTCTCAACCGCGATTTCCGCAAGCTCAATGCGGATACATCGGACATAGTGGATGCCTTTGATGAACTTGCTGCGGATACGCGCATTGAATTTCGTCTGGCTACCAAAGACCCGCTCGGACATTGCACCAACGGAATCGTGCGATACGCGAGCACACTCACCGATGAGCCCACCACCAATGCGTCCAAGCTCACGATCTGGCCGCGGTCAAGTTACCTGAATATCTGGGTGGTCCGCAGCATGGCAGACGGCGTGGCGGGTTATGCTTATTTACCGTTTTCGGCCCATGGCGGAATTCTCGCATGGGCGGATGGCATCATTATCCGCCACAATTACGTGGGCGCCATTGGCACCGGCAATCCATTCCGCAGCCGCGCGCTAACACATGAAGTCGGACATTATCTCAATCTCTATCACCCATGGGGAAGCAACAACAATCCGGGCGTGGAATGCGGCGACGATGAAGTGGCTGATACTCCTGTGACCGAAGGATGGAGTTCATGCAATCTCAGCGGCTCTGTGTGTGAGCCGGGAGTGATTGAGAATGTGCAGAATTATATGGAGTACGCGTTTTGCTCGCGGATGTTCACGCATGGACAAAGCGCGCGCATGGAAGCCGCACTCAATGAATCCTTGTCGAGCAGGAATTCACTCTGGACACCCGCAAACCTCGTCAACACAGGAGTAGCGGATGGAACCGCACAGCTCTGTGCTCCGGAAGCTGATTTCTTTTCTTCCAGCCAGTTTGTATGCGTGGGCAATGAAGTCACCTTCAGCGATTACAGCCGCGATGCACAGCCCGATTCCTGGCAATGGACCTTTCAGGATGGCATTCCGGCCACAGGAAGTACTCCGCAGGTGGATGTGGAATTCACATCACCGGGATGGAAGACAGTAACGCTCACCGTGAGCAATGCACAGGGAGGCAGCGAGATGACCAAGGAATTCGCCATTCTCGTGGCGCCGTCGTGGTCGGAAGTGGCAGGGGTGCCCTCCGAGGATTTCAGCAATGAGGAGGAGTTTGATTTCCACTGGCATCCGGTGAATCTCAATGCCAATCAGACATCGTTTCAGCATTTCACCGGAGCAGGATTCAATGACAATCAGTGTGTGCAACTCAACGCCGGTGATGAGACACCGCTCAGTCTCTTTGACCTTCCCGGCGGTGATGTGGATGAACTCGTGACACCTGCGTATGATCTTACGAATTACTCTGGTGCATCACTTTCGTTTGCCTACGCATTTGCTACCGCGACATCTTCCGTGGAACTCATGACGGATGCGCTGGAAATCTGGTCGAGCAGCAACTGCGGCGAAAACTGGGTGCTGCGCAAAACCATCAGCGGCATGGACCTCATTACTGCAGGAAGTTTCGGAAGTGCATTTGTTCCCCAATCGAACTCACAGTGGCTGACCGACAGCTGGACCATTCCTTCCACACTCGAGACCGATGGCGTGCGATTTAAGTTCCGTTTTACGTCATCCGGGTTTGCCAATCACCTTTACCTCGACAACATTCAGCTCAATGGAACCGTGGGATTGCAAGAGCTTGAAACGAATATGCGCTGGAGCATGTATCCGAATCCTGCCCACAATCAGATTACGCTTTCGTTTTCTCCGGAGATGTCAGGTGCCCGCGAAGCAATCATCCGCGATCTGACCGGACGGGAAATGATGCGCATGGGTGTGCCGCCGGTGAATGGACAGGAGACGCGCATGGTGTGGGATATTTCCACCCTCAGCCGCGGAATGTATGCCGTGGAAATCCTCGGCGATGGCTGGAAGCAGTCAAGGCCGTTGATCCGGAATTGAGTTACGCCTATCACCGGCTGCCGCAACTGGCATTGTTGAACCCGATAGGCTCGTATACTTGGTTCTTTGCTATTTTAACCCGTGCAATGAACAGGACGCTCTATCTGGATAAATCGAACAATGCTCTGCGTGTTTCGCAGTTCAATCAAATCGATGAGGATGTCAGGTTTGCTGGTATAGGGGTGAAGTATGTGGTGTCCGGAGAGGAAGTATACTTCGCCAATCAGAGAAGGTTTACTGTAAGGGAAGGGGAGTATATTATCGGAAATGACTTCACGACTTCTTCGGTTAGAATCGATCATCCCATCCCCGTGCAGGGCATTTGTGTAGACATTTCTCCAGAGATTATCACCGAGGTAGCTGAGTACCATGCGCTATCCGCTAATGAATTGAGCGAGTTTTTGCTATCCGATCAGTTTCTGGTAAATACGTACAAAGCGAAAAACACCTCGCTTGGCTATTCACTGCGTGAATTGAATACACAGCTTGGTCACCGTGCGCGTCAAGAGGAAGTCCTTCGTGTGGAGTTGTTTTACAGCCTGGCTGAGTCCATAATCACCGATCAGCGGTTTGTATTGAACCACTTGAGTAAACTGAATTTCAAGAAGGCCATTACCAATGAGGAAGTTCTTCGGTCGCTGCTATCGGCCCGGGAAGTGATGGATGACTCCTTAGCTGCAGATTTATCGCTGGATGAAATCAGCGCACATGCAGGTCTGTCAAAATATCATTTTATCAGGCTCTTTAAATCCACTTTTGGAATGTCGCCTTATCAATATATTAGGCGAAGAGGGCTCGAAGCGGCGCGAATCGATCTGCAAAAAGGACATTCTCTCACCGATGTTGCCGTGCGTTTTGGATTTGCTGATTCATCCGCATTTTCAAAAGCCTTCAGAAAGGAATTCGGAAGTTCGCCGGGTTCCGTCCGAAAATGAAATAAGCAATATTGGACAATGGCATTCATTCTGTTCCGCAATTTCTTTGGCCGCAAAATGAATGGACATGGGGGCAATTCGCTGTGTAAGTGTTATCGTGATTCTATTGTCTGTCAATGCCGCGGCGCAAACATCTGCTGAGTCCGATATCTGGAAACGATTAAACACCGAAAAGTATTCCGGAAAGCAGGATGATATCACCTTTATCAATGATCGCGAGGGTTGGTATGTGAATGGGTATGGAGCGATTTATCATACGCGCGACGGTGGACAGTCGTGGGAAAAGCAAATCGAAAAGAAGGGAACATTTTTCAGATGCATTGCGTTCATCGACAGCCTGCATGGTTTCGCAGGCACGGTTGGCACAGATTATTTCCCTAACGTCTCAGACACTATCCCGCTTTATGGCACTTCGGATGGTGGTGTGACCTGGTATCCTGTTTCTTATTCTGGCCCTTATGTGAAGGGATTGTGTGCCATTGATGTGGTAAAAGAGCAATACATTAACCATGGTGTACTTGACACCCGGGTGCATCTTTTCGCTGTGGGCCGGGTTGGGGCGCCGGCCAACATGATGGTCTCGCATGATGGCGGAAAATCATGGAAATCATGGCCTGTCGGTGCCGGGAAGATGCTTTTTGATATCGTTATGTTTGACCCTCAGCATGGCATTGCGTGCAGTTCGAGTTCAGAAGATATTTCGCAGTCGAACGCATTGATTTTAAAGACGGATGACGGCGGCAAGAACTGGGTCAAGGTGTATCAGTCTGACCGTCCATTCGAAACAACATGGAAAGCTTCATTTCCCACCCGCGAAGTGGGTTACGTCACGATTCAAAGTTATAATCCGGACCCTCAGATCAAGCAGCAAAGGGTTGCGAAAACCACGGATGGCGGGGCGACCTGGACGGAAATTAACTTAGTAGAGGACCCATCAGCCCGCGAATTCGGAGTAGGATTCATCGATGCGGATCACGGCTATGTGGGTACAATGACTTCAGGGTACGAAACGACTGATGGCGGCAAGAACTGGAAGCCTGTAGATCTTGGCCGGGCATGCAACAAAATTCGCATTTACCGAAACGAACAAGGCCGACAATATGGCTACGCCATTGGGGTGGAAGTTTTTAAAGCTGAATTTGGAGCGGAGCATTAAGTAACGCATGATAGCCATTGCATCAACCTTACACAGTTCAACGAATACACGCTTCAACTGTTTCCTTTACATCGCGTTCATACTTCTGGGTGCGTACTATGCTATTTTTTCCAATGATTACATTGAGTCAGTCAGTGCTCTGGGTATCGGACTGGCCTTCGATCCATTTACTATTGCCCAACCCTTGAACGAAAGGCCTGTTTGGCAGCGTGCAGTCGTTATTATTCACCTCGCCGCCGCAGCTGCACTTTTGGGTTACGGAATCGGATGGGCGGACAAGGTTCAAGGGTGAATGGATGTTTAAAAGGACTGATTCATGAATACCTGCGGGGCTTCTATGGAATTCAAGACTTGATTGATATTCCCTGTATCCAGATCAGGCACGCGGAAACTCCGGAAAACACGCCCATCAGCACAGCGCTGTTGAAGAGCACCTTGGTCATGCCCAGCGCGCTCACATCCACAAACGGATAAGGGTAGAATCCGGAAAAATGCCCGCGGATCGGGATATAGATCAGGTATGCCTGCGGATAGATCAGCCACTTCGGGATCATCCGGTAGGAGAGGTGTTCCGATTTGCGGTGGATGAACCAGTATATCCGGTCACTGAAGTTAACGCGCCCCGACCTTGCAGGGTAATCGCGTGTCCGCAGGGAGAAGGGCAAAACCGTTTTTCATAAGCGATCACTTCGTGTGCGCATGCCGGAAGGCTTCGGAGTTTCTTCAATAATAGCCCAAATTCCTTAAAACGAAATTCGGGAAAACGCCGAAGCGCGAATTGCAGTAAAAATCAATCGAAAATCATTTTTACTGCAACATCCGGAAACTTTTCCGGAAACCGAATGAAAAATTTCTTTTTAGGTTCTTGCACAGTTTCCAAAATGCATTTCAGAAAGTGTGCAATGGAAAATTTTTTCCATTTCTGTGCGCACTCTGCAGCGGGATGTCTACTTCTTTTTACCCGAGTGCTTCTGCAGCCATTCCAGGGCGCCGGGAACCATCTTCCATGTCCGGTGTGCTTGCACAACGTAGTAATCGGCTTCGTTGGCATTCCCCATACTGTAGTAGTCAGGCACCGTGGTGACGGGCTTTTTAGCCAACAGCTTTTTGGGGACAAATCGGTTGCTTTTTATTGCCCGTTGCAACGCTTTGCGCGACTCTTCCGATTCACCGGTGGTGAGGAATGCAAATAGCGCTCGCGTATAGGTAGCATAGGCCATGCCGTCGTCCTCGTACATTTTTGCATAGCGCTCGAATTTTTTGCGTTCGTCGAGTTCAATGAGAAAGAGCAGGAGCTGATCCCTTACTCCCTGATTGTCGCCCGGATTCAGTGCGATCATTTCTTCCAGAATAGCCACGGCTTCCGGGAGACGTTTCATGGCGTTCAGACAATCCGCGTAGCTGTGCAGACAGCGCATGAAAGGCCGCGTTTCATGAAACCCCCAGAACATTCCTTTGTGCTTTTTGAGGTACTCTCCTCCGAATCGCGTTCTGCCGATAGCAATTCCCTTTTCAAAGAACACGCTCGCGATTTGAGGAATGCGCTCAAATCTTGCCAGAAACTCATACGCTTCAATGCATTCATCATCGATGAGCAGCGCTTTTTCAATAGTCGCACGAGACTCTTGTGCCGGAAGTGTATGCGCGTGGTAGACGAGGTCTTGCGCCTGTTCCTGCGGACTGAGTGCTTCCTTTGGGAATGAGGGAATGGGCTTTCCAATGATTTGATTCATGAATGCCTGTACCTCCTCGATGGTGTTAAAATCCTGTGTGTCCAGCAACCGGTGCAGGTCGGTCATTGCTTGTTCGTGTTTCTTGCTCATGGGTTTGGATGATTGAAAGGAAAATCTGTAAAGAAAGCACGATTTTCGGTTTGAAAGCCCAATGCTCCCGATGCAGGCATGCTGTGGGAACTTCCTATAGATTTCTTTTCTGTGGGCAAATATGATGAATCGTATTGTCGTGTCATCTATTCTCTCAAAACCAAGTCGGAAGTCGCCAAGTTTTATTCTGTAATAGGTAGAAAATCCCGCGAGCTTTCTTGTATTCGGAATTGCCTCGATTGACTATGACTCCTCAGCTTTCAGCAGAGCCAATTCTATTCGCCTCAACAGCTTTTTATCCTTGATTTTGTCAAGTGATTTCTCAAAAGACTTGTCAAACTCGAGATTCACTTTTCGCGGAGTTTCCTGAAGATGGCTTCTTTCGAAACCTTTTTGCCCGTCTTTACAGACTCCATCAACTGGCCAAGGAGAAACTCTTCGTACTGGGCTTCATTCACGATCGTTACACGCGCACCCATGCGCTTCGCCAGTTCCTTAAGTAGTTTGCTGCTCTTGTCGTCAGCCTGCATGATCATAGCGCCCATGCTCACTCGCCCTTTTTGTAAAGGTATGAAAAACAGGGATTTGTTGCCCAAAATGTGGCTGTATCGAAGAACTAAAATCGGAACGCGTTTGCGCTGTTTGCGATACCCAAAGGGTGATGTCTCAAACCCTCCCATATTTACAAATCACCGCCATTTGCCCCGCGTGATACGCAGTATGAGAAACAATTCTCCCGAACGCTTCTGCCTTGGTTTTCGCGCCGAACTCTTTGGTGGTGATGGTGGTCTCCCAACCCTCATCGGTTTGCAGCTCCACAATGGATTTCAGCTTTTGAAAAGAATCCGCCACATAATCCTTGAGCGCATTCAGATCGGTCCATTCGCCGGTGTCCTGCTTGTCAATCACCGTTTTCGCCGTGACTTTTACTGACGCATCACCGAACACATTCTTAGCGAACAGCAGTTCCACATCCCCGATATGCCGGATGAGAAAACCCACGGAGTTGGGTGAATCACCCAGCTTCTTGCGCAGGTCCTGTTCCGTCAGCGCATCCAGCTGATTGGTAAAGCGGGTTCTGGATTCAATCCAGAGTTCGAGGAGGAGGGAGGTTTTGGAGGTCATGGTGCGGTGTCAGACTTATTTCTTTTTCACGATGAGTATGGTATGCACGTCAGATTCAGTGTCTGACTTCGGATTGTTCTGCCTGGCGAGTTCTACCATGTTCGGCGCGATGTCAATGCCGAAGATGTCAAAGTCAGGCCTTTTGGACAACAGGTATTTGGTGATGTTCCCCGGCCCGCATCCTATTTCCAGCACTTTTGCATGGGGCTTGTCAATGGTATTGCAGATGAAATCATAGGTTTCATTGTACAGATCCAGCCCCATGAACTTGTCCTGGTAGAGTGAAGCAATGTTGTTCCAGGTTTCAAATGTCTCTTCGTATTTGTTCATTGGGTCAATGCCGCCAGTCTCAGCTCCATGGCTCATTTCCAGAATCACAATCCGTTCAATCGGCACCTCGTGAAAAGCAGCATGTGTCGCAAACCAGATGCCTTCTTCCGGTTGTTCGTGCCACGTGGTGGTGATGGTATGTGGGGGAAGGTGCTTCTTGCCGTGCATTACTTCCCGGTTGACAATTTCTTCATCAATGAGATCATGAATCCGTTCAGCCTGTGAGCCAATGGTGCAGATATAGCACACGTCATTGTCAATGAGTGCGTCGATAACCTCATCCAGAAGTCTGCGATCATCATTCTCTGCAGCCACCACACAAAGCCAGTTTGACCGTGGCAGGCGAGCTCTCCAGTCGGATTGATCAGAGCAGGTGAGTGTAATTATTTCCCGGTTAGCGATTGTCATGAAGCCGGCGTTATTACCTCTTGGCGATTTCAACTTTTTGGACGAATGTACTTTCCTGATTCAGTTTCAGGTTGAATGAATCATATTCCATTTGCATGTCTATTTTCAAGGCTGTCCGGTACTCTATGGGATAGTTGTATTCCATATTGTACTTGATTTTTCCTTTCCCTGATCCACTTCCGCTCAGCGCAAATGGTGAGCCTGAGGCATCCAAAGTATACCACTGTACAATGTCAAAGTATGCGATTTTCTTTTTTATTGATTTAAGCGTGTAGACTGAGGTAATTACCATGGACATCGTTGCGACTCCCACAGGATAGGAGATTGGAATTTCCTGTTTGAAAGTGTCGCCAACGTTCATTGTTTTATCCGGAAAGTCGATTTGAGGAAATGTACTGCGTAGAATCTCCTGCATGGTTTGACGTTCTTCTTCTGATATTCCGCCGGATGAAATGGAGTCGATAGTGGGTAGTTCATCACTTGTAGCGGTTCCAAAGATTATCGTGCCCTCAGGGAGAAGTTTTTGCCCGTCCGCCTTATCCGCCTTCACATATTAAATATCCAGGGAAAATCGTCCGGTTTCGTTTACTTGTCCGGTTGAAAAGATAACTTCAACCGTTGAGACTTCTTTCGTCAACAAAGGATTTTCGATCCCCTGTTCTTTTATTGTTCTCAGGAATTCGGCTGATCCGTAGTAATAAAGTTTGTTGGACGATTTCGTAATGGTATTCTGCCTGTAAATGGTATTTGGCGAGAAATGCATGCTGAGGGTAGCTCCATCCTGTCCCAGGCTTGTTAACGACAACAGAATGCATAAAGGGAATGCGAATTTGATCATCGTACTTCAGTCTTTGGTGTCGCGCTGTCGCTGCAGGTCGAGAATGAGTTCAAACACACGCTTGACGTCAGGAATTAATTCAAGCCTGGGAGTTGGCTTCACTCCCGGCCAGTGCATAGCTTCTGTCATTACATAGCGGGGATCTGTCTGACCAAGTGTAATGGTCCCGCTTTTATCCGTGCGTTGATGGATAGAAAGATCTGGTAGTGCATGGATATTTACGGATTTCACTTCGCGAAAGAAGATGCCGGAAATGATAATTATCCGGTTAGGAGTGATGCCGTATACAGTGCGCGACCTCTTTCGCATGTCCACCAGGAAGCGGCCTATTGTAATGTAAAAGGCCACGCACAGGAAAGGAATTCCGACAAGCTTGAATTGGGCCGGAGCTTTAGCAAAGAATGACCCCGTCTGGAAAAAAATGGCGATCCCGGACCAGGCCAGGCTGAACGGAATCAGATAAGCGTCCGAACCCCTGAGGACAAATCCGGTTTTCGGCCTGCCGCTCCAAACCAGTTTTTCTTCTGAAATCAGATGCGGTGTTAACTCGTTTTCAATGTCTCGTATGGTCTTCATGGGGATTCAGGATCGGTGTATAGTGCAAGGATAAGAATGATAGCGTTAATGAGAATTCTTTAACCGAAACAGGTCCAAACCATTGGCCTCTGTCGCAGAGTTTTGTAGTGGATAAAGGTCTATCCTATAAATGCATTACTTATTCGAAGTTGAGGTTTGACTGGTATCATTTTTTATTTCAAAAGTCCCGTCCTGATTCGAATCGTAGAGCTTTAATGTATCACCGTTCTCCAGAATGATGAGTACTTCTTCATCTATACCATTATTATCCCGGTCGAACCTAAATCCTGTTTTTTCACCATTTACGTTGTAGGAAATGGACTCTTCAAAGTAACCGTCCTCGTTCAGGTCTTTCCACACATACATTGGAATGCCCGCTTTGGAATGAACTATTGAAAGCTCGAAGTTGTGGTCATAGTTAGCGTCCTGATAGAAGTCAGATATCAATCCGGTTTCCTTACTTCTCAGAATTAACTCCCGGGCGTCAAAACTCCACTCGGGGGTATAAAACTTCTCGCCCTGAGTTCTTTGGTTAAGGTACCAGTATCGCAAGCAAATGAGACTAATAAGGACGGCATAAGAAATCAAAAGGACCTGCCATATCCTGATCTTTTTGCCCGATTTGCGTCGGGTGGATTCACCAACCCGAAGGGGTTGTCTGCCAGTCAACTCCTGAATCATCGTACAGAGCGCCAGTTCATGCTCAAGCGGCACTGCAATATCTCCGAATGCCTGAGGCAGATTCAGGGATGGAAAGGATGAATTGGAATGGAGGATATAGGTGAATGGAATGCCAGATTCGGTCAATGAGACGGTAACCCGTTGAAAGTCAATTTCGGTTTCCAGTCGGTAGATGACCTGTTGCATTTTAATGGGTATTGATACTACTTATTCTCTTCACCGATTTTCTTTCCGTCCCGGAAGGTCTGCACCGCGTAAAGTTTCCCCTCTTCTGTGAAATAATTCACGGTGCCGTTGCCGTCTTTGATCGTGCCCTTGTCCCTTGGGTTGTCCATGGTGTCGTAGCTTCCGGTGACGTTCATGAGAAGTCCGTTGTTGTACTCTTTTTCAATCCAAAGCTGTCCGTTGCCATAATAGTACGAATAGATGCCATCTTCCTTTCCCATGAGATAGGTAAATCTCTCCTGCACTTTCCCGTCAGGGTAATAGGTGCGGTAATCTCCGTTCAATGTGTCGTTTGTAAAATGGTGCTCGAGCTTAAGTTGACCGTTCGGATGAAGGTACGTGTGCCGGCCTGTGCGCAGTCCACCTTCGTAATACCGCGTGCCGTATAGCTTTCCGTCTTCGTAGTAGCTTTTGACCTCGCCCTCTGTTTTATTCGCGACGTACTTACCCGTGACGCCGGTTTTTCCATTGGGGAATACGTAGGTGAATAATCCATCTTTCACGCCTTTGGTGTATGAAACTTCCTGCTGGCGTAATTTTTTGAATGTCTTGTCTTCAATGACGTACAACGTCCAACGGCCTTCCCGTTTGCCATTGATATACTCGCCCTCGCCAAAGAGCAGGTAATGTCCGTATACCTGCGTTGGTTTTCTATTCAGCGTGACGTACACATAGTCGTATGCCACTTCATAATCCTCCCATTTGCCTTGCTTAAGGCCGTTACTGTCTTTCTTGCCTTTCGGTATAAAGTGCGTGTTGGAAAAGCCACTCTGCATGTAGTTGCTCATGATGCTGTCTTTCACCAGCGTCAATTGCTGGCAAAAGGAGGTGAGCGCCAGGCCGAGAGAGAGGACTATGGTAAATGCTGACTTTATCATGTTTGGGTGAGTGGAGTTTGATAGAAGGTGGGAGTGGTTGCGGAAGGTCGTTACCTGGCATTTGCATAGCGGCGCTTCCTGCACAGCAACCGAGTGACCAATGGTATCATCTAAAGTCGGTATATGGCATTCCTTCCAATTCGGTGAAGGTTATAGGCTGTTCGATATACTTCTTCTCGGGGCTTTCCAATAGCTGTGTTTCCTCTCCCATTGCGAAACCAAGTTTGTATCCGATGTGATCAGAAGTGGTGAGGAATACATTGTCGTATTCGTCATCAAAGTCGCTGACGTAGAGCATTACGTGTTTGTCAGCGCTTTTTTCGGTAATCCACATGTCCGAGGTTTTTGTGGTTGCCCATCCTACAGTTTTAAAACGCCGGTCAAAGCCCATCGGATAATTCGCGTAGTTGACGAAAAAGCAGAAGATTTCGAACTTCATGTCATACGGAAAGGTCACAGCAAATTGTTTATCTGCCAGTGTGGTGAGTCTCGGAACTGCTTGAAATGCCTCTTTGTTATACAAGTTGCAGAAGTCCTGAAGAATTTTCCGGATGTCATTTTCGCTGGCGCCCTCCACGATGACGATTTTGTCGTTTTCAACTTTATCCACCGGAAAGAGCGATTCATGCGGACGGCTGGTGTCTGATTCAGGATGTGGTTTGTAATTCTTCAGTCTGGGCCAGACGATCACACCTGCGAATGTCACAATGGCGATGGTTCCTAAAACGAGGTAGAGCTGCTTCATGTGTGGTCAATTTGAGTTTGACTGTACTGGATTGCTGGTAACTCAAGGTCTCAATACTGTCGCCCGGTATTCGCCGGATCCTTGAGGTCAATCCAGAAAATATGGATCGGCTCATTTTCGTCTTGCTGGCCGTTGGCATTGCTGTCGAGTTGTGCGAACACGAACATCAGGTCATTGGCGGAGTCGTATTCGGACTTGAACACGGAGTAGTTCTCGGGAACCAGTGCCTTTTGTCTGACTCCATGGATGTCGAACAGGTACAACCGCCTCAGGTCTTTCAGGTTGATGAAGTGGTCCTTGTTGGTGTCCTCGTTGTAGACCGAAACAAGGAAGTAGTTGCGGCTTACGGGCTCGTTATTGAGGGTATCTTTGGAAAAGGAGGGATAGTACAGCGTCTTAATCAGGACAGGATCTTCAAAGAAGGTTTTCTGGATGTTTTCGGTGATGTCGTAGTGCGAAACATTCACCAGGTTGTAGCCATATACCGCCTTCAGTCCCGGCATGAGGTTATTGTTCCAGTTGTTGCCTGAGTCATCGTCGTCTTCGTACTGATAATGAAAAGAGTTGGAGCCGATGAACGTGGAGTTGTCATCCTTGTTGACGTTCACCTTGTAGAGGGTGGTGAGCCTGATGTGTGGTACACCGGTCAGCAATACATTGCTCGGCCGGGTGTCAATTTTCAGCGAATCGCGACTTAACCCGCTGGTCTGGTCGGTTTCAGTACTCTCTGAATCCGCACTCACAGGAAATCCCTTTTCCTCCAGTGTTCCGTTGGAGCAGCTGGTCAAGGCGAAGGCAATGGCTAATGCGAGCACAGGCAGTAGTTGATTCATAAGGTCGTTATTGCGCGTGGTGTGATGGGTTGAGTTACGACTAAGATAGGGGAGGGAGCGGGCGCTGCGTATGGGATGAGCCGAAAAGGCTTTAGCGCTAGCCCTTACAGCTAGTGCGAAGCCTTATCTGTTGTGGGTAGTTACTTATTCACCCATTACTCCGATAATTTTTAAGTATTCAGTTTCCGTGTCGTAGATTTCCAACAGTTCATCTTCTGTCAAGTCATCCCCTTCCGTTTTCAGGGCGTATTCCACGAGTTCGTTAATATCCAATACCGCATTGGAGTCGGGTTCCTTTTGCGGATTTGGATCTTCGGAAATCAGTCCGATTTTGTACATATAGTTTTCCTCAGCAACCAGGGCTTCACGAATCAAACTCAAGTCGGATGTCTTTTTCTTGCCTAATTTCAATGCGATAAAGCAAGATGCCTCGTCCAGATCATAGACTGCCTTTCCTGAGCTGTTTTCGTTTATCACACAGATGGGTTTATTCTTACAAGAATTCATAGAGAGGAGTACTAATAAGATTCCGAATGTAATTTTCATTTCGCGGGGTTCATCGAATTGCGTACAACGGTTTCAGGTAATTCGTTCGGGCGGGTTTTGAAAGAGCGCCAATTGAGCACAAGAACCGCACTTAGATGGTCATTTCAATCTCTTTTACCCCATCCTCCGGTGGACCGAATCTCAGTGTTATTGTACTGCCCCGCATGAACGGGCAGTCTTCGAGAATGGGTTTGACCGTCTCAAAGATTGTTTGGGCGTTCTTTCCGTAGAGATAGAGAAAGCCGTCACTCATGTCCGTTGCGATTTCATGCCCATCGCAGTCCCCGTGCCCTGTGCTGCGAAGTATCTCATCGAGTTGGTCCTGAAGGTCATAAAGGGGTTGCATGGAGTCTAACCCGTAATTAAACGCAAGGATGACGCAATGCTCTTCTTCCGGGTCATTAGCCCCCTGCGAATCATTATTATTCTCCCAGTTTTCAGATGTTCCCATATCGTTGTTTGTATTAAGGTTGTTCTTCCTGTTTCCTCAACTCATCAAACTTCGCCTTCAGGGTCGGATTGCCGTGAGTGAGCTTTTTGATGGTCAAATTTTCTGCCTTGTCATTGGCTAATCGAAGTTGATTCTCGCTTGTTGTCAACTCTTCTTTTACCTTCTGCATGGCCGCTATTGATGCGTCAATTTTTTTGATGGCTTCTTGAAAATGGCTTTGTGCAGAGAGATAGTTTTTGGAGAATCCTTCTCTGAACGCATTCAATTTAGTCTCGAAGTTGGTGATATCCACATTCTGACTTCTCACCAGGGCCAGTTCTGCTTTGTATTGCATCGAGTTCATGGCGGCATTGCGGAGCAACGTAATGATGGGGATGAAGAACTGTGGCCTTACGACATACATCTTCGGGTACTTGTGCGAAACGTCCACGATACCGGTGTTGTAGTACTCACTGTCGGCTTCGAGCAGCGACACGAGCACGGCATACTCGCACTGCTTCTCATTCCGGTCTTTGTCGAGCTCTTTGAAGAAGTCTTCGTTGCGTTTCTTGTTCGCGGTTTCATCGCCCTCGTTCTTCATTTCAAACATGATGGAGATGATCTCATTGCCCGCATCGTCAAACTCTTTGTAGATGAAATCACCCTTGCTGCCGGATTTGGAGTCGTTGTCCTTCTCGAAATAGGCCTTTTGGAATGCGGTAGCGCGCAGTTTGTTGAACTCCGTCTCACAATGCTGCTCGAGGGTTTCCCCGATCATCTTGGTGGACAGCTTGAGCTTCATGTCCTTCCGGAGCGCAATTTCCTCGTCCTTGTGTTTGATGATCGTATCCTTCTCATGGAGAGCCGCCACATGTTGCTCGGTCAGCGACTTCTTGAGCAGTTCCTTTTCCGTCTCCTTCAACTGCACCGCGCTGGCCAGTTCATCGCGCTCCTTTTCAATTTTTCGGGTGGCTTCGGTCACCGCGAGTTTCTTCTCGACCTCGGCGTTGTCCACCCTGGACTTGAGTTGCGTCAGCTCGGCCTCCTTTTGCGCCAGTTTCTGCGTGAGTTCGAGTTCCTTCTGCGCCTTCAGTTCCGCCAGCTCCTTGTCTTTTTTGGCGATCTGGTCCTGCAGGGCATTGCGGACATTGGCTTCCGCCAGCTTGACGGCGCTGTCCTTCTCCTTATCGGCCAGCGCCAGTCGGTTCATCAACTCTTCCTCGAATTGGTGATCACGCACTTGCTTGAGTATATCCGCAAAACCAGCCTCATCCACTTTGAAGGCCTTTTTGCAGTTGGGGCAGATGATGTCGTTCATAGGGGGGGATTTGAATCGTTGGATTAAAGGTTCGGATATGCGCATTGTCCGGAAGGGCACTGCGCATGGGTTTTGTTGCACTAAACCTCCGGTAGCCTTCGCCGACCTGCATCCGTAAACATACGCATAACCAATTCAATTCTGTCATGCGTACTACAAAAATTCAATTCGCAGACGCGGGTTCTGCGGCGACGATTCTGAAGATGGCCATTCAGCGTGTGGAGGCTTTGATGTATTGTACCGGCGCTTTGAGCGCAAGATGCAAGTTTCTGGCAGGGGATAGGCAGGGCCTGGTTCATACGAGCCAGCAATGCTCAACATAGCGATGCGGACAGCCACCGGCTTGCACGGACATTAGTAGTTTTAACCCAGATTATGCAGTCGGTTTCGTGCAAGAGATTCAAAACGCCAAAGAAGACAAGCACTCGCGCAAGTTTCGGCCGCGAAAGCGTGGTCACCCCCACGGTGAGCACCCGAAACGAGCAAGTGCGAGTGCCAAATTGCAATTCCTGTTTCGCCTTTGTATTCAATTTTCTCAACTGAATTCCAATCTGTTGTCTGAAAGGGAATATTACTCATCTTTTTTTTAGTTTATTTATGTGTCAATTTTTTATTTATCTGTTTTATATACAGTTGAGTTGTAGAGTTCCATATAAATTTCTGGTTTCGGTAACTTATTAAAGCCATACTTCTCATAAAGCCAATCTGCTGTCGAAGTCAACAAAATCCATCGTCTCAGCCCTTGCAAATTTGGGTGTCCCATTACAAAGTCCATTAGTTTTGTTGAAAGTCCTTGTCCACGATAATCTTCCAAAACATAAATGTCACCCAAATATGCAATGGTTGAAAAATCGGATATAACCCTTGCAAATCCAATTTTTTTTTGATTATGAAATAGACCGATGTTTAGAGAATTGTCAATAGATTTTTTTACCGTGTCAAATGGAATGTTATCACTCCAACCTGAATGTTTGGATAGGAAGTCATGGATGGCAATTACATCCATTTTTGATTTGTCTGTCGTAATTGTAAAGTTGTCAAAGGTCATTTCTAATTTTTCCATTTTGCATAAACTTCTTTTTGAGTTTGTATCTTTTAGTGATGGTCTGCGCTTGCCATTAGCGGTTTCGGACTTGGCGAAGGTTGCGAATTTCACCACAAATGTGGATGTGGAGAACCTGGTTTCCATTAACCACAAATGTGTCTTCGGAGCGCTGAACAGCCAATTTCTTATAGGTGCTGTTAGCGGGTCGTTGTTTTATTGTCTGCTCTTGTTTCATTAAATTTTTTAAGATTAAAACTAAGTCCAAGTTTTACATAGTAACCACTTAACTCTCTTGAATAGTTTGGGGTTACAAAGCGCCAACCAAACCCAGTCTTAAGTTTTAGATACGTAAAAAGGTCATAATTGAAATGCAAGCCTGTTTCAATAGGAATAATGAGTTGTTTACCTTTGTTAACTTCTATTTCGTTTTGATTTAGCTGTCTGTAAAAGTTGTTGCCAATCCCTGCTTGCAGATACGTTGTCATGCCAAATTTTTTATGCTGATAAAAGTCAAATTCTTCTCCTATACTGGCAAAAAGCAATCTGTTCTTCTTTATAATCCCATTTTCATCTACAAATTTCCCTATTTCAAAAGGAGTTCCATTAATACCTATTTTGAATCTGAGTTTTTTCCCGAAACTAATTCCTGTGTACAATCCATAGATAACGGTATGATGCTGATAAATGTGAGTTCTTCTGTTGTCAAGGCCATAAACAATTTCT
>JBKDGH010000109.1:0-44752 GCA_046336655.1 Flavobacteriales bacterium | reverse complement strand
ATATAGAATATACCCCTGAGTATCATCGGCGTCACTCGGATTCCACTCCACAACTGCGTCGTTCGTACCGTGGTCGATCCATACTGATGTGACCTCCGGGATATCTGGGGGAGTCACATCGAAAAACGTCCCGCCCGCAATGTCACTTTCGTGAGAGCAGCCGGAAGGTGTATCGAGCATGACCTGAAAGTTGTAGGTCACCTCGCATTGCATGACCTCGAATGACCAGGTCAGTATGCCGAGCGGCACAGTGGCTACCAGCACCCAGGTGCCAGCCGGAAATTCCTGCCAGATTTCATACTCTCCGGTGCCCGGAGGCGCCCCGCCGGGATAGGGATTCGTCCAGTTCAGCAACACTAGTCCCGCCGGCGTAATGGAAGGCTGGACATCCAGACTGATCGTGCAAATTGTGTTCGAAGCAGGTGAGTCAAACATCGTTGTGCCATCCGTGGAGATGACCTGCACGTAATAGCATTCGTCACTTGTCAGCGGATTCGGGTTGATGTGCTCAAAACTGGTGATGCTGATATCCGGTATGGATGCCACCAACGTATATATACCTCCGGCAGAACTGGAGTTATAGATGTCGTAGGATACAAATTGCCCGAGCGGATCTGCGACCTGAGACCATTGAATCACCGGATTTCCGCTGAGTTGCACACTCGCACATTGCAGCGTTACAGCCCCCAGTTGGGCGGATGCCAGCGGGGCAATCAGGGCAAGGAGTGATATGGAAATCAGTTTTTTCAGCACCAGAGGTAGAGGCAAAGATACCGCAGGGTTTTTTGAACGGAATTAGCCCGTGCTTATTTCACTCACAGAACAGCCAAAAGGTTGCACGAACCATGCAATTCATTGCTCAGAACCGGAAATCCTCCTGTGCCAGTGTATCTTGTGCGGCGCGGTATTCCGCAATGATTTCCCGCACGACATCGCCGGCTGGCTGTATGGCCCGTATGCCGGCGGCGACCTGACCAATCTCCAACTCCCCTTGCTCCAGATCGCCTTCAAACATGCCTTTCTTTGCGCGGCCCCTTCCGAGTAATGCGTTCAGCTCTTCTCTGGAAGCCCCACGGGCGTAAGCTTCCATGACCTGATCAAAGAAGGCGTTCCGCAGTAGGCGCACCGGTGTAAGTTCTTTTAAGGTGAGCAGGGTGTCTCCTTCTCGGGCCTCGATTACTCTCTTCTTGAACCCCGCATGCGCGGAGGATTCATGCGTGGCCACAAAACGGCTGCCGATCTGCACGCCCTCCGCACCCAACACCATGGCCGCGAGCATGGCTTTGCCGCTGCCGATGCCTCCTGCAGCAATGACCGGAATGCTCACCGCGCTGGCTACGAGTGGAATAAGGCATAGCGTGGTGGTTTCCTCCCGGCCGTTATGTCCGCCGGCTTCGAATCCTTCCGCTACCACCGCATCACATCCGGCATCTTCGGCCTTCCTGGCAAACGCGCTGCTGGATACCACATGCACCACTTTAATCCCGGCATCCTTGAGCCTGGAGGTCCATGTTTTAGGGTTTCCGGCGCTGGTAAATACCACCGGTACCTGCTCCGAAATAACACTCTCCACGTGTTCTTCGATCTGCGGATAAAGCAGCGGAATATTCACGCCAAATGGCTTCGACGTCGCTGCTTTGCACTTGCGGATATGATCCCGGAGGATTTCCGGATACATCGATCCCGCACCGATGAGGCCTAACCCCCCGGAATTGCTGACCGCTGACGCGAGCTCCCAGCCTGAACACCAGATCATTCCTGCCTGAACGAGGGGATATTCAACCCCAAAAAGAGAACGGATTCTGTTCATAACGCCTCAAAATTGACACATGCGGCCGTCTTTCCTGAAAAAACTTCTCAAAGGTTTTACATGGATTCACTGAGTAAGACTATCTTAGCGCAGAATACCCTCGTTGCGACCTTTACGCTTATTGACTATGAAAAAAGTGCTGTTTATCGCGTTTCTCTTTGGTGCTGTGTCGGCTTTGGCCCAGTATCAATGGGACTATGGCACGAAGATGGGCGCTGCCAATTACCTCGGTGATATCGGTGGTAAGGAGCTGACCCGCCGTGATTTTGTTGTGGATATGCACATGCAATCGACGCGCTGGGCATTCGGTAGCTATGGACGATATAAATTCTCGAAACGTCTCGCCCTTGGCCTTAACGCGGACTATATCCGGATCACTGATACGGATCGTTTGACTACCAATCCGGCCCGCCGGGCCCGGAATATGAATTTCCGCAACGACATCATAGAATTAGGTGCGCGTGCCGAACTGACCGTTTGGTATGACAACGACGTAGGTAACCGCGGCTACTATAACCCGGACTTCAAGCTTTTTGTATTCGGTGGGGTGTCAGGTTATTACCACAATCCGCAGGGTCAGATCTTCTTGAACGGTGAACTGGCCTACGACGGTGAGTGGTTCAACCTGCGCGACTGGCGCACAGAAGGTCAGGAGAGACCCTACTCAGCGTTTGGCCTCGCGATACCCGCGGGTGTGGGATTTTTCTTCACATTCAACAAGCAATGGCGCGTGGGCTGGGAGCTCAGCTGGCGCACCACCTTCACGGATTACCTGGATGACATCTCAACCACATTCGAGACTCCGGGCTCGGATGATCCTCTTGCCACGGAATTTGTGAATCAATCGTATCAGGCACTCATTGATGAAATCAACGCAGAAAACCCCGGAGAGTCACCCCTGAGTGTGAATAGTTTCCGGTATATCCCGGGCTTCAGCACCAAGCGCGGTGACCCCAATTACAACGACAGTTTCCTCACTACCCAACTCACCATCGGTAAAGTGATTCGAGGCCGGTCGAACTTCTATCGTTCCAAGTACAGCTGGTTGAAAAACCGCGCCGGCATCCGCCGCTCTCGTGCGAAATTCTGATGGACGTTTTGGCTGGATAATCTTAAAGACCTGCTTCGGCGGGTCTTTTTTTTAAAGCACAATCAGCGCAGGTACTGAAAGAGCTTGGAAACAGGTTTGAGCGTAAGTGTGTACCAGGCCGGTTTCAGGTCATTTATCCGCCATGCCGCCCGGTCCTCTTTATTTGCGCGAATGCGGTTGCGCAATGACACATTGCTCTGGCCTCCTGTGCGCATGTGAGTGATAACGCGCGGCAGATAAACGAGGCTGATATGATGGCGGTGAATGAAACGCAGCATCAACTCGTAGTCGGCTGCGGAGCGCAGGCTCAGATTATACAGCCCCAGTTCATGGTATAAATGGCGCTTGACAAAAAAGGTCGGATGCGGCGGCATCCAGCCACCCAGGAACATACCCGCTTGGTACTTACCTGCAATCCACCTGCGCACTACTTTACTTTTTTGCTCACGGTTTACGTAAATCAGATCGGCATACAACCCATCGCATCCCGATCCTGTCAGCGCATTCACCACATCGGATATCACACGCTCATCCGCATAGTAGTCGTCGCTGTTGAGTATCCCGACTACATCACCCGTAGCCGCTTGAATACCCTTGTTCATCGCATCGTATATGCCTTTATCCTTTTCTGAAATGACTTTGGCGATGCGGCCCCTGTAGCGGTCGGCAATCTCGAGGGTGCGGTCTGTGGAGGCTCCGTCCACAATGATGTATTCCACATTCGGATACTCTTGTGAGCACACCGACTTAATCGTGTCTTCGATAGTCGCTGCACTGTTGTAGCAAATGGTGATAATCGAAACCTTCATGCCGAAATTTCCCGGGTTTTTACGCGTATGGCGGGCACTCCCTGATAGATCGCATAGGGCTCAGCATCCCGGGTAAGCACTGATCCGACGGAGAGCACAGAATGACTTGCCATTGTGACTCCCTGACACACGGTCGCCCGTGAACCCACCCATGCACCTTGTTCAAGTGTGATGGGTTTTACCATCAGATCGAATGCGGACTTTCGGTAATTGTGATTCCCGCAAAGCAACATAGCTCCCTGAGATATGCAGCAATGCGATCCGATGGAAACCTGATCAAGATTATCGATCCAGCTTTCTTCACCAATCCAGGTATAATCGCCGATCTCAAGTTTCCAGGGGTACTTGATTCTCACATGAGGCTTGATGACAACACCTTTTCCCACGCGTGAGCCGAACATCCGGAGAAGACCCACTTTGAGCGCACTCACCGGCATTCCGCTGCGGAAGAACAGCGCGTGAACCATATACCACAGCGCGCGTTTATGTAACGGCCCCGGGTGGTACCACGAATTGTCAAAGCGTGAAAGATCGGTTTGCGGAGTCATGCGTGAGTCACTGCAAAGAAAAGGCATTCCACTCTTGGGCAATACGCGCCGGGTGCCACAGTACGCACTGTTCTTGTCACACACCGCTTACATTTGACCTGCACCTATCGGAATAATAGCTATGAGAAGGTTCTCCATGATTGTATTCATTGTCTGCCTCAGCGCGACAGCATCACTCTTTGCACAGAAGATACCGGATCATTTTTTGGACAGGATGAACATGCGCGAAATCGGGCCAGCAGTCACCAGTGGTCGGGTTACTGCAATTGACGTGGTTCCCGGCAATCCGGCAACAATACTGGCAGGCACTGCAAGCGGCGGATTATGGAAAAGCGAAAGTGGTGGTGTAAGCTGGACGCCTGTATTCGACAAGCAGCCCGTGCTCGGAATTGGTGCAGTGAAAGTATCTCCTTCAAACCCTGATGTGATTTGGGTAGGAACAGGCGAAGGCAATCCGAGAAACTCACAGACTTCCGGCAAGGGGATTTTCCGCAGCGGCGACGGCGGAATTACATGGGTGCTGCAAGGGCTTGAGCAGACGCGAACCATTCACCGGATCTGCGTGCATCCTCAGCGTCAGGAGGTAGTGTATGCCGGAGCGCCCGGCTCCGCCTGGGGGCCTGATGCACACCGCGGGGTCTATAAAACGACAGACAGCGGTGCCACATGGAAAAAAGTGCTCTTTGTGAACGATAGTACCGGATGCGCTGATCTCGTGATGGATCCCCGGAATTCGGATAAACTATTCGCTGCGATGTGGCAATACCAGCGTGAGCCCTGGTTCTTCAATAGCGGAGGAAAGGGCAGCGGTCTCTATATGACCACAGATGGCGGAAATCAATGGAAGCGAATGGGCAAAGAGGAAGGTCTGCCCGATGGCAAACTCGGAAGAATCGGATTGGCCATTGCCCCCGGCAATCCGAAGGTGGTTTATGCACTTGTGGAAGGTAAAGAAACCGCACTATACCGAAGCGATGATGGGGGATTCAAGTGGTCGATGATCAACAACACCGATGTCGGCGATCGTCCGTTTTATTACAACGAAATCCATGTGGATCCTTCCAATGAAAATCACCTCATCTACCTGCACAGTGTGGTAAGCGAAAGCATTGATGGCGGGAAAACATGGAAGACCATTCTGCCTTATTACGGCGTGCATCCGGATCACCACGCATTTTGGTGGTCGTCGGAAAATCCCGATTTCATGATCGAAGGAAACGACGGTGGACTCAATATCTCCTACGACGGTGGAAAGAACTGGCGCTTTGCGTCCGATATTCCTGTGGCGCAGTTCTATCATATCAATTATGACATGCAGACGCCTTACAATGTCTATGGTGGCATGCAGGATAATGGTTCATGGAGAGGTCCCGGTTATGTGTGGCACAGCGATGGAATCATTGACAGCGATTGGCAGGAGGTGTTGTTTGGTGATGGATTCGATGTTGTGCCTGACCCAACCGATGAGCGGTTTGTCTATGCGATGTATCAGGGAGGTCATTTGTACTGCGCGGATACTCAGACCGGACAGGAGCAGTTCATTCAGCCCGTACACCCTGATGGTACGTCGCTGCGTTTCCATTGGAATGCTGCTATTGCCGCTGACCCGCTGAATCCGGGAGGGATTTTCTACGGTTCTCAGTTCCTGCATTACTCTTCTGATAAAGGCATGAGCTGGAAAGTGCTCTCACCTGACTTGACCACTAACGATCCCGATAAACAAAAGGGCAACAAGAGTGGCGGATTGACTATTGATGCTACTTCAGCGGAAACGTTCTGCACGATCCTTACCATCGCGCCAAGCGCACTGGATAGCGCTGTTATCTGGGTTGGAACAGACGACGGACAAATTCAGCTTACCCGCGACCGGGGCAAGACCTGGAAGAATTTTTCAGCGATTCCCGGTATGCCGAAAGGCGCATGGGTTCCGCAGATCGTAGCCT
The DNA here is from genome assembly GCA_046336655.1 of Flavobacteriales bacterium. Lineage (GTDB taxonomy): Bacteria > Bacteroidota > Bacteroidia > Flavobacteriales_D > Sanyastnellaceae > CANGTU01. The sequence goes on along the minus strand of JBKDGH010000109.1, from coordinate 38,552 downwards.
CTCTGCATCAGGCTGGTGAAGCATGGGTAGTCGTCAACAATTACCGGCGCAATGACTGGAAACCGTACCTCTTTCACACTACCGACTTCGGTAAAACGTGGAAGAACATTGTAAGCGAACCGGCCATCTCTGGTCACTGCCTGAGCATGGTGCAGGATCATGTGGAGCCATCGCTGCTCTTTCTGGGCACGGAGCACGGACTTTATGTGAGCATCGATTACGGAAAGACCTGGACCAAATGGCCCGATACGTTTCCTTCAGTAGCCACTCAGGATATGAAAATTCATCCGCGCGAATCCGATCTGATCATTGGTACGTTCGGACGCGCAGCCTATATCCTCGATGACCTCACTCCGCTCCGAATGCTCATTCGGGATAATGCGGTTCTTCAGCAACCGGGATTGCAGGTGTGTGAGCCACAGCCGGCAGTGATGGCGAATTACCGCAGGCATCTCGGCGGGCGTTTTCCGGCTGACGGCCGATTTGCCGGAGATAATAAACCGTCCGGTGCTGTCATCACCTATAATCTTCGGTTCAACGAAAAGCAGGAAATCGCAGAGAAAAAGTCCAGGATCATCATTCTGAATGAAGACGGAGATACCATCCGCTGGTTTACACACAAGCCCGACACCGGACTCAACCGCATCACCTGGAACTATGAGCGCAATGGCATTCGCTTTCCATCGAGACAAGAACCCGGAAAAGACGAGGATCCCCCCGGAAGCTTTATCCCTGTTCGTCCGGGTAAATACAAAGTGGTAGTGGCTTTCGATCAGTGGAAGGACAGCACGTCATTGACTATCCGCTACGATCCGAGAATTAACTATCCTTCGGATGCTTTACAGCGGCAGGAAGAATTGTATAACCAATGGGCAGAGCAGGTGAAACTCGCCACCAACGGATTCTCCCAGTTGAGAGATGCGCGTAAAACCATTGAAAGAGTCCGCACCAATGCAGATGTTCTCGGTGAGAAGGATAAAAAGAATATGCTCACACAGTGCGATTCACTTGTTCAGAAGATCAATAATCTTGAAGGAGAATTCATGCTTTCCGAAGATGCAAGGGGCATTCAGGATGATAGCAACCTTCTGAATTCAGTGTTGTGGAAAACCATTTCACTGATCAATACGGGTGATTTGATGCCTGCGGCGAATGCCGCATCTGCACTTCAGGCACTCTCGGTGAAAAACAGAGCGATCGCCGATCGGGTCAATGCTTTTTTTGACACCGATTGGGCAGTTTTTCAGAAGCTTGTGGATTCTACTTCAATGCCGGTGTTTCAAGAACGCAGGCGTTTGTAGTCTTCAACGGTGAGTGTCTGTTGAACGTCCGTCAGAACCGGTACTGCACGAGAAAATTCAGTACCTGATGGTAATTGCCGCGTTCGTAGTAGCTGAAGCGATTGGCGAAATTTGGTGTCGGACGCACCGGCAGCACCGAGCTCATGACGCGCGCGCCCAATGCAAATTTTTCCGAAAAGGAAAAAATACCTGAAGCCACTCCTCCGAGCTCATAGCTTTCAAAAGGTGGATTGATCTCTGTGTTCACCGTGTTGGTGCGAATCTCCTGACTAATAAGGATGCCGGGCACCACACCGACCTGGAACTCCCAGTGACGCCAGAGATAACCCGCCGTGATAGGCATTTCAATGTAATTCAGATGATAAGCGAAGTTGACGAACGTGATCGTGTCGCGCTCAGTGCGGCTTCCTTTATTGGTGAACTGAAGCCCTCCGGTGATCCGCCATTTTTCATTGAGATTGGTGCGCACCCACGCACCGCCGGAGAATCCAACCTTGTCCCAACCGGCAAGCCCGTCACCGCTCATTTGTGTGGCCACAGGTCCGGCCCAAAGTCCTGCTTCAAACTTCTTTTGTGCCGTTAGGGCGCCGGAAAGGGATAGGGCGAGGAGAAATATGGCGAATGTTCTCATCATAGCTCCACGTGATCTTCAACGGCATTGATTACTTCACCGGTGACGGGATCAATCACAAAGGCCACCACGCTGCAGTTTTCCGGAACCCAGACATCACTCATCGGAAGGGTGTAACTCTTCACCACCTGATCGTTATTCAGTGGGTCTGTGATGAGTGGTTCACCAAGCGCATTGGTCACATTGGTGCGGAGGAGATGGTTATGCTCGTAGTCATAGATCGTGGAGGGATCAAGGCTGTAATCGCTTTGTGCACTGATGATGTGTGACTCAAGCAAGAGCACGATCAGCTGGTAGCGTCCTTGAAGTGACTGAAGGAACTGGGCATGCACATGGATGTTGAGGTTCTGATCCTCCGCTGCGTATTGAGTGACCATTTGCAGAGCGACTCTCGGAGCGGCGTCAAGCTGCTCATCGATTTTTGATGACCACTGATTGTCCACGTAGAAATTCGCAATACCTCCTGTGCGGTCGATGCGAGCCGCAGGATTAAACCCGTTTTCAAGTTGTGCCCAATAGATGTTTCCTGCTTCGGTAGTGAAATCGACATCATAAGGCGATGAAGTCACCGCAGCAAGGGTACCTGCATGCACAGTGACAGGCACCAGCCGATCACCAAACTCTTCATCCAGCGCCTTTAACATGGCCGTAGCGGGAGGGCAAAATCCGCACAAGTGCCCGGTGAATTCTTCCACCAGTACATTCTTCGTGGGATTATCAAGCGTGACGAATTCAGGTGCCGGACCGTACACGCCTTCGAGGTATTGATTGTTGAGCCGGATAATCGGATCATCCAGTTTGTCGCAACCCGCGAACAGAATTGCTGCGACCAGCGGTAAAAGGAATGCAGAGGATTTCATATGCCGTCAGAAGCTGCTTGTTAATGTGATTTCGAAACCGTTGGTAGCTGGCACTGCTCTACATACACCGCCAATGCAAAATACCCCCTCGCGGCGTTTACCATATCCGATGGCCAGACGATTTCCACCGTTAATATAGCCTATTGTGCCGAACAAGTAGTGAATCCGCTTGTCCGGATTGTTATTGCCGTAGTTGTATTGGTCAATTACCGCAAAGGTCCAGTGCGGAGAAAAGGTATACTCGGCTACAATGGTTGCCCAGTCGCCCTTGTCCTGCTCTGTCTGAAGCGCCTGAAACTCGAGGTGAAGGTTGTTTTTGCTGTTGAATTTGTAGTTGAGTTCAAGCACCTGAATGTCTGCGAACAGGATGCCTTTGAAGTCATTCGTTACCGGAGTAACTGTGGTGTTGAATTCGAGGTAGTAATAGGTGAAGGCAGCTGATACCTTTTTAGAGAATTTCTTTTTGACTTCGATATTCAAATCACGCACGTATTTCACCGGGCCAAAGCCGAGGCTGTTCAGTTGGTAGCCGTTGATCAGGCCCTCCGCACCTGCGATGCGCGTGGTGTCAAGGCTGTTCGCTGCTGCGAAGTTCAGCGAGATCTGTGTGCCGTATTTTCCTCCGAGCAGGGTTTCTTTTTTGAAGTTGTAGAACAGCTCAGCCATGATGCTCGCCTCTCCGGTGAACGGAGTAGCGTAGGGGTAAAGAGTTGCTGCAAGGTTGTAAGTGTGCTGTCTGGTAATCGCAGGAATGTAGTTGATCGGTACATCGAACAACTTCAGATCCCGATCCGCACGGAAGCTCATGTTGTCAATGGACTTGGCCATGGCCGTAATACCGAAGCCTTTTTTACTGTAATTCCCCGTGAGAAAAATACCGCGTCCTCCTTTGTAGATGTACCCGTTATCCGCACTCGGGTCATTGATTTTCTCAGAGTATTCTCCCATGAAACGGAATGCACCATGAGATACCTGAAGGCGTCCCGCGTAGCTGCCGACATTGGCTGGCAATTCTAAAAGGAGTGTGTCTTTTTCAAGAATGCCGCCATCCTGGTAGCGCGAAACAAAGCTTCCTCCCACACTGATGCGGGTCTTGCTTTCTGCAAGAGAAGGAAAGAGCTCATTCACGTTAATCTCGCCGTCCAGCCCGCGGATGATGGCATCCGCATTGATGAGTCTGCTCTCAAAGGTAAGACGCTGCTGACCGTAAATGGCTTTTACCGTGACTCCTTTATACGGAGTGCCAATGATGCGAATGCCGTCAAGGGCATTGTCAATCCCGAGAAATGGTTCCCAATAGCTTCGAAGTGTGAGTCCCATCCCAAACTGCTCATAGAAATTCCCGACGGTGATATCGAGCTGCTCGTTTTTGTATTGTGCATACCGGAATCCTATTCCTGTTCCCTGAAAGCGGTTTTGAGCGCTGTATCCGAGGATCGCATCCATGTAGGACTCAAAGCGCACTCCTGCAGTGAAATTGCCATAGGTATAATTGAAATTACCGTAAGCGTTCATCGCCGTTTTTGGCGGAGGTACAATAGCCCCGATCAGAGAATCTTTATTGTATTGCTGCCAGATGACCTGAAAGTTTCCGTGCAGTTGTCCTTTTGGCGCTTCTGGTGGTTTTTGTTCTGGTTGAGTAACCTGTGAAAACACAGACCCTGGCAGCGCGCACACACACACGATGAAAAGGGCCTTAAGGAGTGAAGTCATTCGCATATCGAAACGCCCGCAATGCATATCATACAGGCGGCCCGAAAGTACACACAAAAAAAAGCCCCGAAGCAGTTTCGGGGCTTGTTGCAGAGATCAAAATCGATTCAGGATTTCAATTTCAAAAGTTCTTTATAGACTTCTTCTTCATCACCGGCCATATAACCGCTGTGCTGCCAGATAATTTTTCCAGTGCCGTCGAGCAGAAAGGTATGCGGTGGCGCGGTGACACCCATGGCTTGCTGAAACTGCTTGTTGGTGTCAAGCAGAATTTCATATTCCCAGGATTGTCCATTGACGTAAGGAGCAACGGAACCTACCGTGCGCTGATCATCCACCGTTACCGCATAAATCTTTACACCGGTTTCTTCCCTCCAGTCCTCATAAAGTTCGGCGTATGTATTGAGCTCCTTTTTACACGGGCTGCACCACGTAGCCCAAAAGCAGATGAGAATTGGTTTGCCATCATTGCTCAGCGATCCTGTCTGAACAGTGTTTCCATCCAAGTCGCGGAGGGTAATGTTGGGAAGGGTGCCCTGGGCAAAGGAACTCAGGCTGAAGAGTGCCGCAGCGAGGATTAGAGGAAGTTGTTTCATTGGAATGAGATGTAGGTTCTGGTGGTTTGATTCTTTTTTCCCGACAACTACTATACCATTTTAAAAACAGAAGGCCATCTCAAAGTAAGATGGCCTTCTGGTATTGGTTGAATGAATTACTTGCTTACAGTCACGCGGATAGTAGAAGCAACACCATCCACTGAAACATTCATCAGGTAGAAACCTGAAGCTACTTCAGTGAGATCGATTGGCAGTGAGTAAGTGCCTGCGCTCTGGTTGCCTACGTGCTCATTCGCTACACGCTCTCCGAGCATATTCACCAATTCGTAACGCACATCAGCGTTTGAACCAAGTGTATAGGTCAGTGTGAGTATGTCAGATGCGGGGTTAGGATACACCTTCACATTTTCTGAAACGTTCAGCTCAGAAACTGAAACCACTTCATTCACGTTAGCTCCGGCAGTCACCTGCTCGTAGTCATAGTTGCCATTGTAGATGAAGATGTCAGAATCCACCTGACCATTGTTCATGCTGTACACTTTGAAGTGGCCATCCTGAGCGCCACCACCCCATTGTGAACCGTGGAGACCATCGCCGTATTCATCGTTTACTTCTACTGTGTAACAACCTGTGCTTGGAACCCAACGGTCAAATACGAGGGTAGAATTGTCAGCCTGTGTGGTGTACGGACCGCCCTGATGAACTACGGCGCCGTTTTCATTGAGCAGACGCCATGAGCACTCCTCAGGCCAGCCATCAAATTTGATGTCGAAGCGAAGTTGGGTAGTGCTGCTTACCGCAAGAGCAGATCCGTTGATTGAGTTGTTATTCGCGTTGTCATCTGCAGAAATGGTGATAACCATAGGGCCAGTGACGTTCACAGTGCCGAGGTCAACCATTTCTGACGTGAAACGCTCGAGGTTGCCACTCCAGTTCTGTGACACTGGAGGAGTTACTCCAGACACAGTGATTGTGGCTGAAGTCAGGTTATTTGTTCCCAGGTTAGCGAGTTCGATCGCAATGTCAGCCTCGGTGCAAGTCACACCAGGGCCGTCGAAGGCGAGAACCGCACCATCATTGGCGGGTACAGTCTGGCAAGCAGAAGCATTGATGAAATTCCAGTGCTGAGCCGCTGAAATCTGGCCGGTTTCAGTGATGATGCCGGTCGGACATACGGTGTAAATGGTCGGGAAGTAAGAGATCGCGAGAATATCGGCCGCCGCAGCATCGTCAGCAATAATATATTCTGTGCCGGTCACCCAGTCACCCTGAGTGCTACCCGTATCTCCATTGAGGTCAGCGCTGGTAGTCTGACCGTCACCTTCGATAAACATCACAATTACATTTCCGCCGTTTTCTACTCCGTGCTCTTCGTGAAGTGTTTCAAGCGCTCCGGATAAGTGATAGTTCCAGCAAGGACCACACCAGGTCGCTGAAACGTCGATCACCACGGTGTACCCCTCGTTCAGGTAGTCATAGAGGGTGTGGGTATTACCGTTGATATCGGTAGTAGTAAAGTTTGGTGCCAATGTGCCGCTTGGAAGCTGCGCCTGGCTCACCAGTGCCGCACACACGGCAAACAGTGCGAGTAAACCTTTTTTCATCTGTTAATTGGGGTTAGTTGCTAAAAAGTGAGTTACGAAGATAAGCAGGCCTTGACAGGAAGGTGTTTTGAAAAGCGAGAAAAAAAGGAATGCTAAACCCCGCGATTGAGCACCCCGGTTGGTCCGGTTCACGGAATGACGGGAACGTCTTTGCAGTTAAAAAACCAATAATCTGCGGATTGAATGCGTGTGTGAAGAAGGAATCCCGGTTAAATTTGGTCATCAACATCGATTTCCTATGATTACTCGCATCCTTTCGTTTTTTGCTTTTTCACTGGCAATTCAGGTCAACGCTCAGAGTCTTGTGCTGATTGACCCCGTTACGACTGTTACGGGTACGCTCGCCGAATTGGGAACCACTGGTGAGCTTGTCGCTGATTGGGACGTTCAGAATATTTCGGACAATACGCTTTCCGTTCGCTGCTACCGCAGTGTGATCGAGCAAGTTGCGGGCTCAGAAAATTATTTCTGCTGGGGCGTATGCTTCACTTCTGCGACCAACATTTCCCCCGTTCAGGCAGCGCAGATAATGGACGCTGGTCAGATCAACAATACCTTCTACGCGCACTACCGCGCCAATGGTAATGCAGGTCAGACTACCGTGAAGTATTGCTTTTTTGACAATGCCAATCCCAGCGATGAGGCTTGCCACACCGTCACCTATTGTGTGGATATGGACGAATGCGTAGTCTCTGTCGAGGAAAACGCTTTGGCTGGAGCAGAACTCGGAGTTTACCCTAGTGTGCTCTCCGGAATCGGTAAGTTCTCGTACTCACTGCCCGCAGCCTACCGGGCTGCACAGATGGAAATTTTCAATACCGCTGGACAGCTGATTGAATCAATCCAACTGAACAACAACAACGGTATTGTTATCCTGGATGGACAGGATTTTGCCCCCGGAGCTTATATCGTAAGGGTTTCTGCCAATGGTACAATCCTCGGCAACACGCGATTTGCGGTGAGTCATTAAGTGGAATGCCTGAAATAGGTTTTATGTTACTGCCCGGCTTGCCGGGCAGTGTTGTTTGAAACCTGTCCGTTAAACCGGCCTCTCAATACCCATACCGACCTAATTTAGCTCCCTCATTTCCCAAAATGTCTGAGAAAATAAGGAAAAAGGAAGCCCTTGACTACCATGAGATGGGGCGAAAGGGCAAGCTTGAGATTATCCCGTCCAAGCCGTACAGTACCCAGAAGGATCTCGCTTTGGCATACTCTCCCGGAGTGGCCGAACCGGTGATAGCCATCTCTCAGAATCCGGAAGACGTCTACCGGTATACTGCAAAGGGCAACCTGGTGGCCGTAATTTCAAATGGCACCGCCATTCTCGGCCTGGGGAACCTCGGTCCGGAAGCCAGCAAGCCAGTCATGGAGGGCAAGGGAATGCTCTTCAAAATTTTTGCAGACATCGACTCCATCGATATTGAAGTCAGTGCCACCGAAGTGGACGATTTTGTGCGCACCGTGCGCAATATCGCTCCCACGTTCGGCGGGATCAATCTGGAAGACATCAAAGCCCCCGAAGCATTCGAGATTGAAGAGCGCCTGAAGGCTGAACTGGACATTCCGGTAATGCACGACGACCAGCACGGCACAGCGATTATTTCGACAGCCGCTCTTCTGAATGCGCTGGAAATTGCCGGCAAGAAAATGGAAGATGTGCGCACGGTGATCAGCGGTGCCGGTGCAGCAGCGCTTTCCTGCGCCCACCTGATGATTGCGCTGGGTATGAATCCCGCGCGCATCGCCATGTTCGACAGCAAAGGGCACATCAATACTTCACGCGGAGACCTCGATTCCCGCAAGCAGCGGTTTGCTACCGAGAAAACCTTCGCAAATCTGACCGAGGCGTTTAAAGGTGCGGATGTGTTTCTCGGACTATCACAGGGAAATATCGTCTCCTGCGAAATGGTCCAGAGTATGGCTGAGAATCCAATTGTATTCGCGCTGGCTAACCCCGAGCCGGAAATAGGATATACTCAGGCTACGGCCTGCCGGACTGACATCATTATGGCCACGGGAAGGAGCGATTATCCCAATCAGGTGAATAACGTCCTTGGTTTCCCGTTCGTTTTCCGCGGGGCCCTGGACAGCCGGGCTTCCCAGATCAATGATGAAATGAAGCTGGCCGCCGTAAAGGCACTGGCCGATCTGGCCCGACAGCCCGTTCCTGAGGAAGTAACCGAGGCCTATAACCTCAGCTCACTCTCCTTTGGGAAGGATTATATCATTCCTAAGCCACTGGATCCCCGGCTGATCACCGAGGTATCCATGGCCGTGGCGAGGGCAGCCTGCGAATCAGGCGTGGCCCGCAAACCGGTCACCGACTGGGAGGCCTACCGCGCCGAGCTTCAGAAGCGAATGGGACGCGATAGCGTTCTGAGCCGCAGCATCGCAGAGCGTGCCCGCAAATCACCGCGCCGGATTGTATTTGCCGAAGGCGATAACATCAAGGTCCTCAAGGCGGCCGACGCAGCCCGTGATGAGGGAATCGCTATCCCGGTTTTGCTTGGCCCCGAAGATCGCATCCGCCGGATGATTGCCGATCTGGAACTCGGTCTTGAAGGTGTAGAGATCATCGACACCCGCAGCCCGGAAAATGCGGCAGACAGACAAGCATTCGGCGAGCATTTTTTCAAAAAGAGAAAGCGCAAGGGCATCACCCTTCAGGAGGCGGTGAAGACCATGCGCGAGCGCAACTATTACGGCGCTATGATGGTGGAAACGGGCCGCGCGGATGCACTGATTTCCGGCATGACCCGCAACTACGGTCGGGTCATACGGCCGGCGCTGGAAGTGATCGGCCCCGCCGAGGGTGTAAATAAGGTGTGCGGCATGTATATCGTGCAGACACCTCAGGGCCCGCTCTTTCTGGCCGATACTACCGTCAATCAGGATCCGACCGCTGAAGAACTCGCGGAGATCACCCTGCTCGTCGCCGAAGCCGTGGGTAAAATGAAAATTGTTCCCCGTGTAGCACTCCTGAGCTATTCCAATTTCGGTTCAGCGAAAGGAAAGGATGCTCAAAAAGTGAGCAAAGCAGTGGAAATTCTTCACCGGAATCATCCGAATCTGATCGCGGATGGAGAGCTACAGGCCAATTTTGCACTGAACCCGGAAATGCTCAAGACCAATTTCCCGTTTTCCCGACTGGTAGATATGAAGGTTAACACCCTGATCTTCCCCAACCTGGCCTCGGGTAACATTTCGTATAAGCTGATTCAGGAGATTGCCGGAATGGAAGTGATAGGCCCCGTCCTGCTCGGGCTGCGAAAAAGCTACCACATCCTGCAGATGGATTGCACCGTCCGCGAAATCATCAACATGACGCGCATTGCTGTCGTCGATGCCCAGCTTAAAACTGAACAAACCGCTTTTACCTGATTTCCTATGCTGCATTACATCAAGGGCATACTCGTTGAAAAAAGTCCCGTTCATGCGGTGATTGAGTCAAACGGCATTGCCTACCTGCTCCAGATCAGTCTGAACACCTTCGGAAAACTTCCGGACGGGGGCGACGCGAGGCTCTTCACGCATCTTCACATCAACGGGAATGATTTCTCGTTGGTTGTGTACGGCTTTTGGACTGACGAGGAGCGCGATACGTTCCGGAAATTAATATCCGTGAGCGGGGTAGGCCCGAATACGGCCCGAATGGTGCTCTCCAGTCTCACTGTCAGTGATATAAGGCAAATCATAGCGCTCAAGGATGTGAGCAGCCTGAAACGCATCAAAGGCATTGGAGAAAAGACCGCAGAGCGCATCATCGTAGATTTGCACGATAAAATTGCCAAGGGACAGGAGGCTGTACTGGAAAAAATTCCGGTGCTGCACAATACAAAGCGTATTGAGGCGTTAGCGGCCCTGTCCTCATTGGGACTAGACAAAACCAAAACCGAAAAACTCCTTGACAAGATCATTCTTCAGGATGAATCCCTTAGCCTGGAGGAGATGATTAAGCAAGTGTTGAAACAGATTTGATCGTGTGAAGAATGCCAAGCTGTCCGTTGCTGCCCGGATAAGTTTCCTGTTCTTGCTTCTTTCCGTGGTCTGGCTTGGCTGGGCCGGAACCACAGTAGAACCTGCGCGTGTTTCGTGGAATTTTCACGAGGCCCCCTCTGCTGCTTCCGATACCAGCGGAACGGGACCTATCTGGCCCCACGAGGACTCCCCCAATCCTTCCGAAGAATCGGGAGGGATTGCCGTGCCGCTTCCTGACAATATTGATTATTCTATCGAGTATAATCCGGAAACAGGAATGTACGAGGTGGTTCAGCGGGTCGGCGACCGCATTGATTTTCGTCCGCGCACGACCATGACGCTGGATGAATTCCTGGATTTCAACCTCGAAAACAACCTCAACGAGTACTGGGAAGAAATCAAAGAGGAAGAAGCCGCCGCCAGCAGGGCATTTGCTCCGGTCATCAAAGTGGGTGGCGAAGGATTTGAAACGCTTTTTGGTTCCAATGAAATCGAGATCCGTCCTCAGGGATCTGCCGAGCTCATATTTGGAGTCAATACTTCAAAAACCGAGAACCCCCGTATTCCCGAGCGTCAGCGGCGCATTACCACCTTCAATTTCGATCAGAAGATCCAGCTCAACGTGATCGGTAACATCGGCACCAAGATGAAGATCAACGTCAATTACAACACGGAGAGCACCTTCGACTTCGAAAACCAGATGAAACTGGCTTACACGGGAGACGAGGATCAGATTATCCGCAAAATCGAGCTGGGTAACGTGAGCTTGCCGCTTCAGGGCTCGTTGATCCAGGGCAGCGCCAGTCTTTTCGGGGGCAAAATTGAAACACAGTGGGGAAGGTTGAAGAATACCACCGTCTTTTCCCAGCAAAAGGGTGAGCGCAGGGAAATCACGGTTCAGGGAGGCGCACAGACCCAGAACTTCGAAATCACTGGCGACAACTACGAGCAAAACAGGCACTTCTTCCTTTCCGGTTGGTTCCGCGATCAGTACGATCAGGCACTGGCATCACTCCCAGTCGTGAATAGCGGTGTGAATGTGACCCGTATCGAAGTATGGGTTGTAAACCAGCAAGCCAATACGCAGGATGTGCGCAACCTGATTGCTTTCTCTGACTTAGGTGAAAACAGTCAGTACATGTCTACGGACTATGCCTTTGCAGGACTGGTCGATCCCGATCAGGTGCCCAATCCGGACAATGAAAACAACGAGCTCTACTCCATCATGACAGGCAATCCGGATGTATTGAACTACACCGGAGCGAATGCAGCCATCGAAGCTCTTGGATTGGGGCTGCGTCAGGGTATTCACTATGAACGCGTGGGGAATGCACGTAAACTCAACTCATCCGAATACACCTTCAACTCCCGGCTGGGGTTCATATCCCTGCGTCAGGCACTGAATAACGCCGAGGTATTGGCGGTTTCCTATGAGTACACGCTGAACGGACAAACCTATCAGGTGGGTACGCTGAGCATGGACGGTATTGCCGCACCACAGGCGCTGATCCTGAAAATGCTCAAGAGCTCCATTACGTTGGTTAAACTCACCAACGGGACGCCCGCTCCGCTGTGGGATAACATGATGAAAAACGTCTACAGTCTTGGAGCTTTCGGAGTATCTCCCGATAACTTCCGATTGGACGTGTGGTATAACAACCCGGCGACCGGGGTGGATATGAACTTCATTCCAAGGGATCCTCTGAACGGTACCCTTCTATTGCAGGTACTCAATCTCGACCGGATTGACGCGCAGCAGATGCCCTATCCCGATGGGTTCTTCGACTTTATTACAAACGCAGCGACAATGGGAGGATTGATCGATGCACAAAACGGCCGTGTCTATTTCCCGGCTATCGAACCATTCGGGGAGCACCTGGCAGATAAGATAAGAGCCGGTTTAGGCAATACACCGGAAGCCGACGCATTGATCTCACAAGTTACGTTTCAGCCCCTCTATGACTCTACCAAGACTGCAGCGATCATTGGGTTTCCTCAGCTGAATCGATTCAAAATACGAGGACAATATCAGTCAGCATCCGGCTCCGAAATCTCATTGAACGCATTGAACATTCCGCAAGGCGCAGTGAGTGTGACAGCCGGTGGTATCCGTCTGGTGGAAGGTCAGGATTACACCGTGGACTACAACCTCGGTCGTGTGCGCATTCTGAATGAAGGGGTGCTCGCCAGCGGCCAGCCCGTGAATGTGGCAGTGGAGAGTAACTCGCTCTTTAATCTGCAGTTCAAAACCATGATAGGAAGCCGATTTGACTACACCTTTAATGAGGACTTCAATGTGGGCGCGACAGTAATGAATTTGCGGGAACGGCCACTCACGCAAAAAGTCAACGTGGGCGATGAACCCGTAAATAATACCGTGATCGGGACGGATTTCAACTTCCAAAAAGAATCGCCGTTTCTCACGCAATTGGTAGACCGCATTCCACTCATTGATACAAAAGAGAAATCATCCATCTCCGTTTCCGGAGAAGCAGCTAAGCTCTTTCCCGGTCACAGCCGCGCAATTTCCCGAGATGGAAATGCGTATGTAGACGACTTCGAAGGCAGCCAAAGTGTCATCGACCTGCGATCTATCAACCAGTGGTTTCTGGCGAGTACGCCGCAATTGCAGACGGACTTATTTCCCGAAGGCATAGTGTCCGATGGCAATCTCGCATACAGCTACAACCGCGCAAAGCTGAGCTGGTACGTCATTGATCCGCTCTTTTTCAGAACCAATGCACTTACGCCGCCGAATGTGGATGTGGACATGCAAAGCGATCACCGCATGCGCGAGGTACTCGAGGCAGAAGTATTTCCAAACCGTCAGCTTCCGCCCGGCACACCACCGAACATTGCCACACTCGACCTCACTTACTATCCCGAAGAACGTGGGATGTACAACTACGAATTGCCGGACGGAGAGCCCGGAATTTCAGTGGGTCTCAACCCTGACGGTACATTGCGCGAACCTGAATCACGCTGGTCAGGTATTCAGCGGGCATTGAATACCACGGATTTCGAAACGGCCAACGTCCAGTTCATTCAGTTCTGGCTTATGGATCCGTTCAATGAAGACAGTCCGAACTCCACAGGTGGTGAGCTGTTTTTCAACCTCGGTAACGTATCCGAAGATGTACTCAAGGATTCGCAGCTCACATTCGAAAACGGCTTCCCGAATGAGAACAATGATTTCCCGATTCTTCAAACTGAATGGGGAAATTATCCGGATCCGTCTACATTCAACGTGGTAAATGCGTTCGATAACTCTACAGGCAATTACCTCCGTCAGGATATCGGACTGGACGGGCTGGATTCCGGTCAGGAGCAGTCATTCTTCGCCTCCTGGCTCGCTGAAATTCAGGGCGCACTTGATCCTGCGGCATACGGCAGATACGCTCAGGACCCTTCTGCGGATGACTTCAGCTACTTTCGGAGTTCTGTAGCCGATCAGGCCAACGGAGGCAATGGTCTGGATGTCCTTGAGCGCTATAAGAACTTCAACGGAAACGAAGGAAACTCCAATACCGCGACACCGGATGGGTACCCTATCGCGGCAACCACCATTCCCAATACTGAAGACATCAACCAGGACATCACGCTGAATACTATCGAAAGCTATTTCCAGTATTCGGTAAGCCTTCGCCCGGGTGATCTGGGTGAACAGAATATTGGTAAAAATTACATCACGGACAGCTTCGTGACTACCAAGGTTACCGCGAACGGAGAGGAGCGTCCCATCCGCTGGTACCAATTCAAAATTCCGGTAATAGATTTCGAGAAGCGGGTGGGTGGTATTCCCGATTTTCGTTCTATCCGATACATCAGGATGTTCCTCAAGGGCTGGGATCAAGAGGTCACTCTGCGCTTTGCACGCATGGAACTCGTTCGTGGTGAATGGCGGCGCTTTGAAGCAAGTCTGGCCGGCCCGCAGGAACTCGAACCGAACGATGATCCGTTCACACTCTTCAATATCGCAGCGGTAAACATCGAAGAAAACGGAAACAGAGAGCCCGTGCCGTACGTGGTTCCGCCCGGAATTATCCGCGAGCAGGACGTGGCCAGCGCCAATCTCCGGAGCCTCAACGAGCAATCGCTCTCACTTGAAGTGTGTAATCTCAAAGATGGTGATGCGCGGGCTGCTTACCGCAATGTGAACTTCGATATGCGCCAGTACAAGCGCCTCCGCATGTTCTCACACATTGAGGCATTGGGCGATCAGACAGCGCTTCGCGACAAGGATCTCACGGTATTTATTCGCCTTGGTTCGGATTTCGATCAGAACTACTACGAGTACGAAATTCCAATGGAAGTGACTCCCTGGTTCTCAAACGATGAGGATGAAATCTGGCCGGAGAACAACAACTTTGACATTCTTCTCAAGGATCTTCAGGACCTCAAGGCCACTCGCCCCGTTTCGCAAAGCGCACTGCTCGAATATTCGAAAATGCTCAACCCGAAAGTGCGCATTTCAGTAAAAGGAAATCCGAACCTCGCGAATGTCACCGTATTGATGATCGGCGTGCGCAACCCGGATAAAGACAACAATCAGTTTGCTTCGAATGACGATGGACTGTCCAAATGCGCGATTGTATGGGTGAATGAATTGCGCCTTTCACAGTTTGACGAAACCTCCGGCTGGGCCGCGATCGCCCGAATGAACGCACAGCTCGCCGATTTCGGAACGCTTGCGGTGGCAGGTAACATCAGCACACCGGGCTGGGGAACGCTTGAGCAGCGGGTCATGGAGCGCCAGCAGGCTACGCGCATGGGCTTCGATGCCAATTCAACGCTTCAGATGGGTAAATTTTTCCCGGAAAACTGGGGAGTTACACTGCCAATGTACCTGGGTTATTCGGAGAATGTGGAGACACCGCGTTTCAGTCCACTACAGCCCGACCTGGAGCTCGATGACTTGCCCAATGTGAACCGTCCGCTGAGGCGGAAATCCCAGACCTATACCAAGCGACGAAGTGTCAATTTCAATAACGTGCGCATTGCACCGAAAAGAGATGCGGCCAAACCACCCAAGGAAAGCGCCAGAGAAGGGAAGAAAGACGAAGCCCCTGCTCCTGAGAAGGGCTCTAAGGATGCCGACGGAGGGGGAGGAGCAGGTGGTGGTGGTGCCGCGAAGCCGCGCTTCTACAACATTGAGAATTTCTCCGTTTCGTATGCATACAATGAGATTTATTTCCGTGACATCAACATCGACTGGAGACTGAACAAGCAGTATCAGGGAGCATTTGACTACAACTTCACCAACAAGCCCAAAGAGGTTAAGCCCTTCAGCAACATTCCCGTCATCAGGGATTCAAAGTATTTGCGCTGGATCAAGGATTTCAACTTCTACACCGGATTCAAACAGCTCGGTTTCCGCACAGACATGAACAGAACCTACGAAACGAGCAGGATCAGAAACAACACCCTCGAGCTTACCGGTACATTCAGCGAAATGCTCATTCAGACGCAGGTTCAGAAGACCTGGAACTGGAACAGGCAGTACACCTTCAAGCACGATTTCACCAAGAGTCTCAAATTTGATTTCAATGCAAATAACACGGCGCTCGTGGGTGAGCCCCGCGGAGTGATCAATAAGGAAGATGTGGATTGGTATGAGGCATACCGTGACAGCGTGTGGAACAACATCCGCAACTGGGGTGAAACGACCACTTACAACCACAATTCAAGCCTCAGCTACAAGCTGCCGATTGATAAATTCCCGCTGATTGACTTCATGTCTGCCGATGCCCGATACGGCTCGACATATCGCTGGGACCGTGCCCCCTTTACTCAGGACTCTTTGGGCAATACCATTCAGAACAGCCGTCAGCTTCAGCTCAATGTGCAGGGCAATTTTGAAACGCTATACAACAAGGTGCCCCGCCTCAAGCAAATCAATCAAGGCAAGCCGCAGAATCAAAAGCCCAAAAGCAAGGACAACCCGGATAAGAAAGACGGGTTTGGAAAAGACCTCGAAGAGAATAAAGACCAAAAAGAAAAAGTCAATCCCCTGGATATCGGATTGCGCTTCCTCATGATGATCCGTAATGTAAGCGGAAGCTACACCCGCAATGAAGGGATGCTGCTGCCGGGCTATAATCGAAAGACGAAGATTATCGGCATGGACGATAACTTCGAAGGGCCCGGGGCGGGATTCCTGTTTGGAGAGCAGAACACCGACCTGTGGGGTAATGAAACGGACCGGAACTATGCGCTGTTTGCGGCAGAGCAGGGCTGGTTGGTTCAGGCGCCATTTCTGAATAATCAGTACAGCGAAACGTACAGCGAAACCTGGAATGCGAAAATCAATCTCGAGCCAATCCGCTATCTGAAAATTGAAGTGTCAGCAAACCGGCAGGAAGGGAAAAACCTTACCAGTTTCTTCCGATTTGATGCAGAAACTGGCGAGTATGTGTTTGACTCGCCCATGGAAACCGGAAACTTCACTGCTTCACTCAATACATGGGCAACTGCTTTTTCAAGGGACGATGTGGATGATAATTACAACTCTCCCGTGTTCCTGAATTTCCTTGACTACCGCACTCAGATTTCAGAGCGACTGAATGCGGAGACATACAATCTCGACAACCCTGAACCCAACGGTTACTTCGCCGGTTGGGGACCATCAAGCCAGAATGTGGTGATCCCCGCTTTCATTGCGGCCTACTCGGGTAAATCACCTGGCGAAGTCAATCTGAATCCGTTCGCAACACGCGCACAACCTAACTGGCGGGTGACCTATGACGGTCTCACGAAGTTGCCAGCGGTGAAGAAGCACTTCAAGCAGTTCAACATTAATCACCAGTACCGGTCTACGGTAACTGCGAGTTATGTGACCAACCTGAATTTTGAGCAGAACGCTGACGGTCTTCCAACTGCACTGGATCAGGCTGAAGTGCCCAACTGGATTCCTGAACAGCAGATTAATATGGTAACCATCACGGAAAACTTGTCTCCGCTGATTGGTTTTGACATGACCATCAAAACCAAGAAAACGAACGATCCGCAGTTGAAGGTGGAGCTTAAGAGGGACCGGACCGTAGCACTTGGAATGACCAACCTTCAGATCACTGAAACCAAGAGCAACAGCCTTGTAATCGGTGTGGGATATAAGCTCACTGAAATTCCGAATCCGATTGGCAGGAAGAAGGGAAGCAAACTGCCAATTCAGTTATTGAAGAACACCAGCATTAATCTGCGCGCGGATCTCACCATCCGGGATAATACCACACTGATACGGAAAATTGAGGAGCGTCAGAATCAGGTGACTGCCGGACAGCGGCTGTGGAGCATTAAAACAAGTGCAGATATGGCTGTGAGCGACAAACTCACCATTCGCTTATTCTACGACCATCAGATCAACCAGCCAAAGATCTCGACCTCTTTCCCGACGTCGAATATCAACGCAGGTCTTGCACTGCGCTTCACCCTGGCAGGGTAGTCATTTGCGCAGGCTGGATTCATGAAAGAATAGCGGCAACAGATTTCTTACGCCCACCATGCTGATGATTTTACCGGTGTTTCCGCTGAACAACAGGCGTATTTCAACGTCCTGATTGAGTTCGTATTCGAGCATCACCTGACGGCATGCCCCGCAGGGAGTGATGGGATGATCTACGTCGAAGCGTTCGGATGAAGCCACAATGGCTGCATCGGTAATCACCGCTCCGGGATACAATGCGCCCGCAGAAAAAAAGGCTACGCGCTCCGCACAAAGGCCACTCGGGAATGCGGCATTTTCCTGATTGTTTCCGGTCACTATCGTGCCGTCAGACAACCGCAATGCAGCGCCCACACGGAATTCGCTGTACGGTGCATATGCCTTGTTCATTGCTTCCCGCGCTGCTTCCAGCAGGGTAAATTCATGGGTTTCGAGTTGTGCAACATCAGGTACCAGCGTCGCCAGGAATTCATTTCGGATCGTTTCCATCGCCGTAAACCTACATGAATTGTCCGAACACAGGCATTGTGCAGACTTAACACAGCCCTTACATTTGTGTTGACCTGTGGAAAACCTGCTTGCGATACTTTCTTCTTTTCAGCCCATAACCCTTCAGGAAATGAAAGGTGTGGAGCTCATGGACCGTGCTGATACGAAGTTCGTGGTTCCACTCAATACAATCCTCGGGATTCTTCCCGGGCTGAAGGAGCACTATCGGGTGCTTGAAATCGAAGGCAATCGCGCGTCGAGCTACGAGACGGTGTACTACGACACTCCCGGTTTTTATTTCTATACGCGGCATCACAACGGTAAAATGAACCGCTTGAAAATCCGCAAGCGGAGATATGTGGAGTCGAACCTGAATTTTCTTGAGGTCAAATTCAAAACCAACAAAGAGAAAACGGTCAAAGACCGGACAAAACTCCCGTCTATCGAGCAGGAACTTAATGATCCTGAAAAGGCATTCATAGATCTTGAGACGCAGTTCACCCAGCCGCTTGAACCCAAATTGTGGAATTTCTTCTCCCGTGTTACTCTGGTCAGTCAGCAACTTCAGGAGCGAATTACCATTGACTTCGGACTCAGTTTCCGGAACATTGCCGGAGATCGCTATGGTTTGAAAAACCTGGTCATTCTTGAAGTCAAGCAACCAAGAAGAACCCGCCTCAGTCCGATTGTGGCTGAGTTACATAAAAGACACATCCGTCCGGAAGGACTGAGCAAATACTGTCTTGGTGTGGCCAACCTGTACACGGAAGTCAAAAAGAATAATTTTAAACCCAAATTGCGGAGAATAGTCTCCCTCGAAACGTATGGTTAAGCTCACTGAATTCATCACCTCTCTTCAGTTTCACTTGCTTCAGGGCGGTTCCTTCAATCCTCTCGGAGGCATTCGTATAATCGATGCTGAAGACCTTCTTGGGATGGTCATTCGCCTGGTGCTTCACCTGTTGTTTGTATTCGTTCTGGTGCGACTGATTTACTATCCGCGCGCAAAAAGAAAGGACTTCCTGTTTACCTATTTCCTGTTCAGCATTTCCATTTTTCTGATGTGTTTCCTTCTGGAAAGTGTAAAACTGGAAATGGGATTTGCATTGGGGCTGTTCGCCGTATTCGGAATTATCCGCTACCGCACCGATGCGATTCCCATCAAGGAAATGACTTACCTCTTCGTGGTAATTGGAATGTCTGTGATGAACGCATTGATCAACAAGAAGATTTCGTTGGCAGAACTGGTATTTGCCAACGTTGTGATCATAGGAGTAACCTATGGCCTGGAGAGGGTATGGTTGCTTCGTCACGAATCGCAGAAGCTGATCATCTACGACAACATCGAATTGATTCGACAGGGGCGACAGGAAGAGCTGAAGAAGGACTTGATTGATCGAACCGGCATTCACATCACCCGGTTTGAGATTGGCAAAATTGACTTTTTGCGCGACGTGGTATTGATCAAGATTTACTTCTACGACGACGAGCAGCCCGGACAGATGGATGAGTCGTTTTCCAACAGCAGTTTCGGAACCTGATCAGTCTCGGCGAATCAGCGCCACAGCATAGGCATTGACGCCTTCTTCACGCCCCACGAAACCCATGTGCTCACCCGTCGTGGCTTTGATCGATACGCGGTCCTCTTCAATGCCGCAGATTTCAGCGATCAGTTGAGTCATCGCCTCCACATGTGGTTTGATTTTAGGCCGCTGAAGACAAAGCGTGGAATCCAGGTTGATGATTGACCATCCTTTCGTCGCAATGATTTCACAGGTGCGCTTCAGCAACACTTTGGAGTCGGCACCGCGGTAAGCTTCGTCGGTGTCAGGAAAATGAAATCCGATGTCCCGCATTCCAGCGGCACCGAGAAGGGCATCACAAATGGCGTGAAGCAACACATCCGCATCACTGTGGCCGAGTGCACCTTTTTCGTGGGGAATCAGAACACCGCCAAGCCAGAGTTCCCTGCCTTCTTTTAACTGGTGTACATCGTACCCAAGACCAACGCGGATATCCATGATTACTCGGCAACTTCTTCTGCCGGACGCTTGGTTTTTCCCATCGCAAGCCGAAGGGTGAAGCGAAGCGTATTGGCCAGTGGATTCTGCTGCGTAGTACTGATCAGATAAGACATGTCAATTGTTACTACCTGATAACGGAGGCCTGCGCCTAGCGTAATGAACTGGCGGTTTCCCTTTGTGAGGTGCTCGTAGAAATAACCGGTACGCACCGCAAACTGCTTATCGTAGAGGTACTCAAATCCGCCGCTGATATTGATCTCCCGCAGTTCTTCACGGAAAACGCTGCCTGCAATAGGTTCGTTGGTTTGGGGATCAAGTTCTCCCGGTGCATCATAAAATGACTGCAGAATTCCTGAAGCTACACCCACGTTGGGATCCATGCCTGACAGAATCTCGGTGCGATCGCCGTCGGCATACACCGGCGGAGTGGGCACGAGCAGTTTATTTAAATCTGTGGTAAAGGTGAGCTGATTGTACTCATCCAGATCAAGAGTGAGTGCGACACCTGTTTTGAGGTTGGTCGGGATGAAGTCGCGCTGATCTGTGTTGGTATAGCGCATCTTCGCTCCGATGTTGCTGATATTCAGGCCCCAGTTAAACGTGGTTTTCTTACCTCCGATTTTGAGTTTCGGATTGGTGTAGAACATGGACACATCCACCGCTACCGATCGGCCGGGTCGGCTATCCGCACCCTGAACATTGGTTCCTCCGGTCAGGTTGGAGTTCACATAACGCGCAGCAATACCTCCGCTGAATTTCTCCGAGAATTTTTGTCCGAATGACACATCCAGCGAGAATTCATTTGGCCGGAAGTCGCGAATGACCTGTCCACCTTCATCAGTAAACGTAATCGAGCCAAGTGTGAAGAAGCGCAGCGAGCCTCCGACACCCTGTGTCTTGCTCAACTTCTTGTAGCCGCTTAAGTAGGCAAGACTCATGTCGTTCACCAGCTGACGAAGCCAGGGTGAATAGGAGAGTGACAATTCCAGATCTTCCTCCACAAATGCCAGCTTAGCAGGGTTCCAGTGCGTCAGGTTGGCATCCGGACTGAGCGCCACGCCGGCATCTCCCAGAGCTCCAGAACGGGAATCCGGAGCGATCATCAGGAAGGGTACTGCGGTGGTAATGGTATTCAGCTGTATTTGCTGGGCCCGGGTTTGCTGATTTACAAGCTGTGCACGGAGAGTGCTGCCTGCAATCAGACAAAGAGCCACAAGGGCAAGGGCGCGATGCGACATGAGCATGTTTTTCAAAGGGATGGCAAATATACGAATCATCTTCGGCTAGGTTATCTACTTGAGAATCACGAGTTTTTCAAACTTTTCGGCGCGCTTTCCCTCGGGGTTGGCCACTTCTACCTTGTACACATATACGCCTTTGGCTAATTGATCACCGAAATCATCCAGTCCATCCCATGGAATGGGCTCACTCCGGAATCCGGACTGGCGTACCTCATTCTGAATCGTCTTTACCAGCTTTCCGCCAATGGTGAAAATCTGAATCCGCACATCCAACAACTCACACGCCTGATTGTGCTCGAAAAAGAATTGAGTAGAGGTGGTAAACGGGTTCGGATAATTCAGCACATGCTCCAGTGCAATTTCTTCTGTCTCGGCGACCACAAATTCAATGTTCCCTTCTCCTGAATTATTGTGTACGTCCCACGCTTTAATTGAAATGCGGTGAGCTCCCGGAGGCAGATTGTTCAGTTGGTAGCGCACTTCTCCGCTCTGGTAGGTGTCCAGATCGGATTCGTAATAGTCATTCAGTACAATCGGATTCTGGGAATCTCCGTCAATTACTCCGGTGATGTCATGGCCAATGCCATTGCCTACTGTATTGATACCATTCTCATCCTTGAGCCTCACCAATAATATGGGATTCGGATTGGTGATACCCCCGGAAACAAACAGGCTGTCGTTCATATACACTTCCACCAGTGGTCCTTCATCATTCAACTCCGCAGAATTAAGAATACTGCCGATCAGGAATGACTCATTGGAGCCATGTGCATCCCGGTTTCCTGCATCGGCATAATATGAAACGCGTCCCTTAGCGACATTGTAATTGATGTCAAATGGCACCACAAAGCGGAATGAAAAATCACCGCCGGTCACACTGGCCTTCCCGCGGTAAATTATTTTATTATGCGTATCAAACTGCTGAACCACCCCGCCGTCGTTGTTCTGGGTGCTGACCAGACTGGGCTTGTCGAACACTGTGGGATATACAAAGCCGTTGAAGTCGGTCAGCTTGTTCCCGTCAACGTCTCCCACATAGCCGCTGATAACAATTTCCTGCAGCGACTTGAGTGTGTCTGTATGCAGTTCGATATCAATATCATTGATTGAAGTGGTGTACACATTGTATTGCGGATAGCTCATCTTCAGAGCGGGATCGCCGAGCAAACTGAAGTTTGGCTTGCTGTCATTGCCGACAGGTACACCGTTTTTCGTAAGCTGATTTATTTTCCCGAGAGTGAGATTCGCAAGATTAGCTTCATCGAGTGCCACCCGGAAGAATGCCGTATCCATCTGAAAGTTTTCACCGGAAAACACAATGCGGGTGGTCGTCAGCATGGCTATTGCGCCACCGTTGGGATTCTTCACGAGGATTTCCCCGGACGATAAAAACGACGGATCATCGAAGCGGGCCATCTCGCACGTGGCAGTAAGAAATACCGGCATGCGGAAGCGGTTGGACCAGTTAGTAATGGTTGGAATATCGAGGATGCGCTCATGTCCCCAGCCTCTCTCTCCTCCGTGCCCGATATAGGTCACCAGCAGAGTGCCGTTCTGCACGCGCTCGCGGATTCGGTTTTCACCTTCAGGATAGCGCTCTCCTCCCGGAGTGGTTTGCTGAGTGAATGCATCCATATACAACTTGGTGATGTCGTACTCAGGATGCCGCTCGCGCACACGGTCGGCAATGAACTCCGAACTGGTGAGGTGAATAGGTTCGGTAGGGCCGCCATTTCCGTCCTGATCATCCGCAACGAACGTGATATTATTTCGCCAGTTGCCGTATGGGCTTTCAGCTTCCTCACCGATACACAATCCCGATGCCGCCGCCGCTGTATTGCCGGCCAGATAACGCTTCACTTTGTTCACATAGGCGTTGGCCTCCGAGAGTGTGGATGTGGGTATTCGTCCGACGCCGCAATCGAGCAGTCCGAGCGGAGATGCGGTATCGTCATCACTCAGCATCACGAAGTAGTCATCGCTCACATAGGATTGAATAGGAGAGAGGGAATTGTCTGACTCAAACACCAGCACATTGCCTCCACGCTGCGCCTGAAGTCCTTTGTTGAGCAGGTAATTTCCGTCTCCAAAAAGGAGGAGATTGCCGGGCATTTCCGCCTCCATGCCGTTGGCCCGGCGGTAAAACATCAGCATGAGCATCCGGAACGCGGTCACGTCCGGATTTCCGCTGGAGAATTCGTTGAATACTTTCTCCGGCGTTGTGATCGCCACAGTAAGCCCTTCCGCCTCATGCACCGCCGCGAGCTCTTCCGCCGCGCTCAGCAGACGCGGTGCGGTGATGATCATCAGATCCGGAGTTTCGAGGGCGTGCAGATCCTGGTTTTCGATTGCACCAATTGCTGTGGGTGTCAGGAATCCGGTAGTTCGGAAGGCAATGAATTCGCGAAGCGCATCATGTGGCCATTTCCATTCAGCGACCTGACCGGCAAGCTCAAAAGGCACGCGCACCGGATTCAGCGGATTGGTGATGTCCCATATTTCAGAAACGGCAGAGGCCTGATTCAGCAAATACCGGGCTACTGCTCCCTCACCGATTCCTGTGCTATCCCGAAAGCGCATCTGATTGCCTGTCATAACCAGGTCGCGTGTGGCATTGAGGGTGAGGTAGTCGAGCCACCCGACGGCCTGGCTGTTTGCCTTGGAATAATTCACAACAACCGGAAAAGAACTTCCGCCCGGATTGAATGAAAATGTCGTCTGTCCGTTCGCAGCCACAGACGAGGTAACGGAAGTGCCGATGGACGGAGGAGTGACCGATCCTGAACTTCCCTGACAGGTAATACTGAACGAACTCGCTGCTCCAACAGATGCAGATACTCCCTGAAAATCGACCGTTCCAGGCGAGTTGGTGGCGTTGGGAAAGGAAAAGGTGAATGTTTGTGTGGTATTAATGTCAAACTCTTCGCCGTAAAACTCCCTTCCCGATTTGGCCAGGTTGATCAGATCATTCTCGATGAATTGAAAATCCTGAAAGGTTTCGCTGGTATGCGTTTCGGGGGTGTCCGGCCACGGCGACTGTGCAATTCTGAGCGGCGATGGATCATCGATGCGGATAAAATAGTATGCGGAGTCTGAGTAATAATGTTTGCTATGCATCCAGCGTTTTCGGTTGATTGACCCCGATGATTTCAACTCCCAGGAATCCGGCCCCTTTCCGTAGAAGAGAATGAAATCAGAGGCATCAAAACTTCCGTCGGCTTCACCCTGCACATGAATGGCGTTCTTCTGGATATCATCATAGCGAAACACGGAATTGTCGGCAGGTAACAACTCACCTCCATTTCCGTATATGTTAATTTGTTGGGGATTCAGCGTGGCCAGGTCCACTCCTAGTTGACTCAGAAAACTGCGGTCAATGCGGTATACTCCGTCGCGGGCAATGCCAATCTTGTACCACGTACCTTCGGCCAATGCAGAGTGATCAGCAAAAGGAAATGGCCCGCCACCGCGCTCTTGTCCGGCTCCCGGGCCGGATTCAGCTTCCAGTTCAAAGGAGGTCAGACGCTCTACCTGACCATTGCGTATGCGCAGGGGAATGAGTTCCAGCAACAAGTAGGGGGCACCACCTCCGTCGGTATTTTTGAGTTGCACCTGCCAGTCGGATGTCAATTCGTGTTGAGCGATTACCTGGAGGTAGAAATCGGGCACAGGTGTAACCTCTTCTGCCAAAAAGCGGTATGCAGGGAAGTTTTGGGACCTTTCCAGTGGTTGCCTGAAATAAAAGACCGGAAGTCCCGTACGAGCATCGGCATGAGCGCCAGAAAAGAAATAATCACCCGCTGCACCACCCTCCAAAGGGGTCGTGTCAGACCATGGAATGGCTTGTGCAATCCGCTGGAAGTAAGCATTCTGGGCGATCAGACACGGTGCGGTCAAAACAGTAAAAAGGCCCGTAAGGGCAAATGGCAGGCAGAATTTCATAGACAAATCAAAAGGGCGAAGCAACGGCATAAACATACTCCGAGTCTTGTTATTGTGCAGCCACTTCCTTTTGGAAGGGCATTTTTTAGTAATATTGCTGATTCGTTTTTTACCCTCAAGTAGAAAAGCGCGGATGAAGAAAAGAACCACCCTCCTCCTGATGACCCTCGCGGTACTGGCCATTATCCCATCTATGGCCAGGGCGCAGGATCCTGAATTTACCCAGTTTTACGCCAACCCGCTCTACCTGAATCCGGCGTTTGCCGGCACAGCCCGTTGTCCTCGTCTGGTCATGAACTACCGCAACCAGTGGCCTTCCCTGTCCGGTACATTCATTACCACCAGCGCGAGTTACGACCAGCACGTGGAAGCCATTCAGGGTGGACTGGGTATCATGGTGCTTAATGACCGTGCGGCGCAGAACACATTGAATACCACCACCCTCAGTGGTATTTACTCCTACCAGCAGCCCATTTCCCGGAAATTCTCGCTCAAGGCGGGCTTTCAGGCTACTTATTTTCAAAAGTCCCTCGATTGGAGCAAGCTCACTTTTGGCGATATGATTGACCCGCGCAAAGGGTTTATCTATGCCACCAATGACGTGCCCCGCGGAGGCAGGATTTCCAATGTGGACTTTAGCGCAGGCATCCTCGGATTCAGCGACAAGATTTACGGAGGTTTTGCCGTGCACCACCTGAATGAGCCGAATGAGTCGCTCATTGTTGGTACGAGCCGCCTCCCTATGAAATACACCGCCCACGCAGGCGCTGTGATTCCTATCCAGAAAAAAAGCCGTGATAATGATGCCAGTCTTTCTCCCAACGTGCTCTACCGCCGCCAGGGTGAGTTCCAGCAGTTGAACCTCGGAATGTACATAAACAAAGGCCCGATTGTGGCCGGAGTGTGGTTCCGCGGACTGCTTTTTGGCGAGAGGTACCGCGATTCATTCATCACAACAATCGGTATTCAGACTGATGTGATTCGCGTCGGTTACAGCTACGATGTGACCATCTCCGAGTTGACTCCGTCAACAGGGGGGTCACACGAGGTGTCTCTGGCGATCACATTTGACTGCCGTCCGAAAAAACCGAAGTTCCGCACAATAGCGTGTCCTTCATTCTAGTTCTTCTTTTAATTTCGCTCACCAGACGTTTTCAAAAAAGGAAATCATGAAACATTGGTCAAGCCACATCCAACTGGCAGCCCTGATCGGAGCCGCAGCCTTGTTGTCAGCCTGCGAGAAAAACGGCTCAGGCGCAACAGGCTGGAGTTATAACGATCCGAAAAACGGCGGATTCGAACGCGTCGAATACCTTGAGCAGGAAACAGGCCCAGGCCTCATCCTCGTTGAAGGTGGTACTTTCACTATGGGCCGTGTTGAAGATGACTTGAATTACTCCTGGGATAATATTCCTCGCCGGGTAACCGTATCGTCATTCTACATGGATGAAACCGAGGTGACCAACCAGTATTGGCTGGATTATCTGCACTGGCTCAAGCTTATATACGCGGACAGCTACCCGGAAATCATCAACCGCGCATTGCCTGATACATTGGTTTGGCGTGAGAAAATGGAATACAATGAGCCTTATGTGGAGTACTACCTGAGGCACCCTTCTTATCGGGATTATCCTGTCGTGGGTGTGTCATGGCTCCAGGCTAACGACTACTGCGCATGGAGAACAGACCGGGTAAATGAGATCATCCTCATTCGCGAAGGCCTTCTTGTTCACAACCCAACTGCACAGGTGGATGAAGAGCACTTCACCACGGATACCTATCTCAACGGACAATACGAAGGAGAGGCCGCTGCAGATGGTATTTCTGATGTCAATCCCAAAGGAACCGGCTTCCGCCGCGTGCGCATGCAGGATGGAATTCTGCTGCCGCGTTACCGCCTGCCCACTGAGGCTGAATGGGAGTACGCAGCACTTGGCCTGGTCGGAAATTCATTCCAGGAATTGATCACCGACAGAAAGACCTATCCATGGAACGGTCACTACGTGCGTAACGATGACAACGGTGGAAGGTTCTTCGGGACCATTCGTGCCAACTTCGTTCGAGGTGCTGGTGACTATATGGGTGTGGCCGGATACCTGAATGACAATGCAGACATTACTGCCCCTGTGTATGCATATCCACCCAATGATTACGGATTGTACAACATGGCCGGTAACGTATCGGAATGGGTAATGGATGTGTACCGTCCGCTTTCAGCTGAAGATAAGAGCGAGTTCCGTGCATTCCGGGGTAACGTGTTCCAGACGAAAGTTCTGAACAGTGATGGAACTGTGGCTGACAAATATGACTACAACGTTTACAACATTGACGGCGTAAACCGCTTCTTCCAGGAATACCAGAAGCAGGCTGCGGGCAAATTGACTGCTGAAGACCTCACCCTTATCGATCAGGGCCTCCAGAAGATGGAGCAGGCGAAGGAGAAGGAAAAAGAGCGCAAGTCCGACGAGGCGCAGGCGCTTATGCAGGAAATCATGGACCTGATCACCAGCTCTGATTCGCCGATCGCTCCGGACCTCCGCGACGGAATGTCTGACTACATTGAAAATACCGCCGGCACTCAGAAAATGCGCAATGTGGAGATCGAAGAAAACATCGACCGCCGCAACTATCGCAAGGCTGACAACATTGACTACCTCGATGGTGATTTCCAGAGCAGCGTTTACTACTACGACGCATCTTACGAAACGGACAATAACAGAATGTACGAATGGGGTCAGACCACTCTCGTGAACAACCGTGCGCGTGTCTACAAAGGCGGATCATGGAGAGACCGCGCGTATTACACCATCCCGGGTACCCGCCGCTTCCTCGATGAGCGCCGCTCAACTGCGACCATCGGGTTCCGTTGCGCAATGACCCGCGTGGGTAGCCCTACTGGTATCGGCTCCCGCGGCGATGAGAAGAACTAATCGTTCGTAAACAGCATAAAGCATTAAAAGCCCCGCGAATGCGGGGCTTTATTTTTGTGGCATGTCAGACCGGTTGCTTCACACCTTTCTCCAGTGCGGGAAAGTCACCACCGACTCCCGAAACCTCGATTCGGGAGCGATTTTTTTCGCCCTGCGTGGGGAGCGTTTCAACGGCAATGACTTCGCTGCACTGGCCATAGAAGCGGGCTGCCCGCTCGCAGTGGTGGATGAAGATGTGATGCCCGGGCATCCGCAGGTGCTCCGCGTGGACGACTCGCTGAAGGCACTGCAGACGCTGGCACTGGAGTATCGCCGCACCTTCCGGATTCCTGTGCTAGCAATTACAGGGAGCAATGGTAAGACAACTACCAAGGAACTCACGAGGGATGTGCTTGCGAAGAAATTCAAGGTGCACGCTACCAAAGGCAACCTGAATAACCACATCGGCATTCCCTTGACCATCCTCACTATGCCTCGCGACACCACGTTCGCCGTGATTGAAATGGGGGCCAATCACCAGGGTGAGATTGCCTCTTATTGTAAGTTCACCGAGCCCGATTTTGGTGTGATAACCAATATTGGCAAAGCACACCTTGAAGGGTTTGGTGGTATAGAAGGAGTGAAAAAGGGAAAGAAAGAATTGTATGATTTTCTTAGTGGCGGCGATAAAGTGATTTTCGCAAACCGCGAACTTCCTGAAATCGCAGAGGTCACCCAGGGTATGAGTGTCGTTGAATTCGGATTGAATTCCGGAGGACAGCACATTAACGAACTGAAAGGCAATGGGCGGTTGCAGTTTCGCTTTGCCACTGACGACGGGTATTCCGTGGATACCGCTACGAATCTCGCAGGAAGTTATAACCTCTGGAATATCGCCACTGCGGCGGCAATAGGCCGGTATTTCGGTGTAAGTCCGGATCAGATTGCCGACGCTATAGCATC
Source organism: Flavobacteriales bacterium (assembly GCA_046336655.1). GTDB lineage: Bacteria > Bacteroidota > Bacteroidia > Flavobacteriales_D > Sanyastnellaceae > CANGTU01. The sequence goes on along the minus strand of JBKDGH010000109.1, from coordinate 8,896 downwards.
GTATATTCCTGACAACAACCGATCTCAGGTGATCCGCACGAGCCGCAACGAGGTGGTCATGGATGCCTACAATGCCAATCCTACAAGCATGGAATATGCATTGCGCGATCTGGCATCGGGACATTCGCTCAGAACCTATTTCATCATCGGTGATATGCGCGAGCTTGGACCTGAGGGGCCCGCTGAACATCGCCGCATTGCAGAGTTGGCAAAAAGCCTTCATCTGGAGGGCATATGCGTGGGAGAGTTGTTTCATGAGGCCGCGGGCGATTTTTTTCCGGTGTTCAGAAATACTGACGCGGCGCGGCAGTTCCTTCAGGAAAACCCGCTGCACGACCGCCGCATCCTTCTGAAGGGTTCCCGTGGAATTCGAATGGAGTCGTTGTCCAATCTGCTTTAATCGTGCACCCTTACTTTTGTGGCCGTAAAAAAATCGCGGGACAATGAGTTTTTTCAATGAGCTGAAATGGAGAGGGATGTTGCACGACGCAATGCCCGGCACGGAGGAGATGCTGAACAAAGGCATGTGTACGGGCTATATCGGGTTTGATCCCACCGCAGACTCACTTGGCGTAGGAAACCTTGTGCAAGTGATGACGCTGCTTCATTTCCAGCGGGCCGGACACAAGCCCATCGCCCTGATCGGCGGTGCCACAGGCATGGTCGGCGATCCTTCGGGCAAATCTCAGGAACGCAATCTCCTTAATGAGGAACAACTGCGCCATAATCAGGCCTGCCAGCAAAAGCAGCTTGAGAAATTCCTCGACTTCAATTGCGGTGACCGGTCCGCCGCAATAGTGAACAATTACGACTGGTTCAGGCAGATGGGCTTTCTCGAGTTCATACGTGATGTAGGCAAGCGCCTCACGGTGAATTATATGATGGCTAAGGATTCAGTGAAGAACCGCCTGACCGGGGAACACCGGGAGGGAATGAGCTTCACCGAATTCACCTACCAGCTCATTCAGGGCTATGATTTTTACTACCTCTGGAAACATCAGGGCGTGATGCTTCAGATGGGCGGTTCAGACCAGTGGGGAAATATTACCACCGGCACTGAATTGATCCGGCGGATGGATGGCGGGGAAGCGTTTGCGCTGACTACTCCGCTTATTAAAAAGGCAGATGGAACTAAGTTCGGAAAGACAGAAGGCGGAAACATCTGGCTGGATGCGCAGCGCACTTCTCCATATAAGTTCTATCAGTTCTGGCTGAACTCAAGTGATGCCGATGTGAGCAATTACATCCGTATTTTTTCTTTGAAAGGACAGGAAGAAATCGAGTCACTGGAAGCCGAACACGCCAAGGATCCCGGCCAGCGCATCCTTCAGCGCACACTGGCCGATGAAATCACCACCATGGTTCACTCTGCAGAAGATCTGCAGCATGCCATTGCGGCTTCCAAAATATTGTTCGGTCAATCTGCCCCGGAGCAATTGCAATCGCTCTCGGAGCGGGATGTGCTGGAGATATTCGAAGGGGTGCCTCAGGGTGTTATGGGACGGTCTGAATTAACTACTGGTATAAGCGTGGCAGAGGTACTTGTACGCTCGGGGTTTCTTCCTTCCAATAGTGAAGCCAGGAGAGCCCTTCAGGAGAACAGTATCAGCATCAATAAGGAAAAGGTATCCGCTGAACGCATGGTATCTGAATCCGACCTCGTGGCGGGCAAATATGTCCTTCTCCAGCGCGGGAAAAAGAACTACTTCCTGCTGAAATCAGAGTAACCAGCCGAGTCGCTGAAGTGATTTAAAATAAAGCGGGGCCCCGCCAGGAACCCCGCTTTATTTGTTTAGGAAATCATGATTTGGCCTTACGAAGCACACCGGGAGAGGCGGCTGCATCCGACCAAAACGGTATATCCGGATAGAGGATAATCGCTTGAAGTCACAATGATAAGACTGGAAATCTACCCGTGAGTTGCTTTGTGGATAAAAATCAGGAAATCATCAGGCTGCAGCCCCTCACTTCGGCCTGATCAAATCTGCCGGTAACGGTAAAGCGACCGTCACTGTGAACTTCCCCCAGATCCGAAACAGCCAGAAACGCGCACGAATCCACGTTGGCCAGGTCAATGATATTCAGCGCTCCGCGCCCACCTGATGCAAGGGTAAGCAAGGGGTCCGTGGGATCCCTCAGGAATACCTTCATCCATGGGGGACAGGTGAAAATCCCCGCATTGTCAGAATACGCCTGACTGAGCAATTCGGTCATGCCATATTCACTATGAATCGCGGTATGTGAGCCGAATGACCGGCGGAGTTTTTTATGCACCTGCTCACGTGTCAATTCTTCTCTCCGGCCCTTCATTCCGCCTGTTTCGATGAGTATCGTGTGGGTGAGTGGCAGGTGAACGTGTTCCGCGAAATCGAGCAATCCAAAGGTTACACCGATGAGAATGGTTGGCTGACCGGCTCGCTCATTTTCCGCGAGGGTGTCGCCCAGCTTGTCATGATCATTCAGATAAAAACCGCTGTGCGGATGACCGGATTGGCTGATCAGCTCATTGACCATATACACCAGTGACGAGCCTGACCGCTCGAGGTAGGAGGGAAGCAGCCCCAGAATGCACCAGCCCTTCGGCGCGCCGTAAACCCGTTCGAATCCGGAGAGAAAGGCGCGGGTATACAAGGTGGTGTCGCGGAGAAAATGGGTGCTGTGTTCCATTCCGGTGGTGCCGCTGCTGGTGAAATGGAGCGAAGGTTCAAACGCACCGGTTACCACCTGATGCCTTTTAAATACCTCCACTGGCAGGAATGGTATTTGTCCGACTGATTGTACAGAAGCAACAGTGACGTTCAGCAGTGACAGGTACTTTGCATAGACGGAATTGTGTTTCGCCTGCATATGAAACAGGCTCAGCGCGCGTTCATCAAAAGTGTCGGAAACTGCGGATGCAAACAATCCGGCAATATGGCGCTCACGAAACAACTCCCACATGTGCACAAAGGAAATCCATAGATTTGACGTGATGAAGCGTTTTCTTTTTCTAACCGCAGTTATTGGCATCCTCAGCGGCTGCGTGAAAAGCGAGGAGTTTCCCCCCGAGCCTGTACTGAAGTTCAAATCCATTCGCACCACGCCGGATTCGGCAGTAATTGTATTGTCATTCACTGACGGTGACGGTGATTTCGGATTGCGCCAGAGCGATACTACCGGGATTTTCGCGGATTGTCTCCGCCGCTATAATCTGTACTGCGAGTATTATGAGCTTGAGAACGGAGAGTGGCAGCCGCTGGTCATTGACCCCTGTCTGGATCCCAATGCGGTTCCTTTTTACTACCGCATTCCCTGGGCTGAGCCGACCGGACAGATCAAATCACAGGAAGGCGAGATTCAGTTGGTCATTACGCCGTTCTATTTTATTCCGGGGCCGAATGATACGTGCCGCTTCGAAATTCAGGCTATAGACCGCTCCCAGAATCTGAGCAACGTAATCCGCACATCGGCCTTCCGCAAGCCGGGTTGATGCGTTACACAGACTTAACACTCCTGCGATAATCCGTTAACCTGAGGCGAACATCTTGGGGCCATGAAAAATCTGGTCGTCACCCTGTTCGCACTGCTCTCTTTATTTGGAGCTGTCCAGGTGTTTGGATCTGATCCTGTCAAGCCTGCTAATGTGTGCGGTAAAGTGATCGACAGCCTTTCCGGTGAGGAGCTCACCGGTGCCCGTGTCGAAATCCGCGAGCTCGGTATGGTGGCATTCACGGACCGCAACGGAGAGTTCTCTTTCTCCGAGCCGGTCTCATGTCCGGTTACTCTTTCTGTTAGTCTCGTTTCCTTCGACCGGACCGAGATGAACATCCAGCCGGCATCGTTGATTCAGCCGTTGGAGATCGCGCTTTCAGAGCGATAGCCTTAACATTGGCTTAACCTGTTAATTATACTCAACACGCTGTTGTTCAGTGTTTTTTCGTTGAAATGCAATCCTTAACATTGCTTCCGTTAATTCAGTATTAAATTTGTGTGAACACAGAATAACCTCCCGGGGTTATTTTCAGTATAACACGCAAAAACAGGAAGACATGAAGCAGATGATTGGATGGATTGCAGCTGTGGTGCTGATCTTTTCCGTGACCGGAATCAACGCACAGGAAATTGCACTCAGCAATGGCAGATATGTTACAGAAAGCGGCGCACCCTACACGGGCGAGCTCCTTTCATACCGCGAAGACGGCTCTCTGAAGAGCATGCATCAGGTAGTGGAGGGCATCCTCGATGGCGAAGTGATTTTTTACGCGGAAAATGGCGTGAAAGAAGAAGTGGGTAGCTACAAAGCCGGACAGAAACACGGAGTCTGGAAACAATACAACGCTTCCGGAGCAATTACCGGCGAGGCCTGGTATGTGAACGGGGAGAAGGACGGTGTGTGGACAGTGTGGGATGATCAGGGCGTGAAGCGATACCACATGGTTTACAGCATGGGCCGAAAGGTGGACACCTGGCAGATTTTTGATGAAAATGCCAATTTGGTAAGCGAACGGACCTACGGGAAATAATGATTTTCCGGAAGTTAATGGAATCCTGAAGGCGGGCATTGCCCGCCTTTTTTATGGCTTTTTTCCGGTAAAAGCGTGATTATTCACTACGAGTTGTTGAATTTGAGGCATGAATTTGGTAGTGTTTCGGGCAACCAAAAGGAATTGGGTTCGTCTACCTATCAGAAACTGAAAAATTCGTATATATAAAATTCAATCGCCATGGAAACTGCTGCATTTTTTCAAAAAGTCTGGGAAGAGAACCCGCACTATCTGATGTTGGGTGGACTTATGTTTGTCATTGGAATCGTAGGTAAAGCCAAACTATTTGCAAAGGCCAATCAGCCATGGCTGGCCGCATTCGTTCCAGTCTGGGATGTGATTGTTGCACTTCGTCTGGTAGGTCGCCCGGTTTCTCATTTGGCTTTCTTTCTGGTTCCGGTTTTCAATATCTACTTCTGCTTCAAGCTTTTGATTGAGATCGCGCAGAGTTTCGGCAAGCGATCAGCAGTGGATTATGTGTTTGTCTGCGTGTTCAATGTGTTCTATGTGCTGAATCTGGCACTCGCATACAACGAAGAATATGTTGGTCCCGTCTTTGGCCACGATCTGAAAGGCATGCAGGCTTCAGAGCCCGCACTCGCTTAGATTTTTGGTTTCATATCTGAAAGAAATGACCCCGCATCGGCGGGGTCTTTTCTTTTATGCCAGCATGCTCCTTACTTTAGCCAGGGCAGTGTCGAGCCCGCTGAGGTCACTTCCTCCCGCAGTGGCAAAGAATGGCTGCCCGCCGCCACCTCCCTTAATGTCCTTGGCCAGGTCGCGGATAATTTGGGATGCTTTCAGATTGCGTGCATTCATCACATCGTCTGACATCACACACGTGATAAGCGGCTTGCCATCCGTATCGCTGCCGATCACTGCCATGAAGTTGGTCATTTCCCCGCGCCATTGAAAAGCAATATCCTTTACAGAGGCTGCATCCAGGGATATGCGCGCCACGAGGAGCTGCACTCCGTTCACATCTTCAAACTTCGCCCGCAGCTCTTGCTTCAATACACCGGCTTTTTCCTTCAGAAGGCTTTCAATTTCCTTGGTCATCTCGTGCGATTTCTGCAGCAGATCCTGAACGGATTTCACCACATCCTTCGACTTCAGCAGCGCACGCAACTCTTCCGTGGTTTTCATTTCCTCGCGAACCATGCGGTATGCAGCCTGAGAGGTAATGGCCTCAATGCGACGTATGCCAGATGCCACAGCGCTTTCTGATGAGATGATGAACATGCCGATTTCTCCGGTGGATGCCACGTGGGTTCCTCCGCAGAGCTCTACGCTGCTTCCGAAGCGGATCATACGCACGAGGTTGCCGTACTTCTCTCCGAATAGCATCATCGCGCCGGATTCACGGGCTTCAGAAAGGGGCACCTGACGGCGTTCTTCCAGGGGAAAATTCTTTCTGATGCGCTCATTCACGAGCATCTCCACGCGCTCCAGCTCCTCATCCGTCATTTTACTGAAATGAGAAAAGTCGAAGCGCAGGTAATCGGGATGAACCAGCGATCCTTTCTGCTCCACATGAGTGCCGAGCACTTCACGCAGCGCTTCGTGAAGGAGGTGTGTGGCGCTGTGATTGCTCATCGTTTCCTTTCGGCGCTCCCTGTTCACCTTCGCGCGGAATGAAGCGCCGGGATTTTCAGGAATACGGTCGGTGAAATGAACGAGCAGGTTATTTTCCTTTTTGCAGTCCTCAATGACAATCTTTTCGTTGGCTGACTCCATCACGCCCTGATCGCCTACCTGTCCTCCGCTTTCTGCATAGAACGGGGTGCGGTCGAGCACCACCTGCCAGAGCTCTTTACCCTTTGCTTTTACCTTCCGGTACTTGAGAATGCGTGCATCGCTCTCGAGTTCGTCATAGCCGACAAAAACAGGCTCTCCATGCTGCAATTCCACCCAGTCTTCGGTTTCGAGTTTAGTGGCTGCCCGGCTGCGCTCTTTCTGCTTCTCAAGTTCTGCTTCAAACGCCAGTTGGTCAATGCGCTTTTTCCGCTCACCGGCGATGAGCGCCGTTAGATCAGCAGGAAATCCAAAGGTGTCATACAGTTCAAAGACAGTCTTGCCATCGATGACCTCTCCGCGGGTGTTTGCAATTACCTCATCGAGCATGGCAATGCCTTTTTCAAGCGTGCGCAGGAAGCTCTCTTCTTCTTCCCGGATTACGCGGCTGATGAGTTGCAGCGACTTGGTCAATTCCGGAAATGCATCGCCCATTTCAGTTGCCAGGACTTCGGTGAGTAAGAAGATGAATGGCTCTTTTCTCCCGAGGAAGCTGTAGCCATAGCGCACTGCCCTGCGCAGGATACGGCGGATCACATATCCCGCACCGCCGCTGGATGGCAGCTGGCCGTCTGCAATGGCAAAAGACACTGCCCGCACGTGGTCGGCGATTACGCGCATAGCGATGTCGCGTTTCTCATCGGTGCCTTCGTAGCGCACACCGGACAACTCCTCAATGCGGCTGATCAGCGGGGTAAATACGTCGGTATCGTAATTGGACAGCTTGCCCTGAAGCACCATGCACAAGCGCTCGAAGCCCATTCCGGTATCCACGTGTTTGGCAGGAAGTGGCTCGAGCGAGCCATCTGCCTTGCGGTTGAACTGCATGAATACATTGTTCCAGATTTCAATCACCTGGGGGTGACTTTCATTGACGAGGGTCTTGCCGTCAATTTTCTGGCGCTCGCTGTCCGGACGAATATCCACGTGAATCTCAGAGCAAGGGCCGCAAGGTCCGGTTTCACCCATTTCCCAGAAATTGTCCTTTTTATTTCCCCGCAGAATCCTGTCCTCAGCGATGTATTTCTTCCAAATGTCCCACGCCTCTTGGTCAAATTCGAGATTCTCCGAGGCATCTCCTTCGAAAACGGTCACATAGAGCCTGTCCTTCGGGACCTTGTAGACCTCGGTGAGAAGTTCCCAGGCCCAGCCCAGCGCTTCTTCTTTGAAGTAATTACCGAATGACCAGTTGCCGAGCATTTCGAACATGGTATGGTGGTAGGTATCCACTCCTACCTCTTCCAGGTCGTTGTGCTTACCGCTCACGCGAAGGCATTTCTGCGTGTTCGCGATACGGGGATATTGAATGGCGCTATTGCCGAGGAACAAATCCTTGAACTGGTTCATCCCTGCATTGGTGAACATCAGGGTGGGGTCGTCCTTCACTACCATCGGCGCAGATGGCACAATGTGGTGTCCTTTTGAAGCGAAGAAGTCCAGGAAGGTCTTCCTTATCTGTTGCGCGGTAAGCACGCTCATGTGACTGGATTTTTTTGGATTGCAAAGCTAATCCGGTTGGACACTTCCAAAGTCGGTTAAATTTGGCCTCTTCGTATGGCAAGGCTGAAGTATAAATTCAATCCCTCGACCCTCAATTTTGAGCGGATCAGCTATTCCATACGCGATTATCTCGTTCAGGGACTTCGCTACCTCTTTGCCGGAGCGGTAATTGGCGGGATCGGTGTGGTATTGTATGCCTCGTTTTTCAAAGACCCGGAAACCGTGCGTCTGGAACGCGAAATCCGGTTTCTGAAGGGCCAGATCGCCAGCCTGAACAATGACATTGATACCCTTGAGGCATTTGCCATGGACCTTCGCGAAAAGGATGACAATGTGTACCGTAGCATATTCGGCAGTGACCCTTATCCCGAACATCTCCGCAAGGGCGGAATCGGGGGCAGTGATCGCTACCGCTCTTTGAAAGGTTTTGAAAGCAGCGAGGGTATTATTGAAACAAAAAAACGCATCGGCCGCCTCCAGCGTATGCTTGTGGCGCAGAGCAAGTCGTACGAAGAAGTATTTGACTTGGCGCGCGACAAGGATGAAATGCTTCAGTCCATTCCCGCCATTCAGCCGGTATCCAACAAAGACCTCAAGCGCATTGCATCGGGCTTTGGAATGCGTATTCACCCGATTTACAAGATTGCGAAAATGCACACAGGTCTTGATTTCACTGCAGATATCGGCGCCGAGGTCTATGCCACCGGCGATGGGGTGGTGCAGAGCATCGATGACAAGCTGAGCGGTTATGGTCACCACGTAATGCTCAAACACGGCTTCGGATTTGAAACCCTATACGCCCACCTCAGCAGAGTGCTCGTGCGTCCCGGAGAAAAGGTGAAGCGCGGACAGGTCATCGGTTACGTGGGAAACAGCGGAACGTCCACCGGACCTCATTTGCATTACGAAGTGATTAAGAACGGTGAAAAAGTGAACCCTGTGTTTTATTTTTACAATGACATTACGCCTGAGCAGTACGAAGATTTGTTGGAACGGGCGGCGAATGCCAACCAATCGCTTGATTAAACCTTACCTGGTATGATTCCGAAAGTATCTGAAATAGAGAAGCTGTACTATTC
>JBKDGH010000108.1:0-7275 GCA_046336655.1 Flavobacteriales bacterium | reverse complement strand
GTGCCTCGCGTGTAGAGTCGTTACGCAGGAACACCGAGGGAACTATCGATGTCAACACTCCAGTGAGCCACCTGCAGACCGATATCCACGTGGATATCGATCGCTCCAAGGCCAGTGCACTGGGTATCCCTACGGTCAATATTGACAGGACTGTGCGGTTGGCGGTGGCCGGTCTGGAGTTGGGTACCTATACGGATTCAGATGGAGAGGATGTCAGCATTCTCCTCACCACACCTCACGGTGATCAACCTAAATTGGATGTCTTCGATGACTTGTATGTGAATAGTACTCAAGGTATGGCATATCCGCTTTCTCAGGTAGCAACCATCGAAATGGAGGCTTCTCCGGTGACTATTAACCACTATGATAAGAACCGAACCGTAAGTGTAAGTGCATTTGTTGACAAGGGAAGGTTGGCGGACGATGTGATTGACGATGTCATGGCACACATGGAGCATATGAACTTACCAGAAGGATATACATATCAAATGGGGGGTGAGTACGAATCACGACAGGAGAGCTTTGGAGGATTTGGAACTATTATCCTGCTTACGGTTTTTTCATTCATTGCTGTTTTGATTCTTGAGTTCAAGACGTTTAAATCGACACTCATTGTGCTTTCCGTTATACCGCTCGGTATGGTGGGTGCGCTTCTGGCCTTGTGGATCACGGGTAATTCCCTCTCCTTTGTGGCCATCATAGGTCTTATTGCGCTTGCGGGCATTGAAGTAAAGAACTCCATCCTGCTGGTAGACTTTACCAATCAATTAAGGGTGCAGGGTAAGAGTCTGGACGATGCCATCAGGGAGGCAGGTGAAGTTCGTTTTCTTCCGATCATCCTGACCTCGCTAACGGCCATCGGAGGTTTGATCCCCATTGCCATCAGCACCAATCCTCTGATTGCTCCGCTGGCCATCGTGCTTATTGGAGGATTGGTATCCAGTACCTTGTTATCCCGCATCGTAACTCCCGTAGTGTATCGGCTTATTCCTCCTCGTCTTGAGGCGATGGAGAACGCAGGGTAATGATGTCTTCTGATAACATGGTCGGGCATTGCCTGTTGGGTCACGGCTGAGCAATGCCTCCGCTTTATGAAGACCATTTCTTACTGCGCAGTGCAGATTACCCGACTGCATAATCTGGGTTAAAATCTTGAATCAGATGATCGGACACGACTGGATGACTAACCAACATGGCGTTTAAATCCGGTGAGCAACCGGAATGAACATAGGCAAGTCTACCCGGTTGTTTGCATGGAATGATACATCCAGCCGCTTTGTTTTAGATTGATATGAGAAACCACACCTGTCCAAAACGTTTTGAGCTAGGATGTTTTAGTATTTTGATTTATTAATAGATTTAGTATATTTACCTCATGGCAAAACGTACTTCTATTGAAATCAGCAAAGAGGTTCTTACAGAGCTTCAGACTATTGCTCGCAGCACCACTGCGGAGAGTAGAATGGTTCTTCGAAGTAAGATAATTCTGTTGTGGCATCGAGGTTTGAGTTTCGCTGAGACTCAAGCAGAGTTAGGTGTAAGCGAGGTTATCATCAGTAAATGGCGAGGTCGCTTCTCAAAAAAGGGAATGGATGGCTTGAGAGATCTTCCTCGAAGTGGCAAGCCTCCAGTCATCACCGCGACTCAAAAAGCCAAGGTTATTAATCTGGCCACCAGCAAACATGGAAAGGGGTATACAAACTGGAGTGAACGACGTATTGCTCAGGCAACTGGGATGAGTCAAAGCACGGTGAATCATATTCTGAGAGAGGCTGATTTGAAACCCCATAAAACCGAGTATTGGTGCGGGAAGAGCACAGATCCTGAGTTTGAACAGAAAATGATAGACATCATCGGCTTATACATGAATCCGCCGGAAAACGCTCTTGTATTAAGCGTGGATGAAAAGACGCAGATTCAGGCGCTTGATCGCTCGCAGCCCGAGTTGCCACTCCGTTCAGGCTCACCGAGAAGACTAACTTCAACTTACAAGAGAAATGGCACTGTGGCACTCATGGCAGCACTTGCAGTACATAGTGGAGAAATTACTGCCAAGACAGTTGAACGCAACAATGCCAAGAATTTTCTGGCTTTCCTGAAATCATTACACCGTAAAAATCCAGGCAAGCAACTTCACGTAATACTCGACAATCTTGCTGTTCACAAGCATTCATCAGTAAAAGCCTGGGTTGCAAAAACGAAGCGAGTTCACCTTCATTACACACCCACTTATTCCTCTTGGCTCAATCAAATCGAAATATGGTTTAACATCCTAAGCAAAGACGTGCTTAAGGGAGGCGTTTGGAAGTCCAAACAACAACTCATTGACCAATTGATGCTATATGTTAAGACCTACAATAGTGAAAGAGCTGCGCCATTTCACTGGACGCACACCGGACAACCGCTTGTCGTATAATGCTAAATGAATTAAAAAATCGACGCACTAGTGTGATAGTGTGCCTGTATGCTGGTGTGTCGCGATTCCATGACGGAATGCACGCGACACAAATAGGGGAGTATGGAATACGCTTGTGTTGCCTTATTTCACAATGACCAGTCGCGAGGATTTCCCGTTCAACTCGACATGATACACTCCCGCAGGAATGGCTTCCACCGACAAGAAGTACTTGTGGGAGAAAAACCGGGTCTGGATGACCAGTGCGCCGTTCATGTCCATGAGCCGGAGGAAATTGTCAGTTACAGCCGAAGTGATCATTGCATACGATTGCGCGGGATTCGGGTACACGGAGGCAGAAAGGGTGGAAGCTTCTGCCAGGTTTTGAGTGAATTCCGACGTGTATTTTATCAGGTATTCATTCTGATTCTGCATTTGGTTGTCGACGTATAACTCGCCCCTGCCGAGACAATAAATCGCATCGTCCGCACTTACGAACAGGGAAGAAGGGCGGTAATCGTTGAAGATCTCAGAAGTGCTTTGGGTGTAGTCCCAATTCACAGCGCCATTTGCAGGATTGAGCTCTGTAAAGTAGAGTTGACGGCTCGTTTCTTCCAACGAGGAAGTTGCATGCACGAAGTTGTCGCCCAGGAAAAAGCCCCCTACCGGACGACTGGTTTCCGACGAATTAGGGAAGAAGTCGTTTTCGACCTTCCATACGAGGTCAAGCTCGGCGGTCAACTTTATCACAAATTCCATGTAGAACGCTTCTCCTCCTTTGCCGCCAAAAACGGTCTCGGTAGCCGACTGAACGGGATCGGGTGCAATTGACGGCCCTCCCATTTCTCCGTATAAAAAAATCCCGCTGGCATAGATGTCACCATTCGGCGCCTGAAACACATGCGTAGGTTCAACCTGAAGTAAATCCGGATGGTTTGTGAACGGATTGATGATTTCGTGAGAAAGCAATTCACCTGAGTAACTGACACGGGAAATCGCGAGTCCCAGGCAGGGTCCGGAGAAATTCGAAATCGTATGTAGGAATATCATTTCATTTGAGCCGAAGACCACCGCATTATTCTGGTTCGTCCTGCTGAAATAATAATCCATGTTGCTTGCAGGAAAATCTACGGACCAGGTGATGTCTCCGGTTGTCTCAAGTTTTTGAATTCTGTCATCACTGATGGCATAAATCGAATTGTCTGTGCCCAGCTTGAGCTCACTGTAACCGATTTCAAAATCAGTGTCCATGATCATTGTAACGGTGTTTCCCTCTGTATCCATCTCGATGAACGCAGGTGAAAGCGTATCGATATCCGGATTGTACAACCGCGCAATCAAGAAGATCCGGTCGTCAGTGGTAATCTCGATCTGCTCAATGGCTTCTGACCAGTTCAGCAACACGGTGAAATCCTCCCTCCAGAGCTCTGCGCCATCCGGAGATACTTTAATGATTTCCGTCTTCTGATACTGAGCGGTATTGGGAAACTGAGAGCCGGCGAGGTAGATATTGTCCTGAGAGTCCAGCGCAAAATCAAAGTAAAAGCTGTTTTGTCCGTCAAATACGTCCAGCTCTCCGAACTCCCAAATAAGATTGCCATCCGGAGAGTATTTCTGCAGCAGCCCGGATATATTGCTAAATCCATTGCTCGTATTGATCTTCACAACCAGCAGATTCCCTTCGGAGTCTTCCAGCATTCTCGTGGAGTGGGCAGCATAGAGTCCTGTGTTAACTTCCCATTCGAGGTTCATTTGAGCCAGGCTGAATGTGGCCTGAAGAGTCAGGAAAAAAAGAATGATGAGGCGCATTGTATGAACAGTATTTGCGGCGAAAATTACGTTTTTGTTTCATGCTCCGATATCCCTAAATATAGTGATGGAAATCCCATCGGGGATTGTCTGTAAGGGCCACCCGCCACAATCCGGGTTTAAACAGTTAATCCGTTCTGTTCTTTCCCGTATGATCGGTGCATCCTTCTGACCGGGAACTGCAGCCTCCCCGTCATTTCCCGTGCTCTTGCTCATTTTCTTATCCGCGGTAAGGTGGCGGACAGATCAGCCGAACAACTTCCTTTGTTGCCTGTTGAGCGCTTCGTGTGACAGGGAGGAATGGCGTTTATATCAGATAAGCAACCTTAACAATCATGCGCGAGTCTACACGGATGTCTGAACGGGATCAGATATCCAGCCGCATTATTTTGGATTGATATGAGAAACGGGACATTATGGTTGCTCTTGCTCTTCGTGACATGGTTCTCTGATGCCCGCGCTCAGTTGCAGAATAACCAATGGCGCTTTGGATTTAACTCGGCCATTGATTTCAATACCGACCCTCCCGGATTTCCCACCGGTACGGCATTACCTACGGTTCTGCCGCCATTCATCACAGGGGAACAGATTGAGGGCACCGCATCGATCGCCGACCGAAACTCTGGTGAGCTTTTGTTCTACACGGATGGTGTCACTGTCTGGAATGCCCTCAATCAGCCGATGCCCAATGGATCTGAACTCGGAGGAAGCGACGTGCTTTCAGCCTATAATGCGGCGGTCATCTTCCCTGTTCCGGGGTCCTGCACGGCGTATTATGTCTTTTGTATAGACGATTATGAGGAGGGATGCAGCGGAGTAACCTATTCCGTGGTGGATATGTCACTCGATAATGGACTCGGTGATGTGGATCCGGATCAGAAGGGAATTCCTTTGTACGACAATGAAACGGAACTTCTCCTGGCCTATCCGAACAACACAGGAGATGGCTATTGGGTGCTGACCAACGGCTCGGACCAAGTTAATCCGAGTCTGGCTGCATTTGAGGTGACATCTGCGGGAGTGAATCCCAATCCCGTCATAAGTCCTATGCATATCAATGGCACCGGGAAAATGAATTATCAGGGCACCCGCTTGGCTTGTACAGGAATTGTGGATCCCAATCTGGGGGAAATACTGGGCTTTATGCTCTACGATTTTAATTCAGCAACCGGGGAAATCAGCAATCCGGTGAATGTCCCTTTCCTGGTCACCGGAGACGTGCTGCAGTATTTTGAATTCACCTTTGACGGCAATTACCTTTACGCAGGGGCGAATTTTTCGCTCTACCAATTCGACCTGACCTCCAATGATCCGGCAACGATTGCGGCTTCTGCAGCACAAGTGCCTCTCGGAAATCAAGTGGATCAGCACGCCGCTGTTCAGCTTGGTCCTGACGGTAATTTATACTGCGTGGTTGGCAGTACACTCTATCGGATCGAAAACCCGGATACCGGTTTTCCGGTAGGTCCGATTACCGCATTACCTCCCGAGGTGACACCTTTCTTCTGTCTGCCGCAATGGATTCACCTGACTCCGGCGCAAAGTCCTGAGTTTACCATTTCTCTCGCCGGAGATTCCTGTGTTCAGTCCGCGCAGGTTTTTACGATCAGTAATACCTCAGAATTGAATGCTGTCCAATGGAATTTCGGCGATCCGGATAGCGGTCCGGACAACACCTCTTCTCAGTTCTCTCCTTCGCATGTATTTTCCGGGCCGGGTGTTTATACGGTTAGTGCAATCGCTCAGTCTGAATGTGTATCGGATACTCTCTCCCTGGCTGTGGAAATCATTCTTTGTGACTTTCCGTGCGAGGCAGAGATCACGGTTGTCGGGGACTCATGCGTTCAAAATCCGGTTCTGTTTTTTATTGGGTCCGATTCGGATGTTGTTTCAGCAAATTGGAACTTTGGTGATGAAAATAGTGGTGTATCCAATACCTCCACGCTCCTGAATCCTGCTCACCTCTTTTCTGTGCCTGGCGTGTATGAGATAGAGGCGATAGTAACACTGTCTTGCGGATCAGATACGTTGTCTAAAACGCTGGAAGTAGTTAGTTGCAGCTCCCCGTCGGATGATTGCGCAGTTTACGTTCCGAATGCAGTTACCCCGAATTTCGATGGAGTCAATGATGTTTTTGTCGTCTCTGCGCCCTGTATTTTTGAGCAGTACGAGTGTATCATCTTCAACCGCTGGGGTGATTTGGTCTTCAGATCATCCTCACCCGATGAAGGGTGGTTTGGGCAGGCAGGTGAATACTTCTGTCCTGATGGCATATATGGCTATCTGATCAATTATACACTGATCGGGCAACCCGCGAGAATCATTCGGGGACATCTGAACTTGCTGAGATAGTCAGCTCTGTCTGAATCTGTTAACTTCTCTGCCGGGACCATGCAGCATGGGCCATCCGGGCATGGAGGCTGCCCGGGTATCCCATGAAAGCAGCATTTCAGGTGGGTTCATTTCTTGACGACAGATAAGAAATCGCAGACCAAATGGTGTGGAAATTTGTCATCGCCAGAATAGACCGGTGATGCCAACTGTTTATCTTCTTTGACTGTCTAAGTAGGATGACCGCATTTTCGCACATGGAAAGTGCGATAAAGGTGGTTTTCTGAGGGGAAATGAGTCTCATGCGTAAAGCCAGTCGTATAAACCGGGATAATAAGGATAAATCTAAAATAACAGAAATAAAATGAATAAGAAACTGCTTCATTTCTTGTTGATCGTGTTGATCGGCATTTCAGCTCAGGCTCAGGATTCCTCAGGTACAACTGATGCTGACGACGCTTCTGAGGGCTTTACCTATGGCGAGTTTAAAGGGGGGTACGGTATAACGGAGTTTGGTTCAGGGCTCGAGGAGAGGTTTGAGCAGGGAAACTTCAGCACCAGCGGTGGTGGGCTCTTTTCAGTGGCGGCATACCGGAAGTTCAAGAGTATAAATTACCTCCATTTCGGGTTGAAGTTGAAGGGGTTGGGTACGTCCCGGGGCACGCTCTTCCCGGACCGGCAGGGCCCGGGTGGGGCAGCACTTCAAGTTCTCCCGCCCGACAGGGGTCCGAAGCTGCCCC
>JBKDGH010000107.1:0-15921 GCA_046336655.1 Flavobacteriales bacterium | reverse complement strand
GTTGTAGCTGTATTGTCCCCACAGCGGAGGATAGATGTATTCGGTGCCGTCCGGACGAAGTGTTCCTTCACCATTCTGTTGGTGGCAGCTTTGGCATTTGGCGGTATATACTTCCTTTCCTTTCAACGGATCTGCCGGACGATCCAGAAACGCAAGGTCCTTCAGGCCCGAGCCCTCTGCCTTTTTGCCCTTCTGGACATTGGTGCCGAGGAAGGTGATGTACGCTTTGATCGCCTGCATTTCACGGCTGTCTTCGGCGAGCGGTGAGCCGTTCAGACTGCGTTCGAAGCAGTCATTGACCCGCTTGAAAATATCCTCTTCGGCTCCGCTGCGCGCCCTGAACTTGGGATAGGTAGAAGCTACAGATCCGTAATTATTTCCATACACCCGTGTGCCTGCGTCGAGGTGACAATTCTGGCAGTTGAGTCCGTTGCTGATTTGAGCGACTGAGCCGGATGGCCCGAGATATTTGGCCGTGTGGGCAATTAAATCCTGACCATAGAGTACGAGTTCTTTGTCAGGACCTGCAGCAAGCCCCTGCGGATCGGGAGCTTTCCAGAATCCGGCATTCGGATCCGGTGCAGGCTCTTCTACCTTTTCAGGCAGCGGTGAAGGTTGTTCTTTTTCGAACAGCGCAAGGATTTCTTCCTTGTAGCTGAACGCCAGCGGCATCAGCATAACCGTGAGAAGAAGCACCAGCACGAGCCTGTTCAATCGCTGGATGGCGATCAGGAGGTTTTCCTGAACGGGATCTTTTTCAGACTGATTCATGACACGTTATCAATGGGGTAATTTGTCCTTGATCACGCCATACAGGAAGGTGCCCACAATGGCAAAGAAGAAGACTATCGTCATCGTGAGGTAGCCGTAGCCGATATTCACGACCATCGGACCGGGACATGCACCGCTGAGCGCCCAGCCCAGCCCGAAGATGGTTCCGCCTGCGAGGTAGCGCACGATGGATTTTTCCTTTGGGAAGAACATGACCTGATTGCCTGCGTAGTCGCGCAGCTGGAATTTTTTAATCAGGGCTACACCAATTACACCGAGTGTGACTGCAGTGCCGATGATGCCGTACATGTGGAACGCCTGAAAGCGGAACATTTCCTGAATGCGATACCACGACATGGCTTCTGATTTGGCCATTACGATGCCGAATACGATGCCGACGAGAAAGAAGCGGGTGAATTTCATGGTCGGTGAATTAGAAGATGAGTGGAAAGAGGAGGTGTGTCATTGCCAGTCCGCCCATAAAGAACCCGACTACTGCAATGAGCGATGGAATCTGAAGATCAGAAAGTCCGCTGATGGCGTGCCCCGATGTGCAGCCGCCCGCATAGCGCGAACCAAATCCCACCATGAGTCCGCCGAGTGCGAGAATGAAAAATCCTTTCAGGCTGAAGGCTGACTCGACACTATACAGTTCTTCTGGCTGCGCAGATTCGGGAGCGGAAAAACCATATTCACTCAGGTCATCGATGGTGCTCTGTGAAATGGCCACAGGCGCATCGGTGCTCAGAAACTGCTTCGCAATGAAGCCTCCGGTAATGGCTCCTACGAGGAATACCAGATTCCATATTTGGCTGCGCCAGTTGAAATCAAAGAAGGACACTTTTTTACCTGCACCTGCGGCTGCGCAGATCGTTCTGAGGTTGGATGAGAATCCGAACGACTTACCGAAGTACAGCATCAGGAACATGATCGCGGAAATCACCAGTCCGGACAGCCACCATGGCCAGGGTTGAAGGAGAAAATCTTTCATACTCGGAATCAGTTGAGGTGAAATGAAATAATGGGTTTAAACATATGGTTGATGAGCTTTTCGGTTGCGCTGGAATGCAGTAAGCCTCCTTTGCCGTGTGTGCCCATGCAAATCAGATCCATATCGTGCATCTGATTGAAGTGAATGACGCCGTTTTCAACGTCGTTATCCTGAAGAATATGTTTCTCCACTTCGCCCAGCTGATGGATAGAGGCAAAGCGGCTCATGGCGGATTCAATTTTTGCAGTCTGCTCTTCCCCAGGCTGCTTCTGAATTTGCAGCAGGTGCAGCACAGGTTGGAATGCCTCTTTCACGTTGCGCAGGAGCGCCATTTCCTGTGGATTCGGATCGGTGAAATCATGCACGAGTAAGAGGTTATTGATCTCAAGGTCCGAGCGGTCGCACATCAGCGAAAGCACCGGTATGCGGGATTTGCGCGCCACCATCTGCGTTTCAGAGCCGGAGAGTTTTTCCTTCACGCCCCATGAGCCCTTGGTGCCCATAGCGATCAGGTCGAAGCTTTGGGATTCAGCAAACGAAAGAATAGTGTCAGTGGCTTTTCCAAAACGAAGGTGGGTGCGCACTTCTGTTCCGGCCATGTGGCGGGTTTCGTCGAGTTTGCGCTCGGCAATAGCTTTCTGGCTTTCTACGAAGCGGACGTCAATTTCGCCGCAGGTCTCTACCTTGCCGTCCTCGCTCAGCGTCACTGTTTCCGGCATATTGAGCACATGCAGGAAATGGACTTCCATGGGGAGTTTTTTGGCCAGTTTGCTGACCAGAATCCACGCATACTCTGCCTGCACGGAGAAGTCGGTGGGGATAAGCACTTTCAATGGTGTCATACGTGATGCGATGTTAGTGGCTGGCGTCTGATGAGCGTGATTCCACGACAGCCTGCACTTGCTGCCAGGTTCCGCCGTTGGTGACATTGGTAATTCCGTTGCTGTTCAGAATTTCAAGGGCCTGTGCACTCCGGTTGCCACTGCGACAGAAGACAACCACGGCTTCTTTCCCCTTGAATTCCTCAATCCGGGAGGCTACTTCGTCCACGGGAATATTCACTGCGCCGGTGGCACTGCCTGCTGCAAATTCTTCCGGGGTGCGCACATCCACCAGGAATGCATTTGAATAATTGGCTGCATTTACCGCAGACGACTGGTCTTTGCAGCCAGATGCGGCAGCCATGATAATTCCCAGAAGGAATAGCGGAATGAAGAGGTTGAATTTCATCAGTTGGAAATATTGATACTACAAGGTTACGCTTTTGTGCTGACGGCTATCAGTGCCATTTGTCACACAAGGAGCAAGGTTGAAAAAATAAAGGGAGTAATGCTACTCCCTTTACCTGATATGTGATGCCTTTCGGCACGTTGTGTTATGCTTTCATCACCTTCGACTGGCATACAAAGTCAGTCTTTGGCACTGCAGTTTCCGCGATGGCCTTGAAGCCGCCTTCTACTTCAGTGAAATTGCGGTATCCGCGCGCCTGAAGAATGCTGGCTGCAATCATGCTGCGGTATCCGCCCGCACAATGCATGAAGAAATGGGCCTTCGGATCAATGTCGCGGATCCAGTCATTGAGGTAGGCGAGTGGCTTGCTGTAAGCGTCTTCCACATGTTCCGCGGAATACTCGCTCTCCTTGCGCACGTCAATCACCATGGATTCACCCGGCTTGAACTGTGATGCAAATTCTGCGGCGGTGATGCGGTTCACCGTGTCGATTTCCTTGCCTGAGTTCTTCCAGTTCGCGAAACCGCCCTTCAGGTGACCGAGTACATTGTCAAATCCCACGCGGCTCAAACGGATCACTGCTTCTTCCTCCTTGCCCTCATCAGTTACGAGCAGAATGGGCTGCTTCACATCGGCGATCAGCGCGCCTACCCACGGTGCAAAGTCTCCTGCGAGTCCGATGTTCACCGACTGCGGCACATATCCTTTGCAGAACTCAGCAGCTGAACGGGTGTCGAGAATAATCGCACCGGTGCTCTCCGCAGCGGTTTCGAACTCTTCTGGTGCGAGGGCGGTCATCCCGCGGTTCACCACCGTTTCAACGCTTTCGTATCCTTTCTTGTTCATCGCCACGTTGGCTCCGAAATAGGCGGGAGGAGGGGTGAGTCCTTCGGTCACCGCTGCGATGAAGGCCTCTTTGTTCGGCTGGTTCAGCGCATAATTCATTTTCTTCTGGTTGCCGAGGGTATCCACGGTTTCCTTCATCATGTTCTTGCCACACGCACTTCCGGCACCATGGGCAGGATAGACAATCACGTCATCTGCCAAGGGCATGATCTTCGTGTTCAGACTGTCATAGAGCATTCCTGCCAGCTGTTCCTGCGTCATGTCTGCTGCTTTCTGCGCGAGGTCCGGACGTCCCACATCTCCCAGAAACAGGGTGTCTCCGGAGAAGATGGCGTGGTCCTTACCATTTTCGTCAATCAGCAGGTAAGTGGTGCTTTCCATGGTGTGACCGGGAGTATGCAGCACTTTGATGCGCAGTTTTCCAACCTGGAATACCTGACCATCTTCCGCGATGATCGCATCGAATTCGCACTTGGCATTGGGTCCGTATACAATTGGAGCACCGGTCGCCTTGCTGAGGTCGAGGTGACCGGATACAAAGTCCGCATGGAAGTGGGTTTCGAAGATGTACTTCAGTTTTACTCCGTCGCGGGTCAAACGCTCGATGTACGGCTGGATTTCGCGAAGCGGATCAATGATGACTGCTTCTCCTTCAGAGGTGATGTAGTAGGCACCCTGCGCGAGGCAGCCGGTATAGATTTGTTCAATATTCATGGTTGTGTGTGTCATTGTGGGTGCAAAGATGGCTTGTTTGTGGATGTGAGTTCTGTAACTATCGTCACGTCAGAGTGACTTTTTTGCAAGGTACCAATCCACCATTTCGAGGTTGCTCTTCTTTCTTTCCT
This sequence comes from Flavobacteriales bacterium, assembly GCA_046336655.1. GTDB lineage: Bacteria > Bacteroidota > Bacteroidia > Flavobacteriales_D > Sanyastnellaceae > CANGTU01. The sequence continues at coordinate 11,237 of JBKDGH010000107.1, read as the reverse complement.
CCAGCGCTTCGAGTGTTTTCGGAGCAGGTACAATCACTTTGTCGCCCGGTTTCCAGTTCAGCGGCATGGCCACCTTATGCTCGTCGGAGGTCTGAAGCGCCAGCAATACGCGCTTGATCTCTTCCATGTTCCTTCCGACGTTCAGCGGATAGTACATAATGAGGCGGATTTTGCCGGTGGGGTCAATGAAGAATACGGCGCGCACGGCTGCAGTTTCACTTTCGCCCGGCTGAAGCATGCCGTAGAGCTTGGCGATGCGCATATCCAGATCGGCAATGATCGGAAAGTCAAATAGTACACCTGTCTTTTCCTGCACGGCATTCACCCAGGCAATATGGGCGTGGATGCTGTCGATGCTCAGTCCCATGAGCTTCGTGTTATTCTTCTTCCAGAAGTCGCCTTCGGTCGCGAAGCCGCTCATCTCTGTGGTGCACACCGGCGTGAAATCCGCTGGGTGTGAAAACAGAATTACCCAACTGTCTTTGTTGTAATCAGAGAACTGAATTTCTCCAGTGGTAGTGAGTGCTTTGAAATCGGGCGCCTTGTCTCCGATCCGTGGCATGGCAAATGAATTGTTGTCCATTAATTTTTTTGTTTGAGCAAAGGTGGACCTATCTGTGCTGCGCACACTGCGACATGTGTCACAGTAAGGTTTTTTATGAAAATACGGTTTGCTGAAGAATGATATAAATCCCCATCACCAGCACAAACCAACCGAATGCAGGCTTGAGCTTCGCGCCGTCAATGCGCCTGGCGAGTGCAGAGCCGATGAATATCCCCACAATGGCAAAGGCGGATATGAGCATCAGGAATTTCCAGTCGATTACGGTTTCACCACCTTCTCCAAAGAATCCGATGAGTGATTTCAGTGCGATAATCACCAGCGAGGTGCCCACCGCTTCTTTCATGGGCAGTTTACTCAACACCACGAGTGCCGGTATAATCAGAAAACCTCCGCCTGCGCCTACCAGTCCGGTGAGCACGCCCACTACCGCGCCTTCTGCAAGAATCAACGGGTAGTTGAATTGCTGCGGTGTGGCAGATTCATTGGCTGAGCCCGGCTTTGCCGGCGGACTCTTTTTAATCATGCTCCACGATGCGGCAATCATCAGCACCGCGAATAGCACCATCATGAGCATGCCTTTGCTTACCATGAAATCTCCGATGGCGAATACATCCTTTGGAATCGCAGGAACGATATACGCGCGGGTAAGAAATACAGCGATAATGGATGGTATACCGAATACGATTGCAGTGCGCACATTGACCAGTCCATTGCGGAAATACTGTACTGATCCGACCGCAGAGGTGAGTCCGACGATGAAGAGCGAGTACGCAGTGGCGAGCACCGGCTCTATTGCAAAGAGATACACGAGCACAGGCACGGTGAGAATACTGCCGCCACCTCCAATGAGTCCGAGGGATACGCCAATAGCAATCGATGCTGCGAAGCCGAAAAAATCAAGGGCGGTGAGTTCCATGGCGGCAAAGGTGAATCCAATGTACAGCCTTAGTCTGGAACATCTGTCACACAACACATAAAAGCCTTGATTGATAAGCTTAGAAGAGTATTGCTATTTTCGCCACTTACGACGCTGCTTAATACTGAAACGAATGAGAGACGCATTTCAACACCTGATCCACGAGTTCGACCTTCCGCTTCAAAACTCCGTGCTTGTGTTCTCGCTGATCTTGTTCATCATTCTTCTTTCGCCAATCCTTCTCCGCAAGCTCCGCATTCCCGGGATCATCGGACTGATTATCTCAGGGGTAATTATCGGTCCGCACGGCCTCGGATTGCTCGAACGCAACTCAGCAGTGGATCTGTTTTCCACCATCGGATTGCTGTACATCATGTTCATAGCGGGGCTCGAACTCGATATGAATGAGTTCAGACTCTATCGCAACAAGAGCCTCGTATTCGGACTGCTCACATTTATTTTCCCGCTGTCCATCGGCTACCCGGTATGCTATTATTTCCTCGGATACGACGTCAACGCGAGCATGCTCACGGCGAGCATGTTTGCCACCCACACGTTGGTGGCCTATCCCATCGTAAGCAAACTGGGTATTTCGAAAAATCAGGCGGTGGCTGTGGCAGTGGGCGGTACGATACTCACCGATACCGCAGTGCTGATTATTCTCGCAGTGATCATGGGCAATTCAGAAGGCAATCTGAACACCGACTTCTGGATCAGGCTGGGCGGGTCTCTCGCGGTGTTCTCACTGATCATGTTCCTCATCATTCCGCGCATCGCCAAATGGTTTTTCCGCAAGCTGGAAAGTGAGAAGCATTCGCATTACATCTTCGTATTGTCCGTGGTCTTCTTCGCTGCATTTCTCGCGGAGGCAGCAGGAGTGGAGGCGATTATCGGCGCATTCGTAGCCGGACTGACGCTCAACAAGCTCATTCCGCATTCATCCGCGCTCATGAATCGCATCGAATTCATGGGCAACTCATTGTTCATTCCATTCTTCCTCATCAGCGTGGGAATGATCGTGGATGTAAGTGTAATCATGAGCGGCACAGGCGCGTGGATAGTAGCCGGAACGCTCACCACAGTGGCCCTTTGCAGCAAATGGATCGCAGCGTTTTTTACGCAATTGATTTTCCGTTATTCGGCACTGCAAAGGCAACTGATCTTTGGTTTGAGCAGCGCACATGCTGCGGCCACACTCGCTGTAATCCTCGTGGGTTATAAGGCGGAAATTCTGGATGAAAACATTCTGAACGGAACGATTCTGCTCATCCTCGTGACCTGCATCGTGGCCTCTTTTGCCACGGAAAGAGCCTCGCGGAAGCTGGTACTGCTGGATGATGATACGCCCATTACAGCAATGCATAATGATCCGGAAAACGAGCACATCCTGCTTCCCGTGGCCAACGTCGGGCACATCGAAAAACTGCTGGAGTTCACGCTTCTGATCCGTGAGAAGAAATCCCCTCATCCGGTTTCCATTCTCTCCGTCGTATCCAACAATGAAGAAGCCGAGATCAACATTGTAAAGGCCCGCAATAAGCTGCAGGAATTTGTGCGCCAGGCTTCTGCATCCGACTCGCCGGTGGATGTGATTACGACTATTGATCACAATGTGGCCGGCGGAATCAGCCGCATATCCCGCGAAATCATGGCCGATATCGTGATCGTCGGATGGGCGCAGAAGTCGAATGTGCTGGACCGCATCGTGGGCGATAAGATGGACAGCATCCTCAACACCACGGATAAAACGATTATCGTCGGGCACTTCGGTCGGCCGATTGTGACCCACAAACGCATTGTGGTGGTGGCTCCTCCATTGGCAGAGCGGGAGAACGGATTTGAACTCTGGCTCAGCAAGATGAGCAAGTTGGCACAGGAACTCAGCATTCCTCTTTTGTTTTGTGTATCTCCAGCTACTGAGAAGGGTATTGCAGCTGCTCTCAAACGCATGAAGTCCGCAGCAAAGACCTCGTTCCTGCCTTTTGAAGACTGGGAAGATTTCATGGTCTTGGCCAGAACGGTTGGCAATGATGATCTCTTTGTACTCGTTTCCGCGAGAAGGGGATCAGCCTCTTTTATCAATCAACTGGATGGCCTGCCCGGAAAAATGGAAAAGCACTTTGCGGACAATAACCGTTTGGTGATTTATCCGCCGCAATTCGAACTCAACCACATCTCCGAATCCTACGAGGATGTTTCATCCGAACCGCTCACGCGGAGTATTGAAACGATTCAGAAGATCGGTAAGGGCATCGGCAATATTTTCAGGAAAGAGGATGAGCCGTAATGTCTTCACCGGAATGAGGCTGATTGAAATACCTGTTATCTTGCACCCATGACCCTATTGGACGGCATTGCACTGAGCCAGACCATCCGCGGAGAGTTGGCAGCGGAAGTTTCATCCCGAATGGATCAAGGCCTGCGCATTCCGCACTTGGTAGCTGTGATTGTTGGGGAAAACGGCGCGAGCCTCACCTACGTCAATGCCAAGGTCAAGGCCTGCGAACAGGTCGGCTTCCGATCCACGCTGCTCAGCTTTCCGGAATCCATTTCCGAAACGGAATTGCTGCTCGAAATCGAGCGACTCAATCAGGATGATGAAGTGGATGGATACATCGTCCAGCTTCCTTTGCCTGTTCACATCCGCGATGAGGTGATTCTGCTCGCCATCAATCCTGCCAAGGACGTGGATGGCTTTCATCCAGAGAATGTCGGGCGCATGGCGCTCGGACTGTCATGCCATGTACCCGCCACGCCAATGGGTATTCTCACTATGCTCGCACGCTACAAGGTGCCCACGTCAGGTAAGCACGCCGTGGTGGTCGGTCGCTCGCACATCGTGGGATTGCCGGTCAGTATCCTGCTGCAGCGCAACCAGTATCCGGGCAACTGCACAGTCACCATCGCCCACAGCAAAACAGCGAACCTCGCCGAACTTTGCCGTTCTGCCGATATCCTCATCGCGGCGCTCGGTCGCCCCGGGTTCATCACCGCTGATATGGTAAAAGAAGGCGCTGCAGTCGTGGACGTGGGCATTACCCGCGTGCCCGATGCGACCAAAAAGGCCGGCTTCCGCATTGCGGGCGACGTGGATTTTGATGAGGTGGCGCAGAAGTGCAGTTTCATCACTCCGGTTCCGGGCGGCGTAGGTCCAATGACCATCGTATCGTTGCTAACCAACACCATGCAGGCGGCCAAAAGGCGCGATCCGAAGTGAAACCTTTCGGTGTGAACCAGCGTTTCGGGTGGTAGAAATGCGGAACGGTCCGCTTTCTGTTAAACCGCAGAAACCATGTCAACCACCCCCGGAAATTTTCTCAAAGTGAAAAAGATGCTGCTGTGGACGATCACACTCACAGGCATCTACGTCTTCTTTAGTTAAATCTTGATTCCAATGAGTTTGAACTTCAGCGTGCTAACATTGTTCGTTACACAATGCGGGACGACTTTTTGCGTTTCAGGTAATGCAAGGAAAAAAATCCGGAAAAGTGAAACCTTCCGGCAACGGGTTTCGTTAAACACCCACACTAACATTTGAACCAACAACTCATTACAATGAAAAACCTCCATGACTGGTCACACGCAGTTCTTCAGCGCATGATCATCGTATTCCTCGGGCTGTTGACGCTCGGAGTGTTCATGCAGTCGTGCACTCACCAGTCGCACGCTACATGCTCTGCCTACAGCAAGACTGAGGTCCCTGTAACCAAATAAGCGTAAACCAGAGCGCAACAGCTCGGATGGTTATCTAAAAGCGGCTTCTTGCCGCTTTTCTCGTTTCCATGCACACGGCTACTGTATCCGCAGCTTCTTTCACATCGTGCACGCGAAGGATCGAAGCGCCATGCATCAGTGCAATGGTGTTCGCCGCAATGGTTCCCGCCAGCGCCTCGTCCGCATCCACGCCGCAGGCATGCTGAATCATTTTCTTTCGGGATAATCCGGCCAGCACCGGACATTCAAACTGCCGGAATTCATCCAGCGCTGCGAGTAACTCATAATTATCCTGCTGGCGCTTGCCAAACCCAAATCCCGGATCAATGATCACATCGCCCGCGAAATTCTCCCGCAGTGCCGCTATTTTCTCCGAAAACCAACGCATGATCTCAGCCACGGCATCGCCGTACTGCGGATTGATGTGCATGCTCTGCGGCGTGCCCTGCATGTGCATCAGCACATAGGGCACCTGGAGTTCGCTCACCGCAGGCCACATCGACACGTCCATCGTTCCTGCCGAAATATCGTTGATTATGCTGGCGCCGGCTTGCACTGCGCTTGCGGCCACCTTGCCGCGCCAGGTATCCACTGAAATATAAGCCTTCGGAAAGGCCCTGTGCACGGCCTCAATCGCAGGAATGACGAGCTGCAATTCTTCCTGTTCGCCGATTTCGGGTGCGCCCGGACGACTGCTTTGTCCGCCGATGTCGAGAAAGGTTGCGCCTTGCTGAAGCATTTGACCGGCACGCTCCACAATATTTTTCTCTTCTACCCGCGAGCCGCTGTAAAACGAATCGGTGGTGATATTCAGAATCCCCATTACCACGGGCTTTTCGAAGGTGACAAGCCGGCCGTTCAGGCGAAGTGTAAAAGGGGAGAAGGAGGAATTCACGGTGCTGTGCAGGTTGAAGCGCGTTCGTGGCGCAAATTTGCGGCAAAACAACCAAGGGATTGAACCGAACGCTTTCACAATACGATCAGGTACTTGCACCCTGCAGGGACTTGTTCCGCAAAAAGACCCGCGACTATGGCACGGCCTGGCGAATCCTCCGCATTTCCAGCCTTACTGATCAGGTCTTCATCAAGGCGCAGCGCATCCGCACGCTGGAGGAAGTGGGTGAGAGCAAGGTGGGCGAAGACATTGACGGAGAGTTTGTCGGCATCTTCAACTACTGCATGATGGCGCTGATCCAACTTGAAATGGGTGTTTCGGATGAAATGGAGTTGTCTGAGGCCGAGGCGCTTGCGCATTACGACAAGCAGGTGGAGATAACCCGCGACCTCATGATCAAAAAGAATCACGACTACGGCGAGGCATGGCGCGATATGCGCGTATCGTCATTCACCGACCTGATCCTGATGAAGCTCCTCCGCATCAAGCAGATTGAAGACAACAAAGGGGTGACGCTCGTGAGCGAAGGCATTGAAAGCGGATACCGCGACATGGCCAACTACGCGGCGTTTGCGCTGATCAAACTCGGCGAGGCAGCAACCACTAAACAATAAGTTAATCCGGGGGAGTTCACGCAACTGCGCGTTAGCTTGCCCCGACTAATTCGAAATACCAGCGATATGATGAAATGGATTATCACTTTTTGCAGAATGATCGTCGGCTCACTCTTTATCGTGTCCGGCATGATCAAGGTGAACGATGCCATAGGTTTTTCCTACAAACTCGAAGAGTACTTCAGCCTGAAGGCACTCGGATTTCCCGAACTGATTCCCTATGCATTGCCCATCGCGATATTTATCGTTGTCGGTGAGGTGCTGCTCGGAGTGGCCACCCTGCTCGGCGCATGGCCCAAGCTCACCAGCAGCCTCATTTTATTCATGACGCTCTTCTTCACCTGGCTTACCTGGTACACCTGGCAGTGCAATCCGTATGAACTAAAGACCTTCATCGGCGAAGACGGCATTGCCTTTCAGGATACGCCCGAGTGCGTGCTCACCTGCGGATGCTTCGGCGATGCCCTCGTACTCACGCCGTTTCAGTCGTTTCTGAAAGATATTTTCCTGTTGCCCTTCGTGCTTCCGTTCTTCATCGCCGCATGGCGCAAGAAGGTAGAAGTGAACTCGCTGAAGGAAGATGCGATCATCGGCATTATCTCCGTAATCCTCATTGCGCTGGCTGCCGTGGGCATTTTCGACTGGTTCTTCCCGGTGGTGTTTACAGTGATTGCCATGGGCGTGGGAGTGGCCGCCAAGGTGTTCAGCAAAGGCAAGGTGTGGATGATGGCCGTGGCGGTGCTCGCGGTATGCGTGATCACGCAATACTATACAATGTACTATCTCCCGCTGAAAGACTACCGCGCATACGCCATCGGTGAGGACATTGTGTACAACATGAAATCCGCCGAGGAGCTGGGCAAAGAACCTCCCCAATACATGCGCTACTACACGCTGAAGAACGAGGCGACCGGCGAAATGAAAGAGGTGGATCAGGACCAGTACATCGCGATGTACAAGGACACCACCATCGACATGAAGCAGTGGCCGATTCAGAAAGAGCTCACCCGCGATGTGAAAATCAAAGACGGCTATGAGCCGCGCATCCTCGACTTCCTCGCGCTTACCATGGAAGGCGAAGACATGAAGGACTCGCTGCTCGCGCTCGATAAGGTATTTCTGCTCGTGGCATGGAACCTCGATGAGACAGACCGCGGTGTGATGAAAGATGTCGCGGCATTCACCAACGCGGCTTCGGATGCGGGAATTCCGGTGTTCGGATTCTCCACTGCGGACTATGACAAGTCAGAATCCTTCCGCCATGAATACCAACTCGCGTATCCCTTTATCCAGGGCGATGAGAAGGTGCTTAAAACGATGATCCGCGCCAATCCCGGCGTGATGTACCTCGAAAAAGGTAAGGTAATCAACATGTGGAACGGACGCGGACTGCCCGCGTATGCCGATAGTCAGAAGAACGGTTTCCGTCCCTGATTAAATCATGCTGCGCTACCTCCTCGGACGAATCGGGTACGGCCTGCTGGTGCTGTGGGGAGTGGTGACGGTCGTCTTCTTTCTGTTTAATCTCTCACCCGGTGATCCTGTGCGCAACCTCGTGGGTGAAAATGCACCGCAGGAAGTCGTGGACAATATCCGCCGCAAACTGGATCTCGATCTGCCACTCGGCGTGCGCTACGTCTATTACCTCAACGATTTATCTCCCCTGAGTATTTATGCGAATGCCGGGTCGGACAGTCGCTTGCAATGGGTGCCCGAAGCGCACGGAGGCGTAAAACTGTTTCCGCTCGGTGCGAGGCATCAGCTCATTCTCAAAACGCCTTTTCTCCGCCGTTCCTTTCTGAGTGATCGTTCGGTGAGTGATATCCTCGCAGAGGCGATGCCCGGCACGTTTGTGCTGGCCGTCGTGTCCATCTCGCTCGCGCTGATCATCGGTCTGCTGCTGGGAGTGTATGCCGCCCTGCACAAGGACTCGCCGACTGATCAACTCATCCTCTTTATCTCGGCACTGGGCATGGCCGGACCGTCATTTTTCGTGGCCATTATCGTGGCGTGGATAGGCGCTGTCCTTTGGCGCGATACGATTGCGATTCCATTGTGGCCATTGATGGTGCTGGTGATTGGATGGGTGTTGGTCCGGTTTCGCGAAAAAACGGGAATACGGATATCGTCCACCTTGATGTGGTTGTCCACCGCAGCCATATTTGTACTGTGCCTGATTTTCCCCCGTGGCGGATGGAACGTATTTCTCACCTTGCCCGGCACGGGGTTGAACATGACCGGTAGCCTCTACAGTGTGAATGCCTTCGACGGCTCGTACCTCGATCTCCGCAACCTGATTCTCCCCGCTATTACACTGGCCATTCGTCCGCTCGCGGTGATTGTGCAGCTCACACGCAGCTCCATCCTCGATGTGCTCACGCAGGATTATATCCGCACGGCCCGCGCCAAGGGCTTGCCGGAGCGCACAGTCATCTTCCGCCACGCGCTGCGCAATGCGCTGAATCCGGTGATTACCGCAGTATCGGGCTGGTTTGCCTCGCTGCTCGCCGGAGCGGTGTTTGTGGAGTTTGTGTTTGGCTGGAAAGGCCTCGGACAAGAGCTCTTTCTCGCCATCGAAAAGCAGGATATGCCCGTGGTGATGGGCGGTGTGATCCTTATCGCCGCGCTCTTTGTCGGCATCAGCATGCTGGTGGATGTGGCTTATGGCTGGATCGATCCGCGTGTGCGCAAAGTCTGATTTCTTTACACGCTCTTATACTTCGCCGCGTAGGCGACGTTCTGCTCATTGAGCATATTCACCAACCGCCGCGACATCTGGTTGTAGTACCGCTTCGTGCGGTAGCTGGATACCCATTCAATGCCGCGCACCGCATTGGTGAGAAACATTTCATCCGCAGCCAAAAGGTTCTGCGGATTGAGTGTGCACTCGTACACCTTGATCTGATTAGCCAGCGCGAGGTTGATGATATTCATCCGCATGGTGCCGCCCACACAGCCATCCTGCAGCTGCGGGGTGTACAGCACGCCGTTGGATACAATGAAGAAATTGCTCGACGTGGATTCAATCAGCGACATCCGGTTGTTCTGAATCAGCGCATCATCCATCCCTTTTTCATGGGCATGCAGCGCAGCCATCACATAGATCTGCGTATTGAGTGTCTTGAAAATGGATAAGCGGTTCACGTCCTTTTTCAGGTCGGTGAAGATATCCACGGTTTTGCCCACCGGACTCAGGTGAAACTCATTGTCGAGCATCGGCTCCGCCTCAATGAAGTAGGCGAGCTCATTGGTTTTCGGGAGATAAAACCCCGTGGACCTGCGGTAAAACGTGATGCGTGCGCGCCCGCCGGCGTGGATCTGATTGCGCTGCAACAATCCCTGCAACTGATTGCGCATGGCCTCCAGCGTGAAGCTATGTGGCACGTCGATCTTCAGTGCACGCAGCGTATCGACGGCGCGGGCATAATGCGCCTCGAGGTAAAGCGCCACGCCATTCACCACGCGGATGCTTTCAAAGCAGCCATCACCAAAGCGAAACGCGCGATTGTCCTTCGCGATGTGCGCCTGGTTGTCCGCAATGTATTCTCCCCGGTGAAAGACGTAATTCATGTCCGCTAATACTAATCGAGTTGCTTCACGTAGTCCAGAAGATCCGCGTTGGTAGGGATCAGGATGCCCCGGATTCCGGCTCCGGCTGCACATTCGGTATCCCTGTCGCGGTCTCCGATCATCACGCTGCGGGCAGGGTCAAGGCGGTAGCGCGACAATGCCCGCTCCACCATGAGACTGCCGGGTTTTCTCGAAAGGGAATTTCCGACTTCAGGGTGATGTGGCGAAAAGTAGATCGCGGTAATTTCAACACCCGCTTCTTTACAAGTCTGCGTGAACGACGCATGGATCTCCCGCACCGTTTCTTCGGTGTACAGGCGCTTGGCAATGCCGCCCTGATTGGTGATGAGAATAATCCTGTAGCCCTTCTGCTGCGCGAGCTGCAGCGCTTCGATCACGGTGGGCAGGATCACAAACTCATCGAGCGAATAGGTATAGTCGCCGGGGTCGTGATTGATCACGCCGTCGCGGTCGAGGAAGAGGCCTTTGTCCATGTGTGAACTACGAAAATGAATACGTATTTAAATGATGCCAGACCAATATCGGTCTTTCACCCTGCGAAGGTACTCCGCACTCAGGCGATTCGCGAACCGTTGGGCACCGGACGCTCCGGAGCAAGCAGAACAATACCCTCCGTGCTGTCGGGTGCGCCGAGCATGGAAATTCCGGCTGCCTTGACCAGCTGATTCCGGATGAAATTGACCATCCCAATTGGCCATGTCTTTCTGCTATTGGTCAAATTCACCAGTTAACAACTTTCCTTTCCACACTAACCTTCCCGAGAAACAGGTTCATAAAATCGTGTGCTTTTGGACTTCCCTCTTTAACCCGGATTATGCAGTCGGATTTCTATTCCGATCCAAAACGCCTTCGAATACTCGCACTTGCTCGTTTCGGGTGCTCACCGTGGGGGTGACCACGCTTCCGCGCCCGAAACTTGCGCGAGTGCTTGTCTTCTTTGGC
>JBKDGH010000106.1:0-32370 GCA_046336655.1 Flavobacteriales bacterium | reverse complement strand
GCATGGCAATGCCCATAAGCACTAAAAGCGATCCTCCCTCTATGAATCCGAGGAGGCGGTAACGACCGAGTGAATGGTTGAGCATAGCAATCAATAACAGGCGTGATGATGGGACGTTCACTTTTTATCCTCCGATGGTGGCCATGCTTTCCGCCACGGGAAACTGTGTGCGCTGCAATTCTGCTTCACGTCCGTCGGCAGGTCTTCGCGCCACTGCACCGCGAATGGCATCTGCTATCGCATCGTCATCCGCACCGCTGCGGATAAGCCCGCGAAGATCGCGCACTCCGTGGTCGTACAGGCATGTTTTCAATGTGCCCTGTGGAGTGATCCGGATGCGGTTGCAGCTACCGCAGAATGACCGCGTGTATGCCGGAATGATTCCCACAGCTCCTGATGCTCCCGGTATCCGGTAATTCAGCGAGGTGCTGTGGGGCTCGTCGGCTACTTTTTCTAAACCGGGAAAATGACGCGCGAGTTCATCGCGCATCGCCTTCCAGTTCCATTTGATTGCATGTGAGTCGCCTGCACCATTGAACGGCATCTCTTCGATAAATCGCACACTCACAGGACTGGTGAGGGTGAGTGCGGCCATTTCACGGAGGTCTTCTTCATTTTTTCCTTCCATGATCACAGCATTCACTTTTACATCCATGCCATTTTCCAGCAGTGCGTGAAAGGTGTCAAGGACCGGCTGCAGTTCAGCCCGCCGCGTCATGCGAAGGAAGCGCTCCGCATGAAAGGTGTCCGCGCTCAGGTTCACGGAATGAATACCATGTTGCCTGAGCGCTTTTACATGTGGAAGTGCAAGGGTGCCGTTAGTGGTTATTGTCACATGACTAAACAATTGCTCATCGTGAATCTCACGAATGAGTGTCATCAGGTCCTTGCGCAGGAATGGCTCACCGCCGGTAAGGCGGAGTTTGGTCACCCCGAGGGATGACGCCATGCGAAGCAATCGCATGATTTCCTCGAAGGAAAGAAGTTCGGCGCGCGGCACCCAGTCGAGCCCGCCCGCCGGCATACAATAAAGGCAGCGCAGGTTGCAACGGTCCGTTACTGCCAGCCGGAGGTAATTCACTCGCCTGCCGTGATTGTCGATCAGCATATCCGCTTTCCTGAATCCGGATTGGGGAACTGTTCAGCATCTGATTCGTCGGCGCGTGGACTCAGACAACTGTAGTCTTTTTCAATGGCAATGCGCAGACCTTCTGATGTGCCATTTTCCAAAGTGGCATAGATGCCTTCTTCATCGGTTTCAGCCCAGCGGGTGATAGCACTCTGAGGAATACGCACGGTCAGTATTCCACCTTCAAATGCTGCCGAAAATACATCCAGGTGCCATGGTTCAGCGGCGACAGATAATTGGCTCAACGGCGACAATACACAGTGGTCTTCCACAGCGGTACCGCCGGAAAGCTGGCGTACTTCAGGTTGTGTCAGTCGGATACGCAGGCTGCTGCCACGTATGCGTAGCTTCATTTCTTCAGACCGATTTCAGCAAGTCGCTCATCGAGGAATTCACCTGCGGTGATGGGCGCCCAAAGCGGCTCGGTGCCGGCAGGCACACATGACTTCAGACAATCGAGTCGCATATCGCTGCGCGGATGCAGGAAGAAAGGGATGGAGTACCGGGGAGTGTTCCACTTTTCACGCGGTGGATTGACTACGCGGTGTGTCGTGCTCTTGAGTTTGTTGTTGGTGTGGCGCTGGAGCATATCGCCCACGTTTACCACGATATGGTCAGGCAGCGCGGTCACAGCTACCCATTCGTTCTTTTTGTTGAGCACCTCCAGTCCTTCCGCACTTGCACCGATAAGCAGCGTGATGAGATTGATGTCTTCGTGCTGTCCGGCGCGCACCGCTGATTTCGGTTCAGAGGTGATAGGAGGGTAGTGAATAGGACGGAGGATGCTGTTGCCGTTGTGGATCTTGCTGTCGAAGTAATTTTCGTCCAGACCGAGATACAATGCAATGGCGCGCAGCATGAAACGTCCGGTATTTTCGAGGTCCTTATAGGCCTTTTTACCTACTTCATTGAATGCTGGAAGTTCGTTCACCGTCACGTTTTCCGGATACTCTTTTTGAATCGGGTCGCCATCCGTGACATACTGTCCGAAGTGCCAGAATTCCTTGAGGTCACCCGCGTTACTGTCTTTGGCGTGTTCTTTTCCGAATGAGGTATACCCTCGCTGACCCGCAAGGCCCGCGATTTCGTATTTCTTCTTCACGTCTTCCGGAAGATCAAAAAAGGCCTGAACTTCATTGTAGAGTTTTTCTACCGTGGCTTCGTCAATCAGGTGGTTTTTCACCGCGGCAAATCCGATGTCTTCGTAGGCCTTGCCGAGCGCTTCAACAAAATTCTTTTTTTGCTCTGCTGTTCCGTGAATGAAATCAGCGAGATCAACACTGGGAATACCCATTTCATGAAGACTCATTGGGTGCGGATTAATTTTTACAGGGGTAAATATAGGAGCGATTCGCACTCACATCCATCGGAAGACAGAGTATGGAAAAAGTTATTTAAGCCAAATCCGCTGGCGCGCTTCCGCTTTATTGCCACAGGGATCTTCGGCAGTCCACGTGCGGGTAATTACATCGCTTTCTCTGGTTTCCGTGAGCATGACATCGATGCGTTGACCGCTATTGTCTGAGGCTGAAACTTTCGCTGCCGGCGGAACAGGCTGAGTGACCGGGTTGATGGTGAGGTCGGCAGGAACCCCGATCAGTTGGGGCGCATCATTGTCGGTCAGAAGAATGTAGCGGTCTGCAGTGGCCTTGTTGCCGCACTGGTCAGTAAAGGTGTAATTGCGCACGAGGGTGCCGAGACATCCTCCGGAGAAAATCTGGTCGTCAATCGTCGTGGTAATCGGGCCACATGTGCTGCTAGTCCGGGGGGCTTCGAGCATATCCACGGCATCCACGGCGCAGTTGATTTTTTTGGCGTAGTCAGCCACTGTGATTTGGGCGTTTATGTGCAAACAGAAAGCGGTGAGAACAGGTAGAAGTACGACGTTTTTCATCAGGCAGGATTTTTTTTTCGTATGCAGGAACAAGAATGACTCCACTTTTACGCGGATCAGAAGTCACATTTCTGTCACGGACCTAAACAAAATTGGCCGGTGGTTTACGAGCGGCCAGAAAAAAGGTTGAGTCGGGATATACACGCGTTATTCACACGTAAGCCTCAGAATAATAGAACATTGCCTCGTAGGTCTTCAAGATTTGCAGTGTTCGCGTGGAGGGTTTTGGCCTTTACGGTTAAACAAAAACGGAAGCAATAGGGTTATCAGTACTCATTTAAACTCAAATCATTTTCTTCTACACTATGAAAAAACGCTTACTGCTAATGACCCTTGCGGTGTTTGGAACACTGCTCGGCGTCAGCCAGTCGCGGGTTCAGGTGATTCACAACTGCGCCGATCCGGCTGCCAGCTCTGTGGACATCTACGCGAATGGCCTCCCATTTCTCCCTGGTCTGAACTTCAGAGAGGCGACTGAATTTATTGACGCACCCTCGGGTATTCCCCTTACTCTGGACATTGTGCCTGCGGGTGGAATGTTATCAGAGTCTGTTGCCACGTTCTCCGGAATAGTTCTCGACGCCGGTCAGACCTACGTGGTGGTAGCCAACGGTATTGTATCCGGTAGCGGATTCAATCCCTCTCCTGCGTTCAATCTGAACATCTACGCTGATGCCCGGGAAGAAGCGCTTGACCCCAACGGTGTCGATGTGTTGGCAGTGCATGGCAGTACAGATGCAGGAATCGTAGATGTGGTCGAAACCCTCCTGGTGAATGGCACCCTTATCGATGATTTCAGCTACTCTGATTTCGGAGGATACTTCGAACTCGGTGCGGAGGACTACCGTCTGGCGGTAACCACTTCTGACGAGAGTATCACGTATGCCGAGTACGATGTGCCTCTGGCCACACTCGGTTTGCAAGGCTCGGCGCTTACCTTGGTTGCCAGCGGCTTTCTTTCTCCTATGGACAACAGCAATGGCCCGAGCTTCGGTTTGTGGGTTGCTGACGCCGACGGGGGTCCGATGGTTGAACTTCCTTTGAGCAATCCTGCTCCTTTATTTGCTCGTCTTCAGGTGATTCATAACTCGCCTGATGCTCCTGCTGTGGACATTTTCGCCAATGGCGGTTTGTTCCTCGGCGATCTTGCGTTTCGTGAGGCAAGCGCATTTGTGGACGTTCCGGCGGGTGTTGCTCTGGATCTCGCCATTGCCCCTGAGGGACTTGGCATCGGAAGCGCAGTAGCCACTTTCGAAGACGTAATGTTCGATGCGAACGAGACCTATATTGTAGTGGCCAACGGTATTGTTTCTGCTTCCGGCTACAACCCGAGTCCTGCCTTTACATTGGATATATTTGCAGGTGCACGCGAAATGGCGGGCAGCATGGACAATACCGATGTATTGGTGATTCACGGCTCAACCGATGCACCAACTGTGGATGTACTCGAAGTGCTCCAGCTCAATGTGACTGCTATCAATGATTTCGGCTATTCTGAATTCGCAGGCTACCTCGAATTGCCAACGCTTGACTACCGTTTTGCAGTTGCCACTGAAGATCAGTCAGCCATTGTTGCTACCTATGACGCGCCGCTTGAGACCCTCGGACTGAACGGCGCTGCTGTAACTGTAGTCGCAAGTGGGTTCCTCGATCCTTCGCAGAATAGTGACGGTCCTGCTTTCGGACTGTGGGTTGCTCTTGCTGACGGTGGAGCACTGATTCCGCTTCCGCTTTATGAAGAGCCGGTACCAACTGCCCGCGTTCAGATCATTCACAACTCTGCGGATGCTGCTGCATCTCCGGTTGACATTTTCGCAGATGGTGAGCTTGTTGCAGAAAATGTGAGCTTCCGCCAGGCTACTGCCTTCATGGATGCTCCTGCCGGTGTCCCAATGACAGTATCTATCGCACCTGCAGGACAGGGTGTGGAAAATGCCGTGGCCGAATTCCCCGGAGTGATGTTCATGGATGGTGAAACCTATGTTGTGGTTGCCAACGGTATCGTTTCCGGTTCCGGTTACAATCCTTCTCCCTCATTTAACCTCGATGTATTTGCCGGTGCCCGTGAAGAAGCTTCACAGGCGGGTAACACCGATGTGCTTGCGATTCACGGTTCAACCGATGCTCCTACTGTTGATGTGGTAGAAGTGCTTCAGGTAAACGCAACTGTCATTGATGATTTCGATTACACTGAGTTTGCCGGTTACCTCGAACTGCCAACTGCAGATTACCGTCTGGCAGTGACTACCGCTGATCAGTCATTAACTGTAGCCACGTACGATGCTCCACTCGCTGCACTTGAACTGGAAGGTGTGGCACTCACAGTAGTAGCAAGCGGCTTCCTGAATCCTTCTCAGAACAGTGATGGTCCTGCATTCGGTCTGTGGGTTGCTCTGCCAACCGGCGGTGATTTGATTCCGCTTCCGCTGTACATTCCTCCGGCACCAAGCGCACGCGTCCAGGTGATTCACAACTCAGCGGATCTCGCTGCTGGTTCAGTGGATGTATTCGCGAATGGCGAGCCACTGCTGACTGACTTCGCATTCCGCACAGCCAGCGGCTTCGTGGATGTGCCTGCAGGTGTGGAAATTGACCTCGCAGTGGCTCCGGCCGGTGCAGGTGTGGAAAATGCCGTAGCTACAGTAAACGATGTCGTACTTACCGATGGTGAGACCTATGTGATTGTGGCAAATGGTATCGTATCAGGTACTGGTTACACGCCATCGCCATCATTCAGCCTCGACGTATTTGCTGGTGCTCGTGAAGAAGCTTCACAGACAGGCAACGTGGATGTACTCGTGTTGCACGGTTCAACCGATGCGCCTGTGGTAGATGTAGTAGAAGACAACCTCGGTGTAACCCTCGCTGATGACCTGGCTTACCAGGATTTCGCAGGATACCTCGAACTCGGTCTGGCCAACTACGTACTCAATATTACCAGCGAAGACGGAGCAACTCCTTACTTCTCCTATTCAGCTCCGCTCGCGGCGCTCGGACTGGAAGGTCAGGCGATCACCGTGGTAGCGAGCGGCTTCCTCGATCCGTCATCAAACAGCAACGGTGCTGACTTCGGTCTGTGGGTTGCGCTCGCTGACGGTGGTGAGTTGATTCCGCTTCCAACGGCAACAGCCCGTCTGCAGATCATTCACAACTCAGCAGATCCTGCTGCCGCCGTGGTTGACGTATATGCTGCCGGATTGTTCACTGATTTAATCAGCGTGGACAACCTCGGTTTCCGTCAGGCTACTTCTTTCGTAGATGTACCGGCTAACGTAGCCGTAACTGTGGAAGTTGCTGGTCCGGATTCAAATGGTCCCGGTGAAGCAATCGTAACTGAGACATTCACTCTGGAAGATGGCGAAACCTATATTGTAACCGCATCTGGTAACGTAGGAACAGGCTTTACTCCTGAAGTACCGTTCTCTTTCGAAGTATTCGCAGGTGCGCGTGAAGCAGCAACCAACTCAGCCAACGTAGACGTTCTCGTATTGCACGGTGCTACCGATGCCCCGAGTGTAGATGTGAACGAAGTGCTTTCGGAGTCAGCGCTTGTGGAAGACCTCGCTTATGCGGAATACGCAGGTTACCTGTCACTTCCTGAGGCAGATTATGTGGTAGGTATTGCTCCGACCGGAGATGCTGATATTGCGTTGTTCCAGGCTCCGCTGGCGACACTCAACCTCGCAGGTGCGGCTTTGACCGTGGTGGCTTCCGGCTACCTCAATCCTGCTGCCAACAACGATGGTGAGTTCTTCGGACTGTGGGTTGCCACTGCAACAGGTGGTGATCTCATTCCGCTGCCGGCATACCTCGTGGAGACAGAAGCCCGCGTACAGGTGATTCACAACGCAGCCGATGCAGCTGCAGAAGAAGTAGATGTGTACATCACATCAGGCTTCAGCGCGCCGATCGTGCTCGACAACTTCGCCTTCCGTACAGCGTCTCCGTTTGTAGATGTAATCAGCGAAACAGAAGTAACTGTAGCAGTAGCTCCGGCTGACTCAGAAGGTCCGCAGGATGCCATTGCCACATTTGACCTAACACTTGATGCAGGTGAGACTTATGTGGTCGTTGCAAACGGTATCGTATCCGGTTCAGGTTACAACCCTGCTCCGGCGTTTGGACTTGACATCTATGCAGGTGCACGTGAAGAGGCGACCGTATCAACCAACACAGACGTTCTCGTGTATCATGGTGCGACTGATGCACCAACTGTTGACGTGGTTGAAACAGGTGTAGGCGCTGGTACTGTGGTGGATAACATAGCGTACAGCGAATTCGAGGGTTACCTCGAGCTTGCCACCAACGACTATGAATTGAGCATCACCACAGCTGACGGTGCAACCACCGTGGCTGCTTACGAAGCTCCGCTGTCAGCACTCAACCTCGATGGTGCCGCTCTGACTGTTCTTGCTTCAGGATTCCTGAATCCAGCGAACAACAGCAATGGTCCTGGCTTCGGATTGTGGGTAGCACTTCCTGCAGGTGGTGACCTGATCCCGCTTCCGCTGGTGATCAGCGTGGAAGAGACCGAGCTTGCTTCAGGTCTGATGATCTATCCGAATCCTGCGAACCAGTTCCTTTCAATCCGCGGTAACATCAACCAGTCAGGCACCTTCTGGGTGTCAGTGGTAGATGCAAGCGGTCGCGAAATCATGACTGAGTCATTGAACACAGGAACAGGAATGATGGTTAAGAATCTGGATGTATCACAGCTCGCTTCGGGCATGTACACCCTTCAGCTTTTCAATGGGCAACAGCGTGAGGCCGTGCGCTTCACGATTGAAAAATAGTGTTGCAAAAAATTAGTAGTGATGAGGAAGTCCCTCGGTGTCCAGTCTCTGGCCCGGGGGACTCCTTTTTTCAGGAGGTTTTAGCCACCTCAAAAAAAAATCTGACTCTTGCGGGTCAGATTTTTTTATTTGTGCTTGCTCGTGATTCAAAAACGGATACCGTTGAAACTGAGGATATGATTCACAAAAATGCGATTGCCACATGAGGTGTACAGCACCTCTTCATTGTTTTCCCTGCGGAGTGCCTTTATCTGTCCGGACACTTCCCGTTCCATTCCATTGTCGGAGAACCGGATAACAGCTTGTGTGTTCATTGCTTCACTTTTGGTGATACAAAAAAGCCACTGCGGCGTGAATTCGTGTCCTGCTCCATGTCAATTTTGGGGGTGCCATAGGTTAAGTTAATGTTTCAACCGATACTTGTTGCCACCGGTTTATCTTCGCCCCCGCATGATCGCCCAGTCCTTTTTCGTCGGAGATATCACGCCTGCGCTTTATGATCAGCGGCTCGCTGAAGGCTGGTTCAGAGACAGTATGATGATGTACCGCAGCGATCTTGTGGTGATGCAGAACGAGTTGTTTGAAGTCGTTCACGTCCGCTTCAACGCGGGTAATTTCGAGCCTCGAAAGAGCCAGCGAAAGGTCTTGCGCAGGGTAGAGGAGCGCTTTCGGGTAGAAGTAAAAAAGCCTCAGGTCACGGAACAGCACAGCCGCTTGTATATTGCCCATAACAACAGATTCAGGGGATTTATACACCCCAAGCTGGAGGATATCCTATTCCGCTCAGAGAGTGATCTTATACAGGTAAATGAAATATCAGTGTATGACGGCGACCGGTTGATTGCCGTGAGCTATTTTGAAACCGGAGAAAAAAGCATGGCGAGTTTGTTATGCCTCTATGATTCCGGATACTCCCGGTTCAGTCTGGGTTATTATACCATGCTGAGGGAGATAAGCTGGGGACAGCTTGCAGGAAAGGAGTGGTACTATCCCGGATATGTTTTTGACCTGCCCAGTGAATTTGATTACAAGCTCCGGATAGGAGTGCCTCAAACGATGGTGGAGCCGGGAGAGTGGGCAGATGGCGTAATTCGAAAAGGGCATACCGGTTCTGGCGAACGCATCAGAAATGCTTCCGCAGTGATTGAATCCTTTCTTTCGTCACGCAATATCTCATTCCGTAAAAGGTATTATCCCTATTTCGCGGCAGTGCGCATGATGAACCTGCACCAGCAGTTATTTAGCCTGCCGGTCTTCTACGAAATCATGGATGGAGAAGTGCGCTACGCAGTATGTTTCGACCCTATGAGCAACATGTACTTTCTTCACAGGCTTGAGGAAGCCCGGGATTTTCAGGCTATGATGAGTATGCCACTGTCATCAGAGTATTCGAATAACATGATCTATGAAACGGGATTGTTGAAAGTAACCTCTTCTGCGCCCGTGTTTCCAGGTGGAGCTTCCTACGGGGTTCAATGAACCGGTTTCAGTGTGATACCTACCGGGCAATGATCTGAGCCTCCGATTTCATTGAGAATAAAGGCCGACTCAAGCAATGGAACAAGCGCCTGTGATACCAGCACATAATCAATGCGCCAGCCCACATTTTTTGCCCTTGAATTGAAGCGCGCGCTCCACCAGCTGTACTTCACTTCAGTGGGATAGAAATGGCGGAATGTATCGGTAAAGCCGCTGGCCAGTAGTCGCGATAAGCCATCAATCTCCCGCTGCGTATATCCCGAAGTCTTATTGTAGTTCGATTTCGGATTGGCCAGGTCAATGGCCTGATGTGCCACATTCAGGTCGCCGCAGTAGACGACCGGCTTCTTTTTTTCAAGATTCTTAAGGTAGTTCTGCAAATCGGTGTCCCAGCGCTCGCGGTAATCCAACCGGACGAGTTCCTGACCGCTGTTGGGCACATAGGCATTGACTACGAAATAAGTGTCAAACTCCGCAGTAATCACGCGGCCTTCGTGGTCGTGCTCGTCGATGCCGATTCCGAACGACACGCTCACGGGCGTTGTGCGGGACAGGATAGCAGTGCCGCTATAGCCAGGCCTTTCAGCACTGTGCGCAATGATTTCATATCCTTTCAGATTGCTGAGTGCATCTTTCACCTGATCCGGATTCGCTTTTGTTTCCTGAAGGCAGAGGACATCGGGGTTCATCGCTTCCACTTTTTCAGAAAGGCCTTTCTTGGCGATAGCGCGAACACCGTTAACGTTAAAGGAGATGATTTTCATAGCACTTAATTGCAACTGCCTGTGAAGTCGTAGCAGCCTTTCCAGTCGCCGGTTTCATTCTGAGTGATATCGAATTGTCCGAAAGGCCCGCCGATCATCCGCGAACTGCCGTTGCTGATTTTAAAGTTGAGGTTCGACGGATTGCACAGGAAAGGAGCCTGCTGATTGATCATGCTTTCCCAATGATTCCCGTCGTCATTGACGTTCAGTTCACTGTCGATCAGGCAATACTTAAAGGCATATTGAGGATTGGCATCTTCTACGAGATCGATAATGAATTCATCGAAATCATTGAGAAAGGCATTGTTGCCGTACATGATGCAGTTGCGGAATTCCGTTTCCAACAGTGGACGCGTTTCAATCTGCGTTTGAGTCACGAAGTAGTAATTATTCAGCGCGAATGCGGGCGCTGTGCGTGTGCCATAGGACCAGTAATTCGCAAAGGTGCAGTTGTCCAGCTGGTACTTACCGCCGATTTCAAAGATGCCGCAGCCTTCACCACAATTGCCTACCAATACATTTCTTCCCCGGATGTACCCACCGCGCCCCCAAAGACCAATGCCCGACATATTTTCGATGCGCGTGTTGGTGATTTCGAGTGCAAAGCCTGTGGTAGTGCCGGAAGAATCCACCTGAATGCCCATCCCGCCATTTTTGATGATGGCGTAATCGATGACAGATCCCGGACTGGTGTAAATCCAGATACCTCCGCGGGCGACACTTACGATTTCAGGGCCGGAGTTTGTCTGCGCCTGAAAATCGAGTTGAATGCCCCATTGGCCGGGAAGGTTCGCAAAGTCGGACTCCAGGCGGTCACCTTGAAATACCACCTCATTGTTGAGAGATCCCTGCACGAAGAGATTGCCTTCATTGACGAGAATTCCAGATTTGGCGTGGACGAATACCTGGGTTCCTTCATTTATAGTCAGTGCGCAATCGGGATTTACCACGACTACACCATAAATCACATGTGGTTTGTCATTGTTCCATACCTCACCGCATCCGAGTTCGAAGAATCCGCCGAGTCCTCCGTGGAAGTAAGCATCCTGTCCCCACGCGGCGAGATGCACATCCTGTTCGTTGCCATTGGTCTCGAAAACCACGCGGTCTTCAACAATAAAAGGAGTAGAGGCGTTGCCCGGATCGACGGTGACTTCCACGAACACAAAAACGCTGTCGCCTCCGCGGATCTCCACATCCTGAAAAGAGGTGCCACTATCGCCGTCCACGTTGATTCTGAACTGAGAAGAGGTGCCACCTTCAAGAGTAACCAGAGAGATTTTGATCGATTCGTCATGGGGATTGTAGACCTTGAATACTTGGGTGGTGCTTCCGATGGTGGTGAACAGGGTATCAAAAAGAACTGTATCGCGGGAAAATTCCAGCTGGGCCGAAGCGTCAGTCAGAAATGACTCTTTGCGGCAGCCCGTTGAAACCATAGAAATAACCACCCCAAAAGCCACCACAAGACACCCGGAAAGGGTCAGGCTAAAGCATTTCATAGAAAAGGCAAATATGGGCATGAAACTGCTACTGTTCTTTACTTATTGCATGAATCGTCATAACCGTCCGGCGAATAGACCACAACAGTTCGTTGAAAACTTGACACATCCTCAATCCGGCGGCCCAAGTCGATACAGTTTCTTTGAATGCGGTGCAGTGTATCCTTTTAGGGCAATGCTCCGTATGACCACCGCAATACTATTTCAGACTTCTCTGCTATGAGGAAATCCAACCTGTTAACTTTCAGCGCAATGGCATGCCTTGCCTCAGTGATGCTGACTTCCTGCGAAGAGCGCACGGGCACCACACCGGACGTGCCTGCTCTTGACTCCAATGAAATTTCATCGACGGGCACCATGAGCCTCGAACGGGAGATCATTTCAGTGCCTTCTCCGGCCCAGATCGCCGTGCTGATTGAGCGCGCAAATATTCCGTTTGATGCCACGCTCATGAATCCACTGGCCAACGCCAGCGTGTATGTGACGGAGCCCCGGAAGGCTATGGGACTTGGAGTGCTGGGTGCGGACCTTGCATACGCAGCGAATTATGAATCCGGTCAGCTCAACATGGACTATTTCAATGCCATCGGCAAGCTGGCATCCGATCTGCAAATTATTGATCACCTCGACCCCAAACTGGTCACGTCTCTGAATAACAATATTGGTAACAAGGAGGAGTTGCTGCGTCTGAATGCCCGATTCTTTCAGGCTGGTGATAACTATATGAAAGAATCACAACGTCCTGACCTTGCGGCGCTCGTGTTGCTCGGCGGCTGGGTGGAGGCGTTATACATTTCTGTAAAGGCGGGCCGTGCCAATGAGGATATTATCGCGAGAGTAGGAGAGCAGAAGTACGCTGCTGCGAGCATGACCCGTCTGATTGGAAAGATTACCGATCCCTCTCTGAAGGCTGTGCAGGATCAACTCGCACTGCTGAATGAAGAGTTCAAGGGGTTGCGCGCCATATACACCTATCAGAAGCCGATCAACGACAGCAAGGAAAAGATCACCTATCTCCGGGGCAAGACCACTGTAGAGGTCACCGCGCAACAGCTGGCCGCTCTGGAACAGGCTATTTCAAACCTAAGAAACCTGATTATCCGATAATTCATGAAACTCCTGACCACCACCCTGACAATTGCCTTCATGTGGCTCTCCACAGCCGCGTACGCACAATGCGATGATGCAGCTACGGCATGCGAAAGGTATATCAATGAAAATTATATCTCCGACGGACAGGCCTATCGCGCGCTGCTCACCGGAGCAGATATTGCAGAGTTCCAGACCACGCTCTTTGGCGGTAATGTCTATCGTATTGCGGCATGTACCGGTGATACTGATGGCGTTTTGGTATTCAGAGTCTATGATCAGGAACGCAACGTGCTCTTTTCAAGTTCGGATTTTACCAATGCGCCGTATTGGGATTTCGCGCTGGAGAACACCATGTTGGTGACTATCGAAGCATCGCTGGATGAAACGCGCCTGAAGTCAGGGTGCGCTGTGCTTGTAATCGGATTCAAGCGATAACTTACTGTTTACTGAGGAAAACATAGCGAACAGATGAGCGCAGGGATCCTCAGGGCTTTAATGCAGTTGTTTGCGATCATCGCCGGAGCAAATAAGGCTTCCGGGCGTGAAATCGTAGCTGTGTTTTTGCGTCAGCAGCTCAACAAGGAGCTGGTCAATCAATACCTCGCGCTGTATGAGGATTTTGCGGAGAAATTTCACCGCAATAAAGGGTCTTCCGAAAAGCGGACCTCAATGGCTTCCGTTAAGGTACTGCGCATTTGCGGCCAGATCAATGAAGAACTCCAGCAAAAGGAAAAGCTCTTCGTAGTGGTGCGTCTCCTCGAGTTCATCTGTGATTTCAGTGAACGTGAAGAGCAGGAGTGGGAATTCATTCATACCGTATCAGAAGCATTCAATATAGAGCCTGACACATTCAGGCAACTCAGGCTTCTGGTTGAAACCGGTGCTGAAAAACTGCCTGTAGGTGAGTATTTTCTCATTGCATCTGGAGAGCATGACGCGCCAGTGGCTGGTCGCTGGCTTCACGTGCATGAGCTGAAAGGCTCATTCCGTTTTCTATGGCTCAAGGAGGAAGGGCTTTGCTTCGTGCGCTACCTCGGACCCGATGAGTTGTTTTTAAACAGTCAGAACATTATTCCGGGGAGGACCTACGTATTCGGGCAAGGCGCCAATATCCGCGGAAGCAGAATCAACCCTGTGTTCTACAGCGATGTGCTGCACAAGTACCTCGATAATACCACGGATCAGAAAATCACCTACCGCGCAGAAAACGTCTCCTATTATTTCGCGTCCGGCAAACAGGCACTGCACCAGTTTAATCTGGTGGAAGAAAGCGGATCACTGGTAGGTATAATGGGCGGCAGTGGCGCAGGCAAGAGCACACTGCTCAATATCCTCAACGGCAATGACAAGCCGACGTTCGGTAAGGTCACCATCAACGGATTTGACATTCATCACGAACCGGATTACACACAGGGATTGCTGGGTTATGTGGCTCAGGATGATCTGCTGATTGAAGAGCTTTCTGTTTATCAGAACCTGTATTATAACGCCCGTCTGTGCTTCAGCGATAAGTCAGAGGAAGAACTTGCCACACTTGTTCTGAATACCCTATCATCCATTGGTTTGCTCGAGGCACGCGACCTGAAGGTAGGCAGTGTGCTTGACAAAACCATCAGCGGCGGTCAGCGCAAACGGCTGAATATTGCACTTGAACTGATCCGCGAGCCGGCCGTTTTATTCGTGGATGAACCCACCAGCGGTTTATCCAGCCGGGATTCAGAGAACATCATGGATCTGCTCAAAGAACTCACGCTCAGGGGCAAACTGATCTTTGTAGTCATTCATCAACCCAGCAGCGACATTTTTAAAATGCTCGATAAGCTGTTCATTCTCGACCATGATGGATATCCGATATACTACGGCAATCCGGTTGAGAGTATCATTTATTTCAAACGACTTGTAAACCAGGTTAACCTCAATGAAAGCGAATGTCCGCATTGCGGCAATGTAAACCCTGAGCAGATCTTCAACATCATTGAAGCACGCGTCGTAGATGAATACGGCAATGAAACGGCTCACCGCAAGATAAGCCCCAAGGAGTGGAATAATTTCTTTAATGTAATCCTCGGAAATCACTTAGCCTCAGCTCCTCCGCACAAGGTAGAGGTGAAGAGCGGGTTCTCACTGCCCGGTTTTTTCAGTCAGATGAAAGTGTTCTTCGTAAGGGATGTTCTGAGCAAGATTTCCAACAAGCAATACATGCTCATCAACCTGCTCGAGGCGCCGGTTCTTGCACTTATTCTCTCCCTTTTCATCAAGTATTATCCATCGGGTAATGGTCCCGATCATCATTATACGTTCCGGGAGAACCTCAACTTCCCCCAATACCTGTTTATCTCTGTTGTTGTTGCGCTCTTTCTGGGACTGACCGTGAGTGCGGAGGAGATTATCAAGGATCAAAAGATTCTGAAGCGTGAAAAATACCTGCGTCTGAGTAAGGGCAGTTATCTCTTTTCCAAAATAGGCCTGATGTTTCTGATTTCCCTGATTCAGAGTCTTTGTTTTGTGGTCATCGGCAATTCCATTTTAGAGGTCAAGGGTATGCTCCTGCCGTTCTGGCTTGTGCTCTTTTCCACCAGTTGCTTCGCCAATGTGCTCGGGCTCAATATCTCGGCTAGTTTCAATAGCGCTAAGGTCATCTACATCATCATACCTATTCTCATTATTCCTCAGTTGCTTTTCAGCGGGGTGATAGTGCGGTTTGACCGATTGCTTCCTGCGCTCTCGAGTCAAAGCAGCGTACCGCTTCTGGGTAATGTGATGGCCTCACGCTGGGCGTATGAGGCACTTGCAGTGCATCAATTCAGGTACAACGATTTTCAAAAGAACTTCTTCGATTATGACAGTCGGCGCAAGTTTTACACCTGGAAAAAAGATTATTGGATTAAGGAACTGCGCAGCCGGATTCAGGAATCAACCAAGCTGCTGGAGGCCGGCGAAGATGACAAGAAGCTCGCATATTACGTCAATGTATTTTCAAATGAGTTCGAAAAAGAGGTGAGGCGTGTACCCGGTCTGGAAGTAAGTTGTATCGAAGCGCTGAAGCGGGGAGAAGTAAACCGCGACATACTTGATGAACTCACCCGAACGTTGGTGGTGCTTGAAAACTACTATATAGAGAATTACAATAAGGTAAACCAACAGCGCGAGAAAAAAATAGCCGAACTCACTGCAACCACGGAGCAGCAGCAGGATTACCTCAAGTCGATGGATGACTATCACAATGAGTCACTCGAAGACTTCGTAACCAGTAAGAATGACCTGCGCAAAATTGTGGAATACAAAGGAGAGTTGGTGCAAAAGCACAATCCGATTTACCTGATTCCTGATGCTGAAAAAGGGTTCTTTGGTTCCCAATTTTATGCGCCTTCGAAGCCCGTATTCGGAAAACAAATCACCACCCTTTCAGCCAATGTCTTTATGCTTTGGGCGATGAGCCTTTTACTGGGAATGCTGCTTTTTACAGACGGATTAAAGAAAATGCTGGATTGGCTTGGAAATCCGACATTCCCCTGGTTCAGAAGGAAGAGCGGCTGAGTTTAACGCAGTTCTTCCACTTCGATCATCTTGAAGGGTACATTGATGATCGCCTCATAGTCTTCACCCGCTTCCAGCATATCTTCATCATCCTGTTCATAGTACCACAAGATGGTTACTTTACCGCGCATCGATTCCATGCGCTTGAAAAGATCGAGCAAACATTTGCTGCTGCTTGTATTAAAATATTCCAACTGAACGTGGAATGAGGTTTCGTCTTTAGGACTGGCCGAATATCTGTCCAGCCATTCGAGCAGAGGTTTATAAAAGTCCAGCGAGTTTTCGGGAATGGACCTTCCTTTCAACTCGAGTTTTCCCTCTGCGGCTGAGAATCTCACCTCAGGTGTCTTTTGAGTCAATTTCAGGTGAATGTCTTCCATGGTACAGCGTCTGGGTTTTAGTATACAAAGGTGCTGAGGGGATTGGAATAAACGTCGGTTTTCTGATTCTAGTTTCCACCATCGTGCCGTTTATATCTTCGGGCTTTGTTTTTCGCTATGTCACACGCTGATCCCACTTGGTTTGAATCCTGGTTCGATTCACCCTATTATCCTGTGCTTTACAGTCACCGGGATCCTCAGGAGGCCAGCCTGTTTTTAAGCGCTCTGCTCAGCCGGCTTAAGGTAGCTCCGGGTGCTTCTATTCTCGATCTGGCATGTGGCAGTGGCAGGCACAGCGTTTATCTGGCTGGTCAAGGTTACTCAGTCACCGGAGTTGATCTGAGTGAATCGAGCATTCAGCGCGCCAAGAGGCACCGGATCGAAAACCTCAGTTTCATTCGGGCTGATATGCGCACGTTCGGGCTGAATAAGGAATTTGACCTTATCCTGAATCTCTTTACCAGCTTCGGATATTTCGACCGGCAGGAGGAAAATCTTCAGGTGTTACAACGGATTGCCTCTCACCTCAAGCCGGAAGGGCTTTTCGTGCTTGATTTTATGAACACATATTGGGTGAGTAGAACATTGGTTGCCAGTGAAATCATTGAGAGGCAGGCAATCCGCTTTGAGATTGCGCGCTCGATTGAAGACCGGCACGTGGTGAAGCGCATTCAGGTAATGGATGGGACAAAATCAATTCAATACCTGGAGCGCGTGCAAATGCTTACTCCCGAAAACCTTGCTGCCATGCTCACCGAAGCCGGGCTGAAGGTCGTGCGTATCTTTGGCAACTATCAGTTGGATACTTTTGATCCTGATTTGAGCCAACGAATCATCCTGGTTGCCGCAAACGCATCGTAAATGCCGATTTATCACTCTTTCATTCTTTTCGCAGCCGCAATGGCAGGCGGGCTAATCTACATCCTCACCGGACGACAGCGCGGTGATGGGCTGAAGCTGTTGCTGGCATTCAGTGCGGCATATCTCCTTGGGCTTTCCTTGCTGCATCTCATTCCCGAGCTTTTTGCATCTGAGTTGGCACAACCAGGATGGTATATTCTTGCCGGTTTCATGCTGCAAGTCATTCTCGATTTCTTCTCTCACGGCGTGGAGCACGGCCATGCGCACATTCATCCCCATAAGGGTATGAAATACCTCTTCACTATCATGGCAGCGTTATGGATTCATGCGTTCCTGGAGGGAATGCCTTTTGGCGGAATGGCGATAGAAGGTGCTGAATTGCACGACCATGGACACAGCCATCATCACCATTCGCACGACCACCGCGGATCGCTGTTGCTCGGCATCTCCCTCCATAAAATCACCGAAGCACTTGTGTTTACCGCCTTGCTTATTGCGAGCGGCCTTAACAAGTCACGCGCAATCTTCTGGCTTACAGTATTTGCACTCATGGCTCCTGCGGGTGCATGGCTGCACTACGGAATTATTCAAAGCGGCGCCGCAGGAGTGTCTTCTCTCGGAGCGATCATCATTGGCGTGTTAGTCGGAATTCTGCTGCATGTCTCTACCACAATCCTGTTTGAAAGTGAAAGCGGCCACAAATTCAACCTGATGAAGTTTGTAATCATCCTCGCCGGCATTGCGCTGGCCGCATTTGTGTCATGATCAGTCCCAGGTCACTGTCACCGTCTGACGCTGGCCTTCACGATCAATCTCAATCTGAGTTTGCTGGCCTTTTTCGAACTTGCCAAGTGACTCCATGTACGACATCATATCCACGATGTCGTATTCACCGATTTTAAGCAGGATATCTCCCTGCTTCAAGCCCGCAAGTGCAGCAGGACGACCTTCTCTGATGCCGTCAATGCGCATACCCGGACCGCCAAAGAGATAATCAGGAACAACACCCAGGGTCACCTTGAAGTCCGCTGCTGTAGCCTGTTTTTCTTCTTTCGTGCGTGTGAAGAGGAGTTCGCCGCGTTTGTTCAGTGTGCGGATCAACTCGGTAATAAACCCTGAAACCTCATTGATACCCTCATAATTCACGCGATCCGCATCATCGGTGGGTTTGTGGTAGTCCTCGTGCTGCCCGGTGAAAAAGTGCAATGCAGGCACACCGATATGATAAAACGAAGTGTGATCACTCGGACCTATGCCTCCTTCAGAGGTGACCTGACGCATGTTACCGGAACGGATATTCGGAAGCACCTCCTTCCACACGGGAGAAGTTCCTGTGCCATTAATGGCCAGCGCGCGCTCTGCATTCAGGCGCCCCACCATATCGAGGTTGATCATGTAGTTCATCCTTGCGGTGTCGAGCGTGGAATGCTTAGAGAAATAGTTGCTGCCCCACAATCCTTTTTCTTCCCCGCTGAATGCGATGAAGAGGTAATTATTGCCTTTGTAAGATGAGGGGGAAAGGGTGATCTGACGGGCAATTTCGAGCATGCAGGACACACCGCTGGCGTTGTCATCAGCACCGTTGTGTATTTGTCGCTCACCTGTCCAGAGTGAATTTTCATCGCCGTAGCCCAGGTGATCGTAGTGAGCGCCGATAACCACTGTGCGCTCTGCACCCATATCAAGGTATCCGAGCACATTGCGTCCCGTGATTTCTTTCACCAGCGCCATTCCCATCGACACGCTGTCACCGGTGTGGTGCATCTGTACCGGAGGATGTGGCTTAAATGTGAACTCCTGATACCAGGTGCCATTCTCGCCCTTTGGGGTCAATCCCAATGATGACATCCTTTTTACCAGGTAATTTCCGGCCTTCACTTCACCGGCTGTGCCGGTGCCCCTGCCTTCCAATGAATCATTGGCAAGCACATTTACATCCTGTACCACCATGGGTGTGAGGTTTTCTGCGTGGGAGCGGAGGCGCGAGCACTGAAACGACTGGTGGGCAATAAGGGCGATTACAAGCCATGAAAACAGGGTTCTCTTCATGCTGCAAAGGTAGTCGGTCACAGGATTGTCAAAACCGTGGCATTGACACAGATCATCCGGCCCGAGGGACTGTGATATGCGTTTCTTTGCGGCCATAATGAAAAAAGCAGTTCTCTTTATTTCGGTATTGACTGTCCTCGCATCCTGTAAGTCGGCCCGCACCGGGGTAGCTCAATCTTCGGGAAAGGATTCCGGAACCGTGCACTATGAGCAAGAGACCCACCTCCGCAATGTGAAGCAGCTCACCTATGGGGGAAACAATGCCGAAGCTTACTTCAATTACAAAGGCACTCAGCTTGTTTTCCAAAGCGACAATCCGCGATGGGGATTGGAATGTGACCAGATTTTCACACTCAACCTTTCAGATCGCCCGGACAGCACCAAGCGCAAATTGCTCAGCACGGGAAAGGGGCGTACCACATGCAGCTGGTTTATGCCTGATGACAAGCACATCCTTTTCGCTTCCACTCACCTGGCTGGTGATTCATGCCCTCCGCCGGCTTCCCGCGATGGAAAATACGTGTGGTCGCTGCATATTGGCTACGACATCTTTGTTTCTGATCTTAACGGCAATGTGGTGAAGCAGCTCACCAACTCTCCCTGTTATGACGCCGAGGCCACAATCAGCCCGAAGGGTGATCGCATTGTATTTACAAGCCTTCGTACCGGTGATCTGGAGTTGTTTACGATGAATATTGACGGTACTGATGTAAAACAGATTACCAATGCACCGGGCTATGATGGTGGCGCCACATTTTCTCCCGATGGCAAAATGCTCGTGTGGCGCGCTTCGCGTCCGCGCACAGAAGAGGAACTGAAAGAATATCAAAGCCTGCTCGACCAGAACATGGTAGCACCCACCGAACTCGAAATCTGGGTGGCGAATGCGGATGGCAGCGAAGCCCGCCAAATCACGCAACTGGGTAAAGCCAATTGGTCACCGACCTTCACCCCCAATGGAGATAAGATCGTATTCTGCAGTAACTACAAGAGTGAGCGCGGATTTCCGTTCAACCTCTATATGATCGGAATCGATGGAACGGGGCTGGAGCAAATCACCTTCGATACAGCATTTGATTCGTTCCCGATGTTTTCTCCTGACGGGAAAAAATTGGTGTGGTGCAGCAACAGGAACAATGGCCGCACGCGCGACACGAATATTTTTATCGCTGACTGGGTAGATCAGCCCTTGGCTCCGAGGCGGTAATACCGCATGATGATGGTTTCAAACCACCGGTCGGGCAGGACTCTCATCAGGGTAAGGCTGAATCGCTGAAGGAGGTTGGCCGCGCGGTAGCGCAATGCAGGATTCGGATCGTGAATGATGCCGTTCACGAGATGTCCTATAACTTCAGGTGTTCGTGCATGGGATACTTCCTCGCACACCTGATGAAGCACCACCTCGCACTGGTCAGAATACGCGGGATGAATGGCACTTGCCACGCGCCGCGACTCGTTGATGTTCGTGCGAAAATCTCCGGGTTCAATCAAACAGACTTTAATGCCAAATTGCCTCACTTCCTGGG
Source organism: Flavobacteriales bacterium (assembly GCA_046336655.1). GTDB lineage: Bacteria > Bacteroidota > Bacteroidia > Flavobacteriales_D > Sanyastnellaceae > CANGTU01. The sequence goes on along the minus strand of JBKDGH010000106.1, from coordinate 11,364 downwards.
AGAGGGATTCCGTGAAGCCTTCTACCGCGAATTTGCTCGAGCTGTAAATTCCCCTGAAAGGAAGCCCCATCTGTCCGGCTATGGATGTGATGTTGATGAGGTAGCCACCCCCTGCATCACGCAGAGCTGGTATGGCATATCTGCACACATTAAGGACTCCGAATACATTGGTATCAAAAATCCCGCGCACTTCAGCGTCGCTGATGCTTTCCACAGGGCCGATCATGCCCAGGCCTGCATTATTCACGATCACATCGATCCGGCCTGCCTGGTTTCGGATGCGCTCAATGCCAGCCTTTACCTGATCCTCTTTCGTGACATCCATCTGAATTATTTCAAAGGGAAAATGTCCCAGCGAAGTTGCATCCCGACGGCTGGTGCCAAACACACGGTGTCCTTTGGAAGCAAGAACCTGTGCAATCGCCAAACCAATTCCGCTGCTGGCACCAGTGATGAGGATTACTTTTGACATGCGCACAAAAATAGCGACTGAACACTCTGAATTCTGCCAGGCATGAATGAATACGATTTGAATGAATCACATCTGGACTCCTTTGAAAAGGCCGGATTCGCTGTATTGGATGAGTTCATGTCTGAATCCGACGCGTTGGCGCTTCGCGATTTTATCTTCAATCAGGCGGTATCAGGATTGTTGCGAAAAGCCGGAATCGGAAGGCAACACGACTTTGCAATAGAAGAAAGCAGGCGGGGGGATTTCATACAGTGGATTGATTCAGGCAAGGCACCGGAGGCTGCGTTCCGGTTTTTGGAAAAGATCGATGCGTTGCGTGTTGCGCTCAACCGAAGTTTCTTTCTGGGACTTCAGGATTTTGAAACGCATTATACGTGGTATCCTCCCGAAACCAGGTATGAAAAGCATGTGGACAGACACAGATCAGGATCTTCCCGCCGGGTTTCATTTGTATTCTATCTCAATCCGGGATGGGTTCCCGATCATGGTGGTGAATTGCAGCTATATGAGCAATCCGGTAAATTGACCCGCATCGAACCGCTGTTTTCCCGGCTGGCGGTTTTCCTGAGTGAAATGGAACACGAAGTTCTGCTGACCCGTCATGACCGCCTGAGTATCACGGGATGGATGAGAGACACTTCGCTGATCTGACCGGAAAGGAGTATTCCCGCAGAAGACGGGCGGAAGTTCTTCCACCCGTCCCTGACCTGGCATTTCATTAAATGATTAGCAGTATTTGTAACAATAATTTCCTTGGTTAAACCGGTGAATCTCCGTTGAGACTCACCGGTCTGGCTATTGACCCTGCTGGGGTCATCTGAATTAATGCGCAGATGTTGATCCGTGCATCGGATTCGGACCAAAGAAAACTTAATCACCCGTGAAAAACCGGTCAAACGGGATATCCGGCAGGATTTGGCGAGAATCCGGCGGGATTTGGTGAAAATCCGGCGGGAAGGACCCTGGGGTTACCGCGTGATCACCACCGAAGTGCTGATCATTTTGGATTCGCTTTTTAGCACTAATCGGTATGAGCCGACAGCTAGCTGAGTGACTTGCTCCTCATGCTTATTTCCTGAAAATCGCCCTTGGTGAACAGTTTGTCCAAGCACATTTACCAATTCGAAATCCCATAACGTCCGGCCGCCACCATCAGTCACCATGGTAAGCTGCTCATTGGCAGGATTGGGAAATACATGAACATGGTTTGCCGGAAGATCCAGCTCGCTCAGCAATGGTGTTTCACCGATGGTAAACACCGACTCCGAGGGAAAGTCAATCCAGACGTTCGCTTCATTTCCCTCGAATTCGAATGGATAATAAGAGGTTGTGCTGCCAGGTTCAAATGAAAAACCTTCGGTAAGTATGATCCCGGGCTGAGCGAATTCCTCAAGGAGAGAAGCTTCAATACTCACCCGCACGTTGCCGGCATCACCTGTTTCCGTTGCGCCCCATTCCCGCTGCATGCGTGCGGATAAAAAAGGAAATGCGGTTGTAGTCAGAGCAGTGCTGCTGCCATTATCTCCGATAATCAGGTAGTCTCCATTATCCAATGATTGTGCTTGTCCGAGTTGGAGAATGCCCCGTCCTTGTGCAGTAACGTGCCGATCAAAAGTGCTTTCGCGGCCAATACCAAATAATTCTTCAGGATGCGCCACATGCGTATACCTGCGTTGCAGTCCGAGGTCAATGCCATAGCGCATGGCGAGGTAATTATTCACCAGGTTATGATGGGTAATAAATAGTCTTCTGTTATAAATGAAGTGCTCGCCAATTCGCCCTTTGCCATAGCGATCCTCATAGTCCCAACCCATGCGGATGTCAATCGGTGTGGCAGAGTTCCGTTCACCGATGTGAATTCCCGGAAAAGACCAAAGCTGATCATCGAATACGGTGAAAAACACCTGGTGAAGGTCGGTTTGCTCGTGAATGAACCCGTAGATATGAGGCGCAGTTGCATCTCCGATATAATACACCGGTGAACCGCTGTATCCGCCGCCGGCATCGAGCACTTCCGCGCTGTAGCTCGACTGATCCTTCCAGGGATGCATAAGGTATCCATTGTTTACGCGAGCGCTGGCAAACCATCCGTGGTCATTAAATGCCACGCTGTCCGTTTCTGCGATCATATATCCTGAAATACTCCTTCCGGGTACCACGCCACTTGCGAGAAGGTAATCATTGACTCCGTCAAACTCAATGGCAGGCTTGCCATGTATACCGCTTTCTCCCTCAACGAGCAAAGGCATTCGCGCGGCATCGCTCTGCTCAGCATCGTACTCTTCAGTTCCTGTAATGCTGGTCCAGCGCTGAACCGACAGGCCGTCACTTGCATTTCCGCCACCCAATGCTTGTGTGGATTCATCTGCCCTCAGCCAGAAGGTGATGCTGTTGTCATCGCCCACACCGCCCGGACCGAAAGGCCCGAATGGCTCGGGTTCCGGAACGTACACCAGACGAAGGGTATCGCTCGCATAATTGCCCATGCCTGATTCGTCTTCTGCGCGCAGAGCCGGTAATACCACATTCACCGGACCATAATCAGCCGGAATGATCTGTAACGTATACTCTGATGGCCCGCCGGAAATGCCGGTCAATACGCCGTTTTCCACCGTAATGTCTTCGATGGTAAGTCCTGTCACAGGCACCAGCTCAAGATTGCGGTAGAAGAGAAGCTCAGCATCAAATTGCCCGAACACTTCATTGGTCGCATAGGGATTTCGCACCAATGCAACAGGACCAAAGGGGTATGTGTCGGTGCTGTACAAATCGCTTTCCCACAAGCCGCGCCCGTAGGTCGCTGCTTTGATGCGGTGCTGGTCAGGTGTATCGCCGTAATAGATTTCGAGTTCAGTGACTCTGGAGGCAAGCGGAAAGCCGTTGTTGAATGATATCCATTCATTGATAGCTGTATCATGGTAATAAATCCCCTGATCCGTTCCGATGTAAAGGGACTCCCAGGCGGACGTGGTGTCCATCGCAATGGAGTTAATCTGTACATCCGGAAAATCTGCGGTGAGATTGGCCCAGGTTAACCCGCCATCCGCACTCTTCCACACATCGCGGTTAAAGCCAATGTACACCGTATGCGTATCCACCGGATGGGTTTCAATGCAGTTCACCGGCTGCAGACTCGACGGAAGGGTCGCGCTGAGATTCGTCCACACCACTTCATCAGCCATAGCGTCAAGCGTACGCGCCAGCCTGCGCTGTGCCTTGGATGCATAGAGAATGCGGTGATCAGCCTTTGAAAAGCGCATGGCAATCATATTTTCTGAGTTGTTGCCCATCAGATTGGTGCTGATTTTTTGCCACACGATGCTGTCGCGTTCCGGATGCTTGATGTTCTTGCTGCGCCATACGTTTTTCATTCCTAAAAACATCGTCGATACACTGTCGGGATGCAGCAGGTAGGGCGTGCTCCATGCTCCGCTTTCGTTGATTCCAAGCTCTCCGTCACCACCTATTTTCTGATTGATGAAATCCGGACTCGTGCGGTAGAGCTGGCCATAGTATATGCTGCCATAACGCCATGTGGGATCGGTGTAGTCGTATATGCACTCAAAGCCGTCTCCACCGCCGCGTCGGTACCACTGTGCACCGTTGAATTCGGCGGTGCCATTGTCCTGAAAACCGGTCAGCGCATCGTTGGGATTCATCGGGTTCTGCCCTAGTCGATAAATCTGTCCGTTCACTATTCCGGTTGAAATATCCAGCCAATGCTCATTGTCGATGTAACGGTAGAGTCCGCCGTCATTGCACACGTAAAGCTCCTGAGTGTATGGTGAGATGACGAACTCATGCTGATCCACATGGATGTAATTCGGATTGATGTCAAGCCATGTGGCTCCTCCGTCAACGGATTTTTTCACCCGGATACCACCCACGTATACGATGTCAGGATTGTTCCAGTCGGCCTCAATACACAGGTCATACCACGCCTGTCCGCTGGAGCTGCTGCCATCTGCCGCCCATCCCAGAATATTCGGTGAATCACTGACTTCAGTAAAGTTGAGCCCTGTGTCATCACTCCGGAAAAATCCGGTGAATACATAGGTGCTGCTGCGACATACGTACACGCGATTCGGGTCGGCGGGAGTTACGGCAATCACCATCCGCGTTCCGGAGGGCAGGCCTTCGTTAATATACTCCCAGTTGTCGCCACCATCTTCTGAACGGTAGAATCGTCCGGCCCCGGCCGCATAAAGAATGTTATCATTGGTCGGGTGCACATCGAGGTCTTTAAAATCAAAGGTCACTGTTGTCTCAAGCGTCCACGTCAATCCTTCATCAAGCGAACGAAAGATGCCCTGATTCGTTGCCGCAATGAGCGCATTGGTTGACTGCAGATACTTCATCGCACCAACTGTTTTGTTTTCGATTCCCACATTGGAAAGTGCCCAGGTGAGCCCGCCGTCAGTGCTTTTCATCACGCCCATACCCGGCGCATCTCCAGCATCGCGGTCGCCTGTGCCAATGAATACCACTTCCGGATTGGTCGGATGATACACAATTGCACTCACGCCGAGTGTAGGCAGCCAGTCGGTGTTGCTCGACCAGTTTTGTCCGCCGTCACCGCTGCTCCACAATCCGCCTGCCGGCGTTCCGCAAAGCATCCTGTCCGGATCAGTGGGATGGAAGGCCAGGGCTGAGGTACGGCCCACTCCTTCTATTTCATCGCGGGTGGTGATATCGTCGAGAACAGGGCCAAGTGGTTGCCAGTTGCCCATTGGTGAGCGGGATGCCAGATGGTGCTTCAGATCTTCCCAGGTCCGCCACACATCATTTCCTGATGGAATTGTCCCTTGCTCGCTGAGCCGTTGCTCATACAGCCACTTATACCGCTGAAAGGGCTTATAGCCACTTCCGGGTTCACTTGGCGGCGTTGGCCAAAGCGATTCATGAAGTTGCACAATGGAATCAAACGAAACGGACGGATCCTTCATCAAGGTGCTCCAATCCGGATGCTCTGACTGCGCGCTGGTGGCAGTTGAAATGAGAAATGCACAAACAGCCCCGATGTTCCGGAGCAGGTTGAAACGATGCGTGAAATACATATCAGATAGTCGCTGCAGATGGGTTGGTTCTATTCAATGACAAACGGATAACGGTAATGCTGCTGGTTCACAGCGAGCTGAATAACATACATACCCGGTGATGGCCGCTCACCAAATACCAGGGTATTCCAGCCGGGAGTGAGTTGATCGCTCATAGTAAACGGAATGCTTCTGCCGTGAACGTCCATCACCCGAACCATGAGCTCTCCTTCGTCGCCTTGTGCGGGCAGATAAAACTGTACCTGTTGTCCATCGTTCGGATTAGGAAACACAGGCTTCAAATTCATTTCATCCGCTTGTGATTTCGTTGCTGCAAAAGGCGCATCCTCTTCAGTAGCCATTCCGGCGCCTGCGATCTGCAAGCACGATACCGGGCCCCAAAGCCCGTTTCCGTAAGTGAATATGGGTCGAACGCGCACGTTGTATGTGGCTCCTGCCACAAAGCCGTGTACTGCCTGAAGCTGAATAAACCGGCTGTTGGAATTTCCGGTGAGCATGAAAGGCGCTCCGGGCGAATCCGTGCGGGTAAATTCCCACTGGAAACCAGCAGCGCTGCACACAAACGGCAGACATGCCACAAAACGATTGAGCACAGCCTGCTGCGGACAGGCATCTGAAGTGCGTAAAGCAGGCAAGAGTTGTGGCGAGGTAAGGATGGTGCACGGCTGGTTGTTGATCACCAGCACCGACGTCATTCCACCGTTACTTGAGGGCAGGTTGTAACCTGCATCTATGGCCACCGTGTAGCTGTCATTCCAGCGAAGTCCGGGTATCTGCGACAATGAAATCACAGTGGATCCTCCGGAGGTCTGACCTGTATACACCTGATTCGTGGTGTTGGAAGTCATCCGGAATACATAGAAATGAGCACCCACCCAAGTCGCTTTGATGGTATTGCACAAACTGTGGGGACCAACCGGCGAATTGCATATCGCGTCTGACAATCTGCTCACGCATAGATTAAACCCTCCTGCGCCTTGAGCGTTATTTACATTCACTACCCGAAGCCAGTAGGTTGCTCCCTCGGTCAAATTGCCGAAATGCAGAATCTCTGTGCCCGGAGTTGAAATGGCATTTTCTTGCACGACCATGTTACCCGACTGATCGCTTAGCTCAAGCATCAGATTGTTAGCCGATGTGTTGCATACTACTCTTATTCCGGGGGTGAGGGCTTCAAAGTAGTACCACACATCTTCGCACGTTGTGCAGTTTGTCGCTGAGGGCATAGAAGGGGTGGCCCCGGTAAGTGTGCCGTTTACTGTATTGCACATGCCCAGCGGAGCGGGGTAGAGGACTTGCGCACCTTCCTGCAGGTCGTTGAATGGACCGCAGCCTTCATCTGTAATACCATCGCAGTCATCGTCAAAGCCATTACAGATTTCTGATGCTCCGGGGTGTGCAGCAGAGTTGGCATCATTGCAATCGGTTGCGTTGAGCACATACCCGGTCGGCTGCACACATGCAGTAATTGATACCGCAGGATTTCCAAAGCCATCTTCGTCCGCATCGGCGTAATAAGTGGCAAGTGCAAGCCCTTCGTCCACCAAACCGTCGCAATCATCGTCAATGCCGTTGCACCACTCATCTTCTCCGGGATTGATTTCCGGATTGGAGTCATTGCAATCACCCTCAGCTACAGTCCATCCATCTCCATCGGAATCTTCTTCGCCACAGCCAATTTCATCGGTCAACCCGTCGCAGTCGTCGTCCGCTCCGTTGCACACTTCGGTAGCTCCCGGATAAATGGCGCTGTTCGAGTTGTTGCAATCGCCTGTTGCTGTGGCATATCCGGGAATCGGGGAACACGAGGGCACAGGTGCTCCGGCTCCAAAGCCATCTCCATCGGTATCAATATAATAATTCGTGAGTGCAAGTCCTTCATCGGTCAGTCCGTCGCAATCATCGTCAATACCGTTGCATACTTCAGGAGCTCCCGGGTAGATGCCTTGATTCCCGTCGTTGCAGTCTGTGTTGTTGGTGACAAATCCCGGGACCGTTGAGCAGGACGTTTGTGAAACTGAGGCGTTTCCGAATCCATCGCCGTCTGAATCCTGATAGTAGGTTAGAGGCAGCACACAACTTCCGTCGCTGACATTCGCGCATGGGTTGTAGTTGCATGCCGCTGGATTAGTACATCCCGTCACGTTGGATACTGAGATGGTGATTGTAAATGTTCCGGTGCCTGTTCCGAATGCACCCGCTTGCACATAATAAGTCTGTCCGGGAATCAGCAGCGTGGCTTCATTGGCTCCCGCAACTCCGTCGCCTGGCACACATCCGAAATTGATAAGGGAGTATGCACTCGGACCATCATCATCGTCACATGCTATTGCTGGCCCACTGCACGAGGAATATACGACCAGGCGGGTGTCGGTGATTGTGCCTGGACCCGAAGTTCCGATCGATACATTTCCGCCGTTGTACACAAAGCTGTACCAGACATCCTGAATGCCAGCTCCGGCGCAGGCAGGATTCGGGCCGTTGGCACAAGAACCCACCGTTGTTCCGCTGATCGCAGTCCCGAAGCTGGTTACGGGCGCGGCAGTGCTGCACACATCATTGGAAACAGCCGAAGCACTGGTAACCACAATGGTAAACGTCCCTGAGGTGTTCGCCCATCCGCCTGCCTGGATAAAATAGGTCTGGCCCACGTTCAGTGTGCCGCAAGCCATGGTGATTCTGCTCGCGAGGCCAATTCCCGAAGCGTCATCGTTACAGGCAAGCTGCGCACCCCCGCATGCCGAAAACAAAGCGATCCGGGTGTCATTGTTGGTGCCAAGCGCCGTTTCGATGGTAATGGTTCCCCCTGTGTACACGAATGAATACCACACGTCTTTCATCGCCGCATCACCGCACGAGGGATCCGGGCCATCGGCGCACGTAAGGGTATTGTCGGCTGCAGTTGGAGCCGCATTGATCGTAAGTGGTATCGCATTGGAGCACACATCATTTGATCCTGCGGTAATAATCGTGTACACCGAGGTGGAGCTGTTGTTGCCTGCATTTCCATCCCCGCCGCCATTCACTGCAGTTATTTCCACATTGAACGTAAATGATCCCACACCGTAATTCATCGGCGGGAGTGTAATAAGTTCATTTTGCCCTGTGGTCATCGCGCCTGTCCAGGTGTAGGTCAGTACCGGTTGACCAGTCACCCAATAATTGAACACGATTTGATTGAGTTGATCCAGTCCGGCATTGGTCAGATTGACTTGGGGAATGATGGTTGGGTCGCATGTAGCGCCCGTCGGAGAAATGATTCCTCCAATAGCCGCATCTACAGGTGAAATGGTATAGAGCGGAGCACGCCAGGTTCCCCGTCCGTATGTGGCTGCCGTGAGGGTATTAGTTGCATAGTGTATTTCCAGTTCATCAATCACTACATTGGGAAGATTGCTGTTGTAACCTACCCATGTTCCAAGATTGTCGTCACGGTAAAAAACGCCTGCATCCATCCCCACATACAGGGCGTCATTCGATCCATTCGTGTATACCACACAGTTTGCTGGAATATTGGGCAAATCGCCTGTGATGTTCTGCCAGGTGGTACCTCCATCGCTCGACTCCCATACTTTGTTCGAAGCACTCCATCCGCTGAAGGTGACCCAAAGCTTATTCGGATCGGTGTTATGGACAGCAATGTAAGTAATGAACTGGCCCGGCATACCGGAAACAGTGGTGAATGCGTTGCCATCAGTGGATTTGTAAAGCGTACTTCCTTTGGATGCGTAGATCACATTATTGTTAGAGGGCGCCACTGCAAGGGCGTTTATTGTTCCGCCGCCCATCGTGCCGAGTGCGGCGAACGAGGCTCCCCCGTCAGTACTGAGATACACGCGCGTTTTTCCGACATACAGGTGTTGCGGGTTAGCACCCAGCACGTAAGGAGTAACCCATGCGCCATCTTCATTGACTGTACCCGCCGCTCCCCCGGAATTGGCGATCACGGTGCCGAAACTGTTGCCTCCGTTGGTTGATTTCAATATGTATCCGAAATACAACTCGCCGTAGATGATGTTGCTGTTGCCCGGATCGATGATGCACTCCATGCCGTCACCTCCGATGACCCGGGTATGGCTCGGTCCATTGCGTCGGTTGGTGCCGTTATCCTGCCATCCGGTAAGGACAAGGTCTGAGTTGGTGGCCGCAACGCTCAGGCGATATTGTTGTCCAATTTCAAGATTCGAGGAGATGTCGCTGTACGTTGAGCCACCGTCAGTGGTGCGGAACACGCCGCCATCCGAACCGACAAGCAGGGTAGTAGTGCCCGGGATAAAAAACAGGGAATGGATGTCCGCATGCACGTATGGCAATCCGGCATCGCCGTACCAATGGGCATTGCAACTCCAGTTCACACCGCCATTGGTGGATTTCCAGATGTTAACCCCTCCGGTGTACACCACCTCTGCATCGACCGGATCAACAGCAACGGCCAAATCATACCACGCTTGTCCGCCAGTGTCACTGCCGCTGCTTGACCAGCCCAAAAGATTGGGTGATGTGGCTTGTGTGCTAAAACTCACGCCGGAGTCGGTGGACCGGTACATACCATGAAACCCCGAATTATCACTTCGGCCCGCGAGGATGTACACATAATCCGCATTACCCGGTGAAACACCAATGGACATGCGGTTCACATTTGAAGTAGGCAATCCGGTTGTGATTTGGCTCCATGTTACCCCGCCATTGGTTGACCGGAAAAACTGGTTGCCCGCCGCATAGAGTGTTGAGGTGCTTCCCGGCTTGTACACGAGGTCTTTGAAGTTTCCGGACTGCACCGATGTCCAGTTGACACCGGCATCCGTCGTTCTCCATATTCCGTTGGATGTGGCCACAATAAGAACATTGGAGTTGGTCGGATCAATCAGAATGCGGCTTGTGCGACGGGTTTGCTGAACTGTCCAGCTCAGGCCTGTGGGACTCCATGTGGCTCCGCCATCCGTGCTCTTCAACACGCCGAGCGCATAGGTATCTCCTGCATCTCCGTCGCCGGTTGCGAGGTAGAGGATATTCGGGTTATTCGGGTCAATGGCCATGTCGCTGATTCCGATCGAAGACAAATAGTCGGTGTTCATCAGTGTCCATGATATTCCTCCGTTGGTGGTTTTCCAGAGCCCACCACCTGGGGCACATGCGTAGAGAATGCTGGTGCTGTTGCCCTGGCTTCTCACGGAATTAACCCTGCCGGCGCCTCCGCCATTCGATGGCACAGACGTATTGCCAATGTAAGTCCAGTTGCCAGGCAGTTGATTGGCCGGAGAAAAAAGTGCTGGATTCTCTTCCATGGCCTGCATGACCGCATCCGGGGCAAAGCGCGTCCCGTTTTCGTATACACGGGGAGTCATGAACCACTGCCAACGCTGGAATTGCTTCCAGCCCTTGCCGCGCTCAATGGGCTTGCCGAGCCATTCCTGGCGGAACGATTCCTGCACATCGAAATAATTGACTGCAGGGTCTTCCATTTTTTCATACCACGGCCTTGCGTCCTGCTGAGCCGTCAGTAATCCGGAAAAAAACAGAATGATGGCCGCAATCCATGTGGCCCTGAGCGAGTAACGTCTTCTCATGCGCATTAAGGTTAGAGAGGGCTTTTAGTTGCTTGTCCGCCAGACTAACTTCCCGATTCTCAGGCAAAATAAGGAAGAATGGAAGTGCACAAGAATCCGGTTTCATACTTGAATAGGAATCCAAACCTCCTGAATTGACCAAGGATCCTCATCGGACGGAAGATGTTGAAAACTCCGGCGATCATGCAGGGAGCATCGCCATTTGGCTAATTACTTTCGCAATCCGCGCGTCTGCGGGAGTTTTACACCGTCCTAAAGCCTATGGCAC
>JBKDGH010000105.1:0-13211 GCA_046336655.1 Flavobacteriales bacterium | reverse complement strand
GCTGAAATACCATTGTAAATCCCGAACAGAAATCCTACCCAGTCGCCGCCGCGGTTATGCTCATTCACCACATTGCGCGCGGTGAGAAGCAGACTGATATCTTCCCCAAAGCGGGTATCCAGCTGTGTCTTGTCTGCGTCGTACCACACCTTCACCGCTTCGTATGGAAGCAGCACATCGTTGTCGGCCTTGTCGTCGCCAAGTGATTTCTCCGTGAGGGCAAGTTCTTTCTGAAATGGAGCCAGCGTAGCGGGGATACTGGCGGAATGCCCCTTCATTTCCTTCAGAAGAGTATCCTCGCTGATCAATGTGTTTGCAGAGAAATGGGCTGCGAGGCGATTGTCAAAGTAGTAGCCACGCTCCGCATCAAAAGTGCCCTTTGCTTCTTTAAAAAGCGCAAGGATTTCTTTCTTCTTCGGACCTTCTTCCATTTGCACCGCGCGCTGCTCATAGGCATTCAGCTCGGCATCGCTCACCCACGTATCATACTTTTCACGGGTGAGTGAAGGGGTGGTGAATACCCACATGCTGAACAATGCAAACCAGGTAAAGAACTGCACCAGTCCAAGCTGCCGCATCGTTGCGGGCATCTTCCTGAAGTCCCGGAAAATCTGCCCCAGTCCGGCATGCTCATCTTCGGGTTCTCCATGAATGGCTTTGTATTCTGCGGGAGGATACTCGCGTGTGCGGAGCACAGTGACGAGAATGGTCACGATGAATACCAGCGCACCGATGTAGAACGAATACACCACATTGTCGGGCGCCTCTCCCGGCCCGGCTTCATTGGTCACTCCGAACCATCGGTTGAGCACGAGAGGCATCCATGATCCGGTCACTGCTCCTACTCCAATGAGAAACGTCTGAATTGAAAATCCAAAGGTGCGCTGACTGTCGGGAAGGTTATCTGCGACGAGTGCGCGGAATGGCTCCATGGCCACGTTAATTGATGCATCCATGAGCATGAGCATACCTGCACCTATCATCAGTGCGCTCTTTGCCGCAAACCACGACCCTGAATTAGGCAATACGATCAGCGCTATGCAGCAGATGATCGTTCCTGCAAGAAAATAAGGTTTCCTGCGTCCCAACCTGTTCCACGTGCGGTCGCTGTAATACCCGATAATGGGTTGCACAATCATGCCCGTAAGCGGCGCCACAAGCCAGAACCAGCTCAACTCATGCACATCTGCTCCGAAGTTCTGCAGGATCCGGGAAGCGTTGGCATTCTGAAGGGCAAAGCCCATCTGAATACCCAGAAATCCGAAACTCATGTTCCAGATATCCCAAAAGCCGAGGCGGCGTTTTTCCATACGGTCAGTTCCAATTAGGGATGCCAAGATAGCAAAGTGTACAAATGACAATTACCTCGCAGGGCAATCATTTACTCAAAAAAAACAGCGCTGCAGTTGCCCGCAACGCTGTCTGTTTGCTCTTTCGATATTGGTGCTTATCGCGCAATCACCATGCGCACGCTCTGTGATCCGGAATCCGAATTCACGCGAAGCATGTACACACCGGGCATAAGTGTATTCGGGAATACGAGCTCATGCCGGGTTTCGCCCTGACTCACCCAGCGTGTGGTGTACACGATGCGTCCGCCGGCATCCATCACCTGCACCATTACTTCTTCATCCGCCGGGATGTCAGTGACCATGCGGATGCGCTCCCCGTCTGACGGATTCGGCTGCACCATCAGTTGGGTCTGATGAGCTATTCCCGGCAGGTAGGTTTCATCCTGCTGCTGTGCGGATGAGTTGCCAATAATCCCGAGGCAGCGCGGGGTATTGCTCCAGTTGCCGTTGAACGGACCGGGGTACACCGGACGCACTTCTACGTCGTATGTCGCACCGGGCTGCAGGCCGAGGAAACCAGGGAAGAAGAGACGGCTGATCCCCGGGCCGGAATACGCAGGCCCGTAATCCACATCCAGCACCGGCGAGGTTTGCTTAAACCGCCACTCGTAGTTCGCAGCGCCGCATAGCCAGGTGTTGGCTGTAAGTGTCGCAAACGACGCCTTCGGTCCGGCTGAACACCAGTCGAGACTGCGCAGCTCGATGTTGGTGTGCGGCGCCATTACAATCGAACAGGCATTCGGCGTAGAAATGGCGATGACTTCCGGATTGCCTGCGCCATCCGCCAACTGGTATGTGGCGGTGATTCCCACGCTGTAGTTAAATCCGGGCAACAAGGCCGACAGATTGGTAGTCGTGATCCCGTTAGAAGTAGTCACGTTCGTTACCGCTGATGTGGTCTGATTAGTAAACGTGAATGTGTACGACTGCGCTGCTACAAATACTGCCTTGAACGTATTGCAGGTTTGATAAGGACCGGGACCAAAATTGCAGGTGGTTGCGCGCAGACGCTGCACGCACACTCCAAACGTACCAGTGCCTTGCGATGAATTGAAGTTACGCACTGCAATGAAATAAGTCGCACCGCTCACCAGCGGATTCAATGCATCGTAGTGGTTCAGAATTTCCGTTCCCACACCGCTCACCACGTTTTCAGTGGCAATGGTGTTTCCTGCGTTGTCCTGCAATTCAATCACTGCATCAAAGGCGGTAGTCTGTGCCACAATGCGCACACCCGCACTGTTCGCGGTAAAGCGGTACCACACGTCTTCACCGGTGATGACGGTGGACGTGCATTCGGGTGAAACTGTCGCTCCGTTCACTGTACCTCCGGTGGTGGTGCACACGCCGAATGGCTGCGGTGTCACGATTTGTGCAAACGGACGGTTGTCGTTCGGCACATTGGTCGCAGGACATCCTTCATCGGTTAAGCCATCACAGTCATTGTCGAGTCCATCACATAATTCAGGTGCACCAGGGTAAATAAGTGCATTATTTCCGTTGCAGTCGCCAATTGGTATCACGGTATTGGACCAGCCAGCACCCGGACTGCCACAATTGGATGTGAAGCCCTCCGCATTGAGGTCGCCATCATTATCGAGGTACCATGCCAACAACGGAAGTCCTTCGTCCACACCGGTGTCGCAATCATTATCTAACCCATCGCATATCTCCGGAGCTCCGGGGTAAACGTTGGCATTGCTGTTATTGCAATCGCCGGATAAAAGTGAATAATTCAATCCGGGCTGAGTGCACGCAACCACTGCAGTACCGGAACCGTATCCATCCCCGTCATTATCCAGATACCAATTAGACCCCACTCCTTCATCTGTGAAGCCATCACAGTCATTATCAAAACCATCACATATCTCAGTATTTAACGGGTAAATCGCATTGTTGGAATCATTGCAATCGCCACTCGTGAGTACCCAACCTGCGCCGGGGGAAACACACGCCGATACAGGCGAACCTCCTCCTACTCCATCACCGTCACCGTCGAAGTACCAGTTCTGAGTCGCAATTCCTTCGTCAGTGAGTCCATCGCAATCATTGTCCTGAGTGTCGCAAATTTCAGGCGCCCCGGGATAAACCGTATTGTCACTGTTATTGCAGTCTGTTGTATTGAGCACGTAGTTCGGTCCGGGTGATGAGCACGCTACTACCGCAGCTCCTGCGCCGAATCCATCACCATCGCTGTCGATGTACCAGTTGATCCCCAGTCCCTCGTTGTTCAGTCCATCGCAATCGTTGTCCACTCCGTCACACACTTCGGTAGCTCCGGGGAAAATGGCCGCATTGCTGTCATTGCAATCGCCCAATGGAAGCGGCGAAGAGGTATATCCCGCACCAGGATTCGTGCAGGAGGTAGTGGTTGAAATGGCGAAGAGGTCACCATCTGCATTGAGGTACCACGTCTGTGGCAGCGTGCACGATCCGTCATCCTGAGTGGCTTCAGAATTGAAGTTGCATGCTGCCGGATTTGTACATCCGGGAATGATGCAACTTCCGTCATTCACATTTGCGCATTCATTATAATTGCTTGCTAGTGGATTCGTGCATCCGTTCACATTCGTGAGGTCAACTTCGATATTGAAAAGCCCAGTGAGGTTATTGTATCCCCCTGCGCGCACATAATAGGTCACTCCCTGGTCAAGCTGAGCACAATTAAGGCTAATGGAGGAATAGAAATTGCTTCCACTGATATCATCGCTGCAGGCAATTTGTGTACCTCCGCATGAAGTGTACACTGCAAGTCGTGTATCAGTGAGCAAAGGGATTCCTGTGGCTACCGAAGTGCGCACCACAATATTCCCGCCGGTATACACGAAAGAGAACCAGATATCGCGCATCTGCTGTCCCGCGTTCCCGCAAGTTGGATTGGCAATTTCCACACATGAGGCGGCATTGGTCACCGTGCTTGCTGCCGCATTGGCCACCAGAGCTATCGCGCCCGCACATGCATCATTTGACGGTCCGAAGGTGCAAGAACCATCATCAGAATTTGCTGAGGCGTTATAGTTGCACGCCGAAGGATTAGTGCAACCCGGCACGGTGCAATTCGAGAAGGCTGCTGATCCGCTGTTATCCGATGTGTCGGAATCGGTTACACCATTAGGAAGACTTAGGCTGGCATTGAAGACAAAGCTGCCACTTCCCGAAGTGACGGAAGGCAGGGTAACCGTTTCCGTTGCACCGGCCGAAAGGCTTCCCGTCCAGTTGAATACTTGCGACGGGCCACCGTTGATGTCGTAGGTCACCGTGAAGGAAGTTACCGTGTTGCTTCCGTTATTGGTGACCAGAATCGATGGCACAATGGGCGTTTGGCAGATTATTCCGGCGGGATTAACAACTCCCCCGAAAGCAATATCATTGGTTAAGAGTGAGCCAGCAGAAATGGTGAAGTTAGTATTCGAAATATCGAAGAATATATTTCCTCCCCCCTTCACCTTTATCCTCGCCTGGGAGGTTGAGACATTTGGAAATGCGACCGCCGCCGAACCATCGTTCGGTGTGTTCTGCAGCAACAAAATCGGATAGGTGAAGCCACCGTCGGTGGAAAGAAATATGTCCACATTCGTCGCATTCACCGGAGCATTTTGTGTATTGGCGACGTTCCAGGTTACAGTCTGCGTGCTGTTGGCAGCCCAGCTGACAGCAGTATTAGGAACAGTAACCACAAAAGGTCCTGCTGCCGCACTTACGTTGAAAAGTACTTCGTCATCCTGCACTCCTCCGGCACCGGCGTTATTGTCGCGCACCGTGCAGCGGAAACGCAGTGATCGGGTGTAGGTAGGCAACAATTCACCGATTACCGTAGTATTATTTACCAGGTCCTGAATGCGCGGAAATACACGTGTAGGACTAATTGCAGACGGCCATGAGCGGAAGATCGGCTGGTTTCCGCTCGGATTGGTGAGGGTGTTGTCGTCCACAGCAGTAGCAGGACCAAGATCATATTGCTCCCAGTTATAGGTAATCAAATCGCCGTCTGCATCACTTCCAACTGCCGTCAATTCAAACGGTGTGGAAATCGGAATGGTCCATCCTCCCACACCTGCTTCTACCGTAGGAACGGTATTTCCGGTGGATGAAATCGCCGCACAGGTATTGCCGTTTCCCGAAACAGCAAATCCATGAATTTCATTGATGCTGTGATTGTGAAAATGATCGTCGCTGTTGCTCTGCAAATTGGGTGGACAAATACCCGCATATCCCATGATGGTTGTGGCTGATCCCGGCTCATAAGCCGCTGATGATGCCCGGTTGCACGAATTGTTTTGGGTGTGATTGCCGCCAAACTGGTGTCCAATTTCGTGAGCGACGTAATCCACATCAAAAGGGTCACCCACCGGAGCACCCGAACCTGTTACCCCGCGCGCTTTACCCGAGCCACAGGGTGAGTTCAGCTGCGCGATTCCTCCGCCACCTGTACTAAACACGTGACCGATGTCGTAATTCGCTGAGCCAATCACCGCATCAATATTGGTCTGGTTTTCATTCAGCATCGTGGCCCCGTTATTATTGGTATATGGGTCCGTCACGCCGTTCAGATAGATGATCAGGTTATTATTTGCGATGATGTTCATCCGGATGGATGCATCGCGCTCATAGATGCCGTTCACGCGGTTCATACTGGTCACCATCGCTGCGAGGGCACCGGCTACAGTACCACCATGAAAGGTGGCGTACTCACCGGTACAGGCAAGCGCCAGACGATACTGACGAAGCTGTGTGCCGAAGGGGGTCATCTTTTGAAAGCCCATCGGCTGGACGAGTCGCAGCGTGGCATCGGGCTTCGGCTTTTTGCCCTCTTTTTCGTCGATTGATTTTTCATTGTTCTCAGGCAATTCGAGGTCGGAGTACACCGGCGGCAATTCATCAAATACCTTGCTGGTGGTTGAGTAAAAATCGGTCTTGCGGTAAGCGATATACACATCGGTTTCTCCCGGGGCATATGGATCGATATAAATGCTTCCCGACTGTCCGATCACAATTCCGTGAAAACCCTTCGGCGTAAAATCACAGCGCAGAATCGCAGTGCGGTCATCAATTCCTTGTCCGAGGTACGTGCGTATCTCCGGGAATTGGGCGGCAAGCCCTTCTTCCATAATAGGGGAATACACCAGGCTGAAGCGCTGCTGTGTGCCATCGGGCATGGGCAACTCCAAAATGAAGTCGGAGTTTTTCGCTGTCACCGTATTCTCATGCGGCGCCTGCATCAGGTAGTCGCGCAATGCATTTCCGTCAATTCCCACGGTGCGGTAAGAAGCGGGAATAATCTGCCGGTCGTTGCGCACTGGTTCAATGACGCCTTGCCACGCAAATTGTGCAAACAGCGCATAAGATTGCAGAAACAGCGCCAGCAGCGCCAGTCGGATAGAAAGACTCATGTCAATTAAGGTTTGGGTGGTTATCTACTGAATGCTACCAAATTAACTCATCAATCGATACACAGGACCGGTCGCTGTATAAGTTTCCTCCCCAACCTCCGCTCCGGACTGTGCGTATTATGAAAAAAGCCCCCCGCTTCCGCAGAGGGCTTTTTACTGTTCTCTTCCCGAGTCCCGAGTCCCGTATCCCGAGTCCCGTATCCCGAGTCCCGTATCCCGAGTCCCGAGTCCCGAGTCTTACTTCTGCACCATCAGGCGCTCGGTAATCACTTTACCGTCGTAGGTCATCTCCACAGTATATAGACCGGATGCGAGCGGACGCTCGAAGCCGATCACTGTGTTGAGTGAGCCTTCAACTACAAGATTGTTGCTCCACACCACACGGCCGGTTCCATCGAGTACGCGTACCATTACGTGATCCTCTACACCCGTGATGTTGAGGTTCACGAATGAACCGTTGGATGGGTTAGGGTACAGCGCGGATTCAATCACAGGCTCTTCCGCATTGCGTTCGTAAGCTTCTGCCTGGTTGCCATCGAGGATCATCGCAGCCGGACCGGCAATAATAAGCCAGCGGTCAGGACCTGTGTTACCGTTTCCTGTCGGGAACACCGGAGTCACGTTCACCTTGTAGATTCCGTTTGGAACCAAACCGAGTCCTGTGAGATTCAGGAAGCGGTTAACCGGAGCTCCTTGTGCAGTCACCGGCAGACCTTGTGAGGTACCACCGATTGCGTCAAACTGTTCGAGGGTCCATTCATAGTACAACGCACCGCACAGCCATGAGTTCGCACCTATCACCGCGTTAGCCGGACGCACGTTGGGCGACGCATCGGTGTTGCGCAGGAAGATGCTGGCATGCGCCACCACGTTGCGGGTACAGTTGAATGTACCGGGTACTACCACACTTACAGGGTTGCCCGCGGCATCAGTCAGGTTGTACGTCGCATCCACACGCACCTGATAGGTCACAGGACCAGTCAGCGGTGGCAGACCCACGAAACTGCTGATCGGGTGATAAGTAGTACCGGGTGTTGATACAGATACTCCATCAAATGGCGCAGCAGCATTCACATCAAAGTAAGCAGTGTAGCTGCTTGCGCTGGTGAAGATCGATTTGAACTGCTGGCAAGGACTGGTGATGGTCGCAGGGAAACCCGCGGACGGGGCACTGCAGCCGCTCTGAGGCAGGTGAGAGATGCAGGTGGTCGCAGCAGAAGCTGTTCCATTTGCAATCACCGCCACGAAGTACTGGTTGCCGGCAGTCAGACCGTCGAATACGAGAGTCTCGTTACCGTTTGCCGCCACATCGTCCTCAGAAGCGATCAGGGTTGCACCATCGTACAGTTCCACTCGGTTGTCAGTCGCACCAGTTACCTGGACACGCACCGCATTGGTTACTGCAGTGAAGGTGTACCACGCATCGTTGCCTGCACCTGCTGTCTCCGGAGAGTCAGTAGCCAGCGCGAGGTTTGCGGTGAAGTTTGTACTGCAAGTCGGGAAAGCTCCAGTTGCTACGTTGGTGGCAAGTGCCTGGAAGTCATTCGAAACAGCAGGGTTCACAATGGTTACCACGTAATCTTCCACCTCACCAAAAAAGAACTCGAGGTCCGGAGTGATGTCTGTGAAACCCTCCGCTCCAATCACGCGCATACCGGTCTGACCGAGGGTTGCTGTAACCGGAATGTTGAATGTACCAGAGTACGAAGTGGTAGTCAGATCACCGGCATCATACACTTCTTCTGACAGTTCGAATACACCGTTCTGGTTGAAGTCAATGTAGATCGCGGCGTTTGAACTATACGGACCAAATGGGCCACACTGCTGACGGGCGATGTTGAATCCAGCTGAGCCACCGCGCACGAGGTTGGTGAGCGAAGGCTGGTTCAGGAAGCTGGAGTATACACCAAGCACGCTTCCGGCACCGGGACCAGGTGTTACACAGTCGGTGATGCTCGTTCCAGTACCCACTGTGACTTCTCCGAGGTCTGTGTCAACATCAATCAACGGTGACGATGGGACTGGGTAGCAGATCGGTGCCATCGACACCTGTACTGCTGGAGCCACACCAGTCTGACCGCTGAGAGAGCAGTTCACGCGCACACGATACCAGGTGTTCACTGATTGTGAAGGCACGGTGTACGTAGATGCCGGACCTGTAGCAAGGGTCGTCCAGGGACCTGCGAAGCTCGGGCCGCTCTGCCATACGTAGCTCAGACCTTCAAATGGAAGTGCGTTGGCCGTGCCGAGTGTAAAAGGCACACCAGGACAAACCACTGACTCGGAAGTGGTGGTTGCACCAGGTGCAGGAACACCAGTACATGGTACCACGCAGGTCACATCAGCAACCCAACCGTCTAGTGGTACTGAAGAATCCGAAGCAAACCGGATAGTAAGCGCACCCGATGGGTGAGTTGAAGTGATTTCTGTCGGAGCCGTTGCACCGGTGTATGATCCCGGAGGGGCTACGATACCACCTGGATATCCGCTCAGGAATTCAGGTGAAGTCTCATCCGGACCGTTGAATATACGCATGTAATCCCATCCGCTTTCCACCAAAAACTGGGTGAAGGTGAGACGAACGCGCTCGCCTGCGTTATCCGGGGTGAGTGTTACTACGTAGTTTTCATTGTTTGCATATTGACCAAACTCACCGCCGGTATCAAAGAATTGCTCTCCGCAACCGGGAGGAGGTGCAAGGGTTGTAGCAAACAATCCGCCAGACCAGAGGCTGAATGACCCGGCACCACAATCCGCACGAACCCACACCTGGTACTGAGTACCCGGGTTCAGGCCGGTAAGTGTGAATGGGCTGCCTGCCACACCGCTGAAGGTAGGCACGGTCGAACCATCCGGCTGAGCTGCAGGAACTTCAGCCACATAGATATCGAAGCTGCTTACGCCGGCATTGTCAACCCATGAAAGGTCGAAGCCTTCTGTAGTCGGATTACTGATGGCCCATCCTGTCGGGAACGGACATCCGTCGTAGATGCAGAAATCGAAGGTACCCGCACCGGATGCTTCGCTCATCAGCTGAACGAGGTAAGTATTACCTACAGTCAGGAATGGAATTGCATAGCTACCGCTTGGAAGCCCTGCGCCGCAAACCAAATCTGTTCCACCGCATGCTTCGTAGATGGCTACGCTTACGTTAGTAGCTGTACCCAGTGTCAGATCAAACGACTGCGATGCATCAGTAGCCACGAAGCTATACCACACATCATTGTAGGTCGGGAAGATGCTCACGCAACCCGGGAGAACCGAGGCAGGTGATGCACATTCAGTGCTCACAGTGATCGGAGTGCAGCTGGTTGGCAGCGGGCTCAGGCTGATCGCTGATGCGCAATCGTCGTTGCTCGGCTGTGGCAGACACAGTGGTGCACAGGTGAAGCTGAGTTCAAAGTTTCCTGTTACGCTGAGGAAATCCAGGAACTGGTAACCGTGGATGTAGATGTAGTAGTCCGTGCCGGTCAGTGCGTTGAAAGTCACTTCTGAACGAAATAAACCAAAGCCACATGACGGCATATCATCGTTAGCCACCAGCGGAGTAAGTGCTCCTGGTGTGCCCGTGAATACTGTGATACGTGTATCGTAGCTCACCGCATTACATGAAGTAATGGTGTACTGCTGGTTATCACCCGGCAGGAGGTACCACACACCGAGTTCGGTGCTGCTGGTTCCGTAGTTCACGTTGAACGGCACATAGTCCGCATCAAGCTGTGCACCGATGGTTGTGCCGGCAACCGCCGGCTGCGCAGCAGCACATGGGTTAGAAAGTACAATCGCATCCTGGCTGCAGTCGTTCACCAGACCCGAAGTGAAGTTGAACGCCACGTAAGCACTTGCGCCGTCCAGTCCGCAATCCGTGCGCACCCAAAGGGTGTACGCAGTAGATGCAGTAAGACCGGTAGCTGTTGCCCCACTCACGCCTGAACCGCTGGCAATTACGCCAACACCCTGTGCGTTACCCTGCGGAACCACCTCCCAATCGTAGTCAGAAACTGAACCGATCAGCACAGAGAAATTGAATGAAGCCTCATCGGCGCATGCACCGGCGAGTTCAACAGTCGGCTCACCACATGCAGGCGGATAAGACGGTGTGATACACCAGCTATCCAGTGATCCGGTGTCGCTATTTGCGCTGTCAAAGAAGTACAATGACCATGTACCGTCCACGTTGGTGCCGGTGAACACGTTCAGGTCAGCACCGTAAGGACCTGCAGGTGCAGGCGCACCACCTCCGAAGAAAGTGGATCCCTGTGGAGTAAAGGTGCCGGATGCCGGACCAGAGAAGGCCGGAGCACCGGTAGGCACGAATACGACATCATTGTTGGTGAAATCAGCCGATCCACCTGCACCGCTGAAGAGCACTACGCTCTGGCCACCAGGACCAACGAGGAGTACCTGCACATCACCTGACCAGGTGTGGTTCAGTCCGTATAGCTCCACCTGAATCGGACCTGAAGTACCGAAGCCGGTCACGTTAGTAGTGGTAACGGTAGTAGTGACATCAGTAATTGGCGCACCGCCACCACAGAATGTGGGAGGCGCAGAAGGCACAATGCACCATTCGCCGATGCTACCGGTGTCACCACCCACAGTATCATAAGTGTAAAGTGTCCAGTTTCCGTCGGCTACAGACCCTGTGAAGATGCCGAGGTCATTGCCATAAGGACCTGCAGGAGTACCACCGCTGTAAAGGGTAGAGCCCTGAGGGGTAAACGTTCCTGAAGCAGGACCCGAGTATGCAGGCGCGCCAGAAGCAACAAACGTGATGTTGTTGCCAGTGAAGTCCGCGCTTCCGCCGACACCTGACATAAGCACCACCGATTGTCCGCCGGGACCTACGAGAAGCAGTTCCACGTCACCAGACCAGGTGTGGTTGATGTTATTGATCTGTACAGATACAGGACCAGTCACACCGAATCCACTTACGTTGATGGTGTTGCTGTTTACGGTTGCGTCTGTGATGGCAATCGGTCCACCGCAGTAAGTCACAGGAGGCGCTGTATTTGTCGCTTCGATGCTGGTAATGCGGCATACGTTTTCAGTGCCGCAGCCTGAATCCACGCTCCAGTGCAGGAACAGGTTGTCAGCACTGGTAGTTGTGAATGTGAGCGGTGTGGTTCCTGAAGCGAGCACCGGACCACTAGAAGTGCCTGTGCGCACTGTGATCCAGTCACCTCCGTCTGAAGATGAAGCAATGTACTCCTGACCACTGGCTACGCCGGTGATCTGGCTGAACTCTCCTGCAAAACTACAGGTGGTGATCTGAGTCGTGTTACCCGCAGAAGGTGCCGGAGTTGGGGTCGATGGGAATTGACCGCCTGCAAACGTATGATCACACTCCGGAGGCAATGTAGCCTCGATGTTGGTGATGCGGCATGCGCTTTCTGATCCACAGCCTGAATCCACACTCCAGTGCAGGAACAGGTTGTTCGTGCTGGTAGTAGTAAAGGTCAGCGGTGTGGTGCCTGCAGCGAGAACGGGCCCGTCAGAGGTACCCGTGCGCACTGTGATATGATCGCCTGCATCAGAGGAGCTCGCGATGTATTCCTGACCGCTGGCCACGCCGGTAATCTGGCTGTACTCTCCTGCGAAGCTGCAGTTAGTAATCTGGGTAATATTACCCGCAGCCGGAGCTGTGGTTGGCGTGCTGGGGAACTGACCACCCGCGAAGGTGTGGTCACAGCCCACGGGAGGGGCAGCATTTGCACAAATCTGCCCGACACCAGTCTGATTGGAAGTACCGCACACGTTGTTATCAAAGAAATGCACGTACAACGAACCGGTTACCGGTGAGTTAAACGTCAGTGGCATTGTGCCTTCTGAGTAAACGGTTGTTCCGGCTGCGTCGTTTGTTACCACAACGTAGGTTGAACCACCATTATGACTCACCGTGTATGACTGTCCTGAAACAGCTCCGGTGATCTGATAGGCTTCACCAGACCATGCGCTACCACCGAGTTGGATGGTAGCACAGTTAGGTACAGACGGGGCCGCAACTGGAGCGAAAGCATCACTTCCAACACACCCTGAAGGCTGCGCCCAGGCAACTGTACCCGAGCACAACGTAATACAAGTAAACATGACGGCCGATAGCCATCTCAATCGAGTAGACGTGTTTATCCGCATAGCAGTATTTAATTTGTTTAATAACGGGTTATCGGATTGCATGGTTAATGCAACCCGTTTGGGCTAATGTATGAAGAACTCATCGGAATGAGTGTCCTGTGTTAAGAAAAAGCCCCCCGCTTCCGCAGAGGGCTTTTTACTATTCTCTTCCCGAGTCCCGAGTCCCGAGTCCCGAGTCCCGAGTCTTACTTCTGCACCATCAGGCGCTCAGTAACCACTTTGCCGTCGTAGGTCATCTCCACAGTGTAGAGGCCTGATGCCAGCGGACGCTCGAAAGCGATGATGGTATTCAGTGAGCCTTCTACTACCAGGTTGTTAGTCCATACTACGCGGC
>JBKDGH010000010.1:0-267678 GCA_046336655.1 Flavobacteriales bacterium | reverse complement strand
GGAATGATCACCACATCGCGAAAATTTTTTGCTGCGCCGCGAATCAGTGAAATTCCTCCGATATCAATCTTCTCGATGATTTCATCCTGCGGGGCTCCGGAGGCTACTGTGGCCTCAAACGGATAGAGATCCACCACCACACAGTCAATGGTGCGCAGATTGAACTGTTTCACCTGTTCCTGATCGCCTCCGTCATCCCTGCGCCAGAGGATGCCTCCGAACACACCGGGGTGCAGCGTTTTAACGCGGCCACCGAGAATGGACGGATAGCCGGTGAGCTCTTCTACCGGCACCACAGGAATGCCGAGTTTTTCGATAAAATCCTGTGTGCCGCCCGTGCTGTATATCACGATGCCATGTGCGTGCATTTTGCGCACAACAGGATCAAGACCGTCTTTGTGATAAACGGAAATAAGCGCAGAAGAAATCGGAGTGTTCACGAGCCTGGAAATAAGGCCGCGAAAGTAGTTCACTCAAGGCACATCGAAGATGAGAAACGTGCCCGCGTCTTCATCATTTTCTTTTTTTCCGATTTCAATTTCCTTTTTCACCACCATGCGCTCCGGATCCACAGTAGGAACGCCGGTAGTATCGCGGCTGTAAACATATACCGTATACTTCCCCTCACGGAGGTTCATGAATTCGAATTCGCCCTTGTAGTTGGTCCAAATCCGGTCATCGGGTGACACATTATCCCCGTAGATGATGTATACATCCTGGTCTGCCGCGTTCACCGTGTACTGAGCTGTTGCGGGATTGCTCAACACGAGACGCACCTCCTTGCGCACCTTGCCGCGGATGGACGCCACCCCGCCTTCTCCGGCTTCTTTCCGGCAGCCGGAAATCAGCGTAAGGACTACTAAAGCAAAAGCAGCTGACAAGATGTTACGGAGGTAAATCTGCATAAAAATCGACTATTTCAGATTGTGGTAGACCGCCTGCACATCATCATCCTCTTCAATCTTTTCCACGAGCTCAAGAATCTCATCCATTTGCTCTTCAGACAGCTCTGCGTAGGTATTAGGGATGCGCTCGAGTCCGGCTTTCGTGCAGTTGATTCCTCGGTCTTCGAGGGCCTTCTGCATGCTGCCGAAGTTGGCAAACGCTGAGTAGAGCACAATTTCATTCTCTTCGCGCTCCATGCTTTCCAGACCTGCGTCAATCAATTCCAGCTCGAGGCTTTCAGGATCGGCAATCTGCTCCGTTGCTATGCGAAAAACGCCCTTGCGTTCAAAAATGAAGCTGAGGGAACCTGAGTTGCCCATTGCACCACCGGCGCGGTTGAAGTACATGCGGATATTGGCTACTGTGCGGGTGGGGTTATCGGTAGCCGTTTCGACCAGAATCGGCACTCCATAAGGCCCGTAGCCTTCGTACACTACCTCCTCAAAATTGCTGGAATCCTTGCTTACGGCACGCTTGATGGCGGCTTCCACGCGGTCCTTGGGCATGTTCACTCCCTTGGCGTTGGCTACAGCCTGACGAAGGCGCGGATTGTATGCCGGGTCAGGCCCACCGGCCTTCACCGCCATGGCTATTTCCTTTCCGATGCGTGTAAATGCCTTCGCCATGCGGTCATAGCGGGCAAACATTTTGTGCTTTCGCTTTTCAAAAATCCGTCCCATAGAGCTGATTAATCAGTGCGACTGCAAACCTACGCATTCGGATGCACCGGATGGATACTCCAATGCAACTGAACGGGTGCTTACCTTTGGGACGCAAGATGTTTCTCGAAAACACCATCAATCGCGGGCGCCGGATGGGCTGGATCGAAGTGATCTGCGGCTCGATGTTTTCCGGTAAAACGGAGGAACTGATCCGACGGCTTCGTCGCGCGGAGTTTGCCAAACAGAAAGTCGAAATATTCAAGCCGGGCGTAGACATACGCTACAGCGAGCAGGAGGTCGTAAGCCACGACGAAACAAGCATTCGCTCCACGCCGGTGAGCCATTCTTCCCAGCTTCTGCTTCTCGCCAGTGATGTGGAGGTAGTAGGCATTGACGAGGCCCAGTTTTTTGATGACGGACTGCCCGAAGTGTGCAATCAACTCGCCAACATGGGCATCAGGGTCATAGTGGCAGGTCTTGACATGGACTATCAGGGCAGGCCTTTCGGGCCAATGCCGCATCTCCTTGCAATTGCTGAATTTGTGACGAAAGTGCACGCCATCTGCGTGGAAACCGGTCATCTGGCGCAATATTCCTTCCGACATACCGCCGGAGATTCCCTCGTCCAACTTGGGGAAAAAGAAAGCTACGTGCCACTGTCCCGTGAAGCGTTTTATCGCGCCATGGAGGCGCGCAAAAAGGCGGCATCCGAATCAACTGATCAGGGACAATGAACTATTCACTGAGCGAAATCGCGGCCATCACGGGTGGTGAATTGGTGAATGATCAGGGCGCTACCGTATATCACATAATCACTGACTCACGGCAACTCGTGCAGCCTGCCGGTGCATTATTTGTGGCACTCACGGGCGAGCGGCATGACGGGCACCGCTTCATTCCGCAGGTGTACGACAGCGGCGTGCGACTGTTTCTGGTCAACGACCGCAATCGCTTGCCATTAGGCGGCAGTGGCATCGTGGTTTTTGATACCCTGAAAGCACTTCAACTGCTGGCAGCGGCACATCGCAGGCGATTCAATATTCCCGTCATCGGAATTACAGGAAGCAACGGGAAGACCATTGTGAAGGAATGGCTGAATGTGATGCTTGCCGATGATTTTGTAATTGCCCGCAGTCCGCGGAGTTACAACTCACAGGTCGGCGTGCCGCTTTCGCTGCTCTCACTCGACACGATTCACACACTGGGTATTTTCGAAGCAGGCATTTCACAACCCGGAGAAATGCATTCGTTAGCCGGGATGATACAACCAACCATTGGTGTGCTCACCACCATCGGCTCTGCGCATCAGGAGTACTTTGAATCCCGTGAACACATCGCTTCAGAAAAGTCGAAGCTCTTCACCCATGCGGAGGTCATCATTTGCCCGTCTGATCTGGCAGAAGTGGAGCTACTCATTCCGGAATGGAGCGCAATAAAACGCATTGTCTCGTGGGGTAGAAATGCCAGCGCCACATTGCGGATTGTACGCGAGCAACAGCGTGCATCGGAAACTCACATCGAACTTGAAGCTGCGTCTCATCCATGGACATTGGTATTGCCGTTTACGGATCGCGCTTCCATTGAGAATGCGCTGTGTGCTTCTGCAGTGCTCTATGCCATGGGTTATTCCCCGGAGGCCATTTCGGAGCGCGGGCAGCGGGCAGAGCGACTTGCCATGCGGACCGAGATCGTGACCGGCATTCACGATTGCATTGTGGTCAATGACAGTTGGAGCGCTGACATTGACTCACTGCGTATTGCACTTGACGTGCTGGCGTATCAGGCTCAGAAACGTTCCCTGTCCGTAGTGCTAACGGATATTCCTCAGACAGGACTCCCACCAGAAGTATTGTATTCCCGTGTCAATGAAATGCTGCAAGCTGCAGGCGTGAGCAAGATGTATGCAGTCGGACCACAAATAGCGGATGCACGCGCCCGGTTGCACATTCCCGCACATTATTTTCGGAATGCGGAATCACTCATTGCTCATTTTCAATCAGATCCCCCTGAAAGAGCAGCCATACTCGTAAAAGGAGCGCGGGAATTCCGCATGGAGCGGGTGGTTCAGGTGCTTGAAGAAAAAACACACGACTCGTTTGTCGAAATCAATCTGGAGAGCTTATCCCATAACCTGAATGCCTTTCGTTCGAAGCTCAGGCCCGGCACGAAAGTGATGGTTATGGTCAAGGCTTTTGGTTATGGCAGTGGCGCTAAGGAGACCAGTGCGCTGCTCGAATTCAACAAGGTGGATTATCTCGCGGTAGCCTATGCCGATGAGGGCATCGCCTTGCGGCAGGCAGGAATTTCGCTGCCCATCATGGTCATGAATCCAGGCAAGCAGGGATTATCTGCGATGATTCAACACCGTCTGGAACCGGAAATTTTCAGCTTCCGGATACTGCGCGAATGGCAGCGGGCGCTTGAATTATCCGGAGTCAGCGAGCCCCGTCCGGTGCACATTAAAATAGATACAGGAATGCACCGTCTGGGTTTTGACCCGGAAGAAACCGAAGTGCTGCTCGATGCACTTGACAAGCTGCCACTCGTGAAAATTGCATCGCTGTTCACCCACCTTGCCGCTGCGGAAAACACTTCATTCGATGAATTTACCCGGTTGCAGATAGGCCGTTTTGAGGAAGTCGCGGGACGTTTTGCAGCGCGACGGACTGAGCCAATTATGCGCCATGTGCTCAATACCGGAGGTATCGAGCGGTTTGGAGAATACCACATGGACATGGTGCGCCTGGGTATAGGATTGTATGGAGTTTCATCATCCGGTAGTCTTTCTGCCGAACTCAAACCGGTCATCCGGCTTGTCACCAGTATTTCCCAGAAACGCACGATCCGCAAAGGCGAGAGCGTAGGTTACTCAAGGGCCTTTGTTGCCCCGGAGGATATGACCATCGGCGTGATTCCGATTGGCTATGCGGATGGATTGCGCAGGTCGCTGAGCAATGGGGAGGGCAAGGTGAGCATCAACGGTAAACACGCACCGGTTATTGGAAAGGTGTGTATGGATATGACCATGATTGACCTGCGGGGAATAGCCTGTGAAGAAGGGGATCAGGCAGAGATCTTTGGAAGAGATATCACGCTGGAGGAATTCTCTGCCTGGAACAATACCATCCCGTATGAAATACTCACCACAATGGGTCAGCGCATACGGCGGGTCTATATCCGCGAGTAGAATTACAGCCCGAAAAGCACGGCCAGCTTCAGAAACAATGCGCCCATCACCGCGCTCACCGGAATGGTAAGAATCCATGCCCAGAGCAGGTTTACCGTTACGCCCCACCGCACTGCAGAAAGACGCTTCGTCGCCCCGACGCCAATGATGGACCCGGTAATGGTGTGCGTAGTACTTACCGGAATCTTGAGTGCCTCGGTGAGAAAGAGCGTCACCGCACCAGCAGTTTCAGCAGCCACACCTTCGAACGGAGTCACCTTGGTAATCTTGGTTCCCATCGTCTTCACGATTTTCCATCCGCCACTCATCGTGCCTGCAGCGATCGCCGCATAACACGCAAGAGGAACCCACACGGGCATCTGCTCGAAATCAGTGATGCTGCCACTCGCAATCAATGCCGCCGTGATAATACCCATCACCTTTTGCGCATCGTTACCACCGTGACCAATGCTGAATGCAGCGGACGACACAAGTTGCAGGCGCTTGAACCACTTATTGGCCTTGCTTGTGTTCAGCGAAGAAAGATATAATGTGAATATCGCCATCACCAGTACCACGAAGGTGAGCAGAATCCATTTGAAGTTTTTGGAGTAGAAAATGACCTTCATAAAGTGGGACTCAAAATGTGAGGTGAGCTTCTCAGGATTAGTTTCCAGATTGGCCGCCAGCATGAGAAAGCCCGCCAGAATCACCACAGACGAAATAATCTTCGGAACGGGGCCTTTGCGAAATGAGTGAAGAAACCACAGCGAAATAATGAACGCCATAATCATACCCACCAGCGGCGCCAGGAAGATGAAGCTCACCGTCTTGAGGACCGGCTCGGCATTGATCGCTTCAAACCCTGAAGCGCCGATGGCTGCGCCTGCAAAGCCACCTATAAGGGTGTGTGAGGAGGAGGATGGAATACCAAACCACCAGGTCACGAGGTTCCAGATGATGGCCGCTACCAATCCGGAGAGAATGACCGGAAGCGTGATGAAATCCTGAACTACGGTTTTGGCAATGGTATTGGCGACACCGTGATCCTTGAAAATAAAGAATGCCGCGAAGTTGAATATCGCCGCCCAGAGCACTGCCTGAAAAGGGGTGAGGACTTTCGTGGAAACGATGGTAGCGATGGAATTCGCCGCATCGTGGAATCCATTGATGAAGTCAAAGATCAGCGCCAGCGCAATGACGACAATAAGCAAAGTAACCATTGCGATAGATTAGGAGTTTTTGACGAGGATGGTTTCGATCACATTCGCCACGTCTTCGCACTTGTCGGTAGCTGTTTCCATATTGGAAAGCACTTCCTTTTCCTTGATGAGTTCGATGGCATCGGTTTCTTCCGCAAACAAGCGCGCAATGGCTTCGTCAAATACGTCGTCGGCGTGATTTTCCAGAGAATTAATCCGCACCACTGCCTCACGGCATACTTCAGGATTGCGCAGATTTTCGAGTGACGTCACCGCAGCCTGAATCTCATGCGTAAGCTGCTCGATGATGTCTGCCATCTTCTTCATGCTGCTGGTGAATTCCTTCATACCATAGAGCTGAATGCGCGTGCCGGTGCCGTGGATATAGTCTGCAATATCATCGAGTGACGTGGCCAGCGTGTGGATGTCTTCACGATCGAACGGAGTAATGAACGTGGTGCCCAGCTCGATGAAAATCTGGTGAGTGATTTCGTCACCGCGGTGTTCGAGTTCCGCAATTCTGCGGATGTGTTCTTCGCGCTTGTTCGGGTCCGATTCATGCACCAGCTGGGTAAGGGTACGCGACATTACTGTAAGGTTGGCCGCATCATCAGCAAACAACTTAAAGAACACGGAGCCCTTCGGAGTGAAGAGCGAAAACAATGAACTGATTTTCATCCGGCGAGGGGTCTTGGATTTGCGGGAGCTCAATTTTTCGGCAATTTTAGGGTTCGTATGTGTCGCTTTATCGCGGCCTGTGGATTCTTAACTCAGAGGTTACATTGGGCAAATTACGGTCAGTAGTTCACTTGAAGCTGCAATCGCAAAAGACTTCCTTGCTGCACATTTCCCTCCGTTCTGTAATCTTCGTATCTGCGGATTGAATGGGTGTACATGGCAGTCAGTTCGACCGCTGCATTGAACTGCCACTCCACGCCAAACTCGTACTCGTTCACTTTGTAGGATCTCGCGTCACGCTCCGCTTTTTTACCCCCGTCGTAGTATTGAGCACGCATGAAAGGAATAATGTTCTGCTTTCCCCATTTCTGGAGGTAGCTCAGCGTGACGAACCCCCCTGTAAGGCTTTGCACATAGATGGAGTCTGTGGCCGGATCATACTCCGGTCCGCGGCCGATGTTGTATTCTGCGAGCACACCAAAAGGCCTTGGTTGAAGCACAAGGGTAGCGGCAATGCGATCATCCTGGAACGTGCGGTCCTCTCTTATTCCTACTTCGGAAGATACATTTTCCGTGGGCAGCGTAAACGTGCCCTTGTGGGCCTGAATTCCGGGCTCAAGGACCTGTTTACCGAATTGAAAAGGATAGCTGAGACGGGAAACAATATGCACGTCATTATTAAGCTCCGGGCGATTGGCAGACTGTCCGTTGTAAATACCAATGGCGAATACCCCGTAGTCTCCGGAACCCTTCCCGGGGCGTGTAATAAGCTCCCGGTAGAGCCCTCTTACCTTCTTTGGCGCCCAATAGAAAAAGGCACCCAGGTCGCGTTCGTTGGGAACTGTACTGTTCAATGCATCGGAACGGTCAAGTGGCAGACGATTCTGCGAACTCTGCATGTTTTCATAACCATATGGTACCTTTGATTGACCAGCCCTAATCCGGAATTCACGCTTCTCATCCAATGCAAGATCAAAATAGGCATCTCTGATTTGCACCCCATGAAGCGAATTGGATGCGATGTTTGATGCAAAATCCAGCTGAACATAGATGGCTACCCGGGGATGCACATCCCCACTGAATATCATTCGACCGCGACGAAGAAAAAAACCGCCATTATCACCCCATGAACGGTCGCACTGCTCACACCCGAGGTCAGGATTGGTTTCGAATAGCCTGTTGTATCTGATTTGGGTGTATCCTCTGAGTGAGATGGTCTTGTACCACGGGGTGGGCTCTGGAATGGTCGCTTTCACGCTGTCCGTTGCGCTCTGCGCAAGGAGCTGCTGTCCGATTATCAGAATCGCGCAGAAGGTGGTCAGCCGGCGTAACACTGTGGTAACAAATTTTTGGCGCGGCAAACGTAACCGGCCTATTCAGCTCATGTTGTTAGGGCTGCGTCACTCTTATGTTATGGCTATGTTATGTACTGACGGGTTTAGGGTATTCCTGCGATTCCCGGTATTGCAAGGAGGATAGTTATCCCCGTTCAGGGATTCTATTCCGATATTGCACCGCTAAAATCGTAACACATTGGACATGAGGTTTTTTACCGTTATTGCCGCAATTCTCATCACATTCTATTCCCAAGGGCAGCAAGCCGAAGTCATTCCCGGCGAAGTGCTTTTCCAACTCACGCCGGATGCCCGGCCGGAAAAAGTGCAGCTTGAATTTCAGGCTTCAGCGGGTATCCTTCCGGACTTCAACGTGCAATCCTGCATCAGTCAGCCCATGCGCGCATGGCTCGGCACATTTAATCACACGCAAATCAGTCTGGACGAAGTCATTGCCACACTCAAGACCATTCCCGGTGTTTCTCTTGCCCAGGCCAATCACAAGATTGAATCACGTGCCATTCCGAACGACCCGTTTTTTGGAAATCAGTGGTATCATCAACAGGCCAATGACAAGGACATTGATGCCGACCTCGCCTGGGATATCACGACGGGTGGCACAACTGCATTTGGTGATGATATCGTAGTCTGCGTCGTAGAGCCCAACGGCACAAAATGGGACCAGCCCGATATCCTCCCCAATCACTGGGTGAATGACGCTGAAATTCCGAACAACGGAATTGATGATGACGAAAACGGATATGTCGACGATTATGACGGATACAATGTCACCAACGGCACAGACAACATCAGCACCGGTAACCACGGCACGCAGGTCAGCTCGATGATTGGCGCGAAAGGCGACAATGACACAGGCATTGCCGGCGTAAACTGGGATGTCAAAATCATGCAGGTACAGCTGGGCAACGTATCGGAAGCCAATGTGGTAGCGGCATACACGTATCCGCTCGTCATGCGTCGCCTGTACAACGAAACCGGTGGTGAGCGCGGTGCACTGGTTGTAGCCACCAATAGCTCCTGGGGAACGAACAACGGTCAGCCGTCCAACGCCCCGCTGTGGTGCGCCATGTACGATTCTCTTGGATACTACGGTATTCTCAGCTGCGGGGCCACATCCAACAGCAACGTGAACATTGATGTAGTGGGCGACCTGCCAACTGCGTGTCCAAGTGAATACATGATCGCCGTGACTGCCACAAATAACAATGACGTGCGCACGTTCAGCGGTTACGGACAAACCACCATTGACCTTGGGGCGCCTGGCGCGGATGTGTATCTCGCAGGCAATACCAGCTACGGCAATACCTCCGGAACATCCTTTGCAAGCCCATGTGTGGCAGGTGCAATTGCACTGCTCTACAGCGCACCCTGCGCTTCTCTTGCGGCAATTGCACAGGCCGATCCGGCAATGGCTGCGCAGATGATCAGGGATTATATCTACGACGGCACTGATGCGGTGAGTAATCTCACCACTGAAACCGTCACCGGAGGTCGTCTGAATGTCAGAAACAGCCTCGATCTCCTTCTTGCCGAATGCAGCAATGACGTATGCATCGCTCCGTTCGGGCTGATCTCGGAAAATGGGAATGCGGCGGATGAAGTGATTCTCGACTGGACAGCTATTCCAGGGTCAGAGCTTTTCAATTTGCGATACCGCGAGGAAGGCGCCGCACAATGGACAACCATTTCCGGGCTCACCTCATCCGAGGCGGTGCTCACTGGCCTGCTGGCCTGCACTGTTTATGAAGCACAGGCTCAAACAGTATGTGACAATGGAGAAAGCGACTGGAGCAATTCCCATTCATTCACCTCACAAGGCTGCTGCGAAAACCCACAATCCGGTGCAATCACGGCCTCTTCCGGCACATCGGTGACCGCGCAATGGAATGCGGTGGTAAGCGCGCAATCCTATCAGCTGACGTTAACCGGAAATGGTTCAGAAACGATTGTGGATGATGTGGAGGGCACTTCATATACGTTCACCGGACTTTCCACATGCGCCAGCTATGCCCTGGAAATAGCCACCAACTGCGAAAACGGCGCTGATGAGAATGTACTCATTCTCAACATCCATACAGGCGGCTGCGAAGACTGCAGCATACTCACTTATTGCAATGTATCTGCCGGAGCAAACGCCGAGTGGATTGAGCAGGTGGTGATTGCGGATCTCACCAACACCACTGAATCGGATGGCGGCTTTGCTGATTTCA
The DNA here is from genome assembly GCA_046336655.1 of Flavobacteriales bacterium. Taxonomy (GTDB): domain Bacteria; phylum Bacteroidota; class Bacteroidia; order Flavobacteriales_D; family Sanyastnellaceae; genus CANGTU01. The sequence goes on along the minus strand of JBKDGH010000010.1, from coordinate 257,460 downwards.
CCGATCAGCCAGTGAATGTAACCGGCGGTGAAACCTATCCGATCTCCTGCACACCGGGATTCTCCGGTTTCGCGTATTCAGAATATTTCCGGGTGTGGGCCGACTGGAATTCAGACGGTGAATTCGGCACCAATGAAGTGCTGTTTGACCCGGGCAATTCATCCACTGCTGCTGTATCGGGCAGCTTCACTGTGCCGCTGGACGTCACGCCCGGACATATCCGCGTGAGGGTGTCCATGTCATACTACGGCACCTTCGGCGGCGGTGCGCTGCCGGTGGCATGTGGCTCCATTGAGTACGGGGAAGTGGAGGACTATTGCCTCAATGTGTCGCAGGAAGTAAGTGTGGCTGAAACAGACGCCACCGCGTTTCAGGTATTTCCCAATCCTTCTTCGGGCGCAGTGAATGTGCTGTCGCCTGCCTCGGGAGCAATCACAGTGTACGATGCGTCCGGCCGTCTGGTAAACACATTCCGCGTGAATTCCCTGCAGCAGGAGTGGATCAGCGGGCTCGAACCTGGCTGGTACCTCTTTCATTTTACCGATTCCCACGGGAAAACGGGGCGCAGAAAGGTGGTTGTGCAATAAATGGCTCCGGGCTGCATTGAGTTCAGGAGTGATGTGAAATAAAACAAAGGGAGCCTGCGTCAGGTTTGACTTGCAGAACCCCTTGTATATTTAAGGCGTGAAACTGATCCGGAAACTGTCTGCACTGATTCTGACTGCTGTTCTGCTGGCATCGGCACAGGACGCATTTGCCACGCACAACAGGGCAGGTGAGATCATCTATGAGCACGTCTCCGGATTCACTTACAAAGTCACGATTATCACCGTTACTAAGGCCAGTGCCTACGCGGACCGGCCTTATCTCAAGATTTACTGGGGTGATGAGCCTTCGGATGTGCTGGAAACTGAACTCGACAGTCTGGAGCGTGTGGTGGAAAATTTTCTTCCCGGGGTAGATGCCAAGCGCAATGAATACATTGGTTTTCACACCTACGCCGGGCCCGGAATCTTCACGCTCGTAGTGGAGGATCCGAATCGCAATGCCGGAGTGATCAATATCCCCCAGTCGGTATGGCAGGTGTTCAGCATACGAACCGTGCTGGTGATCAGTCCGATTACAGGACACAACAACTCCGTGGTACTTCTCAATCCGCCGATTCAGCAGGCTTGCTTTATGCAGCCTTGGATCCATAATCCTGCAGCCTTCGACCCTGACGGCGATGAGTTGGTGTATAGTCTGATTCCCTGTACAGGCCTCGAGAGTGAACCTATAGCCGGGTGGCAATTACCCGATGTGAGCACCGATACATGGCCGAATGACGTCTTTTCCATCAACAGTGAAACAGGCGATGTAACATGGCAGGTACCCCCCTGGCCGGGAGAATTCAATATTGCTATCCTCATTGAAGAATACCGCAATGGCGTGTTCGTCGGGTCCGTAGTCCGGGACATGCAGATCACCGTTGTGCTATGCTCCAATCAACCGCCCGTAATCAATCCTCTCCCGGATTATTGCGTGGAAGCAGGTGAAAACCTCAATATCGATGTGGACTGGTTCGATCCGGATAACAATCAAATTACGGCTGCAGCGTTCGGCGGACCGCTTACAGAGGTAGATAATCAGGCGACCTTTAATGTGGTCAACGGTATGTTCAACTGGAATCCGGAGTGTGAAGAAGTGCGTCCGGAGCCGTATTCCGTAACGTTCACAGCCACTGATAACGGCTATGTGAATCTCACAGCAATGGAAACCGTGCAGATCACCGTAGTGGCCCCTCGTGTCGAAAATCCGGAAGCCATTTCTCAGGGCACTGCTATCCTGCTCAATTGGGATATCCATCCCTGTGCGCCCATCTTCAATGAACAGACCGCGCAGAATGTCACCTACAAAATCTATCGGAGAGAAGGGTTATTCGGGTTTGAGCCTACAGAGTGTGAACTGGGCGTGCCTGATTACACCGGCTACGAACTCGTGGGAGAGTCTGAAGGCCTGAATAACACCACCTACCTGGATGAAGAGGTCTCATTCGGAGGAATTTACTGCTACATGATTGTGACCTGCTTTCCCAACGGAGCGATCAGCTATGCCAGTGAGGAATTTTGTGCACAGGTGACTAAAGAAGCCCCTGTGATGACCAAGGTGAGCGTCGGAGTCACAGACATCCAGCTCGGAGTGGATACCATTTGGTGGTCGCCGCCCACAGAGCTCGATCTGGAGGTATATCCCGGTCCCTACCAGTACCGGCTTTACCACCGCCAAGGCGCAGGAATTCCTAATGATCTCATCTATCAAAGCAGCATTTCTCCCACACTTGATTTTGCGGACACCACGTTTGTGCACAATGCCATCAACACCGATGAGTTCCAACATGCGTATCGCGTGGAATTGTTCTCTGACGGCACATTGGTATTCTCTTCGAGCCGAGCCACATCCGTGTATCTGCAGCTCACCCCGCTCGATAATGCCATGCAACTGGATATGGAATTCTCAGTGCCGTGGTCCAATACATCGTTCTCTATTTACCGCCGTGATCCCGGACAAACGGATTTTGTCTTCATCGCGGAAACGGGCAACCTGACCTACACTGACTCCGGCCTGCAGAACAATGAAGAATATTGTTATTATGTGGTGAGCAGCGGATCGTATGGCACCCCTTCGGTGCCTGATCCGATCATCAACTACAGTCAGCAAATCTGCGCGCAGCCTTACGATCGGACGCCGCCTTGCCCGCCGGTGTTGACCCAACTGGCGAGCTGCGCGGACGGATTCAATGAGTTTATCTGGAACAATCCGAACAACTCCTGTGCGGACGACGTAACGGCTTATAATATTTATTACGCACCTGTGGAAGGACAACCTCTCACACTATACGCCACCATTGACCTGGCGCAGGATACCACGTTCCTGTTCACCGGAGAAGAGCCGGTATTCAGTCTGGCGGGATGCTTTGCCGTCACCGCGCTCGATTCACTCAACCTCTGGCCCGACGGCAATTTCTATCAGAATGAAAGTGCATTCAGCAATATCATCTGCGTGGATAACTGTCCGCTTTACTATCTCCCCAATATCTTCACTCCCAATGGCGATGGACTGAACGATTTGTTCGTTCCCTTTGAATACCGCCACGTGCAGGATATTGATCTCAAGGTATTCAATCGCTGGGGGACCCTCGTGTTTGAGACCGCCGACCCCGCTATTTCGTGGAACGGGGTGAGCTCAGAATCCGGACAAATGGTTGCTGACGGACCTTACTATTATGTCATACAGGTGAACACCGTCAGGCTTTCCGGCATTGTGCCAGAGCGTTTCTCGGGAACCATTCAACTTCAGGATGGGAGAACACCATCCAATTCAAACTAATCCATGTTCACCGGAATCGTAGAATGCACTGGCACGGTGCAGCACATCACAGCAGAAGGAACGAATCTGCACTTCACCATTGAAAGTCCCATTGCGCACGAGTTGAAAATTGATCAGAGCGTGGCCCATGACGGCGTGTGTCTGACCGTAGTAGCCATCAGCGGATCATCACACATTGTGACGGCTATTGATGAAACGCTCCGCAAAACCGCACTCGGAGGCTGGAAGCCTGGACGAAAAGTCAACCTCGAGCGCAGCCTCCGCATGGGCGATCGTTTTGACGGCCACATGGTTCAGGGGCACGTGGATCTCACCGGAACCTGCACCAGTGTTCAGGAGGTGGGTGGATCCTGGCTCTTCGATTTCACACACCCCCTGTCGGACGAGCTGTTCACGGTGCCGAAGGGCAGTATTACCGTGAATGGCGTAAGTCTCACCGTGGTCGAAGCTACGCGCAACTCGTTTCGTGTAGCCATTATCCCTTACACGTGGGAGCATACCACCTTCCATCTGCTTCAGCCCGGAGATCCGGTCAATCTGGAATTCGATATTCTCGGAAAATACCTCGCCCGCTATATGCGTTATGCCATGCCTGAAGGATTCACCTCCATATAAGGCGTACCTTTGTATTCCTCATGATATTAGCACTTCAACTTCTTCTCAGCCTCTCGATACTTATCGTGCTCCACGAGGCGGGCCATTTCATTCCTGCCAAACTGTTCAAGACACGGGTGGAAAAATTCTACCTGTTTTTTGACCCCTGGTTTTCGCTGGTGAAAAAGAAAATCGGCGAAACCACTTATGGCATTGGCTGGCTTCCCCTCGGCGGGTACGTGAAAATTTCCGGTATGGTGGATGAGAGCATGGATAAGGAACAACTCTCCAAGCCCGCTGAATCGTGGGAGTTTCGCGCAAAACCCGCCTGGCAACGCCTGATCATTATGCTCGGAGGTGTGACGGTGAACGTGATCGTGGGCATTGTGATTTACAGTATTGTGCTTTTCACCTGGGGCAAGGAATACATTCCCGCCAATGAGGCGCGCTTTGGCGTTCACTGCGATCCGATGATGAATCAATTCGGATTCCGGGACGGTGACATCATTGTGGCATTGAACGGGGAAACGCCTGAAAGCTTCAATCACATCAGCAAGCGCCTTGTGCTTGATGACATCCGTGAAGTCACCATTGAACGTTACGGTGAGCAAAAAATCCTGACACTTCCTGAGGATTTCGGGCAAATGCTCGTGGACAGCGGAGTGCGACAAGCCTTCGCAATCCGCCATCCATGTGTGGTGGACAGCGTGACGAAAAACATGCCTGCGGCAGAAGCAGGTCTGATGCCCGGAGACAGCATTGTAGGGGTGAATCAGTTTTACTCCCCATTCTTTCAGGACATCCAGCGCCACATCCGCGCGAGCGCCAAAATGACCATTGCGCTTCACGTGATCCGCGATGGTCAGGCGGTGAATCTTCGCATTCCTGTGACGCATCAGGGTACCATCGGTTTTATCCCGAAGTCCCCGACTGCATTTTTTAAGAAAGAAGTACATACCTACACCCTTGCGCAGGCCATACCCGGTGGATTTCACCAGGCATGGGAAACGGTAACAGATTACACCAGCCAGCTTCGCTTTCTGTTTTCCAAATCCGGTGCGCAACAGGTTGGCGGATTTGTGACGTTTGCCAAACTGTTTCCTGAAAAATGGGACTGGTGGGCATTTTGGGAGCGAACGGCATTCATCTCGCTCGTGCTTGCATTCATGAATATCCTGCCCATACCTGCACTCGATGGTGGACATGTAATGTTTCTGATCTGGGAGATGATCACGGGTAAGGCCGTCAGCCAGAAAATACTTGAACGCGCACAGTTCATTGGCATGATGTTGCTGCTGGGGCTGATGCTATACGGCAACGGCATGGATATTTTCCGGGTCGTAACCGGTCAATAATCTCAATGTGTGCATGCGAATCGCACCACTCATACTCGCACTTTGTCTTCCTCTGCTCGTTCGCGCACAGGCCGATAGTGTGACGTGGAGTGAACCATTCAAGCCCGGAAAAGGATCTTCGGGTGGCCGTCTGATTCACGCAGACAGCACCGGGATCTGGTTTTACGAACGCACTTCTGCCAAAGAACCTTCGCTGATGCTGGCCCGACTCGATAAGGCCATGAAGACATTGTGGCGTTCGACCATAACCATTGCACAGGATGCGGGAGCTCAGATTCAGGAACCCGAACACATCCTTGTGGTGCAGGGCAATGTGTACCTCTTCACCGTGGGCCTGTCAACTGCCGGCACGCACTGGAATACTTACGCTCAGGCCATTGATACAACCGGAAAAGCCATTGCCGGACCAGTGCTCATTCATACCGAGGCGGATGTGTGGAAAGGCAGTAAGCCCGAACTCGTAATCAGCGAATCACCGGATAAAGAGAAATTCATGCTGCTTTTTGATGCTCCATTCGGACGCAAGTCACAGGAGGGTATCACTATCACGGTGTGTGATGCGACGCTGGAAATCCTCTGGACGCGGGATCTCGAGCTGCCCTACGAACAAGACGTTGTGCAGGTACATCATTTTGGTTTGGACAATGAAGGGGGAGTCTATCTCATCAGCGGAGAAAACCCGCAGAAGCACACCGCCAACTGGCAGCGCCCGCAAGGCAACCGGTATGTTGTATTTCATTACGACAACACCACCAATATGCTTCGTGAATTTGATGTGTCGCTCAAAGACAAACAGGTGGGCACTCTTCAGTTTCTGATCAATGCGCAGTCAGAATTAATCATCGCGGGATTCTATTCCAACGACTATCAGCTCACTGCAGCAGGCACATTTCTTTTCGTATTGTCCGCGCGTTCGGATGAGGTGAAAGTGGCGTCGTACATGCCCTTTCCGCCAGAGCTTTTGCGCGAATACCTCACAGAGCGTCAGGCCAACCGCAAGGCGGGAATCCCTGATTTTTACCTCGATCACCTCTGCATGTCTGATGACGGCACCTACTGGATGGCCGGCGAACAGTTTGCGATTTCCGAAAATCTGATCATGGATCCGATGACCGGGCGACAACTCATTGAACGGCGCTTTACCTACGACGATATTCTTGCCGTACAGCTTGATGCGTCTGCCAGAATTATTCAGACCAGACGCATTGCGCGCCGGCAGTTTGATACTTCCCGCAATCCCTTGCTGTCGTATGTATGCCTTTGGGATCAGAAAGCCCAGGGTCTGCGGATCCTGTTCAATGACCATCCGGAGAATGAGGCGCGCATGGGGCCTCAAGGTGAAAATGCCGCGCCGCTTGCTTGGAACGGAACGCGCAATGCAGCAGTGACGGAAGTGAAAGTGGGTCGCTCTTCTTTCTCGCGCCAGGTGATTCACCGCAGTAAAACAACCGCCTACCAGCTCCGTCCGGACATGATCACCGGAGCCACCAATGCGGGCTGCATCGGATTCGAAGGGCCGCGCGAATTCTGTTTTGCACTGCTTCCGGCATGGAAGTGATGCGTCTTGTGTGTGATTCCATCCGCTGACTTATCTTCGCGGCCCTGATTATGCCCGGATGGCGGAACTGGTAGACGCGCACGACTCAAAATCGTGTACCGTAAGGTGTGTGGGTTCGATTCCCACTCCGGGTACATTAGTAATGCCCCAAACGCAGTACAGATAGGTGTTTCGGGGCATTTGTTTTTTAGGAGGGGTCGGTATGGGGGTCGGTTTCATTGGTTTTCGAGTCAGATTGTGGGTGGAATGATTAACTGTACGGGCGGGTTTATTGCCGCATTCAATTCGTGTCGCTCCACATAACCGCGCGCCTTGCCTCGGGTCTTGAGGAAGTAGATAACCGCAGCCACGTTCGGGGCGTCTTTCACGGTCTTCACTCCCTCCGGTGTTTCAATTGTGCGCGTAGGCCCGTCGATCAGTTGGAACAGTTTCCCCTCCACGAAGTCAATCGCGGCCTCTGTAATCGCATCCACGTTTTCACGGTATTCCGGATCGGTTTGCATCCATTGGTAGTGAGTCTTTCGCGATATGCCCGCCTGTGCAGTGGCCTCGGTCACGTTTCCCAGCGTGTGGCGCATAGCCTCCAGCATTGCGGCCTTTTTTAGGCTGTTTCCTTTTGTAGTCATTCGAATTATTACTTTTGAGCAAACCCAATAATCACATGAAAAAAACGGCACTTTTTATCGCCCTTGTCATTTCTATTTCTTCTTGTGAATCCCCCGAACAGAAGGAACTTAAAAAGAAGTTAGAGGATCAAACTTGCAAGGCTGAGTTTAATATGTGGCTCATCGATAATTCCATTCAAACGCAAATCTTGCTCAAGGATATGGGTTATGAAAAGGAACTTGAGGAGTTTCGACTATTGAAGAATGATACTTTGATAAGTTGTGATAGCCTGAAAAACGCATGGAGTGCGCTATCCGACAAAACAATGACGGACAATTAAGTATTACTTGTGTCCTGCGCATTCTGTTTTTATTCCGTTGCTAATAGCCCGCAGAAACGGGCTGTGGTCGAATAATAGCGGATCGCCCTCTATTCGCTGAAGTTTCCGTAGGTCGTTGTTTCGCGGGTTGCTGTCCGCATTCCGGCAGCGTTTGGCGGCACGTCCGTGCAACCGCTCGGAACAGAAGACAGAACCGGGCCGCTGGTTGGAAATATCGCGCCCGCAGGTGCGGCACTTTCGCTCGGTAAATTCGTCCGGTTTGGTGGCACGTTCGTCCTCCTCAACGGTGGTCAGTGTGTTTGGACGTTCTCCCACCTTAACTAAACTTGGAAAACGTCCTAATTCACGGTTTGATGGACTCTCAGGAATATTGTGGAAAACGTCCTGCACTGCGTCTTCGTAATAGGGGTTCATTAGTTCCCGAAGTTTCTCGTCTATCCGCGCTCGAAGGACTTCATGCAAATCGCTCTTGCCATATTCGCGAACAATTCTCCTCAATCGCTCGCGGGCGTTGTAACGTTCTCTACGGGGAGCATCCCGCCAGTATCCTGCGCGTCCGGCATCCGCAAAAAACAAACGTTCCGGGTGTGGCAATTTCTTGTGCTCAACTGAAGGCTCGCGAAGGATCAATCCTTTCAATGCGCCTGAAACTTCATCGGATAGTAAACTCCATGCCCGCTCCTCTGTGAGGTCAGCAAGGGAGTTAATCCCCAGTTTGTAGCGAAATTTGCTCCAGTCCAAATACTTCTTTTCAAATCTCATGAGAGGTTGTGGCCTCCCGTACTGTGCCCCTTTGTCGTAGCATTTAATTTCATAATACCTATAGTACTTCTGTTTGTGGAACTCCCTACCTACGGTTAAAGTGAATCCCAATGATCCATTTGCGCCCGGTTTCATACGTGAGAATGTATCCCCCTTGCCGTTGGAAACGAATGCACGGAGGGTTTCTCGAGTCGGGAGCGGTGGTGTTATGTTGCAGCCGGCCTCCAGTTGGAGCAGTTGCATACGTGTCGGGTCGAGTCTGAATGTTTCGCAGAATTCGCGCACGGCCTCCCTGAATTCGTGCAGCGTGAAGTCCTGCCAGTTCGTTCCGTTGTGGTGGTATTTATGCCACGAACCGCGCAGAGTGATCCGTCCGCTGGGATAGCTGGTGAAGGTCATGCAGCCATACACCGCCTCCCTTCTGTCCGTTTGTTCATGTTCGCCTGTGTCCACATCCACGGGTTGCCGAAAAGAAAGTAACGGATGCACCAGCAGCCGGGGGCCGCATTCCGGATGTATTTCTATTTTCGTGTAGTCGATCATTAGAACCGTCTTGTGATCGGTGTAATTGTGAACGAAAGGGGGCAATGCGCCCCTTTTTAGTTCGATCGAGTTACAGAGTTCATCCGCGCGAATTCGTTCGCGTATTGCGCCCTTTTTTCGGGATTTTCGATATACCAGCCGTTGAAGTAGAAAACAGTGAGGCATCGGTCGGAGTCAGAGAAACGGAATAGGACGAGGCTGTTTCTCTTTTGCTCGCCGCGCCGTTCATAGTCGTTCCCAATAAACCAGCAGGGATCATCCAGCGGGATGAGTCCTGAAAAAAACGTGCGCCGTTTTTCTCTGAATGGGCCTGTGATTACTTCGCGTGCGCCGTTTGCCTGAATCCTGGTCTCCAGCGTTCGCTCCACCTTCAGCCGTTCCGGTATTTTACCGAATGCAATGCGCTGCGGTTGTCGGATGTACCAGCCGGTTTCAATATCCTGCACGAATTCCGTCCGGTGGTGTGTAGGTGTAACTGTGGCGTTCATGCGGCGCGGTATTTAGCGGCCTGAACTTTCCTAAGGCAGTCCAGTATTTCACCCTTTTTGTAGCGCACGCGCGTGCCTATCCGGTAGCCGGGAATAATTCCGCGCGTAGTGTAGTCGTGCAGCGTAGGCAGAGAAACGCCCAGCAATTGCGCGGCCTGTTTGCGCGTTACCAGTTCGTCCGGATCGCCTTGCGGTTGTGGGTTGAGCAGGCCCGCAATACTTTGCTGAACGGCCCTTGTGATGATTCCTTCGATCTCTTCAACCGGTAGTGAAGTAAAAACTACTTTGTCCATAGGGTTGACAATGGCAGGGAATAGTTAGCCTGTTTTGTCAATCCTATAACGAAAATTGCCCCTTTTTTTATCGAACATGCAGAAATTTGCATACTTTCTAACCGCTCTTTACTCTTTGTTACTTCACTGCAACCAGCGGCACGGTTGGGTTCAGATACATTCGGACAATATTCGCGTGCTCCTCTCCATTCAGTCGGATATAGGCGCGGAATGCGGCCTCCGTTTGGTGGCCTGTGATCGCCATTATAGAACGCGCAGGGCATCCGGCCTTGTAAAGGTTGGTGGCGAATGATCGACGCGCGGTGTGTGTGGTAATCAGTTCGCACTTGCGTTTGGTGGTGGTCTTTCGCTGTCCGGCAACTGTGGATGTAATCATTTGCGGGGACTGAAGGCTCTGAACCTGTGCAGTAATTTCCTTCAGGTAGTCGTTCATCTTTTGATTGGATATTGCTCGGGGCAATGCACCTTCATACTTCGCCATAATCGCCCGAACTGTGGCGTGCAATGGTATCTCCACCATTTGACCGGTCTTTTGCGTCTTAATGCGAAGGGAATCGCCCTGAAGGTGTTCGGGTTGGATTGCGCTGAGGTCACTGTATCGCAGGCCCGTCCATGCACCAATAAGAAACAGGTCACGCACCCGCTCCAGCCGCTGGTCATTGGAAAGGTCGAGGTGATACAATTGGTTAAGTTCCTCCTCTGTCAGATATGCCTTATCGGTCAATTCGCGCGGGGTCTTAAACCTGCGGGTGCGATAGGCGGGGTTCACGTCAATTCCGGCCTCCTCCGCTGCACGCATGAATGCCTTTAGCGTTTGGATAGTCTTACCCACTGTATTCAATGCCAGTCCCTTCTTTGTGGAAAGGAATGCGGTGAACCTGTCATAAAACAAAAGGTCAATTTCCGCGAAGTCAATACGGCCCTGTTTCTGTTTTAGGAATTCGCGGAGGTGTGACTGTGTGGTGAGGTAATTTTTTATAGTCTGCACGGCCATTTGTTTGCCATTCGCGGGATTGATCCGGTCGCGTGACCGCTCTATGAATGCCTGAATGAAGGTGAGCAGGTCGGGGGTTGCTCCTGAATCCGTGCCATTCAGTTCCGCATCAATTGCGGCACGAAGTTCTTGCGGGTTGGGTATGCGCTCCAGCTGGTCACGGACTGTCCGGAATGCCTTCTCAATGCCTTGCTGCACATTGGTGAGCCGCATATTCAGGTCTGAATTTCCTGTGAGGTTTTTTTTCGCCCGCTGGGTGGTGTCCGACCAATTGCGCGGGTCGATGCGCTCTCCGCTGGAATACTTCAGCGTGTGGCCGCTCCAGCGAACCAATACACGAATGGGAGTGAGTTTGCCGGGAGTTGTTTCCCGGAGGTTGAAGTTGATCCGAACCATGTGATGCGTATAAAGTGAAACTGTGCATCAAATATACATTCGGGGTCGATTCGGGGGTCGGTTTTTCTTATTTCAGTTTTACTTGCGTTTTCCTCTCTTTTCCACATTCCACGTCAAACAGTCCATTCAGCGCATGGTTTGACAAAATTCGACCAGCATAAAAAAGAAAGGTTCGAGTCCCACTCCGGGTACTCACATCACAGCGAAGAGCGAGCGCGAAGAGCGGATGACTGCTAATGCTCTGATACTGTTTCTCCACTGAAGCCGAAACCATCATTCTGGTCCTTTTTACTGCGCTTTTCGTTTCTTTGTATCCTTAACAGCTAGTCCATTCGAGCACTATGAACGATTCATTCGCCTTCGGAAAACGCAATTATCAGATCCTGTTGGGTGGTTTGGTGCTGCTCATTCTTGGATATATCCTCATGAGTGGTGGCGGATCAGAAGATCCTGCGGTATTCAGTGAAGAGATCTTCAGCGACAGGCGCATTACCGTCGCTCCTATCGTAGTGCTGCTCGGCTATGCGGTAGTGTTCTACGCCATCATGTACAAGCCAAAGCACTCCGACACGCCGGCTGCACCCACCAAGAAATAGTCCGATCGCTGCCATTGGGAATTCTTGAAACCATCCTGATTGCCATAGTGGAAGGACTCACTGAGTTCCTTCCGGTGTCGAGCACAGGACATATGATCATTGCGCAGCATCTCCTGGGGGTGGAAAGCAATGAGTTCACACGAGCCTTTATTGTCAACATTCAGTTCGGCACCATACTCAGCGTGGTGGTGCTTTACTGGAAACGCTTCTTTCAGTCAGTTGACTTCTATTTCAAACTTATTGCAGGTGTAATTCCCGCGGTTGTTCTGGGTGTATTGCTGGAAGATTATATTGATGCAGCGCTGGGTAGTGTCGCCACCGTTGCGGCATCGTTGCTGCTCGGAGGTATTGTGCTCATCTTCATAGATCGCTACCTCAATCCACAGGAGGAAAAGCCCATCACTTATCCGTCTGCGTTTAAAATCGGACTCTTTCAGTGCATTGCCATGATCCCCGGCGTTTCGCGATCCGCGGCCACGATTGTGGGTGGCATGACGCAGGGGCTTACCCGCAAACAGGCCGCTGAGTTCTCGTTCTTTCTTGCGGTGCCTACCATGTTCGGTGCATCGGCGATGAAGCTTTACAGTGCATGGAAAGAGGTACCTGAATTGTTTGGAGGCGCGCACCTGCGCACACTTCTGTTAGGCAATGCTGTAGGATTTATTGTAGCCATGCTGGCTATCCGGTTCTTCATTTCGTTTCTTACCCGCTACGGATTCAAGGTATTCGGCTGGTACCGCATCATTGTGGGTGGCGCGCTACTCGTGCTTCTGGCACTTGGAATTGATCTTTCACTCGTCTGAATCCTCATGGCTGTGCATATTTCAGCGACAATCATCACCTTCAATGAACAAAAGAACATTGGGCGGTGCCTGGAGTCCCTTCGGGGAGTCGCTGATGAAATTGTGGTGGTAGACTCGTTCTCCACCGATGCGACAGAATCTATATGCAGGGAGCACGGCGCACGGTTTATACAGAATCCTTTCGCCGGGCATATTCAGCAGAAAAATTTCGCACTCGATCAGTGCAGCAACGAGTGGGTGTTATCGCTGGATGCGGATGAAGCACTGAGTGAGGAGCTTCGGCAGTCAATACTGCGAATCAAAAGCAGTCCGTCCGCCACAGGCTATCACTTCAACAGACTCACCTATTACTGCGGACATTGGGTCAGGCACTGCGGCTGGTATCCCGATCGCAAGGTCAGGCTGGTCCACCGCACACACGCGCGCTGGCAGGGAGTGAATCCCCATGACCGGCTCGATCTGCTGGATGGATCTGCTCCCGCATTCCTGCGTGGTGATTTGCTGCACTATTCCTATTACACCCGACAAGACCACATCTCGCAGATCGAATACTTCTCCGGCATTGCTTCCAGGGAGCTGCACGCCATGGGCAAGAATATTTCGTGGGTGATGATCATCGGTAAGGTAGTGGCCCAATTCATCAAAAGCTATTTCATCAAAAAGGGATTTCTGGATGGGTTAACCGGTTGGACGATCTCGCGGCTGTCAGCCTACGCTACGTGGAAGAAGTACACCAAACTGAAAGCACTGCATGCACACTAAGCCTGTACACATCGTACTTGCACGCACAGACAGCATCGGCGATGTGGTGCTCACTATTCCCATGGCGTCTGCAATCCGCAGGCATTTTCCTTCATGCACGATTTCATTCATCGGTCGCACCTACACGTCCGAGGTTATCAAAAGCTGTCGTTACATCGACCGGTTTGTGAATTGGGATGAGATTGCGGCAGATCCGGTTAATGCACTGCGCGACTTGAAGGCGGATGCAATAATTCATGTATTTCCCGATAAAAACCTCATGAAAGCCGCAGCGGAGGCGAAGATCCCGATGCGTATTGCCACCGCGGGTCGTATGGTGTCATGGCGTTATGCCACTCATCGCGTATGGTTTTCACGCAAGCGCTCTGATTTGCATGAGAGCCAGCTCAACCATTATCTGCTGCGACCTCTCGGATGGAATGAAATACCTGAACTCCACGCTATCACTGAGGCATATGGCATCAGAGCGATTCACACAGTACCATCGGAAATCCTGCAACTAAAAGACCCGGAAAAAGTATCCGTCATTCTTCATCCGCTCTCCAAAGGCAGCGCTGTGAACTGGGGAATGAACGATTTTCATGAACTCGCCGCAATGCTTCCTCCGTCGCGTTTTCAAGTGTTTATCACCGGCACAGCAGCAGAAGGAGAACTCATCCGCAGCCAGTTTGCATTTGATCTTCCTCATGTGGTGGACGTAACCGGCAAGATGAATCTCGGTGAGCTCATCGCATTCATCGCTGGCTGTGATGCCCTGGTGGCGGCAAGCACGGGTCCGCTCCATCTCGCGGCAGCATTGGGCATCAAGGCGATCGGACTGTACTCCCCGCAACGGCCGATTCATCCGGGAAGGTGGGCGCCTGTGGGCAGGCATGCTGAAGTTTTTGTGGCTGAATCCCATCCTGACCATGGAGCGACACTGTCTGTAGCTCCCGATGAAGTCGCACGTGCGCTTATGGTCTTTTCGGAAGAAAAAGAATCACTGACCCGATAAACGCAAAGAAGCTCACACCAGCCTGGGACTCGAGGGTGTCTTCTGTAACAAACGACAGGGATGCAATGATGAAAAAGGCGGTGAAAAGCATTGTTCGTGCGTGAGAGGAACGCCTGAACAGCGTAAACCAGGCCAATACAAACACCAGAAAACCAGATAAGCCGGAGGTGATCCAAACGGTCATCCACTGATTGTGCGCGCGCAACCGATGCACCTCATCAAGTGGAGAGTTCATCGCATTGTACTGGTCGGCGAAAGCGCGTTTTACATCCCCGATACCCACCCCCCACCAGAAGTTATTACTGATGATTCCTGAGCCCGCCTTCCAGAACTCAATGCGCTGAAAAACCGAATGGCCATTCGGGTTCTGGCCGGTGCGAAAACTTTCATATTCAAAAAGAATTCGGTCCAGTCTTCGCCGTATCCCCTTGTGCTTCATGAGCACTGCGCTGGCAACTCCGTTTTCTATATTACGGATATCCTGTTCCGTCAACGCATTCAACCCATTGCGGTCTTTGCGAAGGCCCTTAGATGTCAGGTAGCGAATGAGGGTGCCTTTGATAGAGTGTCCCGCGCGATCCTGTCCCTCAAATGGAATCTCACTGCGCTGCTCCCATGCTGCGGCCATTTCACCCCATGCGAGATAAATCATGGTGTATTGCCCGTTCTCAATCTGTCCGTGCTCCGGATAGTGTTCATAGGCTTCACCATATGGCGTATGCGTATCAAGCTGTTCCACTGTTACCGGTTCATGAGAGTAATAATCCTGGTAGGCATCCACCACCCACCAGGCGGTGCCTGCGACCACAATCACGGGAAGTGCAATGAGTATCGCCTTCAGAGCCATGCGTTTGGTTCTCACCATCTGCCACATCAGCCAGGCGCCAGCCAGAACAGAGATTATCGCGAATGCAGTAACCGATTCAATGACCCAGAGGAAGAAGAGAAAATACGCGCCAGTCAACGTAAAGAGCAGTCGCAGTTTCCATGTCCGCGGCTTGAGGCAGACGAGCACTGCGAGTCCCATGACCAGTAACAAGCTGAACCGGATGTGCGAAATGAAAATGGAAATATCCCTGAAGTTGTTCACCTCCCTGGGTCTGAACCCAAGAGGCACAGCCCATGCGTTATAGGCATCGTAGTAGACCATCAAACAGACTGTAACCGCCAATATGAGCGAGGCGATGAAAGTCATCCACAACCGCCGGATCCATTTTCCGTTGACGGGATCAAATCCGCTCAATATTACAGGCAAGGCAAGGATGGGCAACTTCGTCTTCATATCCTTGAATCCATAAGCAAGGTCCGCCGTCCAGAAAATAGACACCGCAAATACCAGGTACAGTAACCCGTAACGCAATGCTCCGGGAGTATGACGGAATGTGTACCACCTCGCCCATGGTTCCTTTCGTTCGAGATAATCCGACGCAGTCAGCAACACCCAGGAGCAAGCCATTATGATGATGCCCACAGACATCAGCCAATTGGCCAGAGGCAGTACTGCCATCATCCAGATAAGGCCGGCATACTGCCCGAATCGCGCGAGTTTAAGAAGGGGACTCACTTCTTTGAAGAGGCCGGTGCGGCGAGGATGGTGGAATAACTGGAGCCAAACACCTCGAGCGACTTCCTCAGGTAAGGATCATCCGGAATAGACTGTCGCAAGCGGCCATCCTGATAATAGTACCTCGATACAATCTCGTTCTCCAGAAGTTCCACGATCTGTGGTTTGAATTTAGCGATATCACGCGATGCATCCGGTTTGATTCTGTTCATGAGCTGGGTGAATTCACCGGAAGCCTCATCGAAGTATTTCTCCTCCTTTGCTGTCTGCTCGAGGCGCTCATAGATCTTCATCGTTTCGGTGTCGTACTTGAAGTCTTCTCCCAGTGCAAATGCACGAAACGCCTCGAATTCGGATTCTGAGAGCTGAAAATTCAGAGAGTCGATGGACGGATGAGTTGCACGGTATCTGGTAGCCCAGTCAAAAAATACCCACTCGTTCATTAACCCTGCGACCACCTGACCGTATTCCTCAGCTTCAACCATCACATCCGGGCTGATACCTCTGCCGTCATACACCGTGCGGCCGTTGCGTGTTTTGAATGGCTTGATGAGCGAGTCCGCCACTGCCTTTACCTCACCCGATCCCTGTTCGCGGTGAGAGTAGTCCAGGCGTTGGATACACCGCCCGGACGGCGTGTAATACTTCGCCACTGTGAGCTTCATCTTGGCATTGTACACGACATCCTTGGTCTGCTGTACAAGGCCTTTTCCGAAGCTTTCTTCACCCACCACCACCGCGCGGTCCAGATCCTGCAGACTGCCGCTCACGATCTCGGAGGCTGATGCTGACATGCCATCTACCAATACGATCAACGGCATCTGCAGGTCAATGGGCTCGTTGAGCGCGGTGTAGGTCTTGTTCCATTCCTCGATCTTTCCTCTGGTCTGTACAATCTCAGTTCCTTTCGGCACAAAAAAGTTGACGATGTTAATGGCTTCGCGGAGCAGTCCGCCGCCATTGCCGCGCAGATCGAGAATGCAGCGCTTCATGTCCTTCTTCTTCAGATTCGTGAAGGCGTTTCTCACATCCATGCTGGCAGTCTGCGTGAACCCTGTCAGCTTGATATACCCCGTAGAACCATCGTCGAGAATGGTGTAATACGGCACGTCCGGAATCTTGATTTCTTCACGTGTGATCTTCAGCGTAAGTGGCTGAGATTCCCCGAAGCGCACCACAGTAACCTCCACTTCCGAGCCGGGCTGTCCGGTAAGCAGATCGCTGATTTCCTCGTGATTCTTTCCCTCAACACTTTTACCGTTCACTTTTATCACCACATCGCCTGCACGCAGCCCCGCCTTGGCAGCTGCATACCCCTGATACGGCTCCGTGATTGTTATCTTCCCCTCAATCGTGTTTACCAACGTCCCGATGCCACCATACTGACCGGTCTGCATGAACATGGCATCTTCAATCTTGGATTCCGGATAGTAGACTGTGTACGGATCAAGCGAGCGCAGCATTGCATCAATTCCTGTGCGCATCAACTCGCCTGGCTTAGTCTCATCGACGTAGTAGATATTCAGCTCGCGGTATACCGAGTTGAATATTTCCATGTTCTTGGAAATCTCGAAATAGTCTTCAGCTACCCGTGCGGATGTCATTACCGTAATCAACAGCACGGCCGGTGCGATTATCAGAGCTATGGTGCGGCGTTTATTCTTCATTATTTGGTGGTTCAGTGTCCGCTTTCGCAGAGGCGACAGCAGAGGGAATTCTTTTCAGCAGTTCATGCATCCGTCCGTGAACGTAAGCGTAGTCGGGCAATTGCCTTCCGGTAAAGATAAAAAGCAGTGCGTACTGGCCACCTTTAGTGCTCAGGGATTCAAGCATTTTGTGCTTTTGCACCCTGTATGCTTCCCGCATCAGCCTCTTGATCCGGTTGCGGTCATGAGCGCGTTTGAAATTCCTTTTGCTTACTGTAAAGAGCACCTGGGCGGGAAGCTCGACGGGAAGTCCGGCGGGATGCCAGATCACGAGCAATGCCGGTGTTTTGATTGATCTGCCCTTTGCGAACAGATCGTCAATCAGCTTCTTGCGCGTGAGTCGTTCTTCTTTTGCGAGGGTATTTGCCGGCTTCACTTTACCGCGGAGGTGGGAATAACGGCGAATTTGCGGTAATCGCGGGCAATTTCAAGCGCCTTGATGAACTCCGCATCACCTGTGGCAAAGACTTTCGTCATCGCGTTCTCGGAATAGAGGGTACGAGCAATCTGGGCCTTGATGCGCATGCTCACCTCGGTGCTGATCTTGCTGATCTCTGCGCGGGTAATGGTTTTATCCCTCCTGTTGGCTTCGTCTGCAAGTTTATTCAGCATTGCCGGAGTCACGGAAAAACGCTTGATAAAATCATCCTCATCAACGTAGCTCATCAGCGCCTTGCGATGAGTGTCGATGTAGTCAAAGGTGTACTCGCGAATGAGTCCGAGGTAGTTCAGTCCGGCCAAAGTACCTGAGAACAAGGTGCTGTCAAGCGGGACAAACACATCCGGCACGATTCCGCCTCCGCCATACACCACGCGGCCGCCCGGAGTGATTTTTTTCAGGGAATCGGGAAGTTCAATTTTATCTCCGTCGGTCATTTCACCGCTCACGAGCCGTTGGTGGAAATCATCGGAGTAATCAATGCTGTCGCCATAGGGTTTCTGGATGCACCGGCCGGTAGGTGTGAAGTATCGGGCCACTGTCAGACGCAATGCGCTCTGGTCGGATAATTCGATTTCGCGTTGCACGAGTCCTTTGCCGAATGACCGGCGTCCGACAGTCACACTGCGATCCCAGTCCTGCAATGCACCCGCTACAATCTCGCTCGCTGAAGCAGAGCCCTGGTCAATAAGTACAACCACCTCCATGTCATTGTACTTTCCCTTTTTGGAAGAGGTCATTACCTCCTTGCCATCGTGTACCCCTTCAGTATACACGATGACTTTTCCGGGTGTAAGAAATTCTTCCACGATGGAAACTGCCTGATCGAGGAAGCCTCCGCCATTGCCGCGGAAATCGAGAATCACCTTGGAGCAGTTTTGAGCGATGAGCCCGTCCATCGAAGATTTGAATTCGCTGTAAGTGGTTTTGGCGAAGCGGTCGACCTTCAGATAGCCGATTCCTTCTTCCACTTTGAATGCCACGGGAACGCTTTCGATCGGAATACTGCCCCGGGTTATCTCCGTCTGAATCACTCCATCGGCGCCCTTTCGCTTCAGTCCAACCTTCACTGTGGATCCGGCAGCACCCTTGAGGAGTTTTTGCGCCTTGTCGCTGTCCAGTGTTTTTCCTGAAATGTCTTTGCCGTCTACCTGAACAATGCGGTCACCGGCCTTCAAGCCTGCCTTCTCCGAAGGGCCATCGGGAATGGTTCGCACTACCATAAGCGAATCGCGCAGAATGAGAAACTCCACTCCGATGCCCTGAAATCCGCCGGAAAGTTCTTCCTGCGCCTGAGCGAGCTCTTCAGGACTCATATAGTAGCTGTGCGGATCGAGGTTCTGAAGGACGGATTGAATCGCGTCGTCAATGAGCTTGCTCTTGTCCACGCTGTCCACATAATTCTCTTCGATAAAATTGATGAGCGAAACCAGCTTGTGCGGATTTCCTTCCCCTTTTCCGCCGATTACAATAGTATTGCGGTCGGCGAGCAGGCTGCCTCCGAGCAGACCGATGATTAGCACCAGGGCATAATACAAGGGCTGAAAAGCCGAAGGACGACGTGGTTCGGATGTTTTGTATTTGTCGAGACGTTCGTTGTTCATTTCATTCAGTGCATTGCCCGGAGTAATAAACCAGCCAACGCACCACTTGTGCAAAGATGATACTCAAAAAGCGCTGATTGCTGTGATTGAAGAAAATTGGCGGTCACGGATGCTCAATTTGTACCACCTCTACACCGGCCTCGCGAAGGAAGTGGATCGCAGTATCATCTTTGTACTGGTGCACATACACCATTCTGCGGATGCCTGCCTGCAAGATGAGCTTGCAGCACTCCCGGCATGGAGAAAGAGTGATGTAGAGGGTTGAATTTTTTGCAGCGTTGGTACTTCTTGCTACCTTCATAATGGCATTGGCCTCAGCATGGAGCACATACCAACGCGTATCGCCCTGCTCGTCCTCACAATCATTCGGAAACCCCGAAGGCGTGCCATTGTAGCCGTCACTAATGATCATGCCTTCCTTAACCAGCAGGGCCCCTACCTTCTTCCTGGTGCAATGCGACAGGGTGGCCCATTCCATGGCCATGCGGAGATAGGCCTTGTCGTAGCGGCTTTGCTTCGCATCGTCAGCGTACCGGATGTACTCTTCAATCATTTGGATGGCAAAATTAAGGGCGGAACGAACGAGGACGGCGATTAGTTGTTTGCCTGCTGCATAAAGTTCCATTCTTTTGACCCATGAAAATATACACCCGAACAGGAGATGACGGCTCCACCGGCCTGTTGGGAGGCGTGCGCGTTCCCAAGCATCATCTGCGCATTGAATCATACGGCACGGTGGACGAGCTCAATTCCCACCTGGGAATGCTGCTCGACCTGGCCGGTACGCAAGCTCCGCGCGAGTTGCTGCTGCACATACAGGATCGCCTTTTCACCATCGGCAGCCATCTCGCCACGGCCCCCTCGCATGTCGGAAAAATGAAACTTCCGTCCTTGCACGAATCGGATGTGAACAATCTGGAAAAGCAGATGGATGAGCTGGACCGCGCGCTGCCTCCCATGCGCAACTTCCTGCTTCCGGGCGGCCATCCGGTAGTATCCCAGTGCCATATTGCACGTTGCGTATGCCGTCGGGCCGAGCGACTCATTGTTTCGCTGAACGAACATGAACCGGTAGATGCACTGATCCTCACCTACATGAACCGATTGTCAGACTACCTGTTTGTTCTTTCCCGGGCGTTGGGTCAGGTATTGGGTGCTGAGGAACGTCCGTGGAGGCCCTCATCCGGGTAAAAATCACCGTCGATTCATAATCAACTGGCTATTTGTGACTTACGGCCCGCATGAGAAGTTTACACAGAAGTTGGTTCAATTTGAAAAAATAGTACTTTCGCGCAACGTCCGATAGGACAACTAAACACGTCAGGAATATGTATTGGACACTGGAACTCGCTTCATACCTTGAGGATGCGCCCTGGCCGGCGACCAAGGATGAATTGATTGACTTTGCGATGCGCACCGGAGCGCCGCTTGAAGTGGTGGAGAATCTTCAGCAGATTGAGGATGATGAGGAGATTTTCGATAGCATCGAAGACATCTGGCCGGATTATCCCACCAAGGAAGACTTCTTTTTTAATGAAGACGAATATTAAGGAATAAAGAGTAAACACAGGTATTTGAGAGAGTACTTGTTGTTTTCATGGTAAAAGGGAAGACCGCCTCTCTCGGGCGGTCTTTATTTTGTCTGTCGAATTAACTGATGATGTACCCGGTTCGCGTTTTCAAGTTTGGCGGGGCTTCCGTAAAGGATGCTCCCGCAGTCCGCAACGTCGCTTCGATTCTCGCACGCTTCCCGAACGACGCCATTGTGGTCGTGGTTTCCGCCATGGGCAAAACAACCAACGCCCTTGAGGTAATTCACAATCTGCGCTTCAAAGGAGAGAGCTTCTTCAAAGAATGGGAAAGCATCCGGAAATTCCACCTCGGCATTTGCTCCGAACTGTTTGAAGGCACCGCGGCCGCAAGTAAGGTCATTCAGCCCATCTTTGATGAACTGCTTCATGCTGCTTCGCAGCCATGCAGTGATGAGTTTGACCGGGAATACGACCAGATCGTCAGCTTCGGAGAACTGATTTCGACGGCCATCATTGATGCATACCTCAGGCGTATCGGGGTGCAAAGCATATTGACCGACGCCCGTGAAATTATTCGCACCGATGATCGTTTTCGCGATGCACGGGTCCTTTGGGAAGAAAGTGCCATGCGCGCCAGTGGATTGCGCAGCTTCATCCAGCCCGGGAACCGAATGATCATTCAGGGATTCATCGGGTCTGCACATGCCGGGTATACCACCACTCTTGGCCGCGAGGGATCAGACTTCACAGCGTCCGTCATGGCGTATTTGCTCGATGCGGTGGATGTCACCATTTGGAAAGATGTGCCTGGAATGCTCAATGCTGATCCGCGCAAGTTTCCGGATACTGTCAAGCTCGACCGGATCTCCTTTCATGAAGCCATTGAACTGGCCTACTACGGAGCAAGCGTGATTCACCCGAAAACCATAAAGCCCCTTCAGAACAAAGCCATTCCCCTATACATCAAGTCATTCATTGACCCGGATGCTGAAGGCACGATCATCCAGGTGAACACGGACTATGACAGCCTTGTTCCCAGCTACATTGTAAAGGACAATCAGGTACTGGTTTCACTCTCCACGCGTGATTTCAGTTTCGTGGTGGAGGACAATCTCAGGGATATATTTGATATTCTGGTTCAGACCGGGGTGCGTATTCACCTGATGGAAAATTCGGCAATCAGTTTTTCCATGTGTATGGATTACGACGAGTACAAGCAGGAGAAACTATTTGTACAATTCGCGGCCCGCTACACGATCCGCTACAACGAAGGACTGAGTCTTGTCACCGTCCGGCACTACGACGAGCAGACCATCAAGAAGCTCACTTCGGGCAGGGAAGTATTGCTCGAGCAGCGCAGCCGGGCTACAGTGAGGCTGGTAATGCGCTGAGCAGTGCAGTTGCTTTCTCCTGAGTGATCCGCATATTCAGCCATTCTGATGATTGTTCTGCGCCAAATTTCTTGTAGAAATGAATGGCTGGTTCATTCCAATCCAGCACCTGCCATACGAGGCTATGATAGTGCCCCGAAAGGGTTCGGGCGAGCACTTTGCGAAATAGTAAATCCCCGATGCCCTTTCCCCGTAAAGATTCCTTCACCACAATATCCTCCAGGTAAAGCACAGGCCCTTTCCATGTGCTGTAGCGCACATAGCATATAGCAATGCCTGCAATTTCGCCACCGGCCTCAGCAACATCCAGCGAAAACAGCGGATGCTGCCCGAATCCGTCACGGCGGAGGATGTCCGGAGTGGTAATTACCTCATCCGATGCGCGTTCATACTTGGCCAGTTCACAGATCAACTGCCACACTTGTTCTGCATCGGTTTCACGGCCGTCGCGGATGGTCACGTCTGAATTCATGAGCCAAATCTAACCGCCAAAGGCCTCAGGCGACGTAATTTTGCCGGCTATGGCAAGTGTCCGCCTCGAAAAAATCGCCGCACTGGTTAAGAAGGAATTGTCCGTGCTCTTTCAGCGCAACATGTCTGTGTTGTTTGACGGCGTGATGATTACCGTAACACAAGTGCGCGTCTCGCCGGATATGGGTGTAGCAAAAGTCTATCTCAGTTTTTTTCCTACTGAGAGAAAGAAGGAAGGCCTGGAGTCGGCGGTAAAACACACGGCTTCGCTTCGCAGGATGCTCGGAGAAAAAGTGGGAAAGCAACTCAGAAAAATTCCGGAACTCCATTTTCACATTGATGATTCCCTCGATTATTTTGAGGAAATCGATCGTCTGCTCAAGAAATAACGGATTCTCAAGGGGAGTTAATCCCCGAACGCATCATGCAATACGACCCGATCAAACGCACACTGGGCAAATTCTTCAACCAGTCCGCGGCCTCCCGAAAACTCTTTTACCACCTGCTGGACATTCTGCTTTTGCGCTCGTGGCATATTCACCGCGAACTGCGCCGCTGGAAGGCCACTGCTCCTGCCAGAGCTCATATTCTGGATGCCGGATCAGGCTTCGGTCAATACAGCTATTACATGAGTTCGTTTTCTGATTCCTACTGCATACTCGGAGTGGATGTTAAAGCGGATCAGGTCGGTGAATGCAATGAATTCTTTCGTGCAATCGGCAAACAGCATGTCATGTTCAAAGTCGAGGACCTCACCAAATTCCGCAAGGAAAACTGCTTTGATCTGATCCTTTGTGTGGATGTTATGGAGCACATCGAAGAAGATGTGGCGGTACTGAGTAACTATCAGTCGAGTCTCAAACCCGGCGGAATGCTGCTCATCTCCACTCCGAGCGATCAGGGCGGAAGTGATGTGCATGACGAGGGGGAAACCAGCTTCATTGAAGAGCACGTGCGCGATGGCTACGGCATGCAGGAGATCAAAGACAAGTGCAAGCTGGCGGGATTCTCCAGAGTCAAGGCACACTATAGTTACGGAGTTCCGGGCCAAATCTCCTGGCGTCTTTCGATGAAGTATCCGCTGCTGATGCTCAATGTTTCACGTCTGTTCTTTCTGATTTTACCCATCTACTACCTGATTGTAATGCCCGTGGCGCTGATTCTGAACTTCATTGACAGCCGCACTGCGCACCGCTCAGGTACCGGTCTCATCGTGCTGGCCTGGAAATAATCGCCGGCGCGTATCTTCGGGCAGTTGAACGTTTCGAATTATATCGCAAAGAGGTATTTGTTCTCGAAAAAGTCGAAGAACATCATCAATCTCATTTCTATCATTTCAATGGGTGTGGTGGCGTTCGTCACCGCTGCAATGATTATTGTGCTCAGTGCATTCAGCGGTATCGAAGAGCTGGTCAAAGACCTCTTCAGCAGCTTTGACGCTCCGTTTACGATTGTTCCCGAAAGAGGCAAAACCATACCTGATTCGCTGCTCACCGCGGAGTGGCTGGAGTCCATCGAAGGCCTCGGGCATTACTCCAGAATCATTGAAGAAGATGCGTGGATCAGCAACGGGAAAAACAATGTGGTGGCCACCATCAAAGGAGTTGAAGACCGGTTCACACAGCTTGCACCGTTTGACAGCCTCATGTACTCCGGTGTGTTTGCCCTTGAATTTGATGGCGCTCCTTCCTCGGTTATTGGTCAAGGAATCCGGATGGATCTCGATATGCCTGTCGATCCGTCCATGCCTGCATCCATGCGCATTCATGCTCCTGTTCGGGGAAAGAAGCTTTCACGCTACCGCGAACAGGCATTCAGAGAGCGGTCTGTGGCGGTATCC
Source organism: Flavobacteriales bacterium (assembly GCA_046336655.1). Classification (GTDB taxonomy): domain Bacteria; phylum Bacteroidota; class Bacteroidia; order Flavobacteriales_D; family Sanyastnellaceae; genus CANGTU01. The sequence goes on along the minus strand of JBKDGH010000010.1, from coordinate 232,463 downwards.
GGGGCATACACAGCCAACGCTGAGTTGGATCACCGGTATGTCTTCGTATCCCTTCCGTTTGCCCGCGAGTTGTTTGGCATGGACAGCCTGATCTCTTCCGTAGAGTTGATGCCCGCACCGGGGACGGATGAAGTCCGCTTCCACGAAGCGCTGAAGGCTGCTCTTCCGGATGGCCTGAAAATTCTCACACGCTACGACCGCAATGCGCTCGTGTATCGCACCAACCGATCTGAAAAATGGGCCACTTTTCTCATCCTCGTATTCATCCTGATCATAGCCAGCTTCAACATTATCGCTTCGCTCACGATGCTCATCATTGAGAAGAAGAAGGACATCTATGTGCTCGGGAGCATGGGCATGACCAAGGCTATGATTCGCCGGATATTCACTGCGGAAGGAGTGTTGATCAATCTTATCGGCGCAACGATTGGTACGTTGCTCGGACTCCTCATTTGCCTGGCCCAACAGCACATCGGCATTATCACGATGCAAGGCGGGGTCGTAGAATATTACCCTGTGCACGTAAATGCCATTGACATAGCCGGCATCTTCGCGACGGTCACTGTGCTTGGTAGTTTCTTTTGTATTGTGCTGGTGCGCACACTGCTCCGGCGCTTTGCGTGGAATGAGGAGCGTCTCTGAGGCCCCTTGCTCAATCAGCCTTTCAGTACCGCGCTATATCTGAAATCCACCTCATCCCAGTTGATCAGTCCCGAAAACGCCGTGATGTAGTCCGGACGGCGGTTCTGATACTTCAGGTAATAGGCGTGTTCCCACACATCGATTCCGAGAATAGGAGTACCGGGCTTTTCCACCAGATTCTTCATGAGCGGATTATCCTGGTTTGGCGTGGACGAGATGAAGAGTGACTTCTTATCATCCACCGATAGCCAAGCCCAGCCGCTTCCAAAGCGCGATTTGGCGGCATCGGAGAATTGTTTCAGGAAATTATCGAGACTGCCGAACGTGGTGTTGATCGCCTCCGCTAAAGGACCGGCAGGCTCTTTGGCTCCTCCAGGACGCATCCATGACCAGAACTGCGTGTGATTCCAATGGCCCCCGCCGTTATTACGAATCGCCGGTTCAGAAGCAGTCACGCGCCGGCAGATCTCCTCGATCGAAAGTCCGGCGTACTGTGCATTATCAGTCAGCGCAGCATTGAGGTTTTTCACGTAGGCCATATGGTGCTTCGAGTGATGAATCTCCATCGTCATGGCATCGATGTGCGGTTCCAGCGCACTGTAAGCATATCCCAGTTCGGGCAGCTCAAAGGTGCTCAATGCAGGAGTGGTTGCGGGGGCTGATGCCGGAGCGGCGGTAATCGCATCACGTCCGGGATTGCATGCCATAGCCGGAGCGAATAACAACCCTGCACCTGCTATTCCCGAAATGCGAATGAACTCTCTTCTGGATTTTTTCATGATTCAATGGCCGAAATTCAAAGTTACCCAATCTGCGGGAATCGTCGCATCAACATTCCGCTGTCGGCTTATTCCCTGCATGAAATTTACCCGCACGCTTCTGCGTTCTAATTTCACCCTTTTACGCGCATGTCCCGTCTCGCAAAAATTCTCAGGCGCACACTGATCGGTATAATTGCATCAGTGTTCGCTCTTGCGGCCGTAATCTTCGTCGTCCTGCGGTTTTATGAAGATGAGGTGGTGGCGTATGTCGTTGACCGCATTGGGCAGAATCTGACCACGAAAGCCCAGGTGGGTGAAGTAGACCTCTCCTTTTGGACCACCTTTCCATACGCCAGCATCCACTTTAACGAGGTATTCATCCAATCGCCCGGCGAAAATCCTGAGGATACTTTATTGTCTGCCCGTGACATTTATCTCGGACTCAGCCTGTCCGATTTGTTCAGAAAGAATTATACGATCCGTCACCTTGAAGTCAATGACGCGGCAGGCAATCTTGTGGTTCGGGCTGATGGATCGAAAAACTGGGACATCTGGAAAAATAGCGGAGACAGCACTGCGCTTAATCTGGACATCCAGTCTGCAGAGTGCACCAATTGTAATGTGGTATATGAAGACCGAACTTCCCGGCTCTTCATTGATGCAAACGCACGAAAGTCGTATATCTCTCTTGCCATAAGGAATGACATCACCTCCATTGATGCAGACATCAATGGTCAGCTAAACAACCTGATATCCGGAGAACAGGTGTTTGATACGCGTCACACCATCGAACTCCGCGCTGCTCTTACTTATCTATCAAGCACTTCCACTTTTCTCATTGAAGAAACCAATGCCAAAATCGACGCAATGAGCATCACCGCAACAGGTGAGGTTAGGACCGGCGAGAGCGGATTGCTTGATCTGAAATTCGCAACCACCAACGCTACGCTGAGCGAACTTCTTAGTCTCGCACCTGCGCGCATGTCGGCGGCCTTTCGCATCTACGACCCCGAAGGAAAGATTTCACTGAACGCTTCTGTCAAGGGGCCATATTCCGGAAAAAACAAGCCGCTGATTGAAGCTGCCATCTCCGTTAATAACGGAAGTCTGAGACACCAGGAAAGCGGCGCAGCAATGGAAAAAATTGAGGGCACGCTCACTTACTCATCAAAAGATGACGGAACCATCCGAATCACTGATATCCATTCCGAGATAGGCACGGGGAATATCCGGGCAAAAGGAATCATTTCACATTTAAGCCGGCCTTCGCTCGAGTTAAACCTAGAGGCCGATGCCGACTTCAGAAAAGTCAAGGATTTTCTCGGTTGGGATACCCTGCAAATGTGCGAGGGTCAGCTCTCACTTCAGGCAACAGTCACAGGCATCCTGAATACTCAGGAAGACCAGGCTTCCTTCGGACTATCCGGACTGGAAATCGCAGGTAGTGCGACACTCAGCGGCGGAGAACTCCAGCTCCAGAACTCACAACGCAGATTCAGCGCGCTTTCCGGAATCCTTCTGTTCAACGGAGAGTCTGCCTCGCTGCAAGGCTTCAAAGGCAATGTGAACGGAAGTGACTTTGAACTAAACGGCACTGCGCTTAATCTGGTGCCCTATCTCTTCTCAGAAGGCGCTGAACTGAAAATTGACGCCAGCATGAAGAGCAGGCTCATTGACTTCAACGGACTGATTGAGCCCAATCCGGCGAAGAGTACAAACGCCTTCGCTATTCCCTCTTCTATCCGGCTCGTCTTCCGGACAGAAGTTGACAGATTCATCTATCGCACATTCAATGCTACTCAAATAAACGGTGTGACAACCATCTCCAATGGCAGTGTGCAGATTAATCCCGTATCATTCAAAGTGGCCGGTGGCAATGTGATGGCGCGTGTCAGTCTTCAACCCTTTCAGGGCGGAGGATACTTACTGGAGAGTTCTGCTTCGCTTCAGGATATTCAGATTGATAAACTTTTTCTTGCGTTCGATAATTTCGGACAAACATTCATCACCAATTCCCATCTCCGGGGAAAAGCAGATTCAGAGATTGTGTTCAGGAGCCCGTTGACACCCACTCTCGATACTGAGCAGGATAAACTATACAGCATGATTGACATTCACATTGAACAGGGTGAACTCATCCGTCTGCATTCCCTTCAGGGCATTGCCGGATATATTGAAGACAACAAACTCATTGCGCCATTTGTCAATGAAGAACGGTTTGCGGAAAAGCTCTCCTACATCCGCTTTTCCACACTGGAAAATACGATCCGTATCGAAGACGGCGTGATTCACATTCCTGAAATGGATATCCGCTCATCGGCCATGGACATCACTGCTTCCGGAACGCACGGGTTTGACAAAAGGATTGATTACCTCATTGGATTCCGGCTTCGGGATATTTTGCTGCGCAAGGAAAAACTGACCGATGAAGCAGATGATGGGCTGGGAAAGCAGATGTTCATATACATGCGCGGCACTTCGGACAATCCCCAATTCGGACTTCACAAGGATGCGTCCCGTCAACTGCACCGGGAAGAAATCGCGGAAGAAAAACGCAATGTGAAGGCTCTTCTCAAGCAAGAACTGGGTTTGTTCCGCAACGATCCGAACGTAGGAACCTTTGTGCCGGAAAAGGAAGAACCGAATGGTGCGACGATGACCATCGAGTGGGAGGATGGCCCTTCATCGCCACCCGCTCCGGTGAATCAGAAAGAAGCCCCGGCTGCTGCATCGCAAGAGAAAAAAACCACTATGGAATCACCGTCAGCCCCAAAGAAGAAATTGCCCAAATGGCTGCGAGAAAAGGAAGAGTATGAAAAGGACTGACCATCCGCTTCCTCCCGATTTTATCTCCCGTATTCGCGGGCAGTTTCCCACTGAACACGAATTATTCTTAGCAAGCCTCTCTTCCGTAGCCCGCACCTCCGTGTTACTGCATCCGGTAAAGCATCACCATTGCTTCCGGAGCGCACAACGTATTGAATGGAGCGATAGCGGAAGAATTCTGACTGAGCGCCCATCCTTTACATTGGATCCCTTCTTTCATGCCGGGGCCTATTACCCGCAGGAAAGCAGCTCCATGTTCACGGGTCATGTGCTCCGTCAACTCATCGCTCACTTGAAGGCCCCCGAAGTACTCGACCTTTGTGCTGCTCCGGGCGGCAAATCTCTTTTGATTCTCAATGAACTTCTGCGAGGTGGCAGACTTATCGCCAATGAACCTGTCCCGGACCGCAATCTGATCCTCCGTCAAACCCTCACGAAGTGGGGCGTTCCTTCGTACCTCATCACCCAGAATACCATTGAGGACTTTGTGAAGTCGGGCAAGCAGTTCGATGTGGTACTCGTGGATGCTCCGTGCAGTGGAGAAGGCATGTTCCGAAAAGATCCGGCCGCCCGCGGGGAATGGTCGATGTCCAATGTAGCCATGTGCGCGCGCCGGCAAACCGATCTGCTCTCTCACGTTCGGAAAATTCTTCGGCCGGGCGGATACCTCATTTATTCGACCTGCACGTATGCGCCAGCAGAAAACATTGATCAGGTCGATCGTCTTGCAGATTCCGGATATTTCAATTCCGTGAATGTCAATTTACCGCATGACATTCCTGTTCGTGTGATTCACGGCAAATCATCTACAGGATACTCCTTTCTGCCTCATGAGGCTCCAGGTGAAGGGTTCTTTATATCACTGCTTCAACACACTGGAGTGCGGGATTCTGAACGCCTCTCACAGAAAAAATCCGCTATAGTCTGGAGAAAGCATCCGATCCCCGAAGAATGGCTGGACACCTTGAATCCGCAGTTGCACACTGTGATTCACCACAAAAACGAGGCATGTCATCTGACCCCTTTTTCGACGGATGAACTCCATGAGCTGGCCACAGCATTAAGGATCACCGAGGCAGGGCAGCCCATCGGCACACATCAGAAACTAAAGGTCTTCATCCCAGATCACGGACTGGCGATGCTATCAGCCGTTTCATCCAAAGCCCCTCTTCTGGAGATTGACCACCAGACTGCGCTGCGTTATCTCAGCGGACAGGCTCTCCAAGAAAACCCGAACAATCATTCGGGATGGATGATTGTAACCTTTCAAAATGCCCGGCTGGGGTGGATCAAACAACTGCCAAACAGGGCAAATAACTACTATCCTGACTACCTGCGGATACGTAAGAATCTGGGTTAAAAGGAGCTGACACACAAAAGCCCCGATTGATCGGCGCACTTCTCTTCGTTAGATATCCAGAATCATAAACTCGGTGCGCCTGTTGAACTGATGCTCTTCTTCAGAACAATTCACATTGTTCGCACAATTGTTCAGCAGCTTCGTCTCGCCATAACCCTTTGCAACAAGACGGGATGCATCTATTCCTCTGCTTATGACGTACTTCACCGCACTCTGTGCACGGGCATCGGAGAGTTTCAGGTTAAAGGCATCACCTCCGCGCGAGTCGGTATGTGAACTCAACTCAATGCGCATCGTGGGATTGTCGTTGAGAATCTGAACCAATTTGTCCAGTTCAAATGCCGCATCAGCCCGGATGTCTGACGTCCCGTAATCGTAGTAGATGTTATCCAGGCGAACCACGGTGCCCTTTTCTAACTTAAACAGACGAAAATCATTCTCCACCTTGCGCAGCCTGGTATTCCGCGTATTAAACGGCCTGGTCAACTTTACGTAACCAGCTTTGACCACTTCAAGAATACCCGTTGCCATTTCAGGCAGCGGCACTTCGTATGTTCCATCAGAAGCCACAACGGTTGATGCAATAAGCTCTTCGTTGCTGTCAAGTACACGCACCTCTGCGCCGGGCGCAGGCTGATCGTCCACGTCATAAATTACCTTTCCAACTGCACGTATGACATCCTTAGTCAATACAATATCGCCGGCGATATATCCGGTCTTCCGCGAATTGGTTGCCAGATCTGTGCCCGAAGGCGCATACCCGTGCTTTTGAGCTTCGATCCGGATTACCTTCCGGTATGGCACCCTGATTGTGTACTCGCCTGTTTCATTGGTTTGCACTATTATTCTGCCCCCGTCATGAGCTTCTACCATCACATCCGCATTACCTAACGGAAGCATCGAATTCGCTTCAACTACACGACCGGTCACGTCCACAAAGTCCGGCGGACGAACCACGAACCGGTAGATGTCATCATCCCCCTTTCCGCCGGAACGGTTACTTGAAAAGTAACCTGCTCTCTCATCAGGATATACAACGATCCCAAAATCATCATCGTTAGAACTGATAGGGTAGCCCAAGTTCCGCGCTTCGGAAAGTGTGTCAATCATATTGATTGAGTACAGGTCCAACCCTCCTAATCCGATATGACCGGATGAGCTGAAATACAAGACTGAATCTCCAAGCGCAAAAGGAAACATCTCATCGCCCTGCGTATTGATCCGGTGCCCTGCGTTCCTGGGCGAGCTCCATTCTTCGCCCTCCCTGTCGCAGTAGTAAATGTCCGTACCTCCGATTCCGCCGGGCATATTACTCACGAAGTAAATTCTGTTGCCGGATTGGGTTACGCTCGGATGACCTACAGAATATTCTTTGTTGTTGTGGACAAACTTCTCCTCATCGCCCCAGGCACCCACGCTGTATTTGTATGAGAAGATCCCGAGATTCAGATGACCCATCTTCGACTTGCGGGTGTTTCCCTTAAAGTAGTTGTTCCGTGTGATATACATCCGGTTGTCACCGGTCTGATAAGACATCGAGCCTTCGTGGTATCTCGTGTTGACGCGATTGGGTAACACCGAAACATTCGAAAGCGTGCTGTCCGGTCGTATATCACAACTGTATACGTTCAGGTAAGGCTGATTATTCCATGAGTAATAATGGCGTGCTCCCACACCCAGGCCGCGGCTTGATGAAAAAATCAATTTGCTACTGGTGAAGAATCCCGGCGCGAAGTCCGACGCCGGAGAATTTACGTCCGACATGTTTGTTACCACGTAGATCAAAGAGTCCTTTCGAATGTACTCTGCAAAATCCGGATTATCGATATAGCGCCGAGCCCTCTCATCCGCGGGGTCTCTTCTCAAGATCTGAGCATATACCTCAATAGTCTTCAGGTACTTGCCCTGAAGCTTGAGTACTTGCGCCAGACGGTGCATATCATTAACCCCGCCAGCGTGAGTCTGCAGCAGCCTGCGCAGGTGCATTTCGGCCTGAGCGTATTTACCCAGATTGATCTCGCACTCTGCGATATTGCGAAGCGCTATTGTATCACTTGCAAACTTCACATCGCCAAGAACATCATCATATATCTCAGAAGCGGTCTGATAGTCAAAAGCCATCATGCTTTTATGGGCAAGCTTCAGCTTGGCCTTCTGAGCCTCAGCTCCCAACGAAAGCAACAGGGCCGCACCTGCAAGCAGAATCGTTCTGAGCACTCCTCCTCTCCTATTCGTGTAGGGTAAAGTCTTCATTGTACGCTCAATTAAAAATAGCGTGGTGATACATCACCACGGCCCGGACGAACAAGGTCATAGCCAATCATCAATTCATGAGAGCCTGCAGTATAACGACCTATATCAGAGGTGATATAGTCGTAGGCATAGCCGAATTTCAGCTTGTTATTGATCTCGTATTGCACCAGCAGACCTACTGCATCATTCCAGCGGTACATAGCGCCCATCCATAGCTTGTCGTAGAACAAAAATTGGGTCGTCACATCAAACCCCGGGGGAGTTCCGTTCACTGCTTTCAGCAATATTGTAGGCTTAAACTTGACATAGTTCGACAGATCCCATACATAACCCGCAATCAGGAATCCGTGAATCCGTTCGGTGTTATTGCGGAAGTCCGGAAGTTCTGCCTCCAGCAGCTTGTTCTGAAGCAACCGCGGGGTGGATACTCCGATAAAACCGCGCTTGCTATACCACATCATACCGAAGCCGAAATTGGCAAGAAACTTTGTAGAAATGTTAGCCTGAAACGCCTGATCATCCGCCTGAAGCGGGTTAAGGTCTGTCAGGTTCGCACTGTAAAGGTTCCCGCCGCTCTTGAGACCGAAAGCAAGCCTGGAATTATCAAAGAAGATGCGATAGCTCACATCAGCGAAAACTGCCGTCTGCTTTACTGGACCGTGCTGGTCATTGATGATGGATCCTCCAACGGATACATTCTCAAAAACCAATGGCGCATGTGCTGTGATGGTCTGTGTAACAGGCGCGCCGTCAAACTTCACCCACTGCGAACGGTGAATGCCCACGAGGCTCAACCTGTCTGCGCTGCCCGCATATGCCGGATTTATGCTCAGTGTGTTGAACATATACTGGGAGAACATCGGATCCTGCTGCGCCGAAACTTCCAGCGTCCCGCTCATCACAAACACGATGAACAGCTGTATGATGTGTGTGTACCTCATGTTCTCTTAGCGCTTTAAGTATACAAATCCCCGATAAGCTTCTTCTCCGGTTCCCAAATCCAGAATGTAGTAGTAGGTCGAAACCGGCAGCCCCTCACCGATCGTTGCCGGATGCGTGGATATGCCATCCCAGGCATTACCGTTGCTGTAAGGAGCTGCGCTGAATACCTCCGCACCCCAGCGGTTGAAGATCTTCAGCGAATTGGTCGGATATGCATCTATATTCGGAATGATCCACTCATCATTTGCTCCGTCCCCGTTCGGAGAGAATGCGTCAGGAATCTCGAGCGTGAGACAGTCTTTCAGGATCAACAGAAGTGTGTCTTGCGTTGTGCCACACACTCCATTATTCACATTCCATACAAGTGTACTTGTAAGGTCCTGCAATTCGGTTGTGAACTCACCGAGTGAAAGCACAAGTGCTTCTGCAGACGTGGTGTCACTCAGCAGAACAGGCCCATTCACTATTGTCCACCAACCCACTGAAGGAAACACTGCTTCCGATGCATTCAGATTGAACGAAACAAATTCATTATTGCAAATTGTCAGACTCTCTCCTGCATCAGCCGGCGGCAGATCAGGATCAAAAATTGTGATTATCACTTCATCCGATGATATTCCGCATTCACCGTTATCCACGGTGTAACTCAACGTGGTGATTCCGGATGTCAGGCCGGATACGTATGTGTTATTATTTGTCGGCTGATCCGGAATACCAAGACCACTGACAACTTCCCACAGACTTGTGGCCAGGCCAACAGTAGGTGTACCCGTGATCAGCAATTCATCCGGCACGCCGCACAGGAATAAATCCGGACCTGCATTGGCTGCAGCTACTGTAAGATCATTGACAAAGACCGAAACCGTATCTGTGGTTATGCCGTTCGCACAGGCTCCGTTGTACACGGTCCACACGAAAACGGTTTCATTGAGTGGAATGTTATTGATAACAGTATTAGGGTTATTGACATCCGCGATTTCCCCACCACCACTGATTACACTCCACGTACCTGAAGCAGGGAAAACCGGAGTGTTTGCCGCCATGATTGCGTCAGGGAAATTCTCGCAGAATAACTGATCGGGGCCTGCCACTGCATTTGGTGAGTCCGGATCAAATACAAAAATCCGCAGCGTATCGCTGGTTGGAGTCAGGCACGGGCCGTTATCTATCGTCCATACCAACGTATGCTCCCCGATATTCAAACCACTAATTCCGGATACTGGATTATTCGCATCCGCTATTACCGGATTTCCTGAACTACTCACAATCGTCCATGTCCCAATCGCCGGAAAAATCGGAGCAACGCCCTCAAGAACTGTTTGACTGTCATCCCCGCAAAGTTCCTGATCAGGTCCCGCATCTGCCGCAGGTGATGTGGCATCATATACAAACACAACCACGGTATCCTGAGTGTCATTGTCGCAAGGTCCGTTGTACAACTCCCATTGCAATGTATGCACGCCGACCACCAGTGCACAGAGTTCGGCCTGATTGCTATTGAGGTTGTCAATTGTTCCAAATGGCACATCTCCTGAACCATTGACAGATGAAATGAATGACCAGGTGCCCGTCTGCGGATCGGTGGCTGACGCAGCCTCAAGCGTCACACAATTCGCCGGAGTGCAAATGCTGATATCTGCTCCTGCATTGGCCGGTGCCGCATTCGGGTCAAAGACCAACACATTCACCTGATCGCTGGTGATTGCGCCAGGACAAGGCCCGTTATCGATAGTCCAAACAAACGTATTCGTTCCTATTGGAATATTTGTGACGGACGTGAGTGGATCGTTCGCATTTGCGATATCGCCATCTCCCCCGAAGATAGTCCACGTGCCTTCAGCCGGAATAATGGCGCTGTTTCCTGACATGACCGCCGTGGAAACCGGGAAGCAAAGTTCCTGATCAAAGCCGGCAAGTGCCGCAGGCTGATTGGCGTTGAATACGTTGATGCATACTTCATCGCTAAGCAGACTATCGGCGCACGCTCCGTTATAAATTGTCCAGTTGAAACAAGACACGCCAACTGCCAAACCTGAAATCGTGGCGTTGGGATCATTGATGTCTGAAACAACTCCACTACCCGCGAGCAGTGACCAGTATCCATAGTTCGGGTCCCCGGGTGCCGATGCATTCATGCCCACCTGACTTTGCGGCGTGCAAATGTCCTGATCTTCTCCGGCGAGTGGCCCGGGGAGATCAGGATTATACACTCTGATTTCGACCGTATCCACGGTGATCCCATTCTGGCAAGGACCATTATCCACTGTCCAGGAAAGCACTGTAGTGCCCGGTGGCAGATTAGAAATGACCGAATTCGGCGCATTGATATCCCCAATTACCGGCGCGCCCGGACTTGTTACCACAGCCCAAGTTCCGATAGCCGGAAACTCTGCTGCAGAGGCATTCATTGTCACTTCTGTAACAGGCAAACATATTTCCTGATCCGGCCCTGCATTGGCATCAGGTGCGTTCTCATTATAAATGAAAATACTCATTACATCCACCGTGGGCGAACTACAAGGACCATTATCAACCTGCCAGATAAAAATGTTCTCTCCAACAGTAAGACCAGTAACTAGCGTATTTGGATTAGACGGAGCTTCAATTGTAGCTGTTCCAGTAATAAGTATCCATGTCCCTTGTCCCGGAAAGTCAACTTGACTTCCCGCCATTTGATGGGTGCTCACGGGCGTGCAATACTCGGCATCGGGACCCGCATCCGCTGTTGGTGCATTCGGATTGAATACGCTGATCGTAATCTGATCACTGCTCATTCCGCAGGGACCGTTATCTACCGTCCATTCAAACACATTTACTCCCTGAGGCAAATCAACCAATTCGGTGGCCGGATTCGTTGGATCCACTAGTGTTCCACCGCCGCTAATCAGAGTCCACACCCCGGTAGCTGAGTCAGTCAGATCTGTGCCTTGAATAGTAGTTGTATTTACCGGCAGACAGAGCTCCTGATCTTCTCCGGCATACGCCTCCTCCTGACTGGAATCAAAGATGAAAATGGTCACCTGATCCGAAGAGAGGCCTTCCGGGCACGCTCCGTTTGTGATGGTCCACTCAAAAATGGTGTTACCGGGAGCCAGACCTGTAACAAGTGTGTTTGGGTCTGTAGGATTTTCGATCACTCCGGTTCCCTCAACCAGGGTCCATACTCCGGATGCCGGAAATATCACTCCGTTTCCGCTGAGTTGCACCGTTGTATTCGGAGTGCATAATTCCTGATCCGGCCCAGCATCAGCAGGCAATTGTCCGTCACTATATATTGAAATGCTGACCAAATCAGTGGTATTGGTCACGCTGCATGGCCCATTATAAACAGTCCATTGAAATACATTCTCTCCTACGCTCAAACCTGCAATGGCACTTGTGGGATCGTTGGCATCTGCGATCACGCCCGTTCCGCTTATCAATTGCCAGGTTCCAACGCCCGGAATCTCCGGTTCAACCGCTGACATTGTCGCGGATGTTTGCGGCAGGCAGTACTCCTGATCCACCCCCGCATCTGCCACCGGAGCATCCGGATTAAACACTGAAACAATTACCTGATCACTTGTTACGGAATTCGCACAAGGTCCGTTATCTATTACCCAACCAAATACATTTATGCCCTGGCCAAGGTTTGTGACCGTGGTCAAGGGATCTGAAGGATCGGTAATTACTCCGCTTCCTTCAATGAGTGTCCAGGTGCCGGTTGCCGGAAAAATGGCGGGGCTACCGTTCAAAGTAGTCTCATTCAGAGGCAGGCACAACTCCTGATCCTCTCCTGCATCTGCTTCAGGTTGATTTTCGTCGTAAACCAGGACAGTTATTAAATCAACAGTAGGCTCTTCGCATGGGCCATTGTAGATCGTCCAGGAGAACACATTCTGGCCAATAGTCAATCCTACTACTTCGGCCGAAGGATCATTCGGGTTATTGATTGAGCCTGTTCCACTGACCAAAGCCCAGGTACCCACACCAGGGACATCCGGAATATTCCCTTCCAATGTATAATCCGAAGTCGGGCTACAAAGAAAAACACCCGGGCCGGCATCTGCCTCTGCAGCATCGGGATTGAAGACATATACAGATATGGTGTCTGATGATACCCCGCAACTGCCATTGTCCACACTCCATACGAATACATTTTCTCCCTGCGCGAGATCAGTGACTAGCGTCGACGACAATTGCGGGTTTGCAATACTCCCCTGACCGGTGATTAACTGCCAGTTTCCTTCAGCCACCCCGACTAGCTCACTGCCCTCGAGAAGTGCAGCTGTCTGGGGCACACAAATCTCCTGATCATTTCCGGCAAACGCTGATTCCTGCGCATTGTCAAATACAAAGACAGATACCTCATCAAAGGTGATTCCGGGATCGCAACTTCCGTTAGTTATGGTCCATCGAAATACATTTAGTCCGATACTCAGGCCTGTTACCAGCGTCCCCGGATCACTTTCATCAATTAACACGCCGGTTCCTGAAACCACTATCCATTGTCCGCTTGCCGGAAAAACAGCATCATTTCCATCGAGTATAACAGATGTCTGCGGTGTGCAGACACTCTGATCCTGACCAGCGTTTGCCGCGGGTTGATTACTGTTGTAAAGCAGTATGCTGATCAAATCAAACGAATTTGAGTTTGAGCATGGTCCATTGTAAACCGTCCAGCGCAACACTGTCTCTCCGACATTCAATCCGCTAATGATGGTGGTGGGGTCATTTGTGTCTGCTATGAGTGCGTTGCCCGACTCCACAGACCACGTTCCCAATCCCGGAATTGCGGCCGGGGTAGCAGCCATGACGAAGGAATTTTGCGGCGTACAACCTGATTGATCCGGGCCCGCATCGGCAAGCGCCGCAAGCGGGTCAAACAAACGAATTACCACGGTATCTGTGGTGAGTGAATTCGCGCAGGGCCCATTCCCTACTGTCCACACAAATGCATTCTCTCCCACCGAAAGTCCGGAAACCGCAGTAAACGGATCACTTGCGTCAGCGAAGATTCCAGTACCCGCAAACACCGACCATTGGCCGGCTGCAGGAAACAGATAAGTACTTCCCTGTAATTGCGAGGCGGTCTGAGGTAAACACAACTCCTGATCCTCCCCTGCATTGGCAACCGGATTTAACTCGTCGAAAACCAGCACCTCCACGATGTCTGACGTTGGAACTGAACAAGGCCCGTTCTGAACCGACCACTGGAAAAGGTGCTGTCCAACGGTGAGTCCTGTGACACTGGTCAAGGGATTCGTTGCATCTGCTATCACTCCGCCGCCTGCAAGAACTGTCCAGGAACCAGACCCCGGGAAAATGACATCGCTTCCACTGAGTGTGGTGGTGTTCACAGGTGAACAAAACTGCTGATCTGCGCCTGCATCAGCCGTTGGTTGAGTCTCATCAAATACAAAAATTGACACCTCATCAACCGTAACTCCAATCGGACACGGTCCATTGTCCACGGACCACTGGAATATGTTCTCACCTGTAGTCAACGCCGAGACCTGTGTCACTTCACTATTGCTGTCAGCAATAACACCTGAACCCTGGATTAGCGTCCAGGTGCCAACTGCAGGATAGATGACCTCACTTCCCTCAAGCACGACTTCTGACAACGGGTTGCAAATGGACTGATCTTCTCCGGCGTAAGCGGGCGGTTCGATGTTGTCATACACATAAATAGCTACTGTATCTCTTGAGAGCAGAGGGTCAAGACACCCGCCTGTGTACAGCTCCCATACATAACGATTCTCACCAACTGAAAGATTTGATACACCGGTCAAAGGATCATTTGGATTAATAAAGTTACCCGTCCCCTGAATCACCGTCCATGTTCCGAAACCTGGAGTAAGAGCTGCATTAGCATCCATGGAAATTTCGGTAGTCGTATTGCAGATGGACTGGTCCGGACCTGCATCTGCAGGATCCTGTGAGGAGTCATAAACGATGATATTCACATCATCAAAAGGAGCTCCGCATGTGCTGTAATCGATGGACCACCTCAATGCATTGAACCCTGTCGATAATCCACTCACTGTGGCCGAATGATCATTCGGGTCGCTGAAAACTCCCGTACCGCCTACTACCGACCAAGTGCCTATTCCAGGGAAAATCGCAGGATCTGCCTGTAGCTGAATATCAAAGTCAGGCGAACAAAGCTCCTGATCGTTTCCTGCAAAAGGAGATTCCGCACCTCCGTCAAATACATTGATTACTACTAGATCGGTGGTGAGTGCATTGGCACACGGCCCATTGAATACGGTCCATTCGAATACATTTGGGCCGATTCCCAAACCGGTAACCAACGTGTTCGGGTTACCTGCATCTGCAATAATCCCGCTTCCGGATATAAGCGTCCATTGCCCGAAGCCAGGAGCTACCGGAGAGCTTCCGGACATAACCACGCTTGTTACCGGCGTGCACAAGTCACGATCTTCACCTGCAAACGCGTCCGGTGCGTCGCTGCTGTAAACCAAAATGGTCACCAAATCGCTTGTAGTGCCCGCCCCGCAGCTACCATTATCAATAGTCCACTGGAATATATGTTCCCCGACACCCAGATTATCGATTAATGTGGTGGGAGAATGAACATCCTGAATTATTCCTGATCCAGAGATCACTTCCCAAAAACCTGTGGCCGGGAACACCGGCGAGTTCGCAGCCATTACAACGTTATTTTGAGGGGAACATATACTCTGATCAGGACCCGCGTCTGCCGCCGGAGCATTCGTATCATACACAAACAGGCTAACGTGATCGGTTGTCGTTGATCCGGGGCAAGGACCATTCGATACCGACCATTGAAGTACTGTTTCTCCGATGGTAAACCCTGACACCTGAGTTGTGGAGGAAGTCGGGGTTTCAATCACCGCTGTGCCGGAAATCAACGTCCATTGACCCGTTGCCGGGAAAATTACCGGGCTGCCTGCGATCGTTGCGGTTGATTCAGGCGAACAGAAGAATTGATCTGCTCCGGCATACGCAGCTGACTGATTGTCATCAAAAATGAAAATGCTGACCTCATCGAACGTTTCCGCTCCTGCGCAAGGTCCATTAGAAACAGACCATCGGAAAATATTCTCGCCTGCAGCAAGGCCAGTAACTGCTGAATTTGGATTTGCCGGGTTCAAAATGCTGCCTGAGCCACTCACCAGCGACCACAGTCCCGTGGCGGGGAAAATCACAGCATTCCCATTGAGCGTGGCTGAAGAAACGGGTTCACAGAATGACTGATCAATTCCTGCATTGGCCGGTGGCTGCGTGTTATCAAACACCAAAACCGCAACTTCATCGGCACTTACCGAAGGCGCGCACGGTCCATTGCTAAGCGTCCAGCGATATGTATTTGATCCCACTGGTATGCCCGTCACCAATGTGTTTCCAATACTGGCATCTGCAAATGATCCGCCACCGGATATCAGTGTCCACTGGCCTGTGGCAGGATACACCGCCACATTGCCATTCAGTGCACTCGCGTTTTGAGGCAAGCATATTTCCACATCGCTTCCTGCTGTAGCCGGTTGAAGATTGCTATCAAACACCGTAATCGTCACGAAATCGGTAGTGGGCGCGGCGCAAGGCCCATTTGATACGGTATAAGAAAAGACGTTATCACCTGGCAAAAGCCCCGTGACGGTTGTGGAAGAGCTGTTCGCAGATGAGATTGAGCCGGCACCGGAAACAACTTGCCAAAGCACCGAAGCCGGATACGACGCTGAATTTCCAGAAAGATTCACTACTCCCTGACTGCTGCACACTTGCTGGTCCGGGCCTGCATCGGCCGGAAGCTGGAGTGCATTAAACACGGTAATGATGATTTGATCAGAAGTAACCGGGGGCGCGCAAGGGCCATTGTCAATGGACCACTGAAAAATATTGTCACCAACTGATAAGCCCGAAACGAATGATCCCTGTGAATCAGGATTTGCGATCACCCCACCTCCCTGAACCAGCGTCCAACTACCCACGCCCGGGAACACGGGCACATTCGCCGCGAAAGTAGCGGTTGCATTATTGGAGCACAACTCCTGATCCGGCCCGGCATTAGCCGGAGCCTGGTTGGCAGGATAAACGAAAATACTGACTTCATCAAAAGTGGTCCCGTTGGTGCATGGACCGTTGTTTACGGTCCATCTGAAAATGTTCACACCAACTCCTAACGCATTAATCAATGTAAGCGGAGAGGTTGGGCTAACTATTGTACCGCTTCCACTGATCAAGGTCCACACCCCGCTGCCCGGCGCAATGACTGAAGACGCCGCCATTTGTGCGGAAACAGGAGAAACACCTGTCGCACAAAGGAACTGATCAGGCCCGGCGTTCGCATTGGGTTGATTCTGATCAAATACAAAGATTGACATTTCATCAAAGGCAAATCCCACGGGACACGGGCCATTCGAAAGGCTCCAGCGAAATACACTTTCCCCAACTCCAAGTCCGGAAACGGTTGTAACGGGATTATTTGGATTGGCGATTGTGCCGGATCCGCTTACAAGTGTCCATGTGCCCTGAGCAGGAAATGAGATTGCATTCCCTTGCATCGTGTAAGTGCTCTGTGGGGTACAAAGTTGTGCATCCATGCCGGCATTGGGAAGGCTTTGACCATTGTCAAAAATGAAGATGGACAGCTGGTCAGATGTAATGGTGCCGCACGCTCCGTTATTAATCGTCCATTGAAAAATGTTCTCCCCTAAAGCCAGACCGCTGACAGCTGAGTTGAACTGGGTGGGGCTTTCAATCACTCCCGCGCCGGAAACCAGCGACCACAGGCCTGTCGCAGGAAATGCAGGCACATTGCCCGTGAATACCGAGGAGGTAACGGGAAGGCAAAATGCCTGGTCTGCACCTGCGTCAGCTGCGACCGCATTCTGGTCGAATACGGTAACACTAATCTGATCAACAGATGACGGATTGCATGGTCCGTTAAAAACCTGCCACTGATAGGTATTTATTCCAACTGACATACCTGTCACATTGGTAACAGGTGATGTAGGATTTGAAAAAGAACCTGTACCGGAAACTACAGTCCATTGGCCAGTTGCCGGCAGCAACAGCGTATTAGCGTTCAGCGGGATTTGCGCAATTGATGAGCAGATCGATTGATCTGGTCCGGCAGTAGCAGGTGTTTGAGCACTGTTGAACACCGTCACAGTGACCTGATCAGATAAGACAGCCGGTGATGCACACGGTCCATTATCAATGGTCCACTGAAATACATTTTGTCCAATGGACAATCCTGTTACTGTGGTGTTCGATGAGAAGGCGTTGGTAAAAACACCCGAACCGCTTACTACTGTCCACTGTCCGGTGGCCGGTGCTGTCAAGGAATTCGCGCTAAGATTCAGTTGGGTGGTGGTTGAACAAATTGCCTGATCCGGACCGGCGTTAGCTGGTGACTGATTCGGATTGTACACTGCGACGGAGACTTGATCACTGGTGGACCCGCACGCGCCATTATTAATTGTCCACTGAAATACACTCACTCCAACCGGCAGCCCGGATATCTGTGATGCAGGTGAGTTGGGCGAGATAATGCTTCCTC
The DNA here is from genome assembly GCA_046336655.1 of Flavobacteriales bacterium. Lineage (GTDB taxonomy): Bacteria > Bacteroidota > Bacteroidia > Flavobacteriales_D > Sanyastnellaceae > CANGTU01. Next base: position 214,147 of record JBKDGH010000010.1, on the reverse strand, counting down.
CGCCGGACACCAATGTCCAAACACCCGTGGCAGGTGAACCCGGGGTATTTCCATTCAAAGCGAGTTGAACCGGAATGGCCCCCAGAAAGCATGCTTCCAGATCCGCCCCGGCATCAGCAGGTGGAGACACATTGCTGAATACTGTGATTACGACCTCATCAAAGTTGACTCCCGCGCATGGCCCGTTATTGATTGTCCAACGGAATACATTCTGACCTACTCCCAGATTGTTGACCTGAGAAGTTGGTGACCCGGGATTAGCGATAGTTCCGGCACCTGAAACCAGCGACCATGATCCCGAAGAGGGGAAGATCGCGGCAGTTGCCTGCATAGTATAGGACGTCAGCGGGAGGCACAAAGACGCGTCCGGCCCTGCATTAGCCTGCGGGATTGCATTGTTGAATACGGTAACCACAACCTGATCAGAAACTGCCGGATCACATGTGCCGTTGGTAAGAGTCCATTGAAATGTATTGGTACCAAAACCGAGTCCGCTTACGCTGGTCGAAGGTGAGTTTGGCGCACCAAATATCCCTGACCCATTTACCACGCTCCACGAACCTGCGCCGGGTGATGTCGCTGGTGTGCCATTCAGTACGGTGCTAAGGGCACCGCCCGTGAAACAAAGCTGCTGATCCTGACCGGCGCCCGGAGTTGGTTGTGAGTCCGGGAAAACCGTGATGGTTACCTGACTGCTAGTAACTGAATTGGCACAAGGCCCGTTATTGATTGTCCATTGAAACACATTGATACCTGATGAAAGTCCGGAAACAGCCGAATTTGGTGCATTGAGGTTCGAGAAGGAACCTGTACCCTGAACGACGGACCACGTTCCTGTTGCCGGAGAAATGGGCGAGTTAGCGGCAAGTGTGGTGCTGTTGGCCGGTAAACAAATCGATTGATTTTGACCCGCATTTGCTGCCGGAGAGGCCGGATTGAATACGGTAATTACTACATCATCCGTCAGTGTGCCGCAGGGTCCGTTCGTTATGGTCCATCGAAGAATATTGACTCCAACCGACAATCCGCTTACCGTGGTATTGGCGCTGCTTGCATTTCCAAACGCAGCAGTGCCGCTTATCACACTCCACTGACCGGTAGCAGGAACCAAAGGAACACTCCCATTGATGTTCAGGAACGTAAATGAGCCTTGACATACTGCTTGATCCGGACCCGCATTGGCCGGAGGATGATTGGGATTAAATACATTAATGACCATCACGTCATTGGAGTCATTTCCCGGGCATGCGCCATTAGAGATATTCCATCGGAATGTGTTCACCCCAAGACCCGGATTGACCACCAGCGCAGTAGCTGAGTTGATATTGAAAATTGTGGCGTTACCGCTCAGAATCTCCCAGGTTCCTATACCTGAAAAACCGGGGTTATTCGCCTGCATGGTATAATTCGAAGAGCCGCACAAATTCACATCCGGTCCGGCATTAGCTAAAGGGGGAGTGCCCTCAAAGCGAAATACCTGAACAACGTCTGTCCGGATAATTCCACATGCCGGATAGGACTGATTCCACACGAACAAGTTCACCCCTGGTGACAAATTGCTCACAGTTGTCGCAGGTGAATTCGGATTGGCAATCACACCTGTGCCCTGGGCAACGGTCCAATAGCCATTAGCCTGAACGTCAGGATTTACAGCTGAAAGCGCAGTGGTGGTTGCACTACATACAACCTGATCCGGACCTGCATTAATTGGAGTATTCGGATTCACTACTTCAATCACTATCTCGAAGCTATCCTCATATCCGAAAATATTGGTTGCGGTGAAGGTGAGGGTATCCGTACCTACAAAATTGAACGGTGCAGTGTATCTGAAGCATGTATCAAACGGCGCTGTTGCCGGCGCCACAGTCACCGCCCCGGAATTGTTAGCAACAGCAGTAAGCTCAACATCCGGTTTGCAACTAACGACTTTCACACAATGGTCTATGCTTTGACCTTGACAAAGCTCACCCAGGTTATAAATATTAGTAGGCAATTGCGAAACAGGGTCGAGAATCTCAAAAGAATCATCGAAGCCGGAGAGATAACCGAAGGCGCCTGTGTTGTTTGTGGTGCCAGTCAGCCATCCTGCATGGAAAAAACCATCAGAACGCAAAATGCAAGCCGCCGGAACTGATGCATTGGGAAATGTGATGGCGCGCCAACCAGGAAGCCCGGGTATCGTATTCACTATTACTCCCGGCACACTGGAATATAGCACGTTATTCAAGCGCAATGTGGGCCATGCATCATCAGGAGCCAGTACCTGAAGTATCTGAATGCTGGTGTTCGTCGTAAACCGGGAAAATTCAATATACCTGCTTCCCGTGCAATCCAGATTGGGCATGATTCCCATATCCACTTCATCGTCGTTTGATGCCCCCGTGACATGATAGAGATATGCTGGCTTACTTGTCTGGATGGAATGGGCGGACCCCAGTGTTCCGGTGAGGCTCCAGTCGAAAAACTGACCTGCTCCAATCGTCGCGCTGGGTGTACCTGAGCCATTGATAAACACCTGTGTGTTTGCCTCTCTGGCAACCACGATGATATAATCAAATGTATTCGAGTTCTGTCCCTTTATTACGGCATACTCCGTTCCTATGAGTTCTACCGGAACCAGTTGGTCGGTGCCACCGTCAGCTGCATTCGCCCCGGGACCACTGATTCTGGTGTGGGTTGAACCACTGATTACTACAATGTCTTTGTTTGATGTCACATGAGCTCCCGAAACGTGCTCCGTGTGCACATCGCTTCTTACCAGATAACATTGGTGACGATTTAAACTAATGGTATACGGATTAGGTAAATCACCCGCCCCGGTCTGCCATAAATCAAATGGGGTTTGAAAGGTGACCTGAGTATTATTCTCAAGAGCCATGACCGAAATGAAGTGTTGCTCATTGGGTCCGTAATTACTCGCATTATTCCGTACCTGAGAACCACACCAAAAATCCCGGCCCGCAGCGTTCTGCCCCTTCAGCGTAACGAGTGTCTGATTATTTAATGCCGAAACCCGGTGAACACATTGAACAGGCTGGTTTGAAGTAACAATAAATCCATTGTTACTGATAACGGTGTTCGCAATATTGGTTTGCCCCAGTATTGGGCTCAATGGAATGATCAAGGGCGTGCCTGAAGACACCGTCCCATCAAATACAAATGTGGTTCCGTCCGGAGTTTCAATGTGCACATTGACCGGTGTCGGATAGGGTGTTGTAATGAACAACTCGGAAGGCTGATTCTGTTGACTATTTCCGGTTTGCCAAATTGGAGGCATCCAGAACTTGTAATCGAACTGCGAATAAGCGGACCCAGCAGACATCAGAATAACACAGGCAACAAAGAGCGAAAGTGCATTTTGACCGCGCCGTTTCTGAGTTGACGCGCTGATACAAATACCAATTGGCCCCATGAATAAGAGAGTTAGTTTACCGGTCGTCCGCACAGTGGATACCCGCTGCGCATCCAAGTCCTAAAATTCCTTAATCTGCTGATTTTGAAAACCCGATATGGCTGAGGATATTAACACTACCCGGTTAACCTGAAATGAATAGACCGCACAATTCCCCTGCCCGTTCAGCCCTGTTTGAGGGAGTGTTCTGTTTGGCAAACACCAATCGGGAGGTGATCAATCTGACCGCCCTTACTCAATGCTCACACCAGCCGAAACCGGACGCGTATCAAGGTCTGGACTTATTGAAGGTTCCCGCCAATGGTGCTTTCTTAACCCGAAACCGCACATGAAAAAGTGAGGCCTGCAACCGGATAATCAATCCACAATGACCCGTTGCAAAGGCCCGGAAGCCAAACGAATGAAATAGATGCCGGCAGATAGAGCAGATACCTCCATAGTGCATTTTCCTAACTTCATATCAGCCTGCAAAACCTCACGTCCCACTGAATCATACAGACGGACTGTTTCTGTCCGGTCAGCTGATCCTCTGATCTCGAGAATATCACTGGCTGGCTGAGGATAGATGATGACGTCCGGAGCCTCAGCGGTCTCTGAAACGCCAACTGTCACAGTAATTACAGTGCTCGTCGTCTCACATCCATAAGAGGTTGTAACAATCACACCGTAATTACCCAACTCCGGATTCTCAATGCTGTTCGTGCTAACTCCATCCAGAGGCAATCCGTTAAAGAACCACTCATAGCTGTCAAAACCCGCCGGAACCGAAATCACATCGCTCACCGGATTATAGACAGGAGTGATCGCAGGGCAATATAAATAAGGCTCACTAATCTCCGTACAGCCAAATTCATTCGTCACTTCCAACTGATAAATACCTCCTTCTGTGGGCGTGAATTCACAGGTCAGTGGCTCGGAGAGCGGTATGTTATTCCTGTACCACACGTAAGAAGTCAGGCCTTCAGACTGACATGAAAAGATGCCGCCATTATCGACGAAAGAGGCATCAGGCGTTGGAAATACGTTCACAGCAGAAACGCTTGTAATATTGTTAACCTCTTCCAATTCAATCGTCACATTTCCATTTGTGCCAGACCCCGAACTGAAACTGACCGACCCAGGTTGAACCGTCAGCCCGGCTGATCCTACCGCATCATTGCTTGTCACAAGATCCTCGTCAATGAATGAAAGCGTGTATGGAGGATTGAGCAGGGGAATATTCAGACCACTCCAACTACCCGTTTCCGAATCATCAATGGTTGATGAAGTATAAATCACCACATTGTCTCCATCCCGCAATTCGAAAAATGGATCCGGATCACCCAAACCAAAAAATTCATCGGCATCTCCGCCCCATCCACCTGCCAAAGAAGTGAGGTTCAATGATGTCATCACAGGATTGGAAATAACCGTATTCAGGCTAACCTGATAGGTCCCTCCATCACCGTAAGTGATGGTGTGAGGACCCGGGCCGCTGAGCTGCTGTCCGTTGCCAAAATCCCAGCTGTAAACCGTTTGCTGAGGAGCCACGCCACCTATGGTAGCTTCAAATGTGGTGACCAGTTCACCACAGGCAGCAAGCTCGCTGATAGAAAAGCTCTCCGTACCTCCCTCGCCTTCTTCCACAACCAGTGAAAGCACAAAATTTTCATTTTGGGTCAACTCAAAACCAAGCGCAGTGACCAGGGCAGTAACACTGATGTTCACATCATATACCCCCGGCAATACAGGTGTTCCGCAGATGGTCGCACAACCGGAGTTCTGTCCGTCACCGGGAAAATACACTCCATCGTCATCATCCAGCGAAAATGCCATGCCAAAGGGCAGGCCGAGCACGGAGTTCACTGTCAACTCGAGCAAATCAGCAGTAACCTCGCTTTCCGGATCCACAATTTGGGCGGGCAGATAAAACGTGATTACCTCCTGATAGTATTCTCCAGCAGTTGCAATGGGTAACTCCACCGGACAAATGGCAGGAAATCCGTCTGCGCTCACACAGCCAGGATCGGGAACACAAGTGTCACATTGCGCGGAAGCTAAAAGGGAGATAAATACGCATCCGAATATCAGGTAAAGAGGCTTCATGGATAATCTCGGGTTTAGTGTCACAATGATACAGGATTTCGTGATTCCCCGGCACTGTATCGACGTGCTCCGTGAGTATACTTGCAACTCACTCATCTCAAATCCTTTTTTATCAGTATGAACCGAATTCTATATACCCTGTTCGCATCCTTTCTGGGGGTTACCGTTTCCGCCCAAATCCGCCTCACGATGGTTGACCCTATCAACCAGCATGCAGAAATCCGCAATTACGGCAGTAGCCCAACGGATATTTCGACCTACCGCTTCTGCTCCCTGTTTGAGTACGCGACACTCAACCAGCCGATGGTGCAACTCCTCAGCGGCGACTTCAACCTCGATCCGGGCGAGTCAGTCATTGTGCTGTGGAATGCAAACACAGGCTTTAATGGGACGGCCAGCGATGTCGGTCTGTATTTACCTGCAGGTGGCTTTTCTGCGCCTTCGGCAATGACTTCCTTCTTTGAATACGGTGCCGGTCAGCAAGGCCGGGAAAATGTGGCTGTGGCCGCCGGATTGTGGGCCACTAACACCTTCCTTTCGGGGAGTGGGCCATGGTACTATACCGGTAACGGCACGGAGGCCGGGCCAGCCTTTTGGAGTACTGAAAACCCCAATGGCGGCGAAACCGCAGTTGTCATCAATGAGGTGGACTGCGATACAGAAGCTTCTGATGTGCTCGAGTTCATCGAACTCATCGGTGAGCCGAATGCTCCACTGGATGGAATAGTTGTAGTGCTCTTCAACGGAGCTTCCAATAACCAGAGTTATGCTGCTTACGATCTGGACGGATTTGTGCTGAGCCCAACCGGATTCTTTGTAATCGGCAATGAGCTGGTTCCTGATGTCGATCTTATTGTGTCAAATAACTCAATTCAAAATGGTGCAGATGGCATCGGAATTTATGAAGGAAACGCCGCAGACTGGCCTAACGGTACGCCTGCGTCCAATGTGAATCTTATAGATGCTTTGGTGTACGGCACTGATGATGCGGCTGACCAGGACCTCATCGATGTGCTCACGCCGGGACACGTTCAGGCTGATGAAATTTCTGCAACCAACAATCCGTTCTCTTCGCTCTCTCGTGTGCCTGACGGCGGCGCTCCATTCAACAGCAGCGCGTTTGTGCAGCAAGGGCCCACGCCCGGAGCTGCGAATGCTGGTTCTGTGGACTGTTTGGGAGGCACCATCGCGCTCAACGAAAATCAGCTTCCCGAGCTTTGCATCGAAGAGCCCAATGCCCCTCTGCAATTCACTGCAGCAGGTTCAATCGGCGCTTCCTTCTTCTTTATTGCTACCGATGCCACAGGTGTGATTGTCCGCATTGCTTCCAATGGCAGCATTGATTTCACCGGACTTTCCGAGGGAACGTATACTGTCACAGGCGGGGCATACACCGGTACCGTCACACTGACCGAAGGAATGATGCTGAATGACCTGATCAGCGATGAATGCCTTTCTCTCAGCTCAAACACCATTGATGTGGTCGTCAGCTCATGCTCATCCGGCACCTGCCAGGGAGGTCTCGTGAGCGCAAACAACGGGTCCCTGTACTTTTCCTTCTGCACGGATGGTAATGAAGACCATCTGTTCCTGGAGACCACTTCCACCGCAGAAGGAGAATACGTGTATGTAGTCACAAACGCCAGCAATGAAATTGAATTTATTGCCACTTCACCGGTCAATGCGGATCTCCTGAGTGCCGGCACTCACCGAATCTGGGGATTGTCACATTTCGGAGCGCTGGATGAATCCACCACATTGCCGGGTCTGCCGGCCACGGGTATCACATCCACTGGTGAATGTACTGCACTCTCCGGAAACTTTATTGTTGTGGTCATGCAGGAGTGCCAGCTGGGTGAGGCGTGCGCTGAGCTCTTTATTTCCGAATACCTCGAGGGAACAAGCAACAACAAAGCAATTGAAGTTTACAACCCGACATCTTCTCCGGTTGATCTCGCGGGATACGGGGTATATACATTCAACAACGGCGCGACGAATTTTTCGTCGGCATTCGGACTTTCCGGAATTCTGAATCCCGGAGAAGTTTTTGTGGTTTCCAATTCTTCAGCTGCTCAGGAAATACTGGCTGTGGCAAATGCAACCAGCAATGTGGCCAACTTCAACGGAAATGATGCCGTTCAGTTGCGCTTCAACGACATCGTCCTTGATGCAATAGGAGTGGTGGGAGAAAATCCAACACCTGCATGGACATTCGGCAGCGAAGGGTCCACCCTCGACCGGGTTCTTGTGCGCAAGGCATCCGTAAATGCCCCTACCACAAACTGGTTGCTTTCTACAGGTCAGTGGGACATCTATTCTGCCACTGATCTCTCCCACATCGGGCAGCACACTATGAGCCCCTGCGATGGCAGTCAGGTGATCGGATTCTCCACTCCTGCCATTATCGTTGAGGAAGATGCAGGAACCATCGACATAGCTATTGAGGCATTCAATATTGCTGACGGATTTCAGATTACAATAGACGCTACACCGGGTACAGCCACACCGAATGACTATTCGGGGTTCTTTCCGGTAACGCTCGATATCCCTTCCGGAAATTCCCTGCAAACCCTGACAGTTGGTATCATTGACGACGCCGAAGAAGAGGGCACTGAATTCTTCCAGCTGACCATCACTACTGCGGCGGATATCACTTACACCTTTCCGGTTAAAACCATTTCCATCGCGCCGAATGACCCTGTGTATGAAGTATACAGCATTGCTGATATGAAGGGTACAAACGCTGACGGCGTGCTCGACAGTCTAAATGTATTCTGCGAGCTCCGGGGGATTGTGCATACCACCAACTTCAACGGAGCCGGACTTCATTTCCATATGCTCGACAATACCGGCGGTATTAAGGTATTCCGGTCGTTCGAAAACCTCGGATACATAGTTGCAGAGGGTGACTCCGTGCACGTGCGCGGCCTTATTACTCAGTTCATGGGTCAGGCAGAAATTTTTCCGGCTGAAATTGATGTCATGGCCAATGATCTTCCTGTGCAGTCCGGCAATGCAGTAACCGCATTTACAGAATCCCTGGAAAGCCAGCCTGTAATCCTCGAATGCACTGCCCTCAGCGATATCGAAGAATGGACCAATGCCGGAGGAGGATTCTTCGTGGAGGCTGAGCTTGACGGTGCCACGGTGACGGTGCGCATTGATGGTGATGCCGAACTATTTGGCGGTGCAGTGCCGGAAGGCCGCTTCTACCTGCGCGGAGTCATTGAACAGGAAGATGCCATTGCGCCTTATGACAGCGGATACAGATTATGGCCGTCATTCGAATCCGACCTGTTCAATCAGGTCATAGCTTCATTTGATGAATTTGATCAACTGCAGTATGGCGATAATGGAGCCACGGTGGATTTTGTAAATACCAGCACCGGAGCGAGCACATTCGAATGGGCGTTCGGTGACGGTGCCTCCAGTAATCTGTCCGATCCGGCTCACGAATATGATTTTGATTTCCTCGTCAACGAGCCGGACTTCGTTATCAGTCTCATTGCCACCAGTGAGACCGGATGTTCGGATACCTCTTTAGTAGCTGTCTCGTCGTTCTTTGTGGGTGTTGACGAGCAGGGAAAAAAGTTATTCAGCTGTTATCCGAATCCTTTCAATGATCAGTTCACCCTCTCTTCAGATGAACTTATTGCCTCATATGTGATAACCGATATTTCAGGAAGAATCGCAGCGTCACAGCAAGGTCTTGCCACCAGCAGATATACTGTGCCTGCAGCACAATTATCATCGGGAACATATACCATTCGCATTCACACGCACTCCGGAGTCGTGGCCACTGCGCGAATTATACGGCTATAAAGTCAACGCCCGAACCCACCACATGATATGCCGCATCAGGAGATGCGGCATTTTTTATTCCCCGAACCTCTGAATGCCAATACCTTTACGCACGAAATCGAAGCCCCGGTGAAACGACTGCTTACCTATATCATCAACGGCCTTCTGATCACGCTCCCCTTGTTTCTGACCGGCTACGTGATCTGGTCACTCTTTTCTTTTCTCGATGGGTTAATTCCCAAGCTCATCTATTCGAGAAAAGAACTGGCAGCATTTGAGGATCAGGGAAAAACGTTCTGGGGTTGGGGCATTCTGATTCTTCTTTTCATTCTCATTTTCATTGGCTGGATTGGAACGCGCTTCATCAATCAGCGCATCCAGCAAGCTTTTGACAGAGCATTAAACAGGGTTCCTCTGATCAAAACCATTTATAAAAGCGTCACTGAAATGTTGGGCGCCTTTGTGGGAAGTAAGAAGCGGTTCAATCAACCCGTAATTGTGAAAATCAGCAATGATCCCGAAGTCATTGTGCTCGGATTTATCACCGATTCGGACCTTGAGAATCTCGGTGATATGTCCGGCCGCGTGGGAGTGTATATTCCTATGAGCTACAGCTTTTCCGGACACCTGATTATCGTATCTACCCGACAAATTACACGCGTTGAACAAAACGCCGTGGACGTGATGAAATACATCATGAGCGGGGGAATTGTGGAAATTGATGACCATGATGAAAAACAAAACTGAGGCACTTCTGCTGCTTCATTTTATTGTATTCATCTGGGGCTTCACGGGTATCCTCGGCCACGAAATAAGCCTGTCTTCGTTTCAATTGGTGGGCTGGCGCGTGTGGATTGCAACGGCCGGAATAGCGGTCTATGCTTTTTTTGCCCGAAAATCACTCCGCGCCGCCCCGAAAGATATTGCTGCATTTGCAGGTGTAGGTGTCATTACGGCAGCTCACTGGATTTGCTTTTTTGCCAGCATTAAGGCCTCCAATATTTCCACTGCACTGGCCGTGCTCAGCACTACTTCGTTCTTTGTGGCGCTGGTAGCACCTGTGATCCGGCGGACGCGCCTGCTCGCCTATGAACTCGTGCTGGGGATCGTCGTTATTGCCGGATTGTCTCTCATTTTCCGCTTTGAGCCTCAGTACACCGAGGGAATTGTACTCTCCTTGCTCGCTGCGCTCTTTGCAGCGCTTTTCTCCAGTTTCAATTCCGTATTTGTGGCAGAACACCCTCCGCACCGCATCGCCTTCTATGAAATGGCAGGTGGTGCGATTGCCATGACCATCTGGCTCGTTGCTTCGGGGGAATGGAATACAACTGCACCGCTGCCGGGCTGGTATGATTCAGTGCTTCTGCTCATTCTCGGGCTGGTAGCAACAGCTTACGCTTTCATTGCGGGCATTCGGGTCATGCAGGTGCTTACACCCTTCACCTGCGCGATTACAATCAACCTTGAGCCTGTTTATACCATTCTGTTTGCACTTGCATTATATGGTGAGCGGGAATGGATGAGCGCGCAATTCTATATTGGAGCGGGCATCATTCTCTCGACGCTCTTCTTTAATGCCTGGTTCAAGCAACGGGCTGAACGAGCCCAGGCGATTTAAACGAAAAAACCCCGACTTACGCCGGGGTTTTAAATTCATTTCTGTATGGAGATCAGCATCCCATTACGCCGAAGCCTGGTACGATGTCGATTTCCGGTTCCTCTTCGTCGTCGAAGTTGAAGAATAGCTCATCCAGATTCTCGAATCCGAGGTACTCCCCGTTGAATCCGATAGAACCACCGGAAACGTTGAGTGTGCCGCTGTAAGAGAAATACAAGGAGAAGTTTTCAAATCCGAATACATATCCGAATCCGTTTCCTTCCAGGTCACTGAGATCAGCGTCAAGGTCTGACAGCCAATCCAGAATCTCATAGCTGCCGGAGGCTTCGTTATCGTATACGAAGTAAGCCGCGAAGCCCTGAAAGTAATCCGTGAAGTCAGAGTCTTCATCCACTTCGTCATTCAGGAGGGCTTCAAAGTCCCCTGCGATACCGATTACACCACTGATTCCGTCAATGTTGGCGCCGGTATCGAACAGGTCGAGGCCGAGTGCTTCTTCAGACGCTGCAAAGCAGAACGTGTAATTGATGTTGAGGGCAGTGCTGCCGGCCACAATGGTACCGCCCGTGTTTCCACCAAAAGCACCTGCACCGATGAAGAGGATTCCTCCGCCTCCATCAGCAGGCTCCCAGACCACATCATCCGAACTGGACAGATTCCATCCATCATTCGGCTCAGAGAAACTGAAATTGCGGTTTTTCAGATCGATGTCGATAAACCGGTTGTCATCCTCATCATAGATGCGAAGGGTTGGAACTCGACCCGCCATGTCCTGCAGCATGCGCTGTTGGTCGGCGTTCACGGTGACCTTCTTTTGTGGTGCTTTCAGTCCGGTGAACTCCTGCTCCTTCTGGCAACCTGTGAACAGGGCTGAAGAAACAGTAAGTACCGAAACCGCAAGCGCAGTTTTCAGATTCAGGTTGATGCGTATCATGGTCGTGATTAGTTAAAGAGCCAACCCAAACGGATAGTACCCTGAAAGTTCGGGCCCCATCCTGAGTTGCTTCCGTTAAGGATCGGATCAAACTCCACATCATCATTCTGTGGAATGCCGTTTGCAAGGCGGAAAGCATCTGTATCAGAAACTTCAGTCACGGTATCAGCCTGTCCGGTTCTTGCAAAGCCAAAACCAAGTTCAGCACCGAGGTAGATGTTGTCAGCGAAGTAGAAGTCAGTACCAGCAACGAGATTCAAACCGAAGGTGGTTGAGCCATCGGTAGTTGTGGTCTCCCAAAGTACTTTCGCATCTGGATCTGTGAAACTGTTTGTGCTGTAAGACTCCTCAATGGAAGTCTCGCGGTTGAGGGTGAACAACAGTTCAGCACCTACGTATGGAGACAGACGGTCTGTTCCTGCGAAGTGCTTTTCGTAACCAGGGCGCAGAGACACGCTGAAGGTCCTGTCGGTGTTCACGAGCTCCGGAGCATCGGGATCGCCACCCACAGTGCCTGGCTGCGCAGCAATTTCCCTGTCGGTAGTACCGCCGAGGAAAAGACCTACGCGAATCGCACTTGACTCACTGTTGAATATACGCATGCGGATACCGCTGATGCTCACAGGGCTGCCTCCGAGCGGAGCGAACTGAACTTCAAGGTTCTTTTCTCCACCTGTTTGTTTCTGGGCGTAAGCGCCGGTTGCAGCGGCAAGTGCCAATGCGAAAAACAAAATGACCTTTTTCATAAAAGTTGAATTTTTGGGTTTTAGTGACTGCAAGGTTCAGCAAATTTGCGAAGCCGAAAATACAGGATTTACTCCTTTTTCACACAATCCTTGTTAATTCTGTCTTTTCCCGGAGATGATATGTATCATTCTACGGTAACACTTTTAGCCAGATTCCTGGGCTGATCCACATTGCACCCGCGCATTACAGCTACATGATATGCCAGGAGTTGCAACGGAATTACGGATAATATCGGCACCAGACTATCGTCTGTCTTAGGAATTTCAATCAGGTGATCGGCCAGTTCTTTCACCACTTTGTCTCCCGTGTTAACAATGGCGATAATCTTCCCTTTGCGGGCTTTCACCTCCTGAATGTTGCTCACCACCTTCTCATAGGAGTGCCCCTGAGTTGCAATCACAAACACCGGCATCTCCTGATCGATCAGTGCGATCGGACCGTGTTTCATTTCTGCCGCAGGATATCCTTCAGCGTGGATATAACTGATTTCCTTGAGCTTCAGCGCGCCCTCCAGGGCCACAGGGAAACTATATCCTCTTCCGAGATACAGTGCATTGCGGTGGTCTTTGTATATCTCCGCGATGGTTTCCACAATCGCGTTGGTTCCGAGCACTTCCTCCACCTTATCCGGAATCGAACTCAATTCGGCCATCAGGCGATTCAATCGCTCCTGACTTATGGTTCCCTTTTTCTGAGCCACGCTCAGGGCAAGGAGAAACAGCACAGTGACCTGGGCGGTAAAGGCCTTAGTGGAAGCCACCCCGATTTCCGGCCCGGCATGCGTATAAGCTCCGCTATGCGTGGCGCGGGAAATCGTGGAGCCTACCACGTTACACACGCCGAAAATGTGAGCGCCGCGCTCCTTTGCAAGCTCCACTGCGGCCAGCGTGTCGGCAGTTTCACCACTCTGGGAAATGGCAATCACAATATCATCCGGCAGAATTACCGGATTGCGGTATCTGAACTCACTGGCATACTCCACTTCCACCGGAATACGGCAAAACTCTTCAAACAGGTATTCGGCTACAAGTCCGGCATGCCAGGAGGTACCGCATGCCACGATGATGATTCGCTTGGCACTCAACCATTTTTCTGCGTGTTGATCAATGCCGCTCATCTTTACCATCCCCAGATTCAGGTTCAGGCGTCCGCGGATAGAATCCTGAATGGACCGGGGCTGCTCGTGAATTTCCTTGAGCATGAAACTGTCGAAACCTCCCTTCTCAATCGCCTCGAGCTTCATCTCCAACGCCTGGATATAGGGTGTTTTTTGCTTGTTCTGAATAGTTACGATTTTCAGTCCGTCTTCCCGGTTAATGCGGGCCACCTCTTCATCTTCCAGATAGACCACATTCTTGGTGTACTCAATGATCGGGGTGGCGTCCGAAGCAATATAGAAATCACCGTCCGATCCGATGCCGATAACCAGCGGACTGGATTTCTTCGCCACAATAAGCTGATTGGGATTGTCGCGGTCAATAACCACTATGGCATAAGCGCCAACAACCTCTGACAGGGCGACGCGGGTCGCCTCGAACAGGTCAAGACCAGTGGTATTTCGCACATCTTCAATGAAGTGAACCAACACCTCAGTGTCCGTTTCACTTTTGAATACATGACCGCGGTTGATCAACTCCGCCTTGAGGGTCGCATAGTTCTCGATGATTCCGTTGTGAATGAGCGCGAGTTTGCCATCGCCGGAAATGTGCGGGTGGGCATTCACATCGTTCGGTGCGCCGTGCGTGGCCCATCGCGTATGGCCGATGCCGATGGATCCTGCGGAGCTGTGCTTTGAAACCAGTTCCTCCAGATCAGCGACCTTGCCTTTGCACTTGTGTACCACAAATCCATCCCCGCCAATCAGTGCCACGCCGGCACTGTCATACCCCCGGTACTCCAGCCGGCGCAGGCCCTTTATAAGAACGGGATAAGCCTCGTCATTCCCGAGATAGCCAACAATTCCACACATGCGTTTTAAATGTAAGATTTACAATTAGCGAATGTACGCTGAAACAACGAAGGATTATCGGGCTGCACAGCCTGTAAAAGCGCCTAGTCAGACGTAAACGTGACCACAAGCCTCATGTTCTCCCCGAGGATTTCAGGATTATACTCCGGCCCGCGACAAATCACCCGGTTGACACTCACCCCGCCACGTGTGCTATAAAGGTAAAGCCCGTCAGGATTGATATCCCCGTTCAGCACCCGTTGCACAAAGCGCTCGATACGAAAGCGGTATTCCTTTTTTACAAAATCACCAAGGCCGCCGATGGTCTGTGAAGCCTGATCGGGGAGAATCTGCATTGCTCCGTTCTGATCCTGATAGAGGAGAACAAGCTGCGACGGCGGACTGAAGCGGGTGTCGGCCTCGAAAGGGATGATCAGCTCCGCAGCATTCAGGGTCCTGCGGTCGAACGCATTCAGACTGAGCAAATACGGGATGTCAATTCTTACCTTCAACCCTGCTCCGGCCTGAATGTAGCACAGAGATGACCCGTCCACTGAGCCGTCTTCCACCCCGTTCAGCGCGGTGCCTGTATAGCCGTGCTCAAAGCGGGTAAATCGCGCACAGTCCGAAGTGATATTGAACGAATAGCTGGTGGTGTCGGGTTCTGCGCCGTCGAGGTCGCGGTAATACACAGTGAGCTTGCTCGCCGGATCTACCAGATCAGCATTGAATATTCCTGTGTTTGGTTCAGCGAGTGTACTGATCTGAACACCCTTGAAATACTCGCGGAAATTGGCATCGCTGGTGAGCGCTTCGGGATCTGCGGGTGTCAGCAACCGCTGACCCAATGACTCATCCAGATGCAGCCTCAGCGGTGGAAATGACGCGCTGTTCTCTGCTGTAGGCGGAACGTTCAGTTCGACACGCTCCATCCCGTCACGCATCAGATTATCGGGGGCTACGGACAGTTTCTTGTTGCTGTAATAATTCTCTGAAAGAACCAGGTCTTCGGTGATTTCATTCACTATAAAATACGGTATGCCCTGTCGTCCGTAGAGGTATCCGTCATACTGTATGGTGAGTACCACGCTGTCTATCTCGTACACCACTGGAAACTCCGCCGAGCTGGTGGACAGCCTTACCTGACTTACACCCCATGCCTGCGCCATACCGAACTCCGGGTCGGTGTAGGCACCGATCAGCGTGGAAGAAAGCTCGTCAGTGCGGAGTGAGTCCTCTCTCCAGGTAGATGCCGTCAATGTGAGTGTATCCGTGCGGTAAGGAAAAAGCTGATCTTCTCCGGGAATCAGCTCAATACCTCCCGTAGGCTCGGGCTTTTTACACCCCACGGAAAAGAGTATGGTCATTCCGAAAAAAAGCCCCAAGTGGTTGAGGCTTTGAATGCGAAACATCGTAAAGGGATTGAGTTTAGCCAACGAGAACCGACTTTCCCGAGTGAACGGTGTCAAAAAATTCATCCACTGCCGTGAGGTAATCGCTTTCTTCATGTTGGTGCAGCACGGGAACATCCAATCCACGGGTATATTGTATCAACTCACCGGCCACTCCCTCATAACCCACAATCACCCCGTCCGCATAACGCATTCCGAGTTTCATCAGGTTCGTGTGAGTAGGATTGGCAAGCTCGCTGACATCAGACGAATCGATGTGGTCAAAAGATACTTTCTTCTGCATTTTTTTATCCAGAGTACCCTTGAATTCATCGTTGTACAGCGACATCACCACTTTGCTTTCCGCAAAATGAGGATCACGGCTGTAGAGCTTTTTCACATATAGTGGAAGCAATGAGGTAAACCAGCCGTGACAGTGTATGATGTCCGGAGCCCAGCCCAGTTTCTTGACTGTTTCCAGCACGCCCTTCGCGAAAAAGATCATGCGCATGTCATTGTCCGGAAAGAGCTGACCTTTATCGTCCTCCATGCAGGCCTTCCGGTGAAAGAACTCCTCGTTATCTATAAAGTATACCTGCAGACGGATCTGTGGAATGCTTGCTACTTTGATGATGAGTGGATGGTCAGAATCATCCACAATCAGGTTCATACCTGACAGGCGGATCACTTCGTGGAGCTGATGCCTGCGTTCATTGATCTTGCCGTATCGCGGCATGAAGATCCGGGTTTCTTTCCCCTTTTCATGAACGGCTTGTGGAATTTCACGAGCGCTTTGTGCAATCAGGCTCTCCGGAGAGAATGGAAGGATCTCCTGACTAACGAATAAAACCTTGGTTTTGCTCATACAGAATTTGCTTTCACCACTTAGATAGTGCAAAGATAGATAAAAAACTTTTTGCATTCGTGCAAACCATTAGCTTTGACGGCCTATCCAAGCCGGTCCGGCACTTGTCAAATGGTTGTTTCTGAATACATTGAAGACCTTCAGCGCGCGCTGAATTCCTCCCGCAGCGCAGGAAAGCGCATCGGCTTCGTCCCTACCATGGGGGCGTTGCATGCGGGACATGTCTCCCTGCTAAGCCTTGCGCGAACGCATTGCGACGTAGTAGTGGTTTCCATTTTCGTTAATCCCACGCAGTTCAATCAAACCAGCGACCTGGCCCATTATCCGAGAACGCTTGAAAAGGACCTTGAAATGCTGAACGCAAATCATTGTGATGTGGTGTTCGTGCCGCCGGTGACGGAAATTTATCCCGACGGGCTTACACGCGGTCACTGGGATTTCGGCTTGCTTTCCTCGGTGCTGGAAGGACATTTCCGACCCGGACACTTCGATGGGGTGCTCACCGTGGTGAAGCGCCTGTTTGAAATCGTGCAGCCCGGGGTTGCCTTTTTCGGGGAAAAGGACTTCCAGCAACTGGCGCATATCCGGAGAATGGTGAAAGAAGAGCACCTGCCTGTGGAAATCATCTCCGGTCCGACGCTGCGCGATCCGGACGGGCTTGCCATGAGCTCCCGGAATGCCCGGCTCACCCCCGAGCAACGCGTTCTCGCGCTTAATATCTCCCGCATCCTGTATGCCATGCATGACCGGCGCGGGGAGTTTGACCCGCCCGGGCTGGAGCAATGGGGACGTGCAGAGTTTCACCTTATACCGGGCATACGGCTGGAATACCTCGAAATCATCGACGGCCACTCATTCAGCCCGCTCGCCGAGTGGTCCGATTCGGATTATGCGGTAATCCTTTGTGCCTGTTACGTTGAAAAAATCAGATTAATCGACAATCTCATCCTCAAGCCAGACCCTCAAGACCTCCCCGAAAATGAGTCATAAACCCCTGAACGGGTACTTCATCGTGATGCGTGCAAAGGACGGGTAAGTGTATGCCGCAAAAAACGGCAATAGCTCAGGCATCCAGCAATTTGAACCCGCGGCCATGAACGTTGATGATCTCAACCGAAGGATCCATTCGCAGGTGTTTTCTGAGCTTCGCGATGTACACGTCCATGCTTCGGCCGTTGAAGTAATTGTCATCGCCCCAAATCGCCTTCAGAGCAAGTGACCGTTCCATCACGCCATTCTTGTTTTTGCACAGAAGATAGAGCAGTTCATTTTCCTTGGTCGTGAGTTTGGTTTCTTCATCATTTAGCATCAGGCGCTGCTTGTTGTAATCAAACTGATACTTGCCAATCCGGAATTCCTGCGCAGAGTCCGGATCCGCAGGAAGTACTGCAGTTCTCCGCAGAATAGCATTCATTCTTACAAGCAACTCCTCCATGCTGAATGGCTTCGTCATGTAGTCATCGCCTCCCGCATCGAATCCCTGAAGCGTGTCTTCTTTCATGCTCTTTGCGGTGAGAAAAAGAATCGGTGTGTGGCGGTCCTCTTCCCTGATTTCCCGGGCCAGCGTGAATCCGTCCTTCACAGGCATCATCACATCGAGTATGAGAAAATCATACGTGTTCCGCTTGAACAGCTTCAGTCCTTCTGCCCCGTCGGTAGCAAGGTCGGTTTCAAATCCCTTTGCGATAAGGTACTCGCTGAGCAATGTTCCGAGGTTCGGATCATCCTCACACAAGAGCACTCTGGTTTTCTTTTTCATAGGTTCTGGGTATATGTATGGTGAACGTACTTCCTTTCTTCAGCTCGCTCGACACATCCACACTTCCGCCGTGTTTTTCAATGACGCCTTTGACATAACTCAGACCTAAGCCGAAGCCTTTTACATTGTGGATGTTGCCCGTCGGCACGCGATATAGTTTTTCGAAAATCCGCTTTTGATTCTCGCGGGAAATGCCGATGCCATTGTCCCGGAATGCAATCGCAATTTCAGCGATTCCGTCGCGTGTGAAAACCTCTACACGCGGGGTATCAGCGCTGTACTTAATCGCATTGTCAATCAGGTTGTAGATTACGTTGGTGATGTGCAGGCTGTCACCCTCGACAACCGGATCAGATGCATCGAGGTGTGTGATAATCTCGCCCTTTCTCTTTCTCACCTGAATTTCAATATTGCGAATGACCTGGCGGATAATCGCGTGAAGATCGATTTTCTCCTTCCGGAGTTGCATTTCTCCCTGCTCAAAAATGGCTGTGCGCAATACGTTTTCAACCAACACCCCGAGGCGCTTGTTTTCTTCGTTGATCATACCCACGTAAGTACCAAGCGCCTTTTCACTTCCTCGCATATCAGGATCGTTCAGGGCCTCACAAGCAAGCGAAATGGTGGCAATGGGCGTCTTGAGTTCATGCGTCATGTTGTTAATGAAGTCGTTTTTCACCTCACTCAACTTCTTCTGGCGGTAAATGGTGCGTATAGAAAACGAAAACAACAGCATGATTACCACCAGCAGGCCGGCGGATGTGGTGAGCATCGCCCACATTGAGCCCAACAAGTACTTGCGCTGATCCGGAAACCACACCCGTAAAAAATTGGGGTCCGAAATCGGGTCGCTGGGAAAAAGTTGTGTCTTATACCCTTCATTATAAAATGTGGCCGCTTCTGTCACAGAGCCTTTCTTGATGATTTCGGGACGATGCAGTTTGTTGAATACTGCGTACTCGTATTTCGCTTTGATGCCGTGACCTTCGAGTGTCGACTGAATCAGCGAATCGAGAACGCATTCGTCGATGCGCTCCTGAATGCTCGCGTAAATATCCAGTTCCACAAGGCCGCCCAGGATGTCATCGAGTATTCCTGTTTGCTCCAGAATGCGGGCCTGATCAGGCCCCTCCTTGCCAATGCGGCTATAGAACACAGAATCGCGGCTTACCTCTAACTCCTTGCCGTTAACCACAGCCACATCCCGTTCGCCATAGGTAAACACCAGCTCCTGCTCAGGGCCTGACGCGATACTCACGGATGGTTTCACTGCCTCCTCTTCTGCGAGTTTGCGCGCTTCTATCCACTCCAGGCGTTCGGCCACCTCTGCAAGTGCCTTGCTCACATTGCTGGCGAAATCCTGTTCGCGGAGTATGAAGGTGTTATTGACCCAATAGACCTGAATCGCAATCAACCCGGTCATCGCTACTGTACTCAGTGCGATCAGGAGTTGGAGATAGCGTTCTTTCATGGCGGGAAGTGAGAACACAAAGAACGCATTTAACATTTCTCCGGAGTTGAGAGCTTAACGACTTTTAACGGAGGTTAACCGCAGGTTAACAGCCATTGGCAGAACCCCCGGATACATTTGTCGCACTGGTTAGCACCCATTCTCATCCGATCCAAACGAGGAACGGCTTCTCATGACATTTTAAGGTTTAACACGGTCTTACGAGACAATTACAGGTTTTTGAGTTGGGCGCTACTGGTTCGAAACAACATAAAAAAGTCCCTTCATGAAGGGACTTTTTATTCACCTGTTTCTGATGAATGTCCGGTCAATTCCATTCACCTTAAAAAAATGACCATTCGACTGCAAAGCACCTAATGAGGATTCGGGCAACGATAAGATTTGCGGCATCAAATCGAGTATGCCATGAAACACATCTTCTCTCTGCTATTCGTTGTCGCTGCAATTTCGACTGCGTATGCACAATCTGCCACTTCCGCAATCCGGGGAACTATAGTGGACAAGCAAAGTCAATTTCCAATCATTGGTGCCACTATCATCGTTTCAGACCTTACCCCCGTATTGGGCGCTACCTCTGATATTGACGGTCAATTCCGCATCACTGAAGTTCCGGCAGGTCGGCACACCGTGACTATTCAGTACACGGGCTATGAGCCCCAGACCCTTTCCCAGCTCCTCGTGGTATCCGGCAAGGACCTCGAGTTGAATATTCAGCTTGAAGAAAGCGTGGCTCAGCTAAACGCTGTTGAGATTGTGGCCGAGGATGACAAGACAGAATCCCTCAACAAGATGAGCAGCGTTTCTACGCGGTCTTTTAGCCTGGAAGAAGCCCGCCGATATAGTGGATCGCTGCAGGACCCTGCGCGAATGGTACAGAACTACGCCGGGGTATCCAACGCCAGCGATGACCGAAATGATATCATCGTCCGGGGTAACTCGCCCACGGGTGTGCTTTGGCGTCTCGAGGGGATCGATATTCCCAATCCCTCGCACTTCTCTACCCTGGGAACCACCGGCGGGCCGGTTTCTATCCTCAATGCCAACAACCTCGCGAACTCCGATTTCTCTACCAGCGCATTTGCTGCTGAATATGGAAATGCCCTCGGAGGAGTGTTTGATCTGAGACTCCGCAACGGCAACAAGGACCGTCGTGAGCTCATGGCCCAGATCGGGTTCAACGGCGTCGAACTCGGCGCGGAAGGGCCCTTTCGCAAAGGAAAGAACGCAAGCTACGTTCTCAACTACCGGTATTCTGTACTGGGGCTCGTGCAGGCGCTCGGAGTCGACTTCGGAACAGGAGCGGCAGTTCCCGAATACCAGGACCTGACCTTCAAGGCCGACCTGCCCACGCGCAAGATGGGGCGGTTCACTGTGTTCGGGATTGGCGGTACAGCACGTATCAACTTCGAAGCCGCCGAGAGTGGTGACAATAACCTGTATGCAGACGCCTTCCAGAACTCCAGATTCACGAGTCTGACCGGTGTTGCTGGTATTTCACATACCTACTTCTTCACAGAAAAGGCTTATGGAAAGCTCACCATTGCTGCCTCACGCTCACAGAATGGCGGATACATTGACAGCCTCAATGTGGACCGCCGTCCTACCCTTGTGTTTGGTAACGACCAGACACAAGACAAGCTCACCGCGCACTATGTCTTCAACAAGAAAATCAATGCCCGCTCTACGCTGCGCATCGGCGTTATGGCGGATCGCTTCATCTTTGACGTGAAAGACAGCGTGCTAGTGAATTCATCCTACTACTGGGTGGAATCCAACTTCCAGGGTGAAGCTGACCTCGGCCAGGCCTATGCCCAGTGGAACTACAGAGCCACTGACCGCTGGACCCTGAACACGGGAGTTCATGCGCAGCATTTCTTCTTCAATAACTCTTCAGCGATCGAGCCACGCCTTGGAGCCCGTTATCAGGTGAGCGAACGCGGTGCGCTCAGCTTTGGTGCCGGTCTGCACAGCCAACTTCAACCCATCACCTTATACTTCAATCGTCAGGAATCCACAACCGGGGAGGCCATCGCCAATAACCGCAACCTCGGATTCAACCAGGCGGCTCACCTCGTAGCAGGATATGATCTCCGTCTCAACGGACACACCCGCATCCGCACTGAGGTCTATTACCAGCAGCTTTACAACATTGCTGTGGACCGCGCATCCAGCTCCTTCTCTATCCTGAATGCGGGTGCTGATTTCGGATTGCCGGATAATGCCGATCTCGTCAACGAAGGCACCGGCACCAATTACGGGCTTGAGCTCACCCTTGAGCGCTTCCTCCACAAAGGATTCTACTACCTGGTTACGGCCTCCCTCTTCAACAGCCGTTATAGCGGGAGTGATGGCGTGGAAAGAAATACCGCATTCAACGGTAACTATGTGTTCAATGCTCTGGCAGGGAAAGAATGGAAGGTGGGTGAGGACAACGCCTTCACCGCTGACCTTCGCGTGTCCTATGCCGGCGGACGCTGGTATTCACCCGTTAACCTCGAAGCCTCACGCTTAGCAGGATCTGAAGTGCGTGATGAGTCAGTTGCCTTCTCATCCCAGCTCACGCCCTACTTCCGGGTTGATGCAAAAGTGGGATACCGCATAAATGGCAAGAAAATCTCGCAGTCCATCTCGCTGGATATCCGCAACATCACCAACAACCAGAACGTATTTCAGCGAGGATACGACGCATTCAGCAGAAACGTAGAAACGACCTATCAGACCGGTTTCTTCCCGATGTTGTTCTACACCATCTATTTTTGATCCTTCATCTTAAGACCAGATTATGCGATCGGTTCCATGCATGAAACCGATTGCATAATCCGGGGTAAAGAGTAACCACTCCCGCATCATTCCGTGAACCGCGCTTCACTCATACGACCCTTCGGCGTCAGCGACTTCTGGCTGCTGGTTTTAGGAATTCCCTTGCTCGCTCTGACGATATCAAGCATCTTCTTTGCGAACAGTCTTGGAGAGGGGTGGTTATGCTACAGGCAAAACTTCTTTCCCGCTACCCTGTCCACCTCGATATTCTGGTTTGGAAACCGCCAGATTGTGATCTTGCTGAGACGGCGTTATCGGGATCCGCAGGAAAATGCGGTGCGACTGGTGTTCACCATTCTTCTGGTACTGCTGTTCACCGTGAGTACTGCTCACATCATGAACCTGATGGATGCTGGTTCTGTGCGCACTGAGCCCAATCCATTCCTGGATAGTTCTCCGGGAAAGAAGGTCGGTGCCACGGTCTTTGCCACCCTGACCGTGCTGGCCATTTACGAAGCCCTGTTCTATTTCCGGCAGTGGAAGGACAGTCTGCAGGCCGCCGAAAGATTGAAGAAGGAACATACGATCTCACAGCTCGAGGCCTTGCGCAGTCAGGTCAATCCGCACTTTCTGTTCAACAGCCTGAATACCCTCGCCTCTTTAATTCCTGAAGATCCTTCCCGCGCGGTGGTCTTTGTCCATGAACTCAGCAAGGTCTACCGAAACATTCTGGATCTGAAGGAACGCGAAGCGGTAACCCTGGCTGAGGAGCTTGAATGTCTGCACAGCTATCTCTACCTTGTAGGTGAGCGTTTCGGCGAATCCCTTCACGTGGACGTCCGCGTAGATGAAGCGGCTCAGCGCCACTACATCGTTCCCCTATCCCTGCAGATCCTGGCCGAAAATGCCATCAAGCATAACATTGTGAGTCGCAAGAAGCCGCTTCGCCTGGAGATTCTTTCCCATGATGGCTTTCTGATGGTCGGCAACAACTTGCAACTGAAAGCCGGAAAACAGGAAGGCACAGGCACCGGGCTGCGTAACATCAAAGAACGCTTCCGGCTCACCTTCGGGAAGGACGTCCGGGTAGAAGAAACGGCAACCCACTTTTCCGTGTACCTCCCTCTTATTTCCATCGAGTCATGATCCGATATCTCGTGGTGGAAGATGAGCAGCCAGCTGCTCGCCGGTTGATTCGTATGATTGGCGAGATGCGACCGGATTGGACACTTGCTGCACAGGCCGACAGTATCGAAGACGCCGCAGCCTTGCTGACACAACACCCGGCACCCGATCTCGCCTTTTTGGATATACAACTGGCAGATGGCTTGAGCTTCGATATCTTTCAGCGCATCGACGTTCCTTGTCCGGTAGTGTTTACTACTGCCTATGACCACTATGCCATCAAGGCCTTCCGCGTAAACGGCCTCGATTATCTGCTGAAGCCCGTAGAACCTGAAGGCTTGATGCAGTCCATCCAACGGTTTGAGGAAAGCCGAAAGAAACCGGTTCATTCAGATGATCTGCGGGAATTGATCGCATCCATCTCGCGCGATCGCCGTGACTACCGCAGGCGGTTTCTCGTAAAGACTGCCGGACGGCTGGCCTTCATTCCAGTGCAGGACATTGCTTACGCCTTTTCCGACGACGGCAGCGCCTTTATTGTCACCCGTAAAAACGAGCGGTATTTGGTTGAATCCACACTTGAAGAAATGGAAGGGGAATTATCCCCCGATCAGTTTTTCAGAATCAACCGCGGCTTGATTGTCTCGATGGACGCCATTGTAAAGATTGAACCACACTTCAGCAACCGGCTGATGCTTCAATTAAACCCGGCGTTTGACAATGACGTATTTGTGAGTCGACAGCGAGCCGCTGAATTCAAATCCTGGCTGGATCAATAATCCGGGCAATCAATCAAAGGTGAGATGGTATTTCTTACCAAACTCATCCTGCGCCAGAATGAACTTCTGCTGTGCCTTTGCAGACATATCCTGAATGCGCGCAATGATCGCGTTATTGGTGTCCACCACCGCCTCTGTGATGACACTATCCGGAAGTTTGCGAATAGCTACCAGACGGGCATAGTCCCCATCGGTCATGGCCTCATACGACCTGAATAACTCGCGCGCTGCAATTTGAAGCGACGGGTCCTGATTGAAAGAACCAATACTGTCGACCGCCATCACCGCAGATTTCACCCGCGCCTGAAGATTGGCAAACGCATAGTCCATGCGCTCTTCGCTCACGGTGGAGTCCCTGAGTGTACTGTCCATGACATCCAGAGCTTCTATCACGCGCATCTGGCGGAGAATAAGAGTGTTATTGTATTCTGCGGCCTTTTCTGCCTTGCGGCCACAGGCTGAAAGCAGGAATACCAATACAAGACCAGCGAGGATGTAATGTTTCATGTGACGAATGTATGATTCAATGCGAAATATGAGAACAATCATGCAGTTGTCCATTCATCTTCTTTGCACGGACTGAAGAAGTTCTTCGTAATAGTTGGTTCCATTCACCTTGCATTTCACCCAGCAGAAGAAGGTAATGGCCTGGATATCCTCGCGATCCCCCGGAAGTCCAAGGTCCGCCCGGTCGAGTTCTGCCAAAAACGCGGAATCCCTCACCACATCCGGGTTTAATACAATGCGCTTGATAAATGCCGTGAACACTTTTGCACGTCTGTACATCCGTTGCTCGAAGAAATGACTGAAATGACTTTCGATATACCTGATCCGCGAGAGCGCAATGTCATCATTGCCTGACTCTGCGAAGATGATTACTTCTATCAGGTTCTTTTTAAACGCCCATTCCATCCCAAGGTGTTTCTCAATCCAGCTCTCCTTGTGATTCATCCGGAGAATTGACTGATTGGCTTCTTTGTACTTCGCTGACTGGAAATAATACACGGATAGATTGAGCAACAGATTGAGGCGATCCCGCGGGTGCAGGTATATCGTAGTATCCTGCAGCGCTCGCTCCAGATCTTCCGCAGCCTGCTCACACAAGCCGCTGAAGCTCTTCACCGCTGCGCGCAGCAAGAGGTATTTCGGCCGCATGTGACGAAGCAATTGTCCGGAGGCCACAATAATTTTTCTCAACTCATCAAGATTAATCATCGCCTCCTCGAATCGTCTGTTGCGATACAACACGTGGGCATACATGTAAAGAAATCCGGCGTGCTCCTGAGGGTTTTTACCAAGCCCGTTGGAGCGCATAAATCCACGGTAAATTCTTCCTACAAATGGTTCAAAACGATGATAGTCCTTGGTGCGTATCACCGCATTGCGAATCATCTGGCAAAGCATGAACATGAATGACGGGTCATTCGCCGCTGCCCTGTCAATATGCACTGTAGTCAATACCGATTGCGCAATATCATCCAGATCAGGCACCGACTGAGCTCTTTCCAGCGCATGAAGTCGCACGCGAAGCAGAGAGCCCGCTACTTCGAGCTGACGCTGACGTTCAATCTTGCTCCTGTTCTCTTTCCACTGTATAGCCACGGGTTCGGGATCCGTTTCCAGCTCCACTGCGTTTCGCATAATTTCACGGTAAATCACATCCAGCTCAAGCGGTAACTCAGCCGCAATGGCCTCGCGCTCCGCGCGTTTGAGCATGGCGAGCGCTTGTTTGAAGTAACCCCGCTTGAGCATCATTCGCGCAACGACCAGCGCTTCGCCGGATGGCCTTATTTCCGGAGCTTGCTCCGCTTCGCGATTGCGCTCTGCCAGAAACCGCATTGCGCTCAACTGCACCCTCTTCCTCAGACTGTGATACGCATTGGAGGATGGTTCTCCATAAAGTAATTCCGAGAGCTGATCGGCCTGCACATCGCGGAGGATGAGTTTTTCAGCGAGCAGGTAATCCTTTCGCGCATTTCGCTTTTTGCGCAACTCCTCACAAAAGAGCCTGTGCTCCGATGGCGACATCATCATAATGCAAGTCTCCAGAACATCCATATTTCCGTACGTTTATTTACAGTTTTCACAGAATCACTCACAATGTCACATTCTTATTTTTCTTATTATCAAATATATGACATGTTGTTTAAATTACTAAAGTCCGGAACCAGACATCATATTATTCGTCATTTTTCCGCGCTGATGGCACTGGTTTCCAACCTTTGGCTCACGTGATTTGCCTGCATGAAAACCCTCCACACCTCCATCCTCAGAACGGCCCTTCTGATTCTCCTCCGGGGTATCGGCAAGTTGTTTTTCCGCATGCACATCATCGGTTACCCGCACATACCGAAACAAGGAGGCGCTTTGCTTGTCGCCAATCATGTCAGTTACCTCGATTTTCTGATCATGCTCACCGCCATCCGCAGGCCGGTGTATTTCGTGATGAATGCAGATGTATTCCGCAAACCAATACTTCGTCCCGTCCTTCGTTGGGCGGGCTGCGTGCCGGTTGAGGCAAGAACTGGAAAAAACGATTTTGAGCGCTTCAATGACAAGGTGACCCGCCTCGTGAGTGAAGGACACCTGGTCGCAATTTTCGCGGAGGGCACGGTGAGCCGCACCGGACAGTTGCTCGAGTTCAGAAAAGGGGTTGAGCATCTTTCGCGACTTATCGCAGGACCAGTGATTCCTATCCACTTCGGAAGCGTGATCGGCACGCCCTTCACCTATCCCGCTGGCAAAGCCTCGATGGTCAGGATTCGCCTCACCAGCTTCAGAAAGCCCATTCACGTAGCTATTGGCGCGCCGGTGCACGGACCCGTTTCCGCCTTTCAGATCAGGCAAAAAGTCAAAGAACTCGAGGCAGTCAATTTTGCCCAGGAACTTCTTGCCGGTCCGGGTCTTCGCCAGCGCATCACCGGTGTGCTTCGCAACAACCCTCAGGGAAGCTGGGACGGCATGCTGAGTGAAATGCCCTTTTCTTCGCTGCCCGGGAGACTGGCGATGCTCAACGAGCTGCTCACGCGTCCGCTTGCACGCCATCAGAAAGTGGCGGTACTGCTTCCAAAAGGCCCTGAATCGCTGCTGATCTATCTGTGGCTGCTGATCAACCGCAAATGCACTGTTCCGATCCGGCCGGATTGGAGCAACGAAGAGCGGCTTTACATAATGAACCAGTCCGGCGCCCGCATTATGATCACCGTGAACGACCTGAACTTCACGCAATGCGCTCCCGTGGAGGATGAGATAATTTATCTTGAAGACATGCATGAGGCTATGAGCCAGCGGAAAGAACTTCACGTGATTTGTAAAAACCTCCACGCAGCCGGGAGGGAACTGCGCTCATGGTTTCACCGCAGCCCTGAGAAATCGGATGTCCTGGTCGAATTCTACCGCAGGGAAGAGGACTGCTGGAAACACACCTCACTCGATGCCACCAACCTACTCGCAGCGGTTCAATCACTCCGACAGGTGCATGAGTTCCGCCGCGATGCGCGGATGTATCACAACCTTCCCATGTGCACCGCGTACGGCTATGTGCTGGAATTGCTCATTCCGCTGGTGTGTGATCTCAACCTTTCCATTGCTGGTGACCGCGCCAGTGATGAACAGTTTGCTTCGGCCCTCCTCTCCAATGAATTCGCCACAGTGATCGCAACTCCGGGACAGCTGAGGGCCATTGCGGACATCGCTCATTCGAAGAACATTCCGTATTTAACGCACTTGTTTTGCGCGGATATTCACCCCCAAGACGCCTCCGCACAATTTCTTCAGAGCCGCGGAATTGCGGTGTATTGCTGCGCGGGCAGTGACGAAACCACTTCGGTATTTGCAATTAACAAAGCCAACTATTACGGCCGTGACATCGTGGGCAAGCCTCTGGAACAAGAAGCTCTCGAGCAGGGGTCCGTGGGAAAACCCCTTCCGGGCATCAGCGTCAAAGTAACTGCCGGAGACAACCCGGATCATGAACTGGACCGCGATGAAACCGGGATCCTCTGGTTCAAGGGAAGCGCCATCGCCATGCCTCCCCATCCCTCCGGTTGGTGGAAGAGCCCGTGGAAAGGGAGAATCAACCAAAAGGGATTCGTTTTTCTGGAAGCCGCCTGACCACTATCGTACTTTCGCCGCTGTGATTGCCATTCCATCCACCAACTCCTTTGCCACTGTCGAAGATCTATACAATGGAAGTGTGATGGTGATTGACAAGCCCGCCGGATGGACGAGCTTCGATGTGGTGAATAAGCTGAAGTGGATTATTCTGAAGAAACTTCCCGTTCCGACCGAAAACGGCCAGAAGCGCAAATTCAAAATCGGTCATGCGGGTACACTTGATCCTTTGGCCACTGGTATGCTTGTGGTCTGTACGGGCAAGATGACCAAGTCAATCGATCGGTTACAAGGCGGAAGAAAAACATACACGGGTGTAATCCGGCTGGGTAAGACCACACCCAGTTATGACCTGGAAACAGAGCCACAGGGTGACCATCCGTTCATGCACCTTGAGGCCGGAGTGCTTCATGACAACGCCCGTTCATTTCTCGGAGAGCAACTCCAGACCCCACCCACTCACAGTGCCAAATGGATTGACGGACGGCGGGCTTATGACGCCGCACGAAAGGGGGAGGCGATAGAAATGCGGCGCGCATTGATAGAGATTTTTGATTTTGAATTAACCCATATCGCCCTGCCTGATGTCCTCTTTCGGGCACAAGTGTCAAAAGGCACCTATATCCGCAGTCTTGCCAATGACTTTGGAGCCCGCTTAGGCACCGGTTCTCACCTCGCCGCTTTGCGGCGGACCGCCAGCGAGCCTTACGCAGAGGACCAAATGATCAGTATGGATGACGCGATTGCTCGCCTGACGGCACTTGCAGGCTCGGACAACGCTTGAGTGCCCGGCTGAATCACGGTTCCACAACTTGTCCTTTACATCGGCTTAAAGAATCCTTACCTTCGCCGACCTATTTTTAAAAATTATCCACTTGATTTCCACAATGAAACTCGGGCAATTCCGGTATAAACTACCTGAGGAGCTGATCGCTCAGTATCCTGCCAAACACCGTGACGAGGCGCGCCTCATGGTAGTGCACAAGAGCACAGGCAAAATCGAACACCGCGTGTTCAAGGAAATCATGGACTATTTCGAGGAAGGGGATGTGATGGTGAATAACAACACCCGCGTGTTCCCTGCCCGCATGTACGGCAACAAGGAAAAAACCGGTTCGATGATCGAAGTATTTATGCTTCGTGAGCTGAATTCGCAAAGCTTGCTCTGGGACACGGTAGTAGATCCTGCCCGAAAGATCAGGATTGGAAACAAACTGTATTTCGGACCGAACGACGAGTTAGTGGCTGAAGTCATTGATAACACCACTTCGCGCGGACGCACACTCCGCTTCCTCTACGACGGCAATCACGACGATTTCAAGAAGCTGATCTATTCACTCGGAGAAACTCCGCTGCCCAAGTACATCAAGCGCCCTGTAGAGCCGGAAGATGAATTCCGCTACCAGACAATCTATGCCAAGCACGAAGGAGCGGTGGCTGCTCCTACCGCCGGACTTCACTTCAGCCGCGAGCTCTCCAAACGCATGGAGATAAAAGGAGTGCACATGGCAGAAATGACGCTTCACATTGGATTGGGCACCTTCCGCACGGTAGAAGTAGAGGATCTCACCAAACACAAGACTGACAGCGAGCAGATGATCATTCCGGCGGAAACAGCCGACATGGTCAACAAAGCCAAAATCAATGGCCAACGGGTATGCGCGGTGGGCACAACGGTACTCCGTGCGTTCGAGTCAAGCGTAAGTACGAACAATCTGCTCAAGCCTTTTGATGGCTGGGCGAACAAGTTCATTTTCCCTCCTTACGACTTTTTGATTGCGGATAGTCTGATTACGAATTTCCACGAGCCGGAAAGCGTGCTGCTCATGACCACCACTGCGTTCGGTGGATACGATCTGATCATGCACGCCTATCAGGAAGCCATCAAGGAAAAGTACCGCTTCTTCTGCTATGGGGACGCGATGCTCATCCTGACCTGATGAATCCATTCCGGCCGTAATTTCGCCGGAATGCGCGCACCACTGCTCTTGCTTTTCCTTCTGCTGGCCGGCTTCACGGGTCGGGCTCAACGTGCGTTTTTCCCGGAAACCAAAGTGGGAAGATTGCTTTTCAGAGAAACTGGTGAGGACGAATATACCTTTCGGTTTGCTGATTCGGCAAACAGCGATCAGGTGAAGGAAAATCCACGGCTGGTTGCTGCGTTGCTGGATATCAGCCTCGGGCTTTTTGGCGCGCATCGCCTCTATCTTGGAACCGATGTGAAAGTGCCCGTGTTCTATACCCTCACCATTGGAGGAGGCGGAGTGTTATGGATCATTGACCTCGGGCTTATTCTGTTTACAAAAGACCTCACGCCCTATATGGACAATCCACATGTTTTCATGTGGGTTCAGGGGGAGTAATCTCCATTCGCGCAAAAGGGGCAAAAGCCACCCGTGCTTTCCGCTTCCGGTGACTTTTGCCCCCTTCACAAAGAGGTTTTGCACTCGCTGAATTACGATACGCGCTTAATGCTGCAGCCCACCGGCTTGGTATCTGACTGCTCGACTTTTTTGCCGTTAGCCAGGCTGTTGATTGCATTGAGCAGATAAGGCCGCTTCACGCTCGCCGCCGATTCGTTGCTGTCATCAATTGCACCACGGTAAACCAGCTTGGCGTTCTTGTCGAACACAAATACATGAGGCGTGGTGCGTGCACCGAAGGCATCGGCGAGTTCTGAATTCACGTCCAACAGGTAAGGCGCATCAGCATAGTTGTATTTCTCCGCGCGCTCCTTCATTTCCTTCAGACTTTCGCCCTTGTCACGTTTGGCCTCGTTGCTGTTCACATAAACAATTCCCATTTCAGTTTTGGCACAGGCGCCATTGAGTCCCGCATAGCGGCCTTCCCATCCTGCGCCGTAGCCTTCAGCACCAACCACAAACGGGCAGGTATTGCTGGTGAAGATGACCACAAGTCCATTGGCACCTGCGGCCTCACGCAGCGAGTAAATTTCCCCGTTGGTTGCTTTCATTTCGAGATCCACCTTGGGTGTAGACGACCCTATAGCCAGCGTTTCCGGGTTATCGGGCAATACTGCTGCCCCGCAGATAGTCAAAACTGCCAAGGCAGGAAACAAGATTTTTTTCATGTTGCGTATTTGTTTTTATGTTGGAAAAGGTAATCCACTCTCATACTAAACCATGACCACAGCCCATAAAGTTCCGTTTGACGAGCCCACCAGAAGCCGAACATGACTAGGCGGGAAATCACAAAGGCCTGTTGGTCTGTTTGAACCAATTGTGCTATGTAACGTTCAAAAGTAGCCACTGGCAAAAGCAGAGTCCAACACAATCTTCATTAAAAAAAGTGAACGCTGGAGTTCACGCCACCTTTGAGCAGCATACTATGTCCACTCTGAGAGAATAAAACCCCGGACTAAGTATCATCCAATTTCCTGCACCTTCCTATTATTCATCCCGGATTATGCAGTCGGATTCGTGCATGAGATTCAACACGGCAACTAAGACGAGCGCCCGTGCAAGTTTCGGATGCGAAAGCATGGTAACCCCACGGTGAGCACCTAAAAGAAGTAAATGTGAGTTTTTGAAGGCGTTTTGGATCGGAATAGAAATTCGACATCCTCATTTGGATTAAAAAACGTCCCTTTCCATACCGGAACGTGAGGTAACCAGCAGAACCTGTGAACACCCAAATCACTCCCTACTATCGGAATAATCCGCTATGGACCCTTGCACCCTATCCGGTCCAAAAAATGGTAATCTAAGTTACGGGTCGAAGGAGAATTCGCGTTTGAATATTGGAGCCGAATTAATTATCCAAACTATGTTCACATCCCTTAAATGGAGTCTTTTGCTTATCGTTCTCGTCTATTCACTTCAGGCCCATGCACAGAAATTCACGCTATCCGGCTATGTGAAGGATAGTTTATCCAATGAGTTTCTTGTTGGTGCCATCGTCCAGGTTTCCAACACAACAATCGGCACGGCGTCGAATGCCTATGGCTTTTACTCCCTTGAAGTAAATAAAGGACAGGCCACTATACTGGTCAACTATATCGGCTTCGAGCAGAAAACAATCACCGTCGATATCAACTCTGACCTGACACTTGATTTCTTACTGCGGGAGAAAGTAAAGAATCTCAAAGAAGTCGAGGTTTCCAGCAATAAATCCAACCAAAGGATATTCAGCACAGAAATGTCCACGGACCGGATATCTGCAAAGGAGATCAAGCAACTTCCTATGGTACTGGGTGAAGCGGATGTGATCAAATCCATTCAACTTCTTCCGGGTGTATCCGCGCCGAATGAAGGTTCTGGCGGATTCAATGTGCGCGGCGGATCCGCTGATCAGAACCTCATTCTGCTTGATGAAGCCATTGTTTACAACCCTTCACACTTGTTTGGATTCTTTTCGGTATTCAATGCCGATGCCCTTAAGGATGCGACCATCTACAAAGGCGGCATTCCGGCCAAGTATGGCGGACGGCTTTCTTCCGTTCTGGATATTCGTATGAGGGAAGGGAGCAACAAAAAATTCTCAGCTACGGGTGGCATTGGGCTTCTTTCCAGTCGTCTTACAGTGGAGACACCCCTCGGTAAGGTTCACGAGAATGGTGCTGATGGATCCATGCTCATCTCAGGTCGCCGATCATATGCTGACCTTTTTCTTCCTCTGGTGCCGGACACGACAATAAGTCGAAATCGGCTTTATTTCTACGACCTGAACTTCAGAAGCAATTATCGCCTTTCCGCCAAAGACCGCATATACCTATCTGGATATACAGGCCGGGACAGGATAGACGTGCCCAACGGTTTTGGTAACTCCTGGGGAAATATCACCGGAACACTCCGATGGAACCACCTGATCAACTCAAAGCTTTTCATGAACCTGAGCGCTATCTATTCCAACTATGACTACGAAATCACGTTCTATCCTGGAAACAGCTTCATCTGGCAATCATCCCTGTCCAACCTCAATCTCAAAGTTGATCTTGACTACTATGCCAATGAAAGGCATAACATTAAGTTCGGGGTTGGGTCCATCTATTACACCTTCAGGCCTGGCAATATTTCGCCATTTGGCTCTGAATCATCCGTAGTAAAAACCAATAATCCCCTGAAGTATGCTCTCGAGAATTATGTCTACCTGCAGGATGACTTCAAGATAACGGATCGCCTGAGTATGATGTATGGGTTACGCGTCTCCAACTTCGGCCAACTCGCTAATGAGCGCGTACCCAACTACGTCAACGGGCTGCCCGTCGTCTTCAATCCAACCGTGAACAACTATGAGAGAGGAACAATTGAGTCCTTTGATACCTACCGGCGAAACACGCTCCTGAATACGGAATTTGGCTTTGAGCCGAGGCTGAGCGTCAATTACCTCGTTAACGAGACCACCAGTATTAAAGCAGGGTACAACAGAATGTACCAATACATCCATCTACTTTCTACTGCTACCTCCCCGACTCCCTTGGACATATACACCCCCAGTTCAAAGTTCATAAAGCCACAGATTGCCGATCAGGTGGCGGCCGGTCTTTTCAAGAACCTCTCGAACAACCGATACGAACTGAGCGTGGAGGGATACTACAAATGGATGCAAAACCAATTCGACTTCATTGACGGTGCCTCACCACTGCTCAATAACACTCCGGAAACGATCATCCTGAATGGATCCGCACGATCTTATGGGCTGGAGTTGATGGTGAGAAAGAGCGAAGGCCGCCTCACCGGATGGGTCAGTTATACCCTCTCCAGAGCAGAGCGCGTCACTCCCGGAGTACTTGGCGGACGGGGGATAAACAATGGAAAATACTACGCCACGAATTACGACAAGCCCCACAACATTGCTGTCACCATGAATTATACGATAAGTGATAAATGGTCCATTTCCGCCAACTTCATTTTCCAATCCGGGCGACCTATCACCTATCCCGAATCCAAGTATACGTTCAATGGACTCTCAATTCCGGAGTACAGCGAGCGCAACGCCCATCGTTTGCCTGCTTACCATCGTCTTGATGTCGCGGCAAACCTGAAGGGTAAAGAAACCAAGAAATGGAAGAGCCAATGGGTCTTCGGTCTTTATAATATATACAACCGTCTGAACGCTGCCAATATCACCTTCAGAGAAACCGTAACTACTACCGGCAATAACTACGAGGTTGGAACCGGTGTCAACAAAGCATTCCAGCTCTCCTACTTCGGCATCGTCCCAAGTGTTACATACGAATTCAAATTCTAATCATGAACAGAACAACTCTTTTTGTGCTTGCACTTGTCTGCACGGTCGCGCTCGTATCCTGTGAAAGAGAAATCAACCTCGATCTGAAAAACACCTTTCCGAAACTCGTGGTTGAGGGAAATGTGCTTCTTGGATCAGACACCCTGATCGAACAGCAGGAGATCAAGCTGTCCCTTTCGGCAAACTACACCGGCAACAATATGCCCGAACCTGTCACCAATGCCAATGTGCGCGTGAAGGAGGGGGTCAATACATACGAATATGTGCATGTCGGTAATGGCTTATACAGATCCGAGTTCACCGCGATTAGCGGCAAGCAGTATCAGCTGACAATTGAATATGATGGCGACCTGTATGAAGCCGCAGAAACGATGCGCTCCGGGCCTGTCATCGACAGTTTGACTGTAGTCTTTCAGGAAGGTGCGTTTGGCGATGATGGTGGAGACTTCGTTGCCCTGAACACCGTTGACCCGGCTGATCAGGTCAACTACTATATGTGGCGGTTACTCATCAACAACGTGTTTCTGATGAATGCCACTCCTGGCAACAGATACCGGTCTATCCAAAAAGATGAGTTCTTCAACGGTCAGCCTTTGATTGACTACGTTCCGAGTGATGAGTTTCCGGTGCTGCCGGGAGACCTGGTTGAAATGCAGCAATACAGCATCTCCGAGCAGATGTACAATTACTACTATGCCATTTTTAACCTCACTGCCCCCTCATCGATCACCGGTGACATTCCTCCGGGGCGTGTTCTAGGGAATGTGGTGAACAAGACCGACTCAGAGAAAAGTGCGCTGGGCTACTTCGGAGCATGCAGCATCTCCATCAAGACCAAGCAACTTTGAACCCCGGCCGGAATGGCTTATGCCCGGACGCTCCCCCAGTGGATTCCCCGAGCCACAGCCGGGCTTTGCACCGTGGGCATTACCAAGGGCAATGAAGTGTTTGAGCAGGTTATTGAAACCATATATGACCCGCGATCGCCATTCACGTTGGAAGAAAGAAAGAAGCAGGAGGCCGTGAAGGCTGATCTCTTCCGGTTCACGCAGGAGCTCGCTTATTTCGTGTACAAGATTGACACGTATCGAGAGGCGATTCTGGAGATGTGGGCTAAACAAAAAACTTCCCGGGAGACGGACGCTCTGTTCAATGAATTGGAAAAACTGCGCAGGCAGTTGGTTATCACTACGGGCGACAATTACGTGGGCTCAGCAGAGAAGATGTTGCGCGAAAAGCTGGGAGATATATATAGCACGATTGCGTCATATTACGGTGCGCCGTCATCCTCACAGATGGAAACCGTGCAAACTCTGAAGGACGAGTTTGCCGCCCATCAGGCTCTGTTCAATGGATAGCGGCAGAAGCGCTTGCCGCGCCTGCAGCAAGAATACCAGCGGCGGCTGGCCCGTGAACTAACGGTAAAGGATCAGGCCACGTTCCTGAAGGAAGACTGATTGCGTGGATGACAACTGCGGGGCGCATGCCTTTCGGGCAAGAGCCTGAAGAGATGGATGTAACCCGGCGAGTTGTTGCTCCGTTAAACCACTCTGTAAGTTCTCATGTAGAGATATTAGATAGTTTATTGTTTTCATTATCCACTGAAGGCCGCCCAACGGGGCGGCCTTTGTGGTATTCTACTGCCTCCTGTTCGCCAACAACACCGGCGGACCGCCATCGAACGGGTTTTCTCCGCGACCAATGCTCTTTGCGCTCATTCCTGCTGCGGTAATAACAGAGCGATCACCGAAACGATTGCGCAATTTGTCCATCGCCTGATACAACCTGATGCGCTCTTCGGTATCATCAAAAAGATTGATCTGATACCCCCCGCTGACAAGGTGACTGAAACGCACTCCGACGAGGCGGATCAATAACCGCCGGTTGTAAAGTTTTTCAAACAGCTCCAATACACGCGGGGTGAGGATATGATCTGCTGAAGTATATGGCACACGGACCTGCATCGTTTGCGTCTGAAAATCCGTGTAGCGCAATTTCACCGTCACGCATGAGGTCAGTTTATCTCCCTTGCGCAACTGATATGCGAGATTTTCCGACATGGCAATGAGCAGTCCGCGCAGCATCTGTACATCGGTTGTGTCGCGGTCGAATGTACGTTCGGTGGATATGCTCTGCCGCTCCTGAAACGGAATGACCGGGCTGTGATCGATGCCATTGGCCTTATTCCAGATCGTTACTCCGTTCTCTCCAAGTGCGCGCTCAAGCAGTTCCACGGGCATCTCCTGCAGCGTTTTAATCTGACTGATTCCGAGATTGCGCAACGTCTGATACGTTTTGTCTCCCACCATCGGAATGCGCTTGATGGAAAGCGGCGACAGGAACTGTTTTTCCCCACCGCTGTATACCTGCAACTGGTTGTTGGGCTTGGCTTCACCGGTAGCTACCTTGGAAACCGTTTTATTCACCGACAAGCCGAATGAAATCGGCAGGCCGGTTTCCCGGATGACCTTCTGCCGCAGTTCGGTGGCAAACTGATAGCACCCGAAGAAGCGATCCATACCTGTGAGGTCGCAGTAAAATTCATCCACTGATGTTTTTTCAAACACAGGAACGGCTCCTCGTACAATCTCACTGACAATGTCGGAGTACTTCAGGTAATTGTAGGAGTTGCCGCGGATAATGACGGCTTCCGGGCAAAGCCGACGCGCCAGTTTCATGGGCATTGCGGAATGCACGCCGAATGCGCGGGACTCGTAACTGCATGCAGCAACCACACCGCGGTCGCTGATGCCCCCGATGAGAATGGGCCTGCCCTCCAGCCTCCGGTCCATGAGCCGTTCCACGGAGACAAAGAAGGTGTCCAGGTCCATGTGAAGGATTGACCTTTCAGACATGGTAATTCAGTACGTGTTGTTTGGGTCTCTTTTCCGAAAGAACTCCGGAGCGTGGAGATGGGACAAGGTCCTTTCAGGGAATAAAGATAGCACGGATTGCTAATACCGTTAGCACGAAATGTAGCCGGGCATAAAAAAAGGCCCTCATAAGGACCTTTTGTATTTGTTTTTCAACTGATTACTTACTTCTCTTGTTTTTTGCGGAGCGGTCATCATCATCATCCTCATCATCCTCATCATCGGTGATGCCATCGCCTCCATCCGACGCATCGGTTCCGTCATTGCGCGGGGTGCCGGAATTCAGACTTCCGATAGGCAAGCCCGCCGAAGACTCCTGATCATCCAACACCACAGCCCGGGTTTCACCGTCCCCGAAACCACAATCCCCGCCGTCGTCAAAGATTCCGGAGTCTTTGGTGCACGAAGAAAACACCAGCAACAGAGCCAGAATTCCGAAAAGGTATGAGCGGTTTTTTGTCACTTGATGGGTCTAACGACAACCAAATATAGATTATTTTTTCATTGTACCGCACTACTGCTCAAAAAGTTCTCTGAATTTTTCCGGTATTCGTATACACACCTGAGTGCCTAAGGGCTGGCCGGCATCATCGTTCAGCTGGTACGGGCCGTGCAGTTCAACCTGCTGACCAGTCATTCTGCGTATCAGCTCCAGCCGGTTTCCGGTGATTTCCATTCCCTTTGAAATGTGGTTGTCAGTGCCCGATTTACTCCGTAGCGAATTGTCGATACCAATGCCGTTGTCAGTCACTTTCAATTCCACCTGATTGCCGTGGCGCCGGATATCCACTTCTACCCTGCCATGTGATTCTTTCGGCAACAAGCCATGCCAGATGGAGTTTTCAAGAAACGGCTGGAGGAGCATCCCCGGAACTTTAATCTGGTCGGTATTGAGGTCATCCGCCACGCGGATTTCGTAGTCAAATTTATCCCTGAACCGCATGTGCTCCAGCTTAAGGTACAACTCAAGCCGTTCGATTTCATCCCGGAGCGTAGTCAGTTCAGTTTGCGAGCTATCCAGATTTTTACGTATCAGACGGGCAAAATCACTGAGGTATCTGTTCGCTGCAATCCGGTCCTGGCGGTTGATGTAATACTGAATGCTGTTGAGCGCATTGAAAATAAAATGCCGGTTCATGCTGGAGTTCAGCGATTGCTGCTCGAGTGCAAGCATGCGCGACTTCATTTCACTGAGTTCCTTTTCCCTGCGATCGCGCAATGTGCGCTGCCTGTTCAGGACTATGGACCAGATAAGCACTCCCACACCTGCCGCTGCGAGTGCTATGAACCACCACGTGAACCAGAACGGCGGGCGAATACGAAAGGTATACGATACTGCCTCGCTCCATTTGCCGCCCTGCACACGCGCACGGGCATGAAACGTAAAGGTCTCAAAAGGCAGGTTGCTGAAGGACACAAATGATGCGTTAGTCGGCGGCTCCCAATCTTCCTCAAGGCCCTCCAGCCAGTATTGATACTCCACCTTGTCGGGATACTTCAGCGAGATCCCATCGCAATAAAACGTGAAGTGATTAAAGCGGTGACTCACTTCAAGTCCGGCAGGTAATCCCGTTCTTATTTCCGGCACTGCATTCCAGCGGCGCCAGTCCGGTGGCTGCAGATTTATCAGCATGGAGGCCACCGCAAGCGTTGGAGGCCTCGAGCTGGCAAGCGGAATCATTTTGGTGTTGATGCGATACACCCCATCCGGTGTGCCCACCCAGAGAAGGCCGGACGGATCTGCGTAAAGCGCATTGAGGTTGGTTTCGAGGCTGGAGAAGCCCTCCTCCTCACCACAGTGCCGCCATGCCGGGTTAGCCCCCAGTACCACTTCCGTGTTTCCGAAATACATCCCGTTGAGAGTACCTACCCACACCTGATCATTGAGAAAACACAAAGAATTAATGGTGCCGGCGCCGCTTTCCCGTGAAAACTTCAGCGTGCGGAACGCCCCCCCTTCGAGCACGGCTAGCCCGGCCTGAGTGCCCACCCACACCCGGTTGCGGTCGTCCACGGCTACACAGTATGACGATAAATCCGGGAGTCCCTCCCCGATGCCATACGCTTGGAAACTATGCCCGTCAAAGGAGTATACACCGTCGCGGCTGGCCATCCAGATCTTTCCCGAGCGATCAGCAGCAAGTCCGCGGATCCGTGTAGTCGGATAGCCTGCGTGTGCGTCGGGTATGACAATCTTTCCGCGCTCCAGATAAGCAAGTCCTGACGCCGTGCCGATCCAAAGTCTGTCATCGGCAGTCTGCAACACACTCAGCACAAGCCTGTCGGGCAATGAGTCGCTAGGCGGTGCCCACCATTTGCCATTGAAATAACTATACAAGCCGTTTGAAGTGCCGAACCACAATCTGCCCGAGCGGTCGGTGCTGCTGGTCCATACCCTGCTTCCGGCGTCAATTGCACCCGAGCGCACCGCAAGAACGGTATCCTGCTCCAGCCGCGATATTCCCTGATCAAACGTAGCGAGCCACATCACGCCAGCCTGATCGCGGACAATGCTCATCACGGCATTGCTGGGTAAGCCATCACTCTGGGTCAGGGACGCAATGGCCGTGCCTGTAAAACGAAGCAGGCCGCTGCCGTATGAGGCCAGCCACAGATTGCCTTCGCGGTCCAGGCACGCATCGCGCACGTCAGGTGTGGGTAGACCTTCGGACTCGGTGAACGACTCAAATGAACGACCATCGAAAAAACAAAATCCGAAACGGGAAGTGAGCCAGAAACCACTATCACCTGCTCGTATGATAGAAGTAAAGGTCGTAGAAGGAATATCCGGCGAATCACCGAATGACTGTTCAGTTCCGTTGGTGGAAACCCGGATTAGCGCCTCCTTTCGTGCAGCCACGAGAAGTTCGCCATGTTGCTCCCACTCCGCATCAAAAAGATGCACTTCAGCATCGCCGGATTGATAGTATTTACGGGCATCACCATGTTCCCATATGTAAACCGCATCACGCGCGACGATAAGTGCAGGATGATTCAGGCGCGAAGGAATCAGTGATTTGATATGCTCTCCGCCAGAGAGTCCGTTCAATGCTGCGGGCCGGATTCCTTGCGAGTCGCTGTAAAAAAGCCCGTTTTCCGTACCGATCCAAAGCGTGTCGCTTATTACCTGTAAGGTGTTGACTGTGGTTTCGCTGTGTCCTTCAGGCAGTGGATAGCTTTTCACTCCGAGTGCCGAGATGACCGAAATTCCGCCGACTGAGCCGGCTGCAATGCTCCCGTCGCCGAGTTCGGTGATGGCACTTACCTGATTATTCGGCAGTCCTTCATCACGCCCGTAATTCTGAAACGTGGTGCCGTTGAATCGGGACACGCCTCCCAGCGTACCCGCCCATAGATAGCCCCTGCTGTCTTCAAACACACATCTTACCTGAGATTGCGCGAGCCCCTCTCGCACGGAATATTTGATGAACGCATAGCGCTGCGCCTGAAGCAGGCCTGCCGAAATCACACTGCATAGCACGCAAAGGAAATATTTCAGCAGGCCATGCAATTTCATATCAGCTAATGGAGCCCAGGCGGTCAATGAATTCCTGAAGCTTCCTGCGCGCCACCGGAACACGCGCGCCGTCAGACATAACCGCGAGATTGCCGTCCGTGCGGTTGAACTCCTTCAGATGATGGGTGAAATTGATGATGTGGGATTTGTGCACCCGGAGAAAGATATTCGGGTCAAGGCGGTCTTCAAATGTCCGGATGCTTTTGCTGCTGACATACTTCTTTCCCCCGATGCAATAAAGTGTGGTGTAATTCTCCGCCGCTTCCAGATGAATGATGTCCGAATTCCTGACCACCGCAAACCCATCCTTGGTAGGTATTACCGTTTTCTCTACTGTATTTGTTAGCGCAATATCATGGAGAATTTTCGAGATCCTGTCTTCCGTTATCCCGGTGTTTTTTTTTTCACCAATGCGCTGAACAGCAAGTTCGACAGCCCGTTGCAGTTCGTCAATATCTATCGGCTTTTCGAGGTAGTCCACTGCGTTCTCGCGCAGCGCCTTTAATGCATATTCCCTGAACGCAGTGGTGAAAATGACCTGAAATTTTCTTTCCCCGATACTTTTCAGAAACTCGAACCCGTCTTCCCCGGGCATCATGATATCAAGAAACACGATGTCCGGGTTCAACTCCTCCAACTGCCTGCGTGCTTCTTTCGCGCCGGAAGCCATGCCGCCGACAATGAGTTGCGGACAGCAGTCTGCAATCAACATAGCCAGATTTTCTCTGGCAAACTCTTCGTCATCGACGATCAGAACCTGCAATTTGTTGCTCATAACACCCGCGAAAGATAAGCGTGCAGCGCTTCATCTGTTCACCACAAAGAGCGAATATTCTCACGCCTGAAATGTGCCGTCAATTCCGCAATCAGACTGCCATGTATATTCGCTCATTAAAATCATGGAAAAAACGGTAACCGTAGGTGTGCTCGGAGGCGGCTCTTGGGCAACCGCGCTTGTAAAATTGCTCTGTAACAACACCAATCAGGTTCACTGGTGGATGCGCAGCCCGGAGGCGATTGCACACATCCGTCAGTTCGGTCACAATCCCCAATACATCCAAAGCATTGAATTCGACACATCGAAACTGGTGGTGACCAGTGACCTGCAATTGGTGGTGGATGCGTGCGACTATCTGATCGTGGCCATTCCCTCTGCCTTTCTGCATGACACGATGACCCAGTACAAGCCGGTTGGCCTGGAGAAAAAAGTGCTGTTTTCTGCGATCAAAGGCATCATCAATGAATTCGACGCCATTCCGGCGAGGTACTTTCACAAGCAAATCGGAGTGCCTTACAGTCAGATCGGAATTGTATGCGGACCGTGCCACGCAGAGGAGGTCGCACTGGAAAAACTCAGCTATCTCACCATTGGCTGTCTGGATGAAGGCCGCGCGGAAGTCATGAGTAAAATGCTGGCCTGCCGCTATATCCGAACCACTGTGACAGAGGATGTATTTGGCGCAGAGCTCGCCGCCATTCTCAAAAACGTATATGCGGTAGCTGCGGGAATTTGCCACGGCCTTGGCTATGGCGACAACTTTCAGGCAGTGCTCATTTCTTCAGCAATCCGGGAAATCGAGCGTTTCATTGAAAATGTGCACGAGGTGCACCGCGACGTGAAGTCATCCGCCTATTTAGGAGACCTGCTCGTCACGGCCTATTCTCCTTATTCACGCAACCGGACATTCGGAACCATGGTGGGTAAAGGATACAGTGTAAAGTGGGCTACAATCGAAATGAATATGGTGGCGGAGGGCTACTATGCCGCCCGGGGAATTCATGAAATCAATAAGAAATTTCAGGCCGACATTCCCATTGCAGATGCGGTGTACCGCATACTCTATGAAAAGTCATCTCCGATGATGGAGATGAAGAAACTGACTGAACATCTTAGTTAACCCCTTTTCTGCCATAGATTTGCTGCTGCTAAACCAAAACCAGAATAACAATGAAAACGTTTTCAAAGCTTTTCCTTTTTGCGGCAGTGCTTGCCATTCCTTTTACCGGCTGAAAAGAAGAAGATCCGTGTGCAGGTGTACCTGTCTGAATGGCGGTACTACCGATCCCTGCACCGCAACCTGCACCAAGCAGTAATTCCGTATTGGACGATTATAAAAAAGGCTCCCTGAAGGGAGCCTTTTTCATTTGGGGTGGTTTCGTTTATGTGGAACCGAGTTAGACTACGGACACCCTTATCAGAAGCAGGAGAGCATCGAAAAGGGGGCATAGCTCTCTGCAGGGTATTCAAGGTCCTTTTCATTGCACATAAATTATGCGTATGCAAGCATAACCGCCTGATTGCGATGGAGATCTGCGAAAAAGTCTGTATTTTCGGGTTTTTGAACTGAAAAGGATCAATATACCGGCAACTAAGTTGCCCGAATAGCTGTCTTGATGCTGTTGAAGCTACTGTCCATCATACCCGTATTCCTTGTGCTGCTGACACGGTCTGCGCTTGGCCAGGCGGATTTTGTGGACAATAAAGGCCAGTGGCCATCGCAGATTCTCTGGCGGGCAGACTTGCCGCACGGTGCGCTCTGGGTTGAGAATCAGGCGCTCACCTGGCAGTTTTATGATCCCACTATTCTCAGCAAATTGCATCCCGGCAGCTCAGTGCCGGACCCCGACCCCCTTTACCGCGAACATTCCTACCGGGTTCATTTTGAGGGAGCGTCAATACCCGACCCTTCCGCTAAAAAAACACGACCCTACTACCACAATTATTATCTGGGAAATGACTCTTCCACATGGGTTAGCGGGGCTGCCGTGCACGGGCTGGTGGAGATGGAAGACGTTTATCCCGGCATTGCGCTGAAACTCTACTCACAAGCCGACCACCTGAAATATGACTTTGTGATTGCTCCCGGGGCCGACCCCTCGGCGATTTCGCTGCGATTTGAAGGCGCGGATCATATTGCATTGGAAAACGGTGAGTTGGTCATTACCACCACAGTCACTCAAATCAGGGAAAAAAAACCATTCGCCTATCAGCTCGTAAATGGGCGTCTGACCGAAGTGTCTTGCGGCTATGCACTCACCGGAAACACAGTGTCATTTGTACTCGGAAAATACAATACGCTCCATCCACTGGTAATTGACCCGGAAATCGCATTCAGCACGTACATCGGATCCACTGCGAGCAACTTCGGATTCACTG
The DNA here is from genome assembly GCA_046336655.1 of Flavobacteriales bacterium. GTDB lineage: Bacteria > Bacteroidota > Bacteroidia > Flavobacteriales_D > Sanyastnellaceae > CANGTU01. The sequence continues at coordinate 169,582 of JBKDGH010000010.1, read as the reverse complement.
CCTGCGATGATTCTCAGGAGAACCTTATTTCGGGCGCTGCGGTATTTGCGCAGAACTATCCCGTTACACCTGGCGCATTTCAGTCCAACTTCGATTCGGGCGCGGGCAATTACATGGACGTGGCGCTGAGCAAGTTCAACCCCGAAGGCAACACCCTTTTATACAGTACGTACCTCGGAGGCTCAAAGCAGGAGACGCCGCATAGTATAGTCACGGATAGCCAGGATAATATCATTGTAATGGGCGTAACGGGAAGCAGCAATTTTCCGACTACCGCAGGGGCGTATCAACCAGGATTTCAGGGCGGCGCGCCACTCATGATGTCGAATTTTTTCACCAGTGGACATCCCGATGGCTGCGATTTCTTCATCCACAAATTCTCTGCAACCGGCGCCCTGCTTGCGGGCACACTTGCGGGTTATGCAACCAATGACGGACTCAATTACGCCGACCAGCTCTATTACAATTACGGTGATGCATTCCGGGGCGAAGTCAACGTGGACGAAAATGATCACATCTTCGTTGCTTCTGTGGTCCGCGGGGCTTTTCCGGTAACCGGGCAGGGCCCGCAGAACACATATGGCGGAGGGGACTGCGACGGAATTGTCATGAAATTCACCCCGGAACTTTCAGTCCTTGAATGGAGCACTTATATCGGAGGCAGTGGTTCCGATGCGTGTTACTCCATCCAGTTTGAAGAAGCCGGTTTCATTCTCGTGGCCGGGGGTACCCGGAGCGCCAATTTCCCGCATGCAGTGAACGGCGAGGACACTTCGCAAAACGGACAATGTGATGGTTTCCTGCTTAAGATTAATCCAACCACATTCAACGTGGTCGCTGGCACATTCGTGGGCACCAGTCAATATGATCAGGTCTATTTTATTCAGACCGATCTTGAGCAAAACATCTATGTGTTTGGTCAGACTCGCGGCAATATGGCCATCACTTCGGGCGCCTATGGACAGCAGAACAGCGGTCAGTTCGTGCGCAAATACAATAACTCCCTTACCGCCATGCAGTGGAACACCACTGTAGGCACCGGAAGCGGAGCCATTGATATTTCCCCGACGGCATTTCTGGTGAGTGATTGCGGCCAGATCTACTTCAGTGGCTGGGGAGGTGGCACCAACTCGAACACTTGTCAGGTTGTATACGATTGTTATGCCACCAACAGCACAACCAACGGATTGCCTATTACGTCCAATGCTTTCCAGAACACCACGGATGGCAGCGATTTTTACCTTTGCGTGCTATCGCCTGATGCCACAGAACTTGTGTATGGATCGTTTCTTGGCGGCTCTGAAAGCAACGAGCATGTGGACGGCGGTACTTCGCGGTTCAATAAAAACGGATCCGTGTACCAGGCGGTTTGTGCGGGCTGCCAGGGAAACAGTGATTTTCCCACTACTCCCGGTGCCTGGAGTGATGCAAACCCCAGTTTCGGCTGTAACCTCGCAGTGTTCAGGTTCAATCTGGGAAAGTCATTGGCTGAAATTGATATTGATGGTCCTGACCAAATCTGTGAAGGATCACCAGCACAATTTCAGAACCTGAGCACCGGCGCTACGGTGTGGCAATGGTCATTCGGTGATGGCGGACAAAGCACCACTTTTGAACCCACACACATTTTCGAGGAACCCGGAGAATACACCGTGACACTTATTGCTTCGGACGATCTGGACTGCGTTCTTCCCGACACTACTCAGATTACGCTGACTATTTTGCCCGGAGTGAATCCCTCGGTGCAGCCGGTTGACTCCGTGTGTCTGGGTGAACAGGTACAACTGGACGGAACAGGAAGCCCGAATTTGTTTTGGGTTGAAGACCCCACGCTATCCGCAACCGACATTGCTGATCCTATAGCCACGCCCCTTGCTCCGGCTACTTATTATCTTGTGGATTTCAACGATTGTGAAACGGACACCGTGAGTGTGTTTGTGGATATGTACACTCCCGCCACTAGCATCACGCCCTCACAAACCATTTGCACCGGACAAACCGTTTCCCTTTCTGCCAGCGGAGGGGTGACCTACAGCTGGACACCTTCGGCCGGGCTAAGCACGAACACCGGGCCTGCCACAGAAGCCACGCCGCAGGAAACCACCACGTATTCCGTGTTGATCACCACCGAGGAAGGCTGTGAAGTGCTGCGGGAGACGACCATCACAGTGGTTTTAGACGAGCCTGGCGGGCAGGTATATCCAACGATTAACATGTGTCAGGGAAATAATGCACAGCTCGTCGCTGAGGATGGTTTCACCTGGTCATGGAGCCCTTCATCTTCACTGTCCAATGCTTTTGTGCAAAATCCGATGGCATTCCCGGATGTGACCACTACTTATCAGGTTACCATCACCAATGCATGCGGCACAGGCGTATCACAAGTTACCGTGGAAGTGGTCGTACCGAATGTGGAAGTGTTCGGAGGCGGAACCATCTGCAAAGGCCAGTACATCGAAGCCTGGGCCTCCGGAGGTACCGATTACTTCTGGACTCCGCCTGGGTTTGCCTATCCGCCTTTCGGCCAGTCCACGATGCTCTCCCCTCCGGAAACTATGGCATTTACGGTGGCCGGTTTTGATGACAACGGGTGTGGTGATCAGGACACTGTATGGGTGTATGTACTGCCCCTTCCGGAGGTCAACGCCGGCCCTGATCAGTACTTCGAATTCCCCGGTTCGGTGTATTTATTCGGCAACACCTTCGGGCTCGGGCACCAGTGGAGTCCGGCCGATCACTTGAGCTGTACCGATTGCCCCTATCCTGTTGCCGATCCGCCTACAGCAACCTGGTACTACCTCAGCGCGGTAGATCACAACGGCTGTGTCGGCATTGACTCTGTATTTGTGAAGCCCTACTACCCGATCTGGGTGCCCAATACCATCACTCCAAACAATGACGGAATCAATGATGTGTTTTACGCAACTGGTGTGACCATTGAGGGCTATCACCTCCAAATATTCGATCGTTGGGGTAATCTGGTTTTTGAAAGCAGAAACCCCGGGGAAGTCTGGAATGGCGGCATCGAAGACCATTACGTGCAAAATGACACGTATATCTGGACCATTGAATACGATAGCATCGACAGAAGGGAGCGGCTGGTCGGACATGTCAATGTGATCCGATAGTTCCATAGCGGCGGTATGAGGTAAATTCGCCGGATTAATGTTCACCTCATGCCATACCAACATATCCTCACAGAGCTTTCCGATCACATCCTTCTGATTACCATCAATCGGCCGGATCAGCTGAATGCGCTGAATAAACAAACCATTGATGACCTCAACAAGGCATTGGCCCTTGCCGATGTCAATCCTGACGTGCGCGCAATCATCCTCACCGGTGCGGGTCAAAAGGCTTTTGTGGCGGGAGCAGACATCAAGGAGTTCGCGGCTTTCAGCGTGGAAGAAGGCAGAATGCTCAGCCGCGCAGGTCAAAAGCTCCTCTTCGACTTCGTAGAAAACATGAGCAAGCCCGTGATTGCCGCGGTGAATGGATTTGCCCTCGGCGGTGGGCTTGAACTTGCCATGAGCTGCCACATCCGCGTGGCCTCTGACAACGCGCGTATGGGTCTTCCGGAGGTCTCTCTTGGAGTTATCCCGGGATATGGCGGCACACAGCGCCTTGCACAACTTGCCGGAAAGGGAAAGGCACTTGAGATGATTGCCACGGCGGAAATGATCACTGCCGCAGACGCCTTGCAGTGTCGTCTTGTTAACCATGTGGTGACGCAGGAAGAACTCCCGGCCAAGTGCCGGGAAATCGCACTTAAAATCGCGCGCAATTCCCCAACCGCAATTGCTGCCGCCTATCGCTCCGTGATCGCTGGTTACACCCCCGCTGCATCGGGATATGAAACAGAAATCCGCGAGTTTGGCAAATGCTTTGGAACAGAGGATTTCAAGGAGGGTACAACCGCATTTCTCGAAAAAAGAAAGCCCGCATTTACCGGAAAATAATAATGGCCCGCATCCGCAACACCTCGCCGCATCCGCTGCCTGCCTATGAAACACCGCTTTCTGCCGGAATGGATTTGCGCGCTCACCTTGACCAGCCGCACGAGCTTGCCCCGATGGAGCGCCAGCTCATCCCAACCGGACTTTTTATTGAGCTCGATCCGGGGACTGAGGCCCAGATCCGTCCGAGGAGTGGTTTGGCTTACAAACACGGCATAACTGTACTCAACAGTCCGGGCACCATCGATGCCGACTACCGCGGAGAAATTAAAGTGCTTCTGATCAATCTCTCCAAAGAGCCTTTCGTCATTCAGCCCGGAGACCGCATTGCACAGATGGTTATTGCACGTCACGACACCGTGGAGTGGACTGCCACGCAGGAACTCTCTGAGTCAGCGCGTGGTGCAGGAGGATTCGGAAGTACCGGTAAAAACTAACTAACCTACATTCGCGCTATCGCGACTCACACACGAATGAATGTGATCATACCCATGGCGGGAATGGGAAAGCGCCTCAGGCCGCACACCCTCACCACGCCTAAGCCTCTTCTGCCCATTGCAGGCAAGCCCATTGTTCAGCGGCTCGTAGAAGATATTGTCGGGCTCAGCCACGCTTCGGTGGAACGGATCGGCTACGTCACCGGTTCATTCGGGGAAGAGGCTGAACAGCACCTGCTCGAAGTGGCGGATACCCTCGGCGCAAAAGGAAGCATTCACTATCAGCACCAGCCGCTGGGCACCGCGCACGCCATTCTCTGCGCAGCGGAATTATTGGAAGGTCCGGTAACAGTTGCCTTTGCGGACACCCTTTTCCGTGCAGATTTCGCGTTGGATACCCAAAGTGACGGTGTGTTGTGGGTGCAGCAAATCCAGGATCCCCGGCAATTTGGCGTAGTGATTGTGAACGATCACGGAGTGATTACAGAATTTGCTGAAAAGCCAAAAGAGTTTGTTTCAGATCTCGCTATGATTGGCATCTATTACTTCAAGGAAGGTCAATCACTCCGTAATGAATTGCAGTACCTCATTGACCACAACATCATGAACAGTGGGGAATACCAGTTGCCTGATGCACTTCGCCGCATGGTTCGAAAAGGCGCACAGTTCACTCCCGGTAAGGTGAGCGACTGGATGGACTGTGGTAATAAAGATGCGATGGTGGATACCAACAGGAAAGTTCTGAAGTACATAAAAAACTCTCTGGCAACGCCGGCTTCTGCCACCATTGAACATTCGCAAATCAGTCCGCTGAGTAAAATTGGTGAGGGCTGTGTGATCCGAAACTCCGAAATCGGATCCGGAGTGACTCTCGATGATCGCGTGCACGTGGAGGATTGCACATTGCAGGACTGCATCGTGCTCGAAGGATCGAAAATTCAGCGCTCGGTGATCAGCAACTCCATGATTGGGCGTTACGCTCAGGTTTCAGACTACAAAGGAGAGCTCAGCCTGGGAGATTTTTCCACCCTGACAAAAGGATTGTGATTCAAAGGCTCATCCATACCGCCCTTCTTTGTCTTGTGCTCAGCGCATGCAAAACGCCTGAAAAAGCTGCTGATGGCGCTCAGGCTGATCCCGATCAACGTCGGGTTGAAGTGGATACACGGTTTCAGGAAGCGTTTTTCCGCGCACTGGATTTCAGAAATAAGGGAGACTGGCAAAAAGCTTCAGCAGCCTTTGAAGAGTGTGTGACGATTGACCCGAAACAGGGTGCCGCGCACTATGAGCTCGCCCGTATTGAGCGCGTGTTCCGCAATGACCTTGAGGCCGCACTTGATCACGCGCGCAAGGCAGTAGACTCAGCCCCGGAAAATCCATGGTACCGCCATGAAGTCGGTGATGTATATCTGGCAATGGGTAAATATGACCTGGCTGTAAAGGAGTATCAGCTCGTGGAAAAACTCAACCCTGACGACCCGAACAATCTCTATGAGCAGGCCAATGCACTCTTGATGTCAGGAAAAACAAAAGAGGCTATCGGGGTATACGATAAGCTCGAGTTGCGCAGCGGAGTGGATGAAGAACTGAGCATGCAAAAACACCAGCTCTATCTCAGCATCAAGGACCTTCCGAAAGCAGGAGAAGAACTGGAAAAACTGGCACGCGCCTTTCCGGAGGAGCCGCGATTTTGGGGAATGGCTTTGCGCTTTTACACGGGCGCAGGAATTAAAGAAAAGGAGCTTGCCGCTCTGGCGGAATTAAAAAAATGTGACCCCTCTGATGGTATGGTCCGCTTTCAGCTTTCCGAATACTATGCCCTTATGGGAGATGAGGCGAAATCATTCGAAGAACTGAAGGCCGCATTCCACACCACGGATGTCACAATTGATCAGAAGATCAATGTCCTGCTGAGGTATTTTTCACTCACCGAAGTAGATGTGAGCTTCTTGCCGCAAGCATATGAGTTGCTGCAACTGACCGAAGAAATGCATCCGGGCGAAGCGAAGTCATATGCCATTTACGGTGACTTCCTTTACAGGGACAACAAGCGCGTTGAAGCGCTGAGCAAATTCAAACGAGCCATTGAGTTGGATTCTTCACGGCGTGCCATTTGGGATCAGTTGCTCTCCATTGAAGCCGAGACCGGGCAGTTTGAACTCCTCAAAGCGGATGCAGAGCGGGCGCTTGGGTTGTTTCCTCAGATTCCCGAGTATTACCTCTACCTGGGAATAGCCTGTGACAAGACGGAGGCACATCAGACTGCAGTAGATAATCTGAATATCGGCAAGGAGCTCGTATTCGATAATCCTGACCTGCTCGTGCAATTCCACATCCAACTCGCCTCTGCGCACAATTCGCTGCGCAATTTCAGGGATTCCGATCAGTCGCATGATGCTGCGCTCGCCATCAGCCCGAATAATCCTTCGGTTTTGAATAACTACGCGTATTACCTGTCACTTCGAAAAACCGCTCTGGATAAGGCAAAAAACATGGCCAAACAGGCCAATGAAATAGCCACCGGAGTAGCCACCTTCCAGGACACTTATGCATGGGTACTGTACCAGTCAGCAGAATACACAGAAGCCCTGCTTTGGATCGAACGAGCGGCAAAAGGAAGCCCGTCGAATGCGGAAATTCTGGAGCATTATGGTGATATACTGTTTCAGCTGGGAAAAAAAGAGGATGCGGTGGCCAAGTGGAAAGCCGCAATCGACGCTGGAGGAAACACGCAAATCCTGAACAACAAAATAAAGGGGCAGTTTCCATGATGCCTCCGGCCCGCGCGATGAAGTTTCGCTCACTTTCTATTGTTCTGCCCATCGCACTGGTGGTGATTGCCTCGTTCTCTTCGTGCCGGAAATCAAAAGACCTGATCTCAGCCAAGGAACCGCTGAGGGACCGGCCTTCCGGACACATCCTCCGTCAGTATGAACAGAATGAGTTCAAATTCGACTGGCTGGGAATGAAAATCGATGCGGAAACGCAGAACCAAGACGAGAGTGTGAATTTCAAGGCCACTGTGCGCATGCGCCGTGACAGCGCAATCTGGATTTCACTCTCGCCGGCCCTCGGTATTGAAGTATTTCGTGTACTGATTACCCAAGACAGTGTGAAGTATATCTCACGCATTCCTGAAAACAAATACTACTACCTCGGCGGATTTCAAAGCCTGAATGAGCTGCTGGGAGTCGAAATGGACTTCCCGATGCTTCAGGATCTGCTCATTGGCAACGCCATTGGTCTCGACCGTGAAGAGGGAAGATTCAGAAGTGAAATTGATCAAGACAACTACCTCCTGATCTCTCGCTACAAGCGCAAAGTCAGGAGGGTAGTTGGTGTGGATGACCGCAAGATCACTCCACAAGACTCTATTTCGGTCAACCCGGATGACCCGAGATTTCGTCGGGCTGTGAAGCGCGCAGACGATGATGACCTGATTATTTCCCGCTATTGGCTCAATGGTGAGACTTTCCGTCTTGTCCGGTCTCTGTTCGACGATATCCTTCGCCAGCGCTCGGTAGAGGTCAATTACTCCGACTTTCAGGCTGCGGATAACGGGCAATTTTACCCCGGTGAATGTCGTTTGAAAATCACCTCCCCCGGAATGCAGCAAGATGTATCCTTCCGAATTACTAAAATCGTAACGGGGAAAACATATGACTTCCCCTTCGAAATTCCGGATGATTTTGAGCGAAAATTGTCGCCTTAAGGCGATGCGTTCTTTTTGCTCCTATATCATTTTTTTGTTCATGGTGTGCACACCCGTGTTGTTGCATGCCCAAACCAAAAAAGATGACCTGCAGCGTCAGAGCGATGAGCTGAACGAGAAAATTGCCCTGACCAAGAAACTTATTCGCGAGGCAGAGTCAGGACAGAAGTTAACCAGCAATCAGCTGGCTGTTCTCAGGGAACAGATACGCTACCGAGAAGCACTCATCGCCTCAATTTCCGGCGAGATAAGGAGCATTGACCAGGAAATTGATTCGCGTGAAAAAAACATTGAATCGCTTCAGGCTGAACTCAACGCCATGCAGAAGGAATACGCACGCATGGTGGTCAGCGCTTATCAAAACAGATCGTCCTATGACAAGCTGATGTATGTGTTTGCGGCAGATGACTTCAACCAGGCTTACAAGCGGTTTAAAATGACCCAGCACTATGCCGAACGCCGCAAAGAGCAGATGATCAGCATGCAGAAAAAGCAAGCCGAGCTTGCGGCAGCGGTTCAGACGTTGCAGGAAAACAAAAAACAAAAACAGAGCCTGGCGGCTTCGAAAGAAGACGAAAAGAAGGCAATTGATGACGACAAGAAAAAGCAGGAGGTCAAACTCAGCAGCCTCAAGGCTGAAGAAAAGAAGCTCCGCGAACAGCAGAAAAAACAAGAAAGTGACCGAAAAAAACTAACTGCACGTATTGAAGAAATTATCCGCGCAGAAATTGAGGCGGAGCGCAAACGCACATCTTCCTCTTCAGGCACTGCCGCGGGCGCTTCAAAACTGGAGCTGGCTCCTGAGGTCAAGTCACTTAACGCTGACTTTGAGAAAAACAAAGGCGCTCTGCCCTGGCCTGTTCAAAAAGGAGTCGTAACAAGCCGCTTCGGCCGTCAACCGCATCCGTCAATAGCCGGTATTGAAATCGACAACAAAGGGATTGACTTCACAACCGAAAAAGGAGGACACGCAGTGGCCGTATTTGGCGGCACTGTATCATCTGTGTTTACCATACCGGGGGCAGGACAAAACATCATAATTACTCATGGAAGTTACAAATCCGTGTATTCAGGCCTTGAGACGGTGTCCGTCAAAGTTGGAGATAAAGTGTCGAACAACCAGCACATCGGCACCGTGATCGGCAATGGCGAAGACCACGTGCTTCATTTCGAAATATGGAAGATTACTGCTGAATCCGGGGCCGCTCAGAATCCTGAACTTTGGCTCAGGAAAAGATAGCGCCGAGCGATCTTCTTCCTTGTAATCCGCCGGTATGAACCACCAGCATGTTGGTTTCATGGTACGTCTCCTTGCTCAGCAGGCGCTGCTCAATCCCATAAAGCAGCTTAGCAGTATACACCTGATCAAGCATAAGCCCCTGATTCATCTCCATTCTACGGATAAAGTCAATCAACCTCTGATCGTATTTAGCATAGCCACCGAAATGCCAGCGTTCATCGAAGCTGATCCGGCTGGTCAGTTCCGCAGCCGCTTCAGGATCTCCCAGAAATCCATTCAGGATTTGACGGACCTGCCTCGGCATATATCCTTCTCCTCTCAGCACAGGCACGCCAAGTATATCCACTGACGAGGGCGCTGAGAGGCGGAGTCCGGCAACAGAGCCTCCCGTGCCACAGGCAATAGCAATGACCTCATACTGGCGGGCAATTGCCGCAGGAACCATTTCCATAGCCCCGTTGATTCCGAGAAAATTACTGCCTCCTTCGGGCACTATCCATACATTTCCGAAGCGCCACCGGATCCACCCCTTCAGCTCCTCGGAATCACGTAAATCATACATTTCCCGTGAAATGAACTCCAGTTCCATCCCTGCATCAATGGCATCTCTCAGTGTTTCACTCAATTCAGCAGGGCGCTCACCGCGCACAATACCAAAACAAGACATGCCTGATTCACGGCATGCCTGTGCCGTGGCATAGAGATGATTGCTCCATGGGCCTCCAAACGTGATAAGGCCTTTGTAGGACCCGCCTGATGCTGCCTCCAAATTATAGCGGAGTTTGAACCACTTATTTCCGTTCACCCAAGGATGAATCTCATCCAATCGAAGGATGTCCACTTTTTTTCCGCCGAGTTCAACTTGTTGTATCCGCGATGGTGAAAACTTAAGTGGTGCGGTCATTGTGTGGAGCAAAAATCACCCTGAACATTTACCAGTGAGTCATGTTTGACCTCACGTGACGCAGTAAAAGTAAAATGAAAGATCCGGGCGAAGAATCCTTTCAAAGCAGCAAGCAGGGACTTCCTAGAGCAGACTACTACCTCTCTGAGGAGGGCTTTATTATTTTTACTGAAGCCTATCACCTCAAGCGCGGGTATTGTTGCCAAAGCGGCTGTAAACACTGCCCCTATGGCTTCGACAAAAAAACGGGTACTCTCAGGGAAAAGTGAGCACCAGGGGAGGATTACCTTTACTCCCGGTATCTTCACCCACTATGCATACCACGTACTCCCCTTCTGCAGCCGAAGTTGCGCAGTTTCAGGCTTCCGTTCGCGAGGGCATTCCGCAAGCCATTCCCTCGCATCCGGGCGTTCCTGAAGGAACCAATCGGGCACCCCGCCGTAAAGACATCCTTGCTACCGAAGAGAAAAAGCTGGCACTTGCCAATGCTCTTCGCTATTTCCCGGAAACGCAGCATGCTGAGCTCGCACCGGAGTTCATGGAAGAACTGCGCATGCTTGGTCGCATCTACATGCTGCGCTATCGCCCGCAATATGCAATGTATGCCCGCCCGATTGAATCATACCCCGCGCGCTCACAGCAGGCTGCAGCAATTATGATGATGATTCAGAATAACCTGGACCCGCGTGTTGCCCAACACCCCGCCGAATTAATTACCTATGGTGGAAATGGCGCTGTGTTTCAGAACTGGGCACAATACCGTCTGGTCATGAAATACCTCTCGGAAATGACAGAAGAGCAGACGCTTGTGGTATACAGTGGTCATCCGCTCGGGTTGTTTCCATCGCACGCTGAGGCGCCGAGGGTCGTAGTCACAAACGGAATGATGATACCGAATTACAGCAAGCCCGACGACTGGGAAAAATTCAATGCGCTCGGTGTCACGCAATACGGGCAAATGACTGCCGGATCCTATATGTATATCGGGCCTCAGGGTATTGTGCACGGCACTACCATTACGGTGATGAATGCCGCCAGAAAACTGCGGGCACAACGCGGCGATAAAGGCACGTATGACCTCCCCGGAAGAGGATTGCTCTTTGTAACCGCCGGACTAGGAGGCATGAGTGGTGCTCAGCCGAAAGCCGCAAACATTGCAGGATGTATCTCGGTGACCGCAGAAATCAACCCCAAAGCGGCTTATAAGCGCCACGAGCAGGGATGGGTGGATGAAATCATCGATGATCTGACCGCACTCTGCACGCGAGTGAAGACGGCTCAGGCCTCCGGCGAAATCGTGAGCATTGCCTACGTGGGCAACATCGTGGATGTGTGGGAAGCACTTCTTGCAAATGGCATCCACGTGGACCTCGGAAGTGACCAGACCTCACTGCACAATCCGCTCGCAGGAGGCTATTACCCGGTGGGATATTCTTATGAGCAAAGTAACGAGTTGATGGCCTCTTCGCCGGAACAATTCAGATCGCTCGTGCAGCATTCGCTTCGCCGCCATGCAACCGCAGTAAACGCACATTCAGAAAAAGGGATGTACTTCTTCGATTACGGCAACGCCTTTCTTCTGGAGGCGTCACGGGCCGGAGCAGATGTGCTGAATCACGGCGGCGATTTCAATCACGAATTCAAATACCCTTCATACGTTCAGGACATCCTCGGACCCATGTGCTTCGACTACGGTTTTGGGCCGTTCCGCTGGGTGTGCTGTTCAGGCAAAGCGGAGGACCTCACAACTACCGACGCTATCGCGGAGCGCGTCCTTCAGAGGCTTCGCAACAACGCCCCGGATGACATTGCCCAGCAGATGGACGACAACATCCGCTGGATCCGTGAGGCTGGTAAAAACAAACTCGTCGTGGGCTCGCAGGCCCGCATCCTGTATGCCGATTCCAACGGCCGCATTGCAATTGCCGAGGCTTTCAACGAGGCAATTAAAAACGGGGAGATTGGTCCTGTAGTGCTCGGCCGTGATCACCACGATGTCAGCGGAACGGACTCGCCGTACCGGGAAACCAGCAACATTTACGATGGCTCACGCTTCACAGCAGACATGGCCGTACATAATTTCGCCGGGGATTCTTTCCGTGGTGCCACTTGGGTAAGTCTGCACAATGGCGGCGGCGTAGGCTGGGGCGAGGTGATCAATGGCGGGTTCGGCATGCTCCTCGACGGGTCTGAAGATGCACAACGCCGCCTGCGCAGCATGCTTCACTGGGACGTGAACAACGGTATCGCGCGGCGCGCATGGGCCAGAAATCCGGAGGCGCTCACGGCAATCCGGCGTGCTATGCAGGATAACCCACTGCTTCAGGTAACCCTCCCTTCACAGGCTGATCAGTCCCTGCTCGACAGGATAGCCTGAACTATTTTCGGAAACTCCGGAAACGTTTTTAGTTCTTTTTTGTTTCCATTGTGTTTTGGGCAATTATATTTGCCGCCGCAATGGACGAAAAAGAGCAAAAAATCATTCAGCAGGCTACTGAAGTGTTCATGCGCTACGGAATCAAAAGCGTGAACATGGATGACGTGTCGAGGCATCTCGGCATATCCAAGAAGACTCTTTATCAATATGTAAGCGATAAATCAGATCTTGTAAAAAAAGCAGTAGCGCACTTCGGATCACACGAAGAGTGCGCTCTACGCAGAATTGCCGGCGAACGCCTCAACGCCATTGACGAGAGTCTTGAGATCATGAAATGGGTGTTGTCTATTCTTCAGACCGCCAACCCTGCAGTGGAATTTGATCTTCAGAAATACCATCCGGAAATCCACAAAGAGATGGTCGATCAACGCCACCGCGTGGTGTTTGACGGCACCTACAACAATCTCAAAAAGGGCCAGCGCGAAGGGTTGTATCGAAAGAACTTTAATCCTGAATTGATAGCAAAAATCTACATGACAAGGATGGACGTCATGTTTGACCAGTCTCTGTTTCCCTTTCCGAAATGGAGCCTTACCGAGATTTACACACAGACCTTCATCTATCATATCCGAGGCATCGCAAGCGAAAAAGGGCTTGCCTATCTGCGCGAAAAAATGAAACTTAAAACCTGAAGTTCCAGACATATGCTCAAATCCTACCTCCTCTTGTTTGCATTCCTGGTCTTTGTGACCGCAGGGGGTGCGCAGACTCCCGTTCCCCTTTCGCTAAAAGAGGCTCAGGAATACGCCATTAAAAATGGCTTCTCGGTTAAAAATGCACGACACGATGCACGCACTGCTGAATTGCAGACCGAAGAACTTGTAGGCATCGGACTTCCGCAAATCAATGGAAGCATCCAGTACCAGAATTTCATTGACCTTCCAACCTCTATCGTACCCGGAGAATTCGCAGGCACACCTGGCCGTGATATCGCTTTGCAATTCGGCGTTCCCCAACAAATGACCGCCGGAATTTCGGCTTCACAACTGCTCTTTGACGGCTCCTGGTTGGTCGGTCTGCAGGCATCCAAAGCGTATGCGCAACTCATGCAGCGTCAAATTACCAAGTCAGAAGCAGATATCCGCAAAGAAGTTGCAGAGGTCTATCACCTTGCAATGATTGCTGCGGACAACGTGAAGCTTCTCGAGGATGGCCGTGTTGTCCTGGATGATATGCTCCGCCAGACTACTGCACTTCTTAAAGAGGGCTTTGTGGAAGAGCAGGATCTGGATCAGATTCAGCTTTCCCTCAATGACTGGAATAACCGCATTGCGAATGGTCAGGCCCAATTAAAACTCACCCGCGATCTCCTCAAGTTCACGATAGGTATGCCATTACAAACAGAGATCGAGTTGACCACACCGACCACAGAAGAAGTTGAAGCCAACCACACTGAAATTCTCGCGGCAGGGTTTAATCCGGAAAGCTCCATTGAGTTCCAGCTGGCGCAAAGCGGCCTTGGAATGCAGCAGCTTAACCTGAAAAATCAGAAAGCAAAAACCCTTCCCAATCTGGCGGCATTTTATAACCTTCAGTCGCAGGCATTACGCCGTAAGTTCAACTTCACTGATACGAGCCTCCCCTGGTTCCCGATTCAATTGTGGGGATTGCAGATGAACGTTCCTATCTTCTCCGGTGGTGGCAGGTACAAAAACATTCAAAAAGCTGAAGTCGAGGTGCAGCGCCTCACCGAAACAGTCGCATACACGAGAGAAGCCACACAGCTGGAATACAACAGCGCGCGAACTGCCTATCTGAACGCGATGTCTGTGTACCAGTCTTCCCTTGAAAGCTACCGGCTTTCGCAGAAGATCCTCGATCGCACCAGCATCAAATTCAAAGAAGGTGTCGCCTCGAGCTTTGATGTGTCACAGGCCACCAATCAGACGCTCCAGTCGCAAGGCGCATATATTCAAGCAACGCTTGAACTCATGAATACAAAGACACGCTTCCTGAAAGCAATCAACCAACTCTGATATTACACCACTCACCTACACTATGCGAATCCCAACCATGCTGAGCCCCCGGACACTGGCTGCTGCCGCGCTCACTCTCGTGATTTCATCCTGTTCTAATCCCGATAAACAGGCCCGTCTTGATGAACTGAAAAAACAAAAGACTGCGCTCGAGGCTGAAATCGCGGCACTCCAGTCTGAGCTCGGTTCTTCTTCCACGGCAAGTACAGGTAAGATTACCGATGTGCTTATTGACTCTGTCCGCACTGCTCCCTTTACGCATTACATTGATGTGCAGGGCGTGGTGGAAGCAAGCGAAGCTGTGGATCTCCGTCCGGCAATGGCGGGTATTGTTACCAAAATCAATGTGAAAGAGGGCGACAACGTGCAGAAGGGTCAGGTGCTCGCCGAAACGGACAATGAAATCTACGCGCGACAACTGAACTCGCTTGAGCCTCAACTAAAGCTGGCTACTGAGCTTTATGATCGCCAAAGCAGACTGTGGGCTCAGCAAATAGGTAGCGAGGTACAGCTCCTTCAGGCGAAAACGCAGAAAGATGCGCTGGAAAAGCAAATGCAAACGCTGGAACAACAGATTGATATGACCCGCATCAAGTCTCCTATTTCCGGAACTGTTGACTACGTGGGCCTCAAGATGGGTCAACTCGCGGCAGCCAATTTCATTGAACCGGCATTCCGCATTGTGAATCTGAATTCACTTAAGGTTGTAGCTAAAATGTCTGAGTCTGCGGCCCCTCTTGTTAAGTCCGGAAACACAGTGAAACTTCAGTTCCCGGATCTCGGCGAAGAAACAGACTCAAGGATTACGTTCACTTCCCGCACCATTGATCCAATGACACGAACCTTTGACGCTCATGCGTCTCTGGCAAACAATCCGGCTTTCCGACCTAACATGGTGGTGGTCATGCGCATCGTGGACTACGAGAATCCCTCGGCTATTGCCGTTCCCATTAACCTGATTCAGTCTGGTCTGAACGAATCGTTTGTGTATGTCGCTACCACCAGGGAAGACGGCAAAAAGATTGCTGCACGCCGTGTAGTAAGTACCGGCAAATCATACGGATCATTGATCGAAATCACCGGTGGCCTTCGCGCAGGTGACCTGCTGATCACTACGGGTTATTCTCAATTGACTGACGGTGCTGAAATCACGTTTTAATCTCCTTCATTCCTCTGATTATGTCAAATCCATTCAAGGAGTTTAAACCCACAAGCTGGTCAATCGACAACAGGGCAACGATCTACCTGCTCACCGTGATTATCACGCTCGCAGGAATTATGTCCTACCGGAGCATTCCTAAAGAACAGTTCCCGGACATTGTCATCCCGACCATCTACGTACAAACGATCTATCCCGGCGCTGCACCGAAAGACATTGAAACGCTCGTTACCAAGCCGATTGAAAAGCAGATCAAGTCCATCTCCGGAGTAAAGAAAGTCACCAGTCAGTCACTCGAAAACGTCTCCATCATCATGGTGGAGTTCAACACTGACACAGAGGTTGCTGTTGCCAAACAAAAGGTGCAGGACCAGGTAGACAAGGCGGCTCCTGACCTGCCCAACGACCCAAACCTCACACAGGCGGTAATGGAGGTTGAGTTTTCGGAAATGCCGATTCTGTTCGTGAATATCGCGGGAGATTATGATCTGGTGAAGCTGAAGAAGTATGCAGAATTACTGGAAGACCGCATTGAGGCGCTGCGTGAAATCACCCGTGTAGACATCGTAGGTGCGCTTGACCGCGAAATTCAAATCAACCTTGATCTCTATAAGATGCAGGCTGCGAGTGTCACCATGATGGACGTCGAAAATGCGATCCGCTACGAAAACATGAGCATCAACGGCGGCAATGTGACCGTGGATGACATGCAGCGCTCCATCAGTGTGTCCGGAGAATTCACCAAAGTCGAACAGATCAATAACATCATCATTAACTCAATGTCAGGCGCTTCTGTGTACCTTAAAGACATTGCAGAAATCCGCGACGGATACAAAGAACAGGAAAGCTACGGCCGCCTCGATCACAAGAATGTTGTAACCCTCAACGTCATCAAGCGCGGTGGCGAAAACCTGATCGAAGCGTCCGATAAGATCAATGAAATCATCGTTGATCTCCAGAAGTCGGAGTTCCCATCAGACCTTAAGGTGGTAATCACAGGAGACCAATCGGATCAAACGCGCATTACGCTGCATGACCTCATTAACACCATCATCATCGGATTCATTTTGGTGACCATTGTGTTGATGTTCTTCATGGGTGTCACCAATGCCTTCTTTGTAGCCATGTCTGTTCCGCTTTCGATGATGATCGCGTTTCTCGTGCTTCCGGGACTGGACTTCACGCTCAACATGATTGTGCTTTTCTCCTTCCTGCTTGGGCTCGGGATCGTCGTCGATGATGCCATTGTGGTCATTGAGAATACCCACCGCATCTACGAGAATGGAAAGATGCCCATTAAAGAGGCAGCCAAAAGAGCGGCCGGTGAAGTCTTTCTGCCTGTACTCTCAGGAACTGCAACCACGCTTGCTCCATTTTTCCCTCTGGCCTTCTGGCAGGGGATTATTGGTAAGTTCATGTTTTACCTGCCGATCACGCTGATCATCACACTTACCGCATCCCTGGTGGTGGCTTACATCGTGAATCCGGTATTTGCCGTGGACTTTATGCGGCCCGAAAAGCCCATTGATGGCAAGCGCAAAAACACCAGGCGATTCCTGGTAACTATTGTCATCTTCACCGCAATGGCGCTTATCTTTTATGTAAGCGGATCATTCGGTATGGGAAACTTCACTGTGACGATACTGCTGCTCTATTTACTGTATCGCTTTGTACTTGAGAAGGCCATCTACTCGTTCCAGCACTCCCTGTGGCCGCGATTCCAGCAATGGTACGGACGCTTTCTGGACTGGGCCATCACCCGGCCAAAGCGCATATTCTATTCCACTCTTGCGCTGCTGTTCCTCTCCTTTATGGTAACTGCACTGCGCAGCCCGCAGGTGGTATTCTTCCCGAAGGCGGATCCCAACTTCGTGTATGTGTATGCTACACTGCCTGTAGGCACTCGACCCGCCGCCACCGACTCTGTTGCGCGGATCGTGGAAGATCGTGTGTACAGTGTGATCGGCGAAAACAATCCGATTGTTGAGTCTGTCATCACCAACGTGGCGGTAGGCGCCAACGAGGCTCAGGACGACCGGGCAACGTACACCAACAAAGCGAAAATCGGTGTAGCCTTCGTAGAGTTTGCACACCGGAATGGGGAAAGCACGGCAGAATATCTTGAAAAGATCCGTGAAGCCACACGCGGTATTCCGGGGGTGGAAATCGCTGTGGATCAGGAGCAGAATGGTCCGCCGACGGCGAAGCCAATCAATATCGAAATCAGCGGTGAGCGCTTTGAAGATCTCATCGATGTGTCTCTTCGACTCAAACGCTACCTTGACTCTCTGGCTATTCCTGGTGTGGAAGAGCTCAAGAGCGACCTTCAGCTTAACAAGCCGGAAATTTCAATCACCATCGATCGGGAACGCGCGAATCGCGAAGGCATCAGCACAGCTCAAATCGGCTCACTTATCCGCACTTCCGTGTTTGGTTCTGAAGTGTCACGCTTCAGAGATGAAAACGATGACTACCCGATCATGCTCCGCCTGCAGGAAAATCAGCGCAACGACATTGAGCAAATCCGCAACACAATCATTACCTACCGCGACATGAATAAGGGCGGACAAATCCGTCAGGTGCCCCTCTCTTCATTCGCTGATGTAGAATACACCTCTACCTACGCCGCGATCAAGCGGAAAAATCAGAAGAGGGTGATTACGTTGTCTTCCAACGTCCTTACCGATTTCAACCCAAATGAGGTCGTGGCCAACATTCAGGCACAGATTGACCAGTTCGATTATCCAAAGGATGTGGTATCCGTGAAAATGACCGGAGAGCAGGAAGAACAAGCCGAGACAGCCGCGTTCCTCGGATTCGCGGGAATGCTTGCAATTGGACTTATTGTTCTGATTCTGATGCTTCAGTTCAATTCGTTCGGCCGCCTCTTCATCATTCTCTCCGAAATCCTGTTCTCGATTATTGGGGTTCTGCTGGGTCTGGCCATCTTCGACATGGACATATCCATTGTAATGACTGGTGTGGGTCTTGTGGCGCTGGTCGGAATTGTCGTCCGAAACGGAATTTTGATGGTGGAGTTCACTGACCTTCTCCGCTCTCAGGGTATGCCTCTTCGCCAGGCGATTGTAGAGGCAGGAAAAGCGAGGATGACGCCCGTATTGCTGACTGCAACTGCTACGATTCTCGGAATGATTCCACTCGCTGTGGGATTCAATATTGACTTCGTAACCATGTTCACTGAGCTGAACCCGCGGATCTACTTCGGAGGCGACAACGTGGCTTTCTGGGGACCGCTGTCATGGACTATTGTGTTTGGACTGAGCTTCGCAACGTTCATTACACTTATTCTGGTGCCTGTGATGTACCAGATGATGGAAAACAGCCGTTACAACTGGAAGGCACGCATCGCCCGCTGGAAGAAACTTCCTGCTCCTACACGAGTCGATTAAGGATGACATCAACGAAAATCCCCCGGAATTCCGGGGGATTTTTCTATCCTACAAATCCTCTTCCAATTTGCTCATCAATCGTCTCAGCAGCCTCCTCTCGCTCCCAAAAGCAACCGGGCCCAACCAACTCCTTGACTCGGCCCTGAGCAGCAGATGTCCATCGCCTTCCGACATCTGAAATCTCACCTCGGCAGGAGCTTCGAAGAATCCGAATCCCCGCCTGGCCACTATCAGGCCCTTTTTATCGTCCGAAAAAACGATCTGAAGCCCTTCCTGCATCAATGCTTCCGGAAGTGCATTCATCACCGCGTAACGCGTGCATTTAAAGCGAAGTGACTGAGTACTCATCAGTGTTCAAAGTAACACTGAAAATATTCTGCTTCTGTTTCCGCAAAAAGAATTATCGAAGATCACTTCTCCCCGGATTGAATCACCCCGAGCGCCTGACCGGAATAGAAGCCACCTCCCTCAACAATCTGCTGCAATTCGCTGACACCATCCCCGCGCTTGCCTCCGTAATACATGCATAGGGCGCGATAGTACCGCGCATCCTCCGAGAAGTATCCCACGCGATTGCGCATAGCCGCCTCAAAAAGATGAGTTGCTGCGTCATACTTCCTCCAGCGGTACAACGCCAGAGCTTTGTAAAACTGCGCATTTACATCATCCGGATAAACTTCCAGTACCACATCAATGTCCGACACCGCCTGCGCATAATCACCCGATGTGATATTGTCCAGACAAATCTCCCAGTAATCAATATAACCAATGGCAACCGGCTCATCGGTCAGTTCATCACCCGAGCGACGGCTTTCCTTGCTGGCGGGCACATGACCCTCCGAAAACACATGACTGGTGCGCCGGTCGCTCTGCATAACAGTGTAGTCAGCGATGTGATAATACCCCACACGCACAAAATCGCGGTCCCTGCCTCCGGGGCTCGCCAGTGTTTTTCGCTCCTCGTGAGAAAGCCCACCACTGCGCATGAACTCCGCCGGATAATCCTTGACTACCACATAACTCATCCTCACTGAATCGCGCGGTGAAGCAGCGTCATCGAGTGTGGCCTCCGAGCGGGACAAATGCGGTGGTGATGACGGGATTTCTCCCTGCACATCACGTACATCAATTTCGGCGGGGATCACAAAAACTGCTGAATCCGGCTCTCTGGTGATTACTTCGGCTGATACCGGCGCATGTGTAACTTCCGTTTCTCCGGCCTCATCACCTGGAATCAGAAGAAGCGCAATCAGCGCTCCTCCGATCAATCCCGCGCCCCATCCAAGTATGTGCGCCCACGGCCCGGCCTTATGCAGCGGCTTTGCCGGCGGTAAATCTCCAAATGCCGGAAATGCAGAGAAGCCCTCCAGCGCATCAGCCACCAGCGGATTGTCAAGTGCCATGCGATCAATTTCAGCGCGGCGCTTATCCGACAACCGGTCTTCGTGGTAGAGCCTGATCTCCTCGGCCGATGGCAACTGGTATGTTTCGTTTCCGTGATTCATG
This sequence comes from Flavobacteriales bacterium, assembly GCA_046336655.1. GTDB lineage: Bacteria > Bacteroidota > Bacteroidia > Flavobacteriales_D > Sanyastnellaceae > CANGTU01. The sequence continues at coordinate 148,845 of JBKDGH010000010.1, read as the reverse complement.
GTTTACCGGTAAGTTGGATCTTGAGATTGCGGCGGCCGTTCTGAATATGCGACTTTACCTGCATCTCTGTGTATCCCGTGTCTGCTGCGATTTCCTTATAACTCTTCTCATCGATATAAAACAACCGAACGCATTTCGCCTGATGCGCCTCCAGCTCACTCAGGGCATTTTCAAGTGCTGCGAGTCTGGAATCCTTCTGCACCACTTGCTCGAGCTCAGCCTGTGAATTGTCCGCGATCATGTACCCCGTATGTTCAAGCGACAACTCATTCTGATTCTTGCGAAGCAGGCTTATGCAATGATTCCGTGTAATTGTGTGCAGCCATGCGCCAACCTGCCTCACTTCAGACTTGCGCAACTCCGTGACCATTTTCTCAAAAAGCGCAATAGTAGCGTCTCTCGAGTCTTCCGCATTTTTCAGGTACTTCAGGCACACGCCGAAAACCAGATGTCTGTAGCGATTATACAACTCGCCCACATACACCTGGTCTCCTGTCTCCCGGTACCGCAGCAACACTTCGGCATCCTCAAGCCCGGCTATTTTTTTTCGGAATATCAATGTCAGGTTTGGTTCGACGTGCAAGCTAATGGGTTCAGCGCGATCTGCTGATTTTCTCGTAGTAATCTTCCAGATAGCTCTTGGTTTCAACCACAATGTATCCCCCGGTACTGTCCCCGTACTTTGCAGGTACTCCGCCGCTGTAAACTGCGATGTTGCTGATTCCGCTGCTCGGAATATTTGGAATCTGCCCCCAGATTTTTACGCCATCAATAAAATAAACCACAGAACCCGAGCGGCTTCCTCTGAAATATAATTCATCCCCACCCGGACTCACCTTCACATCAGAAGTGAGCGAAGCCACGATTTTCTTGAGGTCGCCCCCGTTGGCTGACGGCATGTTCTTCAACTCCTTGGCGCTGATGCGCACTACGGTGCCTCCGTCTTCTTCGATCAGTGGCTTCAAATACTCTACCACCACAGCTCCCTTCAGCGCTACGGTGGAGTCTCTCATCACAATCTCTCCGAGTCGTGTGATGCGATCAGGAACCACCACTACATCATTGTAAGTTACGGAATGCTTACTGGTCATTCGAAATGTAACAGTATATTTTCCTGGCGATAACGCGCCAAGGCGGATATCACCGTCCAAATCTGTGGCCTCTCCCCGCAAACCGGAGCCATTATCGGCCACAACGATTACTCCTGGCAATGGCGCTCCGCTTTCATCGCGGGTTTTCGCCTGTATCTCTCCGAACGTTTGTCCGAGAGCCCCTGCAGCCTGAGCAAGCCCAAGGGCAAGTGTGATAAGTAGTGTCTTCATGGTGTTCTTTTTACCTATGAACGCCGTTGAGTCCAGAATTCCACACGCCCGCACATCATTTTAGTGTTGGCTTCATTTTGCGTCTATCCGGATGCCTTTGTGCCTCTATCTTTGCACCCGAAATTCAGCCCATTTCACTCCTTATGAGTGACGCTATCAAGCACGAGTGCGGAATCGCGCTCCTCCGACTGAAGCAACCGCTTCAATTCTACTCCGAGAAATACGGGACTTCCTTCTACGGCCTCAACAAGATGTACATTCTCATGGAGAAGGAGCATCACCGCGGGCAGGATGGAGCCGGTATTGCCAACATCAAGCTCGATGTTCCTCCGGGAAAAAAATACATCAGCCGCGTAAGAAGCAACGACCAGCAACCAGTCAAGGACGCCTTCTCCAAAGTCATGGCGCGCTTTGCTGAATTGGAGAAACTCAATCCTGAAAAACTGAAAGACACTGCGTTTCTGAAAGAGAATTTCGCTTTCACGGGCGAGGTCTTTCTCGGGCATTTGCGCTATGGAACTTATGGTGGTAACAGCATTGAAAACTGCCATCCTTTTCTACGCCAGAACAACTGGATGACAAGGAACCTGGTACTCGCCGGCAACTTCAACCTCACCAATGTGGATGAGCTTTTCAGTCTTCTGATTGAGCTCGGTCAGCATCCCAAGGAAAAGGCGGATACGGTGACCGTAATGGAAAAGATCGGCCACTTTCTCGACGAAGAAAACCAGCGTCTTTTTGATCAGTATAAGTCTCAGGGATACTCCAATCAGCAGATTACTCATCTGATTGCAAAGCACCTCGACGTGCAGCGGGTGCTGAGCCGCGCATCACGCGAATGGGATGGCGGATATGCAATGGCAGGTATGTTCGGACACGGGGATGCATTTGTGCTTCGCGATCCTCACGGCATCCGTCCAGCCTACTTCTATGAGGATGATGAAATCTGCGTAGTGGCCAGTGAGCGCCCTCCCATTCAGGCTGCTTTTAACGTCCCTGGAGAGTCCATTAAGGAACTTCTTCCGGGTCACGCATACATCATCAAAAAGGATGGAAGTTCTTCGGTAAAAGAAATCCGCACTCCGCAAACCCGCGCGGCATGCTCGTTTGAGCGCATTTACTTCTCCCGGGGAAATGACAAGGACATTTATCAGGAGCGCCAAAAACTCGGAAGTAATGTGGTTCCCCACATTCTGAAAACCGTTAATTACGACCTCGACAACACTGTCTTCTCTTTTATCCCGAACACCGCTGAAACATCGTTCTACGGAATGATCAAGGCGCTGGAGGACTACCTGAACGATCAGAAAATCAAAGCACTGACCGCGAAGGCCGGGCGACTGACCGCCGAAGAAATCGAGCGGATTATCCGCCGCCGCGCTCGCATTGAGAAGATTGCTATCAAAGACGCCAAGCTGAGAACATTCATCACGCAGGATACTGCACGCGATGAAATGGTGGCGCATGTATATGACATTACGCACGGCGCGGTGCGCAAGGGCGTGGACAATCTTGTCGTCATTGATGATTCCATTGTTCGCGGCACTACGCTGAAGCGCTCGCTGATCAAAATACTCGACCGACTCGGACCCCGAAAGATTCTCATCGTGTCGTCCGCTCCGCAGATCCGCTACCCTGACTGCTACGGTATCGACATGGCCCGCATGGGTGATTTCATCGCATTTCAGGCTGCTGTCGCGTTGCTCCGCGAGCGCGGAAAGGAAGATCTTCTTAATGTGGTGTACCGCAAGTGCAAGGACCAGGAGGACGCCCTGAAGGAGCACGTCAGGAATTACGTGAAAGAGATATACGAGCCCTTCACCTATGAGGAGGTCTCCGCGAAAATTGCTGAGCTCGTGACCCCCGATGGGATCAGGGCTGAAGTTTCGGTACTCTTCCAACGTGTAGAGGACCTTCACGATGCATGCCCGGATAATACCGGCGACTGGTACTTCACCGGGAACTACCCCACTCCAGGAGGTAACAAGGTGGTGAACAAGGCCTTTATCAATTACATGGAAGGCAGAAACGAACGGGCGTATTGAGCGGGCTTATATTGCCGGCACAAACGCCTTGATCATGTCCAAGTCCAACAAGCTTACCCTCTGGATCTTTATCGGCCTCTTCGCAGGTGCCGCCTTTGGGTATGCCCTTTTCAAAGCCTATCCTGCCAATGCTCAAACCGGTCAGGCACACCCCTCGCTGGCGGCAATTCTGGATAACCTCACTATTCTCACTGATGTGTTTCTGAGGCTGATCAAAATGATCATCGCGCCGCTTGTGCTCGCCACTCTGGTAGCTGGTGTCGCTAAACTTGGTGATCTGAAAGCGGTGGGACGCATTGGCGGGAAAACGATGCTCTGGTTCATCTCCGCTTCCTTTGTTTCGCTGCTTCTTGGCTGCGTTCTGGTTAACATTCTGCAGCCCGGCGCCATGATGGATCTGGATCTGCCTCCGGTGGATGCGGCAACCGGAATTGACAAAGCAGCGATGACGCTTCGCGGTTTCATCACGCATATATTTCCCAAAAGTGTGATTGAAGCAATGGCACAAAATGAAATTCTTCAAATCGTGGTCTTCTCCCTGTTCCTCGGAGCGGCCACCGCTGCCATCGGAGATCTCGGAAAGCCTGTGATTGAGTTAATGGAATCGCTCGGGCACGCCATGCTCAAGGTGACCACCTTCGTAATGAACTTCGCTCCATTCGCTGTTTTCGCAGCCGTGGCGGCCATGGTTGCAAAGCTTGGAGGTGGCGTCCTCGCCAAGTACGTGATCTTTATCGCGGAGTTTTACGCGGGTTTGCTTTTGCTATGGCTGGTTCTGCTGTTTGCAGGATTTCTGCTGGTTAAAAACCGGGTGATCACTTTGGTGCGCCGGTTGCGCCAGCCACTGCTTATTGCATTCTCCACCGCCAGCAGCGAAGCCGTATATCCCAAAATGCTCGAAGAACTTGAGCGCTTCGGATGCCGCAACCGCATTGTGAGTTTTGTGTTGCCGCTTGGATACAGCTTTAACCTGGACGGCAGCATGATGTACATGACATTCGCCAGCCTCTTTATCGCACAGAGTTACGGCATTGACATGTCATTCACCGATCAGATGCTTATGCTCCTCACGCTCATGGTTACCAGCAAAGGAATCGCAGGCGTCCCAAGAGCGTCACTGGTAGTCATCGCCGGAACACTGGCAACATTCGGCATACCGGAAGCCGGATTGATGCTGCTGCTGGGGATTGATCACATCCTTGACATGGGCCGGTCTGCAACCAATGTGATTGGCAATGCTGTCGCCACGGTTGCAGTGAGCAAGTGGGAAAAGGCACTCGACAACTGAATAAAAAAGGCCGCGATGATCGCGGCCTTCTTTTTAGCTCTTGTATGATTATTCTTTCGGCGGGAAGAGATCACATACGCCAGTAGCAACGGCCATCTTGGGGTCTGCCATCACATCTGCCGCAGTCTTATTCGCCGGGTCGAGTGCAATCACCCTGTTCCACGCGGCACGTGAACATTCATAGTTATCTGATTTGCCATAGAAGAGTCCAAGGTAGCTGTAAGCCTCGATAAGGTTCTTCTTGTTGGCATCGATGTACTTCTGATCAGTTCCCACCTTCTGAATTGCTGTTTCATAGAAAGGCTTAGCAAGTCCGACGGGCTGTTCGGGGTTGTCCAACTTGTTGTTGCACTTCGCGCGCCAAAACCATGCATCCGGATACTTTTCTGTCGCCATTTCAAAGGCCTTGTCAGACTCTGCATACTTCTTTGCGAAATAGCTGGACTGGCCGAGGTAATAGTAATCCAGAGGATCCTTCTCCCTGCTGTTCTCAATTTTCCTGACATACCATTCAGAAGCCTTCTCGTAGTTCTTTGACTTGCTGTAAATGGCCGCAATTTCTCCATAACCCTCCTTGTAGCTTGTATCTGCCTCAATCGCCTGAGCGATGAGCTGAATGCCCTCTTCTTCCTGACCCAAGCGGGCGAGCAGTTTGCCCTTGTAGGCCATATCAGTGCCGGTAATGATGCTCTTGTCCTTGGCTTCAGCAAGGGTGAAGTACTGATTGATGTAATCCAACCCTTTCTGAAAATCACCAAGCTCGTAATAGCCGTAGCCCAGAAGGCGGTACATAATCAGGTTTGACGGATTACATGGCAGTGCCTTTTCAATTTCGGCAACGGCACGCCCGTAATCCTTGGTGAGAAAAATGAAGCTTGAATAGCGTTGCTGTACCCGGCATGAGTTGTTCAGCTCAAGGTATTTCTCATAGGATTCAATGGCCTTTTCGAAGCGGCCGGCGCGGTATAGCAACTCGGCTTTTTCGCGATAGGCCGGAGCGAAAGTGGGGTCAGCTGCAATGGCCTGATCGAAGTATTTTAATCCTTCATCCCAGTTGCGAACCTTTACGTATAGCTGTCCCTGGCGGAGCAGCGTGCGGGTATACTGGGGATTCAGTTCATATGCCTTGCTGTATTGCGCAAGCGCGCCGCTCAGGTTGAACCCATCCTTTTCAGAATAATAGTCACCCCACTGCAAGTAGACTTCCGGATTCGTAACAGTAATGGCGCCCTTCTTTCCGGTATTCAGCTCGTTGACTTTGTTCAGGTAAATAAGCGATTGGTCCAACTTCTTTGCAGAAGTGTTTACCTCCGCCATTTTCAACAGGGCAAGCTCACGGCTTTTTTTATCAGCCGTTGACGCTTTATCATTGATAATTGCGAGAGCCGTGCTGAAATGAGAGGAGCCATCCTCTCCTTTGTTCATGGCAATGCGGCCGAGCCCTGCATGATTCAATGGATTTCCTGCATCCTTCTCTACCCCTTTGGAAAACATCATACGGGCACTGTCCAACTCACCCCAGTAAAGGTAATTGTCACCGGCATAGAAATAAAGCTCTGAAGTACCGCCTGTCGTCTGAATAAGCTTCCGGAAATCGGCTGAAGCATCTTCGTAGCGCTCATTGAGGGTTTTAGTCACTGCTCCGGCCTGAGTCTGCGCAGTGCCTGCAGAAGCAGCAAAGGAGAGTGCAAGAAAAAGAAAAACGTGTTTCATATCGTGTTTTGGTCTGTTGTGCGTCTTATTCACTGATTCGAATGATTCTCGCTGGAGTCTGTTCAGCCACCATTCCCATTTTATGAATGATCAGCTGCCCGCGCTCACCGCGCAGGAAAGAAACAAAGCCTGTGCCAACACTGGTGCGAGGACTTGTACGAATGGCATATACTTCACGGCGCAGAGGATAACTCTTGTCGTAAATGTAGGCCTGATAGGGTTTTCGCGCCATTGTCGGGCGCTCTGCATTGGACGGGTCAATGATTCCCGCAACCCTCACTTTTGAAAGAAATTCCTGACTTGCGCTGTCATCACGGTCCGATATCCAGCTCACACTGATCACACCAATTGCTCCGGCGTTTTTATTCACGTATTCAATGACCTCTTCATTGCTGTGCACGGCAAAGCAGTTCTCCGGAAAGGGCAGGCCCTTGAGAAACCGCTCATTGATGTAGCGCGCATTAGACGACTTATTATGATCAAATACAATGCGCACGCTTTCGCTGCTCTGCCTGCTTCCCAGCTGAGACCAGGACGTAATCGCTCCGGTAAAAAGAGAGTCCACCTGGCTTAGCGTGAATACTGAGTCTGCATTGTTCGGGTTTACAATGAGCGCAACTCCGTCAGTGGCAATGCGAACGCTTTCCGGCAGTTTCTGCTGACTGCGAAACATTGCCAACTCATCTTCCGTCAGACCGCGGGTAATTACTGCTGCCTGAATAGAATCCTTCAGCAATGACTCAATGATATCACCTTCCGGACCATATTCCGCCACTATGTTGGCGCCAGGATAATCCCCTTTGAACACTTCCAGTTGCGACTGAATCATCAGGGAGTAGGATTCGTCAATACCAGCTTTAATGGTACCACTGGTCATACTATCGCCGGAACGGTCATAAGGAGCACAACCCCCGAGTGCAAATGCTGCACTCCATGCAATCAGAATCGTAGTTCTCATCGGTCAGTGTGTTTATCTCGGTTAATTTGTCGCATCAGTCTGGAAAACCGCACAAGCGCATAGAGTAGCAGCACCCCTCCGAAAAGGTAGTTCCTCGGACTGGGCATCATCACCCTGAATGCAGTAGTCGTTAGTGCGGCAGTGCTTACCGCAAGCAACACAACGACCATAAATCCGCTGAGAATGTATGTGGGTTTCAGATTCAATTCGGTTGCAATACAAATTTCACCGGTATACGTTGCCTTACAGCCACGCTTATTTCTCCATTCCTGCCTGGAATCCAGAGCGGCAACTGTTTGACCGCTTCAAGCGCTGCATTGTCCAGTCCCGGAGCACCGGGTATTCCTCGCTCTACTTCTACTTGCGTCACTTCACCCGATGTAGCGACCACAAAAGTAATCCATACTGTGCCCTGAATTCCGCGATTGCGGTAGAACTCCGGATAATCAATACGGCCACTCAGAAACGTGTATAGCGCGCGTACTCCACCTGGAAATTCAGGCATAACCTGAGCCCATGGGACCCATTTCTGTGGTTTTACTTCTCCACGGCCCTTTCCCGCAGGCATCTCAGTGGGTCCGGATATTTCTCCTGCTTCCGGATCATCAGATATCCCCGAAGCATTTGAGATTACCTCGCTGGCTGCCATGACTGCAGTATTTCCTTGTTCAACGATCTCCGGCTCCGCCTGATTGTCACCGCGTATTTCCCTGCGCGGTTCTGTGGGGGTATTCTCCTCTTTTTTCGGCTCTTCCCTTTCGATCTCGACCAAGTCGAGCGGCGGCAAGGTCCAAAAATCGCCGAGATCCGAAGGCGTCTGATAGCTACTCATTTGGTCATTTTCTCCGAGGAAATACAACACTCCGCTGGCTAATCCGCCCACAATCAGGAAGGCGAAAAAAAGCGAACGATGAGATTCTTTCCGAAGCTGATAGGCTCCGTATTCCTGAACTCTTCCTTCGAACACAAGGTCATTCCTGCGTGGTGAAACCACGTTGTTCCATGAAAGATCGAGGCTGAATACAAACACGATGAGTGCGAGAAGACAAATGGTAAGTATCATGGTGGTCAATTTTTTTCATCAACCACCCAATGCCCTCCGTCATTGCTTTTCAAGTGCGCAATCGGGTGCAACATCGCAGGAATAGTATCAGTTCCAATACCTGAATTTCCCTAAGAAAAAAGGGGGCCTGAGCCCCCTTTTAAATTCCATTCGACGTGTGTGATTACTTCAATGTGAAGCGAATGGGCAGGTTCATTTTAAGGCGAACCGGGTTACCATTCATCTTCGCCGGAGCAAACTTTTTCAGGCTCTTTACGGCTTTTGTGGCCTCTCTGCTGAGGCCCTTTCCTCCGGGTACTTCGCGCACCACTTCAACGTTTGAAACGCTTCCGTCTTTTTCTACTACGAAGGCAACAATCACAGTTCCCTGAATCTGCTGCTCCTTCTCGAGCTCCGGATAGACGATGCTGTTATAAATATCCTGCAGCATGGCTTGCTCGCCGCCCGGATATTGCGCCATCTGCTCGGCGAAGGTCACCGGTGCTTCGACCACTGGCTTCTCTTCTACTGTAGGAGCAACTTCAACGGGACCCAACAGTCCTTCTTCACCTTCAGTAGTGACGGTGGAGATGTTCTGATCCTTGAGCTCATCCACAGCGGGCGGGGGATCCTTCACCTCTTCCTCAGTTACTTCTATGGTGGTGAACTGAATCTGCTTCACCGTGGGAGGGGGTGGAGGGGGCGGGGGCGGGGGCGGGGGCGGCGGGGGCTCATTCGGATCAGTGGGGGGCGGTGCGAGCATGTCAAGCGCCATTTCCACTTCTTTCGCTTCAGCCACCTCATCACCACCTTTCAATATCAGCGGTGACACCGTAATTGCCGTGGCTCCGAGCACCACACCAAACAGGGCAATAGCCAGGTTGCGATTGTACGACTTTCTCAAGTCGTAGGCTCCATAGCTCTTGTTCTTTCCTTCGAATACAATGTCATTGCGCGAGGGAGAAAACACGCTGTTCCAGCCTTTCTGATAGCCGATCAGCGCGATCATAACCGCGATGACCAGAACGATAAGTACGGATTCCATGTGTGTGTATTAAGGGGTTTGTATGCCTGTACAGCTGTGCCGTGCGTGCGTTCACCCCATTATTGATTATTCTTTCGTTCAGCCGCTTCCTGTCTCACTGCGATTGCTTCGGTTTCAGCCATGTCAATAATTGCGCGCTTCTTTACATTGGTAATATTCAGCTCATCAATCGCATTGACTACGTTTCTCCAGGGGCTTTTGTCAATTGTTTTTACGATCACAAAAGGTGCAAGAGAATCATTCACAAGCTTCGCATACTGCTCCTTGTAAATGCTGTCATTGATCTCCTTCGTGTTCAGTTTCTCCTTCAGCTGATCCACGCGCTCAATGATGTCCTTGTTGCGCTCGAGCAGAACCTTTCGCAATCCGTCTTTTGAAAAATCCGTCGGAATGAGCTCGGTGGTGTCAGGTTTGAATTTGCCGAAGTAGTAGTATACATCCTCATCCTCTTCTCCGATCAGGAGAGTGGTTGCCAGATCATCCTGAAGCTTCGTTTTCTTATCATCTTCCTTTACTTCTTTGGGGTAGATGATTTCAAGCGCTTTGGGCTTGTTGAGTGAAGTTGCGAGAATGAAGAAGGTGAGCAGAAGAAAGGCAAGGTCCACCATGGGGGTCATGTCCATGTGGACATGACCTTTCTTGGGTCTCTTTTTCCCTCCTTTGCCTTCGTGGCCACCGCCATCTATAATCTCAGCCATCGTTCGTGTGAATTATGGTATTCGTGGAATCAGTTGTCGCCTGTTTCCATCGACGTCGCCATGTTAAACTGATAAATCTCCTTATCGCGGAATATGTCGACTACTGCTTCAATCTTGCCGTAGTCCGTTTCACCATCAGCTTTGATTGCATAGCTGAGGCGCAGCTTATCGTTCTTTCTGAGCTCCTCCATGCTCACGCCCTTTGCCTGGGCGTCAGCCATGTACGCTTCATATCCCTCCTGAATCCAGTCCGCCATTTCATTGTTGAGCGAGTCCATTGGGATGCCCTTGGTTTGCGCATCCATGGACGCTTTCACCTTTTCATCGCCGTTGACATATTGCTCAAGATTTGCGATCGGCATACCGAACATGCCCAGGATCGAAAACCGCTGAACAAGTGATTCGGTCAGCTTAGGCTGGATGGCAGGATAGCGTTCGGCCATGCCTTTTAGCATTGCTGCGCGGATATCCTTGCCGGCGAGGTCGAAATAAGCGCGGCCTGCTGAATCGATTGTGATCACCATCACCTTCTCAGGGAGTTGAATCTCCGAGCGGGATTTTGGCGTGTCAACGATCAGCGGCTCATTAGGCCGGAATTTCGCTGTGAGAATGAAGAACGTCACCAGAAGGAAGCCCAGGTCAACCATGGGCGTCATGTCCAGGCTGGGGGCGCTTTTCGGCATTTTTACTTTTGGCATCGTTCTGTTGTTTTAATGATGAATCAATTCAGACAACAGACCGATTACTTGGAGTGCTTCGACTCAAATGTTTGAGTGATTGAGAAGCCTGCCTCATCCATTGCGTAGGTGAGGTTGTCAATGCGCGTGCTGAAGAAATTGAAGAAGATGATCGCAAGCGCAGATGCAAGAATACCGAGGAAGGTATTGATAAGTGCTTCCGAGATACCAAGCGAGAGGGCTGTCGCATCGGGAGCGCCCGCAGTTGCCATTGCTTCAAACGAGGTAATCATACCTCGAACAGTACCAAGAAGACCTACAAGTACCCCAAGGGAAGCCATCGTGGAAAGAATGACGTTATTCTTTGAGAGCATCGGAAGCTCAAGTGAAGTCGCTTCTTCGAGCTCCTGCTTAATCGCCGACACTTTGCTCTCATGATCCATTGAGCTGTCGCCTTCAACTGCCTTATACTTGAGCAGTCCGGCCTTCACCACTGCGGCAACAGAACCCTTCTGCTTGTCGCACTCGGTGATGGCGCTATCCAACTGATTGTTTTTAAGCAATGCTCGGACATTCTTCACGAACTTTTCCGTATTGCCCTTTCCACGAGCTTTGGTAAGGCTGATCAAGCGCTCAAAGAAGAAGATCAACACGATCAGGTTCGTGGTGATCAGGAACGGAACCACAAAGCCCCCTTTGTGAATTGTGCCGAGGACATTCAGCGGGTGGCCTTTGATCGGGTCTCCGCCTTCAAAGTTGGCTGAGGAACCCAACACGAATACATAAAGAAGTACGCCCGTCAACAGCGCCAATGGAATAGCGATGTAAGGGAAAACAGAACTGAAATTGCTGCTGTTCTGGGCTTGCTGTTTGCTCATAACACGTCAGATTTAATGGTTGTTACAGGATTACGGTTGCTTAAAAGGAGTTGTTCTGAAACAGATTTGCACAGGTCATTTCCATTTACAGGGCGCCAAACATACTAAATCCCGCGCTTAGTCACGTGAAGGATTTGTGTTGTTTGCGTGCCGGTTCCTTTCTTTTCCAAAGATGAACGACAAAGAGGGCGCTACCGTGTGCCTTTTGGCTGAAGTGCAGAAAATCGGCAGTTAACGGTACCAGCCGGTGAATAAACGGTCAATGAAGTTGGTCCAGACGCAGCCGAATAAACCGGCGGACGGCGTATGCCGTGGCCAGCCAGGACACCAAAAGCCCTGCAAGCAGCACACCTCCGGCGAGCAAGAGGTAGCGGTTCCCCGCAATGAGTATATCAATCACATCGGTCAGATCATCGCGGAAGATAAACAGGCACAGAGATATGATTGCAAGCGCACAAATGGCTCCTGTGAGGCCGTATCCCAGTCCTTTGCGCAGAAATGGACGCTGAATAAACCAGTGCGTGGCCCCCACGAGTTGCATGCTCCGGATGATGAAGCGCTGGGAGAAAATGGAGAGCTCAATGGTGTTTACGATAAGTACAATGGCGATCATCAGGAAGAGCGCCCCTACAGCGAGCAGCACGAGCCCCCAGCGAGTAATATTCTCATTGATCTGCTGCAGCAGATTTTGATGGTACACCACCTCCTGCACATGCGGGCTGGCAGCAATTTCAGTGACATAACCACTCAGGCTGTCAAGCGCTCCGAAGTCCGGATTGATCTTGATATCAAGTGATGCCGGAAGGGGGTTGTATCCCAGAAAATCCACAAACTCTTCGCCCAGCTCCTGTTGCATTAACTCTGCCGCTGCTTCTTTGGATGTATAGGAGACGCTTCCGGCAAAGGGGCGGCCCTCAAGAGTGCGCTGAAGCTTCAATACTTCCTGTTCCGGTGCATCTTCCTTCAGCATGACCTGAACAGTCAGCTGCTCGCGAAAATGCCGTGTAACTGCGCCCCCAACTATCAACAGGGCAATGAGTACTCCCACCATGGTGAGTACCATCGTAATGCCCACCACGGTTGAAAATGACGAGATTCTTCCTGCGCTGGATCGGATAGGGGTAGCCGCGGACATTGTGCTGATCGTGATATGTGCAAAAAAAGAAAGGCCGGCGATTGGAATTTCGCCGGCCCAGGTTCTTTATCAACAGCTCAGGGTCAGGCCTGATCGGTTACTGCCACGAGCTCTCCTTCAAAATACAGATTCTCTCCGGCGAGAGGATGGTTGAAATCAATGATGAGCGAGTTGAGTTTCACTTCTGAAACCACCCCGTGAACAACTTGTCCTTCATGCGTTTGCATCGGAACAACCTCTCCTACTGCGAACAATTCGTCATCGAGTTCCCCGTCATCGCCGAGAAATTCGCTCTTCGGAAACTCCATATAAAGCTCTTGATCTTCCTCACCGTAGGCATCCGGGCATGCGATTGCAATGGTAAACTTTTCTCCAGCCGAAAGGCCCATTACGGCGGCCTCAAACTTGGGAAGCATGGGATCTTCGCCGAGAACGAAACGAAGCGGCTCGTTTCCCGAAGTGGTTTCAACTACTTCTCCATCCGGACCATCGATGTGAAGGACATAATGCACGTCTACAAGCTTGCCTTTTTCTGCTTTCATGGGTGGTATCAGCCGATTTGTTTGAGTTTAATTTTTTGTCCCACCACAAGCTTATGTTCGCGCAACCCGGAATTCAGTGTTTTGATGTCGTCCACGGTCACTCCCTCATGTCGGGCGGCGATTTTGTACAACGTATCGCCACGCTGGATGGTGTAGTACTTGTAACGGGGAGGCGAAGATACTCTGTTTTCTTCTGTCTCAGCTTTTTGATCACCCTCCCGGGTGCTAGCCGATTCCAGGCTTCCTGTGGGTTCCGCCTCAAGGTGCTGATGAGCTGCTGTTTGCTCCCGCTGTTCGTAGATCACCTTGCGCACCTTATGCTGCACCTTGAGCTTTTGGCCCGGATGAATTACGCTGCCCTTGATCTTGTTCCACTTTTTAAGCTGAGCCAGTGTTACCTCGTATTTGTCTGCAATTCCGCCAAGTGATTCTCCGCTTCGCACTTTGTGGGTCTTCCACTCTTCTTCGTAGACCACTTTTGGAGTTCCGGAAGGTGCAACTGACTGTCCTGAAGATGCAAGCGCCGGCGCTGACGGAAGCGTGTACTGTGGCTGTGGAGATGCGCTGCGCTCATACACCAGCTCCTCATTGGAAATGAAAAGCCCTACCTTTTCCACCGGAAGAAAAAGGTAGTGCTTTCTTCCGTTCTCGGGGATTTCCTTCATTTTATATGTGCCGTTGAGGAACGCGAGGTCGTCGATATTCATCCCCAGAATTCCTGAAAGGGTATTAAAATCTACCCGGCGCATCACCGAAACCGTATCGGTTTCAAAAAACGTGATCATCGGAGTGCGGGGATAGAGATTGTACTCAGATGCGTAGTTCATCACGTAGTTCACTGCGATGAATGCAGGCACATAGCCTTGCGTCTCTTTCGGAAGGAAGGGCTTGATATCCCAGAAGTCCTTCTTGCCACCAGAGCGTCGAATGGCTTTGTTCACATTACCCGGACCACTATTGTAGGCTGCCAGTGCAAGCTCCCAGTCATTGTAAAGCCCGTGCAGGTACTTCAGATAGAGGCATGCTGCTTCGGTGGATTTGATTGCGTCAAACCGATCGTCCTGATAGCTGGTCACATTGAGTCCGTACATCTTCCCTGTGGACACCATGAACTGCCACAAGCCGCCGGCTCCGGCAGGAGAAATCGCAGTCGGATTAAGTGCCGATTCCACTACGGCCAGGTATTTCATCTCCAGCGGAATACCGTGACGGCTCAGCGCCTCCTCAAAAAGTGGAAAGTACAACTCCGACATTCCGAGTACACGTGAGGTAAGCTCGCGCTTCCGCACGGCATATAAATCAATAAACCCCTGAACGGTAGGGTTGTAAACAAGGTCAAACGGGGTGTCCTGATCAAGCACACGCATCCGCTCGGCGATGAGCGGTGGGGCAAATGCCGGCACCGCGGCGGCATCATACTGAAAGGCATTGATGGTACCCTGATCGCGGCTGAAACAATAATGATTGAGATACGAGGATACCAGCATTTTATCAATCGCCTGAATTTCCGGATCATCCGGATCGAGGAGTAACCCCGGGGCAATTGAATCACTTGCCTGCATGAACGTGAATGCAGACAGCCAAAGGCTTAAAAACAGAATGGACTTTTTCATGACAGTTCCTTGCGTGGTTGATAAGTCAGGGCTGCGATGATAATAAAAAACCGCTTTCTATGCACCCCTCTGGCACACTATGTAACTACGAGTCTAAGTTCCTTATTGTTGCGGGAAGCGGTTGTAACTAATCCGCAACACTTTTACACAGAGTTATGAATAACCCTGCACCTCGTTCGGCCGGTCAACTGCCGGGTGAGAACTTGCCCATCAGATAATGGGAGAAGTTCAACATAGAGGCCTCTGCACCCCAAGGTGCCATGATCTGAATTCCGAATGGCATTCCTGAGAGCTTCCTGCCGAGAGGCAGTGAAATCGCGGGTATTCCGGCGAGATTGGCCTGTACGGTGAAAATATCTTCAAGGTACATCGCAATCGGGTCCTTCAGATTGTCGCCCAACGCAAAGGCCTCATTCGTGGTGGTCGGCGTGAGAATGAACGAATAGCCGGACAGAATATCATTTGTGGCACTGCGAATCATCTGGCGCACGCGCTGTGCCCTTGTGTAGTATGCGTCATAATACCCGGAACTCAAAACAAACGTACCGAGCATGATTCTGCGCTTCACCTCCGGACCGAATCCTTCGCTCCTGCTTTTCCTGTACGTCGCTTCGATGCCCGCAGCCTCTTTGCTCCGGTAGCCATAGTGAATGCCGTCAAATCTGGCCAAATTCGACGACGCTTCGGCGGTAGTGAGCACGTAATAGGTTGGAACGATGTAATCCAGATAAGGAAAGTCTACAAAATCCACCACATGGCCCTCACTGCGGAGCGCGCTGATCAGTTCATCCAGCCGGGCCTTAACCTCCGGATTCAGCCCCGGGCTCTCGTAGCAATCCCGAAGAACTGCAATGCGCTGAGAGAGAATATCACCCGACAGGTTGCTATATTGCTCCGGTGGCCGCTGTATCGCCGTGCTGTCGAAATCATCCGGACCTGCCATTACTTCCAGCAGCAGCGCTGCGTCTTCAACCGAACTGGTCATCGGCCCGATCTGATCAAAGCTCGATGCGTACGCAATCAACCCGTGGCGGCTGACTCTTCCATATGATGGTTTCAAACCCACTGTTCCGGTTAATGAGGCCGGTTGACGTATGGATCCTCCGGTGTCACTTCCCAGAGCGGCCAGACACATATCTGCCGCGACGGCTGCTGCCGACCCCCCTGATGATCCTCCCGGAACGCGCGCAGGATCCAGTGGATTCTGAACCGGCCCGAATGCTGAATTTTCATTCGACGAACCCATTGCGAACTCATCACAGTTGCATCTTCCGATAATGATGGCGTCCTCCGCCAATAGCCGCTCCACCACCGTGCTGTGGAACAACGACTCAAATCCTTCCAGAATGCGCGATGACGCCGAAACACGGTGTCCTTTATAGCACACGTTGTCTTTGATGGCGACGACCATCCCGGCGAGTTTACCCGCCGTCCCGTCATTCCATTTTTGCTGGATTCGCCGGGCATTATCGAGAGCTTCTCCGCCCCAGACCTCGAGCATCGCATTGAGGTGGGAAAGGCTTTCTGTCCGGTCCAGATAATACCGCACGAGCGCCTCAAGCGACAACGCGCCCGAAGACAACTCCGACCGGATGGATGTAAGGCTCTGATAACGCTTCACAACGTGACTGTGAGGCCTACTTATTTTCGATCTGCTCCTTGTTTTCCGCAGACTCGCCTTTGCTGGCGTCCTTGAACTCCTTCACCCCACGGCCAAGGCCGCGCATGAGTTCCGGAATTTTTTTTCCTCCGAAAAGAAGGAGGATGATAGCGAGAATCAGAATGATCTCTGTTGGTCCTATTTTGCCCATGATTTGCTTTTTCTCCCTGAGAAAGAGAGTTCACAAAGATAATGGCCCCGATGCCAGATACCGGCAACCCGAACAACAAAAAAGCCATCGCATTACGATGGCTTGAAGAGGTCCCGAGCGGATTCGAACCGCTGTAGCAGCTTTTGCAGAGCTGAGCCTAGCCACTCGGCCACAGGACCATTTTTACAAACAGGCCGCAAATATATACTCATTTCATGCTTGATGGGTTTCATCGCAGGGTTTTCAACGCCTGAAACAGAATAAAACGAAAAACAATGCCTTTTCCAGCCGTGAGATCAGAGTAATTTTATCCCGGAATAACTCAGTTAAATCTTGATTATGAGTAACAAAGTATATATCGGCACCATCGTCGTTCTTGTGGCCGTCTTAGGCTACATGGCCTATCTTCTGAATCAGAAAAATGAGACCATCGTCTACATTGATCGGGAAAAGAATGCCATCATGGACGAGCGCGATGTGCTTCTGGTAGATCTCGAAAACATGAAGATGTCCTACGACACGCTGCAAACAGACAACGAAGAAATGCAGGCCAAAATCGATGAGCAGCAGGCGGAACTTGAGGCGCTTGTGAAAAAGGCCAGAAACAAGGATTACGATATCAAAAAGCTCAAGGCTGAGGCCGAGACGCTGCGCACCATCATGAAGGGATATATCCATCAGATCGACTCCCTTCAGCAAGCCAATGACCGCCTGCTAGCAGAGAATGAGGCCGAGCGCGCCCGGGCCAATCAGGCGGAAAACCGCAGTCAGGAACTCGAATCGGACCTGAACAAGCGCAATGAAATCATCAGCAAGGGTTCTGTGCTGTCGACGGGTGGTTTTTCCAATACCGGAATCAACCTGCGAAGCAGCGGAAAGCAAGTGGACACGGAGAGCGCGAAAAGAACCGAAATGATCAAGTCATGCTTCACGGTGAGGAAAAATGCCATCGTAAAACCCGGGACGAAGACCCTATTTCTCCGAATCATCGGGCCGGACGGCTCTGTCCTTCCCGGCAAAGACAGCGGCAGCGTAAATGTTGAAGGAAAGCAGGAGCCAATCAGTGTATCACGCGAGATTGACTATCAGAATCAGGATACTGATGTATGCGTGTACTATACCGCTCAGGGCGAACTGAAAAAGGGCAATTACAAGATTTACATCTATGAAGGCAACAACGTGATTGGTCAGACCGACCTCGTGTTGAAATAGACTGAAAGATCTTACCTGCTTATACAAAGACCGTCCTCCGGGCGCTCATTGTTTCTTCAGGATACCCCGAACTGGAATGTATCCCCCAAGTGCCCAGCTTCGTTCAAAAAAGGAAATCTGCTGACTTGCCCTGCTTGGAAGGTGGTCCTCCAGTGTCACGTCAAGAAGATTTGCCCAACCTGCCTGGGCGTTTACCTGAACAAAAAACCACTTTAAAAACTCCGCGCGGAACCCCGCATTGATGCTTCCTGCAAATCCTGCAAGGTGCAATTTATTCCGATGATGCTCCCCGAAAAACGTGAAGTCTGTCCATGGCATCATCACCCCGACTGATGCCCCGCCAACCATTGTGAGCTCGAACTTACCATTCCAGAGAGAGGTAAGAGGAAGTCTGCGCTCAATGCCCGCCCGTATGAAGTTGAATCCATCGCTATGGTGATAGTCCATAAACTTCGGCTGGTAAATAACCGGCGTTTTATCAAACGTTCCGGTGAAGCCTGGCAAATGATAATACTCCGGATCAATTTCACCTGATATTCTGACCAGCTGAGTAGTTATAAGCCTGTACTTCATATGATCCCAGCCCAATGAAAACGAGGTGTTTTCGTTGAAATAATACCCCAGACGAAAGTTGAACTGGGGTACGGTGAGCTGACTCACATTGAAATAAACAGACGGGTCAAATTTCTCGGGCATATCCGCCGCCATTGCGTCGTGGATCACAAAATCATAATGTTCTCCCTTAAAATGCACATCACTCTTGCCGTAATACGCCCTGTTATAGCCCCAGGTAATGTACACTGAGCCCTTTCTGCCTGAAGTTCCTGTTGATCCGGAAACAATATCCTGACAATGCGCATAGCATGCCATAAAATATAGGCTCAATAAAACCAGCCACCTACTCATTCACAAATACTTTCGGCAAAAATAGCCGGTAATGGATGCCAATTCAGAAACAACCAGACAGAAGGGAATGAGGGCTGAGGATCTTGCTGCCCAGCATCTCGAGAAAAAGGGATACAGAATCCTTCAACGCAACTGGACCGTGGGCAAGCTCGAAATAGATCTCATCGCTTCAAATGCGTCTAATTTGCTGTTTGTTGAAGTCAAATCGCGCGCCTCCGATCAGTTTGGCGCTCCGCTCGAAGCAGTCAACAGCGCAAAGCGTAAGTCAATTGTCAAAGCGGCTGATATCTATCTGAAGAGAACCGACACCACGCTCGAGCCACGTTTCGATATTGTGTCCATCATCATGACGCCACAACCTCAGATAGAGCATATTGAAGGGGCCTTCTTCCCATACACCTGAGCCGGTGCGCAATAAATACACCTACCTTAGCGCGCAATTCTGAACAATGGCCTCCTCTTCCAAACCCCGCCGTGAGAACGGCCGCAAAGCCAGCCAAGCCCGCAAGGTCGGCATCACCCCAAAGTCCGGCAAACCAAAACCACCGGGTAAACAGGACAAGCCATTCAGACCAGCACGTGCTGAGAAAGACTACAGCGAAAAGGCTCCGCGGGAGAAAAGCCGGGACGACAGGCCGAAGAAAGAATTCTCTGACTCACGCGGAGAAAAGGGCGCAGAAAAGACGGCGAAACGCCCGCGGACAGAAGGCTCCCCTCTCTACAAGCCATTCACTCCAAAGAAAGCCTTCATATCAAAAACGGAGCGCGACGGGCTTATACGCCTGAACAGGTATTTGTCGAATGCCGGCATTGCTTCACGCCGTGAGGCGGACGAACTGATTGAGCTCGGACTTGTGAGCGTGAATGGTGTTGTGGTGAAAGAGCTGGGCACCAAAGTGGATCCGCAAAAAGACGTGGTGAAATATGACGATGCGGTGATCCGTCCTGAGAAATTCAGATATGTATTGCTCAATAAACCCAAGGACTATATCACCACGGCCAAGGATCCTGAAGGAAGACAAACCGTAATGGAGCTCGTTTCCGCAGCGTGCAAAGAGCGCATTTACCCCGTCGGACGTCTGGACCGCCAAACCACCGGACTGCTGCTTTTCACCAATGACGGCGATCTCGCAAAGCGCCTGACACATCCTAAACACGGCTTCCCGAAGCTCTACCACGTGGAGCTCAGCGAAAAAGTCCGCCGCGAGGATCTGGACAAAATCCGCAACGGGGTGGAATTGGAGGACGGGTTTGTGAAGGCAGACGAAGCGGATTTTGTGGGTGACGGAAAAGACCAGCAACAAGTCGGAATTCGCGTGCATAGCGGACGCAACCGCATTGTGCGCCGGATATTCGAACACCTGGGTTATACCGTGAAAAAACTCGACCGTGTGATGTTTGCCGGCCTCACGAAAAAGGATCTGCCGCGCGGGCGCTACAGGCATCTGACCGAGGCAGAAGTAGGCTTTCTCAAGATGATTCGCTGATGGGCAAGCTCACTCCAATTCCCCGGCAAGAGCTTCTGCTTGCAGAGGACTGGATGTTTTTTGTATTTCTCATTTGCATTTTACTGATCACCTGGTCCCGTCTTTCAGAGCCCGGACAACTGCGCCGAATGGTAAACAGCGCATTCAACATTCGTTTGATGCGTCAGGAAATGCGGGAGGAAACACAGCACCGCATCACGCGCATCATTTACCTAACCGTGTTTTCACTCATGTCCGGTATGTGTATCTACGCTGCCGTCAGGATCACGGCTCCCAATATGACCCTGGTTATTCACCCGGTTCTTTTTTTCTTGGGTCTGAGTGCTTCTGTGGGGTTGATTTATCTGGGGAAATCGTTTGTGGTTCGACTTGTTTCACATGTGGCCGCAGGAGACTTTTCACTTTCTGAATACCTCTATTCGCTGCTCCACCTCAATCAGGTTTCCGGAATTTTACTTCTTCCCGTGATGCTGGTGGTTGTTTATTCCTCCCAGAAAACAGCTTCAGCCGCGCTTACCGGGGCCGCCGCCATCCTGGGTTTAATGCTTCTATATCGCTGGTCTCGAGGAGTTACAAGTGCACTCAGCAACGGTGTGCCATTGTTTTACATCTTTTTCTACCTTTGCACCCTCGAAATTTTACCCTTGTTGGTTATTGCCAAAGCGATTAGGTAATTGTCCGGACGAGGCTGATGCGGTGAAAACAAAACTAACCCGAGGAATCTTGATATGGCCGATAAAGTCAAGACCGTACTAATCACTCAACAGGACCCCGGATCAGAAAAAAATCCGTACACTGAGCTTGCCCGGAAGTACAAGCTGAAGATTGACTATCGGCCGTTCATACACGTCGAAGGCGTCGAATCTCTGGATTTTCGCCAACAGCGTGTAGACATTCTTGAGCATAGCGCTGTCATTTTCACCAGCCGCAATGCCGTTGATCATTTCTTCCGACTCACGAAGGATATGCGAATTGCTGTTCCTGACACTATGAAGTATTTCTGCATGTCAGAAGCCATCGCGTACTATCTCCAGAAATACATTCAGTACCGCAAGCGAAAGATTTTCTTCGGCAACGGTAAGTTCAGCGAGTTGATGGATTCCATTAAGAAGCACAAGACTGAAAGTTTCCTGCTCCCTTGTTCGGACATTCTCAAGCCCAGCATCCCCGAAACACTGGAAAAGGAAAACATTCGCTTCACTAAGGCGATGATGTACCGCACCGTGTGCAGCGATTTATCTGATCTCGCCGATGTGAAATACGATATGCTCGTATTCTTCTCCCCTTCTGACATCGAATCGTTATTCAAGAATTTTCCCGACTTCAAACAGAACAATACGCGCATTTCAGTCTTCGGTCCGACCACTGCGCAGGCTGTAAAAGACGCCAATCTGCGCATTGATGTGATGGCTCCCAATCCAAAAGCTCCCAGCATGAGCATGGCCATTGAGCAGTATATTCAGGAAAACAAATAATCCCGCATAATTTATAGGACAAGATGCGGCGGCTGCCGCTTTTTTTTTGCATCACACGTGAGCCTATTCGCTATGTGTGATGCGTTATGAATGAACGGGTCTTTCAGATTGCGCTTGCTATGGCCAACGGGGTTGGTCCGGTGAAAGCGCGGGCGCTTCTTGCGCGGTTTGGCACGGCGGAAAACATATTCCGCGCAGGAAAGGAAATTACACGAGTGCATGACATCGGGCCGGCGACGACTGATGCCTTGAGGGATAAAGCACTCTTACGTCGCGCAGAGGAAGAACTGCTGTTTTCGGAAAACAATAGTGTGTCATTGATCTTCATTTCCGACCCGCAGTATCCTGAGCGGCTCAGGCAATGCGCCGATGCGCCGGTTCTGCTCTATTCCAGAGGCCTCGCCAATCTCAACGCGCCGAAGGTTATCAGCATAGTGGGAACCCGCGCAGCCACTGCGTATGGCAAGCACTTCTGCGAGCAGCTGATTGCCGCAGTGGCTGCCCATTCGCCGGTTGTGGTGAGCGGACTGGCATACGGCATCGATATCTGTGCTCATCGGGCATGCATCAAACACGGCGTGAGTACTGTCGGTTGTCTTGCACACGGACATGACCGCATCTATCCTTCACTGCATGCGTCTGTGGCAAATCAAATGATGCAGTCCGGAGCGTTAATCACCGAGTTTCCTTCAGGCACACGCCCCGACCGCGAGCTGTTTCCGATGCGAAACAGAATTATCGCCGGCGTATCGGACTGTACGGTCGTCATCGAGACGGATGACCGCGGCGGAAGCATGATCACGGCCCATCTTGCTCACGGATACGGAAGAGAGGTGTTCGCATTACCCGGCAGGTATGACGATGCGCACAGTACCGGCTGTAACCTGCTTATCAGAAAAAATATCGCTGCCATTCTGGCGACACCTCGCGACCTCGCAGAATACCTGGGATGGGATAATGTTCCTGCCCGCACCGCTATCCAGCCATCGCTGTTCGATGCACTTACAGCCGAGGAAGAGGTGTTTATGAAGGCGCTTTCAGCGGAAGAGCCTGCGCATCTTGATGATATCGTCAGCCGGTCTCAATACCCCGCAGGTCGTGTGGCCGAATTGCTTCTTGACCTTGAGTTCCGGGGAGTGCTGCGCTCGCTTCCCGGGAAGCGCTATTCCCGGATTAAATAAAAACGCCCGGAGATCATCCGGGCGCCTTTTTGTTTTCCGTTCAATTGCTGAATCAGCGCTGTACTTGCACCACTTTATTCAGTACATAACGCTCGCCGCGCACCTGCACCACATAGCCGGCAGATGAAAGCACTGTGAGATCAAGGCTGTGCACACTGCCCTCAGAGGCAGTCACGCGCTGACTTGCTACTTTGCGGCCGGTAGCGTCAAACACCTCGATGTCAAGCACTCCGTATATCCCCGTAGTGCGAAAAGAAAAAATGCCGTTCGATGGGTTCGGGTAAAGCACAATATCAGCGTCTTCCACTTCGGATACAAAGTCGACACATCCGTTGAATGGAGGAAGCGCGCCTTCGCATACGTTGTTTATATCTTCATTCGGTGCACCGGCGATGTCGCCGCAGTCAAAGCCCCATACTTCGCAATCGAAGTTCGGCTGACCAGCCACGGTTCCGTCGTTGGCTACATCGTTTCCAAGCTGAAAGCGCACCGCCGGTGAAAACACGTTCAGGTTACAGTCACAAATGGTGAAGCTATAAACGCATGAGCCGTCATCCAATCCTGCACCCGGATTGAAATTCGTGGCAAGCACGTCCGTACAACCAACCACCTGGCCGCCATTGCAATTTGCTGTAAGCACGGTAGACTCAAGTCCACAACCTTCAAACACAATCGACTCCACGAAAAGAGTAATGAGCGAATTATTGGCAAAGGGACCAGCCACGCTGAAGCCTGTGTTTGAGATAAACGCGCCATCGCCCCCTTCCGTGGTAACAGCGTAAGGAGCACCATTACCGAGTTCGGTGGTGTTAATGGTCACGTAGAAATTATCCGGATCATCAAGGGAGCAAAAAGTCGTGAAGCTCATGACTGGAAGTTCACATTCGAGTACACATGATCCATCGTCGATGGTTGCTGACGGGTCATAGTTAACAGCTTCCGGATTTGTACAGCCAGCGCAGGTGATGTACTGACATGAGCCGTTATCTACTGTTGCCAGCGGACTATAGTTACATGCACCGGGTTCGGTGCAGCCTTCAAATGCGTTGTACTGACATGAGCCGTCATTAACTGTTGCCATCGGATTGAAGTTAATCGCCTCCGGATCGGTACAACCCAACAGATCTTCGTCACTGCACCCATTGTTCGGGGGCAGACTTCCTCCACATACGTTGAACGGGTCGGTGGAGGGAACACCTTCTATGTCACCGCAGTCAAAGCCCCATGTCACACAGTTGAAATCAACGGGCTGGCCATCCCAGAGAAATTCTCCGTTGTCCGCAAATCCATCGCCAAGCCAATTGAGCACACCAATAGTATGGCTTGTCCCCTGACAATCGCAGATGGTGATTTCATCACTACAGATACCGGTCTCGAAGAAGAAGAGGGGTGATACCGAGCCATCGTCCAGCACAAAGTACAGCGAGTAGCTCGACGATTGCTCCAGGTTATAAAGGAGAGCTACGTCTCCAGATGTCCATGCAAAATCGGACACGGTAATCTCGTCAAACGCTCCTCCGTTTGGCGCAATACCGATGGTGCTCACAATGCACGAGCCATCGAACTGGAAGGTAATCTCTTTTGCAGCAAATAGTCCGCTGCCATCGTCGAGGCATGGTGTTTCGCCCACGCTCATATCAAGATTGGAACACACCGGATCTTGTCCGACACAGAATACCTGTGAGAAGATCTCTGAGAAATTGCCGTCAGTAAACGCTACCCAGTCTCCCAGGCTGAGGTCAAAAATTCCGGCATATCCTGCCGGTTCACAACCAAGAAGGCCGTCGCCGAAGGAATCCGTGATTTCGAGCGTATAGCAGTCATTCGGCAGGCAAATGGTCAGCGCATACTCGGTGTTCTGCTCCGGAAAGTTGACTTCTGAAAGTGAGGCTACCACGGCCCCGCTGCTATTGTAAACAGTTACTACGTTATCTCCGGGGAAGCAGTCCGTTGCAAACACCAGATCTACCTCATTGCACTGCTGGGGCGCACATCCATTTCCAGGGGGCAGATTGCCTTCGCATGTGCCGTATGGGTCAACGAAAATGCCGCCGCCATCACCACAGTCATAGCCCCACGTCTCGCAGTTGAAGTCTACGAACAGACCTTCTTGCCACTCAAATGCGCCATCATCAAGAAAGCCATCGCCGTGCCATTCAAGTGCCTCTGCGGGCAGCTGGGTGCCTGCACAATCGCAGATTATTTCACCACTCAGACAAGAGCCGGTAGTAAAAAAGATCAACGGAGATTCGCTTCCATCAGAAAGCACGTAGTACACTTCATAGTCTGCGTTTGCCTCGTTGAAAAGCAATTCAATGGCTTCGCCGGACTCAAAGCCAAAAGCACTGAGGTCGAGGAACTCAAACGCCCCGCCGTTTAAGGATGTAAAAAGACCTGAAACCGTGCATTCTCCGGTATAAAACGGAATGATACTTCCTGATGGCACGAGCTCTCCTCCCACTCCTTCGGTGCACTCCCCCTCGGCATGCTCAATCGCAAGATCGCTGCACACCCCGGGCTCACAATCTCCGGTGGTGCCGAAATATACCTCCGTGAAGGTGCCGTCACTCAGCTGAAAATAATACTCATAATCCGTATTGCTGAATCCGTGCAGGATACCGATTGCATCGCCCGATGCAAATCCTGATGACGAAAGATCGAGCACTTCTTCACCCGTTTCCACCGTATAGATATACATGAAATTCACTGTGCACGCTCCGGTGTAATCCAAATAGTAGTAAATCAGGTTACTGCCATCGAGGCATCCGTCAGGCTCCGCGGTAACTCCGTTCACCGCACACGCGCCGGTCGAGCAGTCTTCGGTAATGTCCCAATATGTCTCTGACAGCGTACCATCACTCAACTCAAAGTAATACTCGTAATACATGTTGCTCATGCTCAGCAGTATCCCGATCGGATCCATTGAACCAATTTCAAGGCCTGTGAGATCGACGCTCTCCCAGCCAAATTCTTCGGTCCATATGTACATTGCATCTACTGTGCATGCTCCCGTGAACTCGACAAAATAATTGAGTTCATTGTCGGTTCCATTGCATCCAAGTGTTTCCACATAGATATTGGTCACTGCGCAACTGCCAGCTGCACAGTCGGTGAGCTGCTCTGCAGAAAGCGTGGTGTTGATAGTACCCGAAGAACATGGGTACTGATCCAGAAGAATGAGAACCTGACCGTTAAAGGTTGATGTCCACACGATCTCAGACCCGGCTCCACAGGCATCATCGCTGTAGCTAAGCAGGGTGCCCGCCGATGAGAAAAGTGTAAGTTCCGTATCATAGGAGGCGCCGCATGTGGAAAACACATACGTTGCGCCGGTGCAAACCGTGGCAGTGGCATATTCACCTGCCCATATGCTCTGGGTGCTCTGAAAGTCACCGGCTCCTGAGGTGGAAAGATCCAGATAAAAGGTGTTGTCGTTTGGACATTGTGCCTGTGTATAACCCGCATTCAGCAGCAGGATGAGGTTAAATAATGCAGACAACCTGAGCAGTAATCTGTTCATGTGGTAACTAGGTTTGGTTAAATTACCGGCGAAACTAAACGCACGGGTGAACAGAGTCTGTTAATCGCCAATTTTCTTGTGAACACGTCGCTGCTCGCGTTGTCTTATTCCCAATGATCGCATCGGCGTACATTTGACACAGTGAGCAAGCTCGAGTTGATACAAGCCCCTATTGCCTCCGAAATGGAGGAGTTTGAGCGGTTTTTTAAGCGTGCTCTGAAGAGTGACAATAAGTTACTTGACAGAGTTTCTCATTACATCATCCGGAGAAAGGGGAAGCAAATGAGGCCCATGTTTGTCTTTCTTACCAGCAAGGTCTGTGGTGGAGTTACCCCTTCGTCATATACGGCAGCGTCCATGATTGAACTGCTGCACACCGCCACGCTGGTGCACGACGATGTGGTGGATGATGCTGAAACACGTCGCGGATTTTTCTCCGTCAATGCACTCTGGAAAAACAAGATCGCCGTGCTGGTAGGTGATTACCTCCTGTCGCGCGGACTGCTCATGAGTATTGATTCTTCCGAGTTCAACCTCCTGCGAATTGTGAGTCATGCAGTGCGTGAAATGAGTGAGGGCGAGCTGCTTCAGCAGGAAAAATCACGCTTGCTGAACATCACGGAAGAGGTGTACTACACCATCATCCGTCAAAAGACCGCATCCCTGATTGCTGCATGCTGTGAAAGCGGCGCATCGGCTGCCGGGGCTTCTTCCGAGATGATGGCCAACATGCGCGCGTTCGGCAATTATGTCGGGCTTGCGTTTCAGATCAAGGATGACCTTTTTGATTACGGCATGGGTAAAAATACCGGAAAGGCCACAGGAATTGACATCGCAGAGCGCAAAATGACTCTTCCATTAATCTATGCGCTCAACGTTAGTGAACCTGCCGTGCGCCGCCGTCTGGTGAATGTGGTGAAAAATCACAACACGAGTTCCGAGCATGTGAACTGGCTGCTTGAACAGGTGATCCGCTCAGGAGGCATCGACTACGCACGTCAAAAAATGAAAGAGTTTCGCGATAAGGCACTGGAAATACTCTCCACCTTCGCAGACAGTGAGGCAAAAACTGCGCTTGCTGAGCTCGTCCATTTCACCATCAATCGCGAAAAATGAACCGTTCGATTACTGCCCTGATTCTGCTTTCAGCACTGTGTTGTTTTTCCTGCGGAAACTCCCCCAAGGCGGGCAAAACGTCCACTGAAGTGATTGAAACCTGGCAGGACGGCAGCGCGAAGAAGACGATTATACGCGACGCTCACACTCTGGAAAAAGTAGCAGAGGTTGAGTTGTATGACAACGAAACCCCCTTTCGTGAATGGTCCTATCTGAACGGACTCAAAAACGGCGCATCCCGCTCATTCCGGGAGGATGGCAAGCCCTGGAGCCTGAATACCTATCAGAATGACACGCTTCACGGCCCCTACCAAACATGGCATGAAAACGGACAGCTTTATATTGACGGGTCCTATCAGAAAGGCAATCGCGCCGGAGTATGGAAATTTTATGGCCCTGATGGCAAACTGATCAGGGAGATGAACTTTGACAACCAGGCTGCAGACAGCCTTTCGCACTGACATCTGCTCCATTCACAATCGAGCGTTCACATTTTCGAAAATCCACACTCAAATGTGGTTTGGCGCGTTCTTTATTTGTTCCGGTCCGAAATCCGTCCCGTCCATGGCCCGTCATCTGCTTTCTCTGTGCTTCGCTCTGTCAGGGCTACTGGCCTCTGCTGAAGGCCGGCTTACGGCTACCGATTACATTTCACTGTGGAAAGATGAGGCGATCTATCAGATGGTTGTGCATCAAGTCCCCGCCAGCATCACGCTTGCCCAGGGCATGCTCGAAAGCGGCAATGGAAATTCCCGCCTCGCCACCGAAGGCAACAATCATTTTGGAATCAAGTGCCACAGCGACTGGACCGGCAAAACAATCCGCGAGGATGATGAAACAAGGTCAGAGTGTTTTCGCAGGTATTCCAGCGCACGCGAGTCATTTGATGACCACTCCGTATTTCTCAAAAAGAAGCGCTATGCATCGCTGTTTGACCTGAAGATCACGGACTATAAGGGTTGGGCAAAAGGGCTGAAAGAGTGCGGTTATGCGACCAATCCAAGCTACGCGCAATTGCTCATCCGGCTGATCGAGACCCACGAGCTGCAGCGCTACGATGAAATCGGCGAAGCGCACATTCTCGCACAGACTGTGCCTGACCGCCACTCCGGACTGGCAAGTGCTCCGGCCAACACAACGCCCGCAACAAAGCCAAAAGAGCGCAAATCCCGTCGTGGATACGATCCCGATTCCGGAGCGGACATCACTCTTTCTGCTCAGCGCGCAGTTTCGCTTTCATCGAACCGAATCCGTTTTGTAGTTGCAAAGCAGGGCGATACCCCTGAATCCATTGCGGCTGAGTTTGAAATGGGCATCTGGCAGATCAGAAAATACAATGACCTCAAAGGCGGCGATCGCATCACTGCCGGCGATGTAATATACCTACAGCCCAAACGCAGTCGGGGTGCAGAAACACAGCATACCGTAAAAGGGGGTGAAACCATCCGCGATATCTCACAACAGCATGGGGTGCGAATCCGTAAGATTTGCAAGAAGAACAGCCTGACGGAAGATGCCGTGCTCAAGCAAGGTCAGGTTATCCGCCTGAGATAAATGAAAAACCCCGCACTTGCGGGGTTTTTTCGTTGTTGCCCGAGCTGGATTCGAACCAACATAAACTGAACCAAAATCAGTTGTCCTGCCTTTAGACGATCGGGCAATCCAAAGAGCTATCCTTAGAAAGCGGCCGCAAATTTATATCGCAAACGGCCAATTTGCCAACTCTTTTTCACATTGCCGCTACTTTTACAGTCAATTCAATGCCTGATGACTACTCTTCTCAACGCTATCGGCGGACAGTTCTTACAGCCTTCTGGCGGGGCTTTTATTGATAACATCTCACCCATAACCGGCGAAGTGTATTCCCGTATTCCGGACTCTTCAGCCGCTGATGTTGCGCTGGCTGCCGAAGCGGCTGACAAGGCTTTTCCCGCGTGGTCAGCCATGAGCGCTGCCGACCGCTCTGAAATCATGCTCCGGATTGCCGATCTCATTGCTGAGCACAGCGAACAACTGGCTCAGGCTGAATCCATCGATTCCGGCAAGCCCATTCAGCATTCGCGCGCCATTGACATTCCCCGCGCCGAGGCCAATATCCGGTTTTTTGCCACCGCCATTTTGCATTTTCATTCTGAATCGCATCATACGCGGCCGGGTGTGCTCAACTATACCAACCGCAAACCGATTGGAGTGGTCGGATGTATTTCGCCCTGGAATCTCCCGCTGTATCTCTTCACCTGGAAAATAGCGCCGGCTCTGGCTGCGGGCAATTGCGTCATCGCCAAGCCGTCGGAGATTACTCCAATGACAGCCTTTATGTTCAGCGAACTCTGCCAAAAGGCGGGGCTGCCCCCGGGAGTACTCAATGTAATACACGGCAGAGGTTCGCTCGCCGGGCAGGCGCTTGTAGACCATCCATCGGTGAAGGCGATTTCATTTACCGGAGGTACCTCCACCGGAGCGGCTATTGCGGCATCTGCGGCACCAAAGTTCAAGAAGCTCAGTCTGGAACTGGGAGGCAAAAACCCGAATATCATTTTCGCTGACTGTGACTATGACAAAATGCTGGCGACCACGATTCACTCGTCCTTTTCCAATCAGGGTCAGATCTGCCTTTGCGGATCGCGCATCCTTGTCGAAGCGTCGCTTTACGACCGATTCTTGAATGATTTTATCGCAAAAGTCAGCCGTATCAAACCCGCCGACCCAATGAACCCCGACACCAAAATGGGTGCAGTGGTCAGTGAGGCTCATATGCACAAAGTGCTGTCATACGTCAAGCTTGCAAAAGAAGAAGGCGGACACGTCCACTGTGGCGGAGAGCAGGTCTTTCTTCCTTCTCCGCTGGATCGGGGCTATTATGTGTCTCCGGCCGTGATCACCGGGCTGGGAGCTCAGTGCCGAACGAATCAGGAAGAAATTTTCGGGCCTGTGGTCACTGTCATGCCTTTTAGCTCGGAAGAAGAGGCATTGATAATTGCGAACAGCACGCAATACGGGCTTTCTGCCACGGTATGGACGTCCGATCTGAACCGCGCACATCGCATGTCGGCAAAAATTGATTCCGGAATTGTGTGGGTGAATACCTGGCTGCTCCGCGATTTGCGAACGCCTTTTGGCGGAGTCAAGAACTCTGGTGTGGGAAGGGAAGGTGGAGTTGAGGCGCTGCGGTTTTTTACCGAGGCTCAAAACGTGTGCGTGGAATTCTGACCTGGTATCCGATTCAACTTCTGCGTTTGGATCCATTGGTAAAAAACCAGCCAAATCGCCTATTAAACCACTCCTCAAACGCCGCAATCTTGCTCAAAAAGACTGTTATCATAGCTTTATTCGTTTGCATTTCATGAACCTGAAAAAGCACGGAATAGTATCCGGCTAACATTTATTCACGTTATTCCATCTTCTTGCTAATACAATACCACATTTGTTGTCCCCCCCTGAAAATGGTCTGTATTGTTCAGCAAAATTCCTGTTAATCTTGCATTTCAATGGACCCATCTCACCTGACGAAACAACAGGCACTTGATCACCTTGACTTCCTTCAAAAAAAGAAAGTGCCATTGTTTGGAATTGAAATCCTTCGGCTGGTAGAAGGCCGCTGGGAATCTTCTATCTATAAAACCATCTGGTTCTCTTCCCAGCGGGGAGTGTACAACAAAGCGCGAACATTTATCCGCCATCAGATGGCCGGCGAATGGCAAATGGCAGAGTTCAAGGCAGCCAATTAACCCAGATCATGCAGTCACCTTCTATTCCGATACAAACCGACTGCATAATCCGGATTGAACGTTAAAAAAAGAGAAGTGTATAACCGCTAAGAAGGGCGTCAAATAAAGCGCTCGTCTTTCTCTTATCTTTGAAAATGGCTTATGTACCGGAAATGAAAGACATGAAGATGACGGCATACGATACGCTCCTCCACAAGTTGGATGAGTTCATCCGGAAATACTACCAGAATCAGATCATCCGCGGGGTGCTCTACTCTGTCGGGCTATTGGTGGGTTCTTATTTGCTGGTGGCCTTACTGGAATACTTCGGTTCATTCAGTATCCCTGTGCGCACTGCACTGTTCTGGATCTTCGTCATCACCGCGCTCTTCATTGTGGGGCGTTTCATTGCGCTGCCCATGATGCATCTTTTCAAAATGGGGACAGTTATATCCCATGAAGAGGCTGCACGTATAGTGGGGGCGCACTTTCCAGAAGTAAGCGACAAGCTCCTCAATACGCTTCAACTCGGCGAACTCGCGGATGCACTTGCCGACAACAGCCTGCTCATGGCCAGCATCCGTCAACGAACAGAAGCCCTAAAGCGCGTGCCTTTCAGCTCTGCAGTTGATTTCCGGGAAAACAGAAAATACCTGAGGTACGCGCTTCCTCCCGTTGCGTTGGTACTCCTGATTCTGCTGACTGATGCGCGCGTGCTTACCCAGCCTACGGAGCGTCTGATTCACCATCGCGAACACATTATTGAAGAGGCTCCTTTCCGGTTTGATCTCATTGATGGTTCACTTCAGGTGATGGAGGGTCAGTCGGTCACACTTCGCTTTGCAGTATCAGGTAAGGAAATTCCTCAGGCGGTATATGTGGAATACAACGACCAGCAGTTTGTGCTGGACGAGGACTCCGTTCGCACGCACTCCTACACGTTTCGCAATGTTCGGAACACCCTCTCATTCCGCCTGTACGCCTCAGGTCACTATGCCGGACCGTACACGCTTGAGGTCATTCCAGCGCCGCGAATTGTGGGATTCACTGCACTCCTCGACTATCCGGCTTATATCCGCAGGGCAAAAGAGTCCGTTGCCAACGCAGGAGATCTTACCGTTCCGGAAGGAACTCGCATTTCGTGGAGTTTCCAAACCAGAAACACAGAGGGTGTATTGATCCGCCTGGCGGATTCCACAATGACGGTATCTTCTTCCAATACCAACTTCAACTGGACGCACCTCGCACGAAGTACCACGTCCTATTCCGTCCTGCCAATCAATTCACGGGTTCGCGGATCTGACAGCCTCAACTACAGACTTCAGGTAATTGCCGATCAGTCTCCCTCCATCTCAGTGGATGAGCAGCGCGACTCCACACAATTCGGAGTGGTCTATTTCACCGGTGATGTGAAGGATGATTATGGCTTTCGCCGGCTTGTTTTTCATTTTTCCAAAAACAATCTGACCGGCGAACCCGCAGAAGAAAAGGTGATTGAGCTACCTGTTTCACGCGAGTTTCCATCAGACGTGTTCTATTATACCTGGAATGTTCGCGAATTCGGCCTTACACCTGGTGTCAGCTACAGTTACTATTTCGAGATATGGGATAATGACGGCTTCCACGGAAGCAAGAGCACACGGAGTGCAATTCGTCAGTTTGTGGTTCCCGATGAGCGCGAAATAGCAGAGCACATCGATGAGAAGAATGAAGACATCAAGGAAAAACTGGAGGACAGCGTAAAAGATGCCCAAAAGCTTCAAAAGGAACTGGAGGAATTGCAGCGTCAACTTCTGGACAAGCAGCAGGTGGGCTGGCAGGAAAAGAAAAAACTGGAAGAGCTGCTGAAGATGCAGCAGCAACTGCAGCAACAGGTTAATGAAATTAAGCAGCAAAACAGCCAGAAGAATAAAATGGAACAAGAGCTGCAACAACCGAATGAAGATATTCTGGAAAAGCAGAAGCAACTTGAGGAGTTGATGAATCAGGTAATGAATCCAGAGCTCCAGAAACTGATGGAAGAACTTCAGCGTCTTATGGAGGAGCTCAACAAGGAAGACCTTCAGGATCAGTTGGAGAAGATGGATTTGTCCAATGAAGACCTGGAGAAAGAACTTGATCGGGCGTTAGAGCAGTTCCGTCAGCTCGAGTGGGAGCAAAAGATGGAGAAGGCAATTGAGGACTTAAAAAAACTCGGTGAGAAGCAGGAGGAACTTGGGGAAAAAACTGAAAAGAAAGACGCCAACCCGGAAGAACTCAAGAAAGAACAGGAGGCACTCAACAAAGAATTTGAAGAGCTGAAGAAAGAACTCGATCAAATCGAAGAACTTAACGAACAACTTGAAAATCCCAATCCAATGCCTGAAACAGGAGATCAGGAAAAGGAGATCAGCGAAGAGCAGCAAAAGAGTTCAGAAGAACTGAATAAGAACAAGAAAAACAGTGCCAGTAAATCGCAGAAAAATGCGGGCAAGAAAATGAAAGACATGGCCCAGCAAATGGACCTAGCCATGCAGGCTGGAGAGCAAGAGCAGCAGCAGGAAGACATGGAGGCCCTGCGCGCACTGCTCGAAAACATCATTGACCTCAGTTTCGATCAGGAAGATTTGATGGGTGAATTCAAGACTGTTGACATCAAGGACCCGAAGTACAATTCACTTGGGCAGCGCCAGCGCAAATTGAAGGACGACGCCAAAATGGTGGAAGATTCACTTTTCTCGCTAAGCAAGCGCGTGCCTCAGGTGTCCGCTGCGATTAACCGTGAAATCAACCTCATCAACGATCACATGTCAAAGGCGCTTGCCGGCATCCCTGACAGGAAAACCCCTGAGGTCACCACCTCACAACAATACGTCATGACGAGCTTCAACAATCTGGCCCTGATGCTGGATGAGGCTTTGAAACAAATGCAGCAGCAAGCCTCGTGCAGCAAACCAGGAACAGGCAACTGCGAAAAGCCAGGCGGAACGGGCAGCAAGCCCAAGCCTTCCACCGGACAGATTAAGAAAATGCAGGATGCCCTGTCCAAGCAGCTTGAGCAAATGAAAAAAGAAGGAAAGAACAAGGGAGAAAATAAGGGTCAGGACGGCCAGATGAGCAAGCAACTTGCGGAGATGGCAGCCAAACAGGCTGCAATTCGCAAAATGATGGAGGAAAAGGCAGCGGAGCTAAACGAAGACGGAAGCGGAAGCGGTAATGAGCTGAAGGAAATTTCCAAGGAGATGGAAAAGCTCCAACGCGATATCGTCAACGATCAGATTTCCGAAGAATCGCTGCGTCGTCAGCAGGACATCATGATCCGTCTGCTAAAAGCCGAAAATGCGGAGCGCATCCGCGAGCAGGATAACCAGCGCAAGAGCAATGAAGCGACTGATAATCCGCTGAGCAATCCCCAGAAATACGCGGATTATATGCGGCGCAAGGAGCGGGAAACAGAGCTTCTTCGCACCGTTCCTCCCGGACTCCGTCCGTATTATCGGGATCGCGTGAACTCCTACTTCAACCGCGTAGGAGGGCAGGAACCCAATCAGTAGTCAACATTGCAGCGTTGGTTTATTGAGTTCGGGCTGTTGCCAGATCACCGATTTTTGAGCACCTTTGGAGTCGGACTACCATACCTGGTCCAATATCAACCTCACGCTTATGTCATCAAGCCAGCGAACGCTCCGTTTTCCTTCGATCATCGAGAACATTCATCTCGCGGAAAAGCTGGTGGATGAAGTGTGTACAGAGTATCAGGTCAAGGAGGAATTCTATGGAGAGATTCTTATTTCCATTACAGAAGCAGTGAATAATGCCATTGTTCACGGCAATAAAATGAATCCAGAGCGTCAGGTTACACTCACGTTCGAGTTAGCGGGAGAAAAGCGGCTTCGTTTCATTATTGAAGATGAAGGTGCCGGGTTTAACTACGATAACCTTCCGGATCCTACTGCTCCGGAAAACATCGAAAAACCCCATGGCAGGGGTGTATTTCTGATGCGCAATCTGGCCGATTCGTGCGAGTTTGAAGACCAGGGCCGTATTGTGATTTTGGAGTTTTCCGTGAAGGAAGAGCAACTTGTCTGACCTCCCTTCGCACGTACTTTTTCCGGAACTCTTTTCGAATATCCCCGTTTTGTTGCATCTGTGCAAGGCCGGATCGTGCCGAACTTTGCTGCGCTATGGCTAATGTTCAGATATTCTCGGAATACCCCGGTTTCACTTTCCGCAAGAAGCTCTTTGTGGCGCGTTGGCTGAGGGAAATACTATCCGACCGCAACGCCCGTCTGGGGGAAATTTCCATCGTGTTTATGACTGATGACGCCCTTTTATCAATGAACCGGGAGTATCTGGCGCATGACTATTACACCGATATCATCACCTTTGATTACACTGCTGACTTTGGGGGTAAGATCAGCGGCGACCTGTTCATCAGCCTCGAT
Source organism: Flavobacteriales bacterium (assembly GCA_046336655.1). Classification (GTDB taxonomy): domain Bacteria; phylum Bacteroidota; class Bacteroidia; order Flavobacteriales_D; family Sanyastnellaceae; genus CANGTU01. The sequence goes on along the minus strand of JBKDGH010000010.1, from coordinate 113,050 downwards.
CGTGTTCGCGAAAATGCAGCACAAAACCATGTCAGCACAGAGGCAGAAATCTTTCGAGTCATTGCACATGGCGTACTCCATCTTCTTGGATATGAGGACCAAACAGCCGAACAAAAGCAACAAATTCGACTTCTTGAAGACTCCTTTATTGCTCATAAGTCTCACCTCTCAGGGAGGTACTAACCCAAAAAAAGACGTGTTCCACGTGGAACAAATCGATCTATGAATTCCGAATATGACATCATCATCGTAGGCGCCGGTCACGCCGGTAACGAGGCTGCCGCGGCTGCGGCCAACCTCAAAAAGCGCGTCCTGCTCATCACAATGGACATGACTAAAATTGGTCAAATGAGCTGCAATCCGGCCATGGGCGGCATCGCTAAAGGTCAGATAGTCAGAGAAATAGACGCACTCGGCGGTTACAGCGGAATTGTCTCCGACTTATCTGCCATTCAGTTTCGCATGCTCAATAGATCCAAGGGTCCGGCCATGTGGAGTCCTCGCACCCAAAATGACCGGATGAAGTTTGCGGAAGAATGGCGAATCAGGCTGGAACAGACACCAGGTGTTGATTTCTGGCAGGATATGGTTCGCGAGCTAATCATCGAAAACGGCCGTGTTGCGGGTGTCATTACGGGGCTTGGTATTCCATTCAGATGCAAGGCAGTAGTGGTTACTGCGGGTACCTTCCTAAACGGGGTGATTCATATCGGAGACAAGCAAATAGGGGGCGGCAGAATCGGAGAGAAGGGTGCAACCGGCATCACCGAACAACTTGTTTCTCTCGGTCTTCGCGCAGGGCGCATGAAAACCGGCACTCCGCCCAGAATTGACGGGCGAAGCATCAACTACGCCGCGACTACAGAACAACCCGGCGATGAGCAGCCCGGCTGGTTTTCATACGCTCACCAATCGCCGATCCGAAAGCAGCTTTCCTGCTGGATAACCTACACAAACCAGGCGGTACATGACGTTCTGGCCACTGGATTCGAACGATCACCCCTGTTTACCGGTCGAATACAGGGCCTGGGGCCCCGCTATTGTCCGTCCATAGAGGACAAGATCACACGGTTTGCCGACAAAGACCGTCACCAGCTCTTTATCGAGCCTGAGGGTTGGAATACGGTGGAAATTTACCTGAACGGCTTTTCAACCAGCCTGCCCGAAGACGTGCAGCTGAAAGCCCTGCGAAACATCCCCGGCCTCGAACATGCCAAGATGTTCCGACCGGGCTATGCCATTGAATACGACTATTTCCCGCCTGAGCAGCTGACCCATGGACTTCACTGCAAGGCTTTAAACGGCCTCTTTTTAGCTGGACAGATCAATGGCACCACCGGATACGAAGAGGCGGCCTGTCAGGGCTTAATTGCGGGAATTAACGCATCGCGGTATGTCTCCGACGAGGAACCCTTCGTCTTAAACCGCTCGGAAGCTTATATCGGCGTATTGATCGATGATCTGATTACTAAAGGCACTGACGAGCCGTACCGCATGTTTACCAGCCGCGCTGAATACCGCATGCTGCTCCGGCAGGACAATGCGGATGAACGGCTGACTCCGCTCTCGCATGCCATTGGACTTGCCAGCGACGATCGAATGCGAAACCTGGAACAAAAACTCGCAGGTAAATCCGCAATGCTCAAGCTTCTTGACGAGCTCAGCGCCAGCCCGGACGAAGTGAACCCTATTCTGGATAACATGGGCAGCACTCCTGTGGCCCAGAGGACGCGCATAGCGCAGCTTATCAGCCGTCCTCAGATTTCGCTGAATTCCCTTTGGCAGGTCGCCGGAACAGCCATTGAGTCCGCATTTCCTGATGCACTAATCCGTGCAGAATCCATCGAGCAAGCCGAAATACAAATTAAGTATCAGGGTTATATCGCTAAAGAGCGCGATATGGCCGACCGGCTGAGTCGGCTCGACCATGTGCCTCTTCCGGCAACTCTCGATTACCACACAATTCCCAACCTTAGCATTGAGGCCAGGCAAAAACTGAACAAGATCAAGCCTGAGACGTTGGGCCAGGCCAGCCGCATCAGTGGTGTGAATCCAGCCGATATCTCGGTCCTGCTCATCCACCTCAGAAGATAGTTCCACGTGAAAATCTGGAACATTCACATCTCTGTGGCCGTAAGACGGGGCAACCTGAAAACCCTATCTTTTGTTGCAGAGAATATTCACCATTGCACTTGGGCTGATTGCTGTCCACCTTTCCGGGCAGGTCAGTTTCTCAGCCAACGTTACCAGTGGCTGTTCGCCACTCGGCGTTGTCATTTCGGTGACATCGCCCGCATCCGGATCAATCTCTTCTTACGCCTGGTCTGTTACCCGTCCCGACGGCAGTGTTCACACCACCAGCGGATCACAATACGTCGCTATCCTGTCCATTCCTGGTACGTATGACGTGAGTTTGACCATCAATGGAAATCAAACTCAGACCATCCCTGACTACATCACCGTATTCGCGAATCCAACGGCTTCCTTTGCAGTAAATGATCCGGTAGGTTGTTTTCCTCACGCGGTGACATTTTCCAGCACCAGCACGCCCGGTAGTGGTGCCATAAGTACTTATAACTGGGACTTCGGAACCGGAGCTACCGGCTCAGGAGCTACTACGGCATATACCTACCCGCAGGTGGGAACTTATACCCCTGTACTTTCCATTCAGGATGTCAACGGATGCTTCGCATCAGTGGCCAATCCAGGTATGATTCAGGTCGTGAACACAACTCCAACCGCTCAATTCATGGCCTCTTCGTCTGCTACCTGCCCTCTGCCTGCGATTGTCACTTTCAACAATAACTCCACAGGCATCGGAGAAGTAACCACAGCATGGACATTCGGTACTTCAGGCGCAGCATCGCAAACCGGAACTGGACTGATTGCGCACACCTTTGAGCAACCCGGCACCTACGCTGTTTGTGCAGAGGTAACTGATGCCAATGGATGCGTCTCTGAAACCTGTCAGAATGTGGTCATTCTGAGTCAGGCCAGTCCTTTTTTTACGGTGAATAATACCTCCGTATGCGCAGGATCTGCTGTGAGCTTCACCAATCAGACCACTCCCGCCGCGGGTCAATATTCCTGGAATTTCAATGGCGACGAAATCACTGATTCCTTTTCGGCGAATCCTGTTTATGTTTTCGACACCCCCGGGACATACACGCCCACGCTGACGGCCACTTATTCACCCACGTGCAGCGCCACATTCACCGGGCCGACAATCACCGTGTTGCCAGGTCTTGCGGTCTCCTTTTCGGCCGATCAGACCTACTCCTGTGAGGCGCCATTTGAGGTAACCTTCATCAACAACACATCCGGAACAGGAATTACGGCCAACTGGTTTGTGAACGGACAAAGCGTAGGAACTGGCAGTCCGTTTACCTACACGTTCAATTCACCCGGAAACCATCACATTACGCTCCTGTCCACCAATGCGAACGGGTGTTCCGCGGAGGCCACACAGAACAACATGATCATCATTCAGCCACCGTCCATTTCGTTCGAAAATCCGGGCTACATCTGTGCAGAAGAAGCGTTTGAAATAACCAATATCAACGTGACATCAGCGAGTCCTGTAGTGAACTGGTCATGGGATTTGGATGGCGATATGATCGCTGATTACACCGGTCAGAATCCCACATTCAGCTTTCCGGAAGCGGGAATGTATCCGATCACTGTCATTGCAGAAACTGCCTCCGGTTGCACTGCTGTGTACACCTCGCCCAACCAGGTGACCGTGCTCACTGCGGCAGCAACGAACTTCACGTCCAGCGCCACCGTATCGTGCGCAGGCCTCTCCGTCGAATTCTGCATTCCGGCATCCGATGGAAACCAATATTCCTGGAACTTCGGCGACGCCACTGGCTGGTTCACTTTGAATGATGGTGAACTATGCCTGACGCACGACTATCAGGATACCGGCTACTTCGATATTACACTCACCGTATTCAATCAGGCGTGCAATACCACCGTTCTCTTTGAGGACTATATGTATATCACTCCTCCTGTATCCATCTTTGACTTCAATGTGGATTGCGCGAACCTATACGAAGTCATCTTTGGAGATCTTTCGATCGAGGCAGATCAGCTGATCTGGGACTTTGGAGACGGAAGCCCGCCAGTTACCGGCAACGAAAACCCCACGCATACATTCCCCGGGCCTGGCAGCTATGAAGTCACTTTAACCGCCATTAATGACCTCCTCGGATGTCCGGATGAGTCTTCTGCAACGCTGAATTTGTTTCCTCCTGATCCGTCGATGGACTTCATCCTGACCACGGATTGCCCGCCTGCACTTGTTCAACTCTCCACGTCTGCGCAGTCCAGCGCCTGGCACCTTAGCATCTCCAACGGAGACATCGTGAATGTGGAGTGGAACGATCTGCTCGACCGCTGGGTTGTGGACTACACCCACAACGGATATACCGAGCATAACGAATACACTGCTTCTCAGAACTTTTGGCCTACACTCGTCTTTGAGAACGCCGGTTGTTACGATATCACCCTGACTACCACCGACGGATTCGGTTGTGTGGCAGAGGCCTTTTATCCTTCGGCAGTGTGTGCTGATTCAGGCACCGACTTTGCCGACTTTACGTGGACTATCCTCGACCTGTGCAATACCGTAGAGCTGGCGTTTGATCCGGGCGGGAACAACCTCGCGAGTTGGTTATGGGACTTCGGCGATGGTGCTGTGTCCAGTATTGAAAATCCACAGCACGAATACACTGCACCTTATCCTTATGGTGACTCTCTTTCTGTGACTTTGACGGCCACAGATGCCGGTGGATGTGTATCAACGGTTACCCATGATATTCCTGCGGACTTTCCGGTCATTCCGGCATTCACGGTAAACAGCCCTAACACCTGTGCGGATGACATCGTGCAATTCACCAACACGACCGAAGGAAACGCATTGTCATACGCCTGGTCATTTGGTGATCCGCTGTCGGGTAGTAATAACGCATCAACTGACGCCAATCCTGCCCACGTGTACGCTCACAGCGGTGTGTACGAGGTGTGTCTGACTGCTGTAAATGCATCAGGCTGTGCCCGCACAACCTGTGTGCCTGCGGCAGTGAATGTGCTCACTCCGGAAGCGTCATTCACTTTTTCAAGTGCTTTTAACAGCTGCCTCTATGGGGTGGCCTTTACCAGCACAACCACCGGAACCTACGATGAATTGTTTTGGGATTTTGGAGATGGTCAGACCGGTTCAGGAGAAGTCGCTTATCACACATATCCGCTCGGGGTTTATGATGTGACTCTCATCGCATCCAATTCCACTGGATGCGCCGACACGATCGTGGTCAATGACATTTTCAATTTCGCCGGAATGATCGGGCCATTCACTGCCGATCTTGATGATGTGAACTGCGCTCCGTTTGACATCACACTGACTGCGTTCAACCCGAACGACACCTACTTCAACTACTTCTGGGATTTCAATGATGGTTACGGTGATCCGTCGGGCAGCACAGTCAGTTCGCATACCTACCTCGAGGCAGGAACATACTGCCCGCAGCTCATCATGACCGACCCCAATGGTTGCAACGTGCTCATCGAATGCGCTGAGCCCATTGTAGTGGAACAGTTCAGTCTGAACTTCACACTTAATGATACGATTTGTGCGGGTGAAAGCACTGCGATTACTATAGTCAACGGAGATACCCACATCTGGGAATCCGGAACGCCCTATCAAGCCACCGGAAATGCGGGAGAGTTTGTACTCACTCCGCCAAGCACTGACACCTTTACACTCACCGGTTATTACGGGGATTGCACAAGTGTGCACGAAATCACCATTCAGGTCAATGCTCTTCCAGTAGTGACATTAAGCGCACCGGCATCCGTATGTCAGGGACAGCCGGAATTCTTGCTCGATGGTGGATCTCCTGCCGGAAACGGCGGATTTTACAGCATCGACGGCACACCGGCCGCAACATTCAATCCGTCTTCCGCAGTGGGCGTTTACATGGTAGAATATAACTTCACTGATGCTAACGGATGTTCAAGCACCGCAGAACAACTCATTGAGATTTTCGCTCTGCCTGAGGTGCAATTCACGAATCCGGGAGCGCTCTGCGACAATTCCGGCCCGATCATTCTGAACGGCGGAACACCCGCCGGAGGACTGTACACCATAGGGGGCAATCCGGCAACGAGCTTCGATCCTGCCAGCGGCGAGGGATTGTATCCTGTGGTATATGTGTATCAGGACGCCAATGGTTGTGTAAATACGGCGACCACAGATATTATGGTGACCCCATCGCCGGAAATTGACGTGGTCATCAATCCAACGTGCCTTGATCTGCCGCTCGACATTGTAAACACCAGTACCGTCTCCAGCGGATCAATTTCACAAATCATCTGGAATCTGGGTGATTCTCTGCACACCGGTTTTGATCCTGCCAATGTGCTCATGGCCAGTGCCGGCACTTATCCTTATGCCGTATCCATGACCAGCGATCAGGGCTGTGTAAGCACTTCATCCGGTTCCTTCGCTATCGAATCCGTTCCGCTGGCTGCCTTCACATACACCGTGGCGTGCGAGAATGATCCCACCCTGTTTACTTCAACCAGTACCATTGAATCAGGCGACATCGTTTCTTGGGAGTGGTTAGCGAATGACGGTCCTGCAGGCAGCGGCGATCAGATTGAATATGTGTACGTTGAAAATACCAATGCCGCAATGACGCTTACCGTGACCTCATCTACCGGTTGTGATACCTCAATCACTCAGGATGTGCTTGTTCGGCCTGCGCCAGTTGTGGCCATGACTCATAGTCCGGCCTGCGCCGGCGCAGAGATCATCTTCGTGGGCATAGCATCCATTGATTACGGTGGCGTGACGGGATACACCTGGGCCTTTGGCAACTCCGGCATAACCGAAACAGGCGCACAGGCTGATCACCTTTTCGCTTCGGCAGGTAATCAGCTCATTTCACTCACGGTGACTTCCAATCTTGGCTGCACCACTGCACTTACTCAGAACGTGATGGTATATCCGACTCCACAGTCTTCATTTGTACTGGATGTGGATGCGGTGTGTGGGAATCTTCCCATCGGCTTGCTCGACCTGAGTGAGGTGGATGCGCCTTCAGATTTGGTCAACTACGCCTGGTACTTCGACGATCAACTGGTAAGCAGCTCTGCGTCTTCTGCAGTTTATGCCCCGGGCCCCGGAATGTATGATGTCACGCTGGTGGTGACTACTGAAGCCGGCTGCTCCGACTCATACACTGAGCAACAGGCGGTGCACGTGTACCCCGTTCCGCAAGCAGGATTCTCCCTTGCGAGTGAAGAGGCATTCATGTCCAACCCAACTGTGCAGATCGTCAATCAGGCAAGTGCCGATGTGAATTCCTGGGAATACCATTTCGGCGACGGTACGACTGCCTCGTTTTCGAGTGGAGTGCATCAGTATTCCATCTGGGATGAATTTCTAATCACTCAAATCGTAGAAAACACGTTCGGTTGTGCTGACACCGCAACGCGCAATTTCCGGGTGAATGAAGAGGCGTTGATTTACATCCCCAATGCCTTTACACCCGATGGAAACGGACATAATGAAGGCTTCAAACCAGTCATGTCCGGTTTCCGGCCTACTCTTTATTCGCTTACGATTTTCAACCGATGGGGAAACACTGTTTATCAGACCAATGACCTCGACGGTTGCTGGAATGGACAATACCTCAACGAGGGCGAAATGTCTCCTGACGGAGCGTACAACTGGCAGATTGACTACCGCACAGAACACAGTCCGGTAATCCAACGGATGCAAGGTACGGTCATGCTATTGCGGTGATATCGTATCTGATCAAAGCACGTTGATGCGCTCGGAAAGTTCATCGCGGTAGTTTCCTCCTACCGGAATTTCCTTCTGCACATCCCCGTCGGCGATCACAAGGTCACCAGCCTGAATGAAGAGTACTTTATCCATATTAACTATGAATGAGCGGTGCACCCGTTGAAACACTTTGGAAGGGAGTTTTTTCTCAACATCCTTCATGGTGGTATGTATGATGAACTTCTGGTCCTTGGTAATAACCTGCACATAATCCTTCAGTGCTTCCACGTAGTACACGTCAGCGGTATTGATTTTCATCAGCCGCGACTGGTGCTTGATGAAGAGGTATTCCGCCGTGGCCTTATAGCTTGTAAGCGACCGCAGCAGTTCATTTTCAACTTTGATTTCCTGTTCGCGCTTATGCTTGTGCAGCGCCATTTCAATGGTTGTATGAAGATCCACTTCCTTGAACGGCTTCAGGATATAACCGTGCGGCTCTGTGATTTTCGCTTTGCTCAGTGTGGCATCGTCGGCGTAAGCGGTTAAAAAGATTACCGGAATATCCTGCCGTGTTTTGATGATTTCGGCCGCCTCAATTCCAGTCATATCACCCTTGAGCATAATGTCCATGAGCGCAATGTCAGGCTTGGTCTTCCCGGCAATTTCAATCGCCTTCTCGCCAGTGTCCGCCTGTCCGGCAATCTGATATCCCAGCCGCATGAGGCTGCGCTCGATATCCTTTCTCACGATGCTTTCGTCTTCTACGACGAGAATTTGTATAGCCATTATTCTTCGGAGTGCTCTTTAGGTTTCAACAAATCAAAAGTAATGATAAACTCCGTGCCCTTTCCAGGCTGGCTGTTGACCTCAATGGTGCCGTCCAGTTGTTCGGTAAGGGTGTAGACCAGCTGAACCCCGAGCGAATCCGTTTTGTCATACCTGAAATTGCTGGGTAACCCGACTCCATCATCGGCGATTCGGAGGGTCAGCGTATCCTTCTTCTTATGAAGGTCCAGACGGAGATTTCCTTCTGTGCCTTCCGGAAAAGCATACTTCAGCGCATTGCTGATGAGTTCATTCACAATAAGTCCGCATGGTATGGCCTGATCGATATGCACTGCTATATCATCCAGGTTTGGATGCAGCCTCACGCTGTATTTCTTCAGACGATAGCTCTGAATGAGGTTATAGGCCAGTGTGCGGAGGTATTCTGAAAAGTTGATACTGCTGAAATCGGTCGTCCGATAAAGTGTCTCATGTATGAACGACATGCTTTTTATTCTGTTCTGGCTTTCCTCAAGAATATCGAGCGTTTTGTCGTCGGTCACGTATGACGCTTGCAGATTGAGAATGCTGCTGATTACTTGCAGGTTGTTTTTCACCCTGTGGTGGATCTCCTGGAGGAGTACTTCCTTTTCCTTCAGTGAGTCGCGGATTCGCTTTTCTATCTGCTTGCGATCGGTGGTGTCATATACCAGACAGGACACTTCCTCCTGCTTATCATCCACGTATACGGGATTTACAAACGTCTCCAGCCAGATCACCTCCCCATCGTGAGGTCGGAGCGCCAGTTCAAACTGCTGTGGACGTCCTTCAAAGGCTATTTCAAATGCCTCGAGCTGTCCCTGATAGACATTATTGTCAATGTTGGTACGCAACAGTTCCGATACATCATCACCTGGCTTCACTTTCTTTCCTAATATCTGCTTCGCCCATCGATGAAAGTTAGCGTTCATGGAAGTCAATCTGCAATGCCTGTCCATGGTCCACATCATAAGGTTTTCGGTACTATTAAAAATGGACTCCAGTTTAGCCTTTTGTTCGAGGGCCTTGCGTTCATTGGCCCGGAAGTCAGTGATGTCTCGCAGAATTCCGATATAGCCTCTTGCTTTACCGCCACTGTTCCGGATCACGTTCATAGACATCAGGCCGTGAAATTGTTTACCGCCTTTTCTCTGGTTCATCAATTCCCCAAAAAACTCCTTGTTTTTTTCCAGGGCCTCTTTGAATGCATCCGCATCAGACGGGGAGGCAAACAGCAACGCAATATCCTCCTTAATCATATCACTGCGCTTCCTGCCATACTCCTCTTCGGCTGCTTTGTTGAATTCTGTGATACGGAAATCCGTATCACATGCCACAATCATATCCAGCGAGCTATCAATCAGGCTTCGCGTGTATTTCTCCTGCTCCAGCAGCTTCAACTGAGTATCCTTATGCTCTTCGATTTCGTGTTTGAGTACAACGTTGATCTCTTCCACAATCCGCGTGCGCATTTGCTCCTGAACAAGTTTTACACGCTCACTGATATCAGTGATTGAAATCTGAATCGACGGCTTGTTCTCGAACACTGTAAGTGTAGATTTCAGTCCTATATCGACCTGTGATCCATCGTTTCTCGAGATTCGGATTTCTTTATAGTCTGCCTCACCGCCCTGAGATACAGTGTGCATATCTTCCAGAATTTCCGCCGCATACTCAGGCGCGATATATCTCAAAAATTCGCGATCGTACAAATCATCTTCATCCTCGAATCCTATGAGGGTAAGCGCCGCCTGGTTGGAGTAGCGGATTCTTCCGCCTGTTGTGATCACAATGGCATTGGGTGCGTTTTCTAATACGTTGCGCAGTCGCAATACTGTTTGCTCCAGTGCAAACTCAGTCTTCTTCCGGGAAGTAATATCCGCCATTACAAAAACCCGCCGCGATCTTCCACGGATGCGCATATCGATACCAGATGATTCAAGCACAAGCAGCTTAGACTCGCGTGTAAAACAACGCAATTCAAGCTTGTTCGCACTCGAAATATCCATGGCCATTGTGAGCTTGCGGACGTCCTGGGCGGTGATAAACTCAGTAATCAGTTTACCAATCACTTCCTTTGGAGTCATGTATCCGAACAGATTCACAAACTGCTCGTTGCAATCCACGATTTCATTGTTATCCAGAAACACAACCGCTTCATGAGAAACTGAAGCAAGTGTGGCAAAACGCTCTTCACTTTCTGCAATCGCATCCTCCGCTCTCTTTTGCGCAGTAATATCTACGATTGTTCCATTAATTGTTTCTTTTCCCAGCTCATTGACCTGGAGGTGCGTATTCTCCAGACAGAATATCTGTGATCCATCCTTTCTGCGAAGCTCAATTTCGTAGTTGATCAGTCTGCCTTTCCCGCGCAATTCTGCGATGAATCCGCTGCGCGATTCATTCGTGAAGTACAACGCGGCAGTGTCCATACCCGTCATTTCCTCTCGACCTTCATAACCAAGCATGTCACAGAAAGCCTGATTGCAATCCAGTAAAATGCCTTCGAGGCTGCTTTGAAAAATGCCTGCAACGTTATTATCAATCAGTGTTCTGAAACGCTTCTCCGCAGAGTTCTCTTCTACTCCCGAAAGGCGCACCAGAGCACGCTCGTGATTGGCTGTGTACATTGCAAAAAACTCAAGCCTGACCAATTCAGTCAATGAACGTGTGGCAATACCTGAGTGTTGCAGCTCAGAGGCTATGCGCGCACGTTCAGATTCCTCCACATCCATACCCAGTAAACTGAACAACGACTTGCCAGCCGCATATTCCGCGCTCACCGCACAGGTGGAAAAAAACCGCTCACTGCCTTCAACCACGTCAAATCCGGGCAGATTGACCACCGCCAAAATATCCTCACTGTTCTTCCGGATTTTTGAAAGCATGTCGCTCATTCCTGTTCATTCCGACTTGCCGGAAGCTTGATTTTTTGTCCGTTGATCCGCACAGCACGCCCCTGATCATATTCAGTTTCAACTATGAGCATTCCGGTTTCATCAAAGTATTGCCATTCCCCGTCGAGTTCCCCTGCTTCGTATGCTCCTTTCATTTTCACCACCCCGTTATGATGCCAGTATTTGTGCTTACCGACCGGAATGCCTAACGCGTATTCTCCTTCAAATGCTTTGTTTCCGTTTTCAAAATACCACACCCAAATGCCATTTCGCTCTCCATCCACATACTCACCCTGCTCTGTATGGTCATTAATAGTAAGTTTCCACTGGCCTGATTTCAATCCATCCACGAAATCACCTTCATTAATCACAATTCCCAGCGAATCATATTCCACAGCGTGACCGTCTTCTTTTCCTCTTCGATAGGTCTCATCACGGTGCAATAACCCGTCGCGGTAGAACCAATTCCATTGTCCGGTAGGAAGATCTTCTTTGTATGAACCCTTTTGCTCCACCTTTCCCGAGGAGAAAAAGAACGTCCAGGCACCTTCCCTCAGGCCATTGATGTATGATCCTTCAGCGCGCAATTTACCATCGGAATAAAAGAGCTTCCACGGCCCTTGTCTTCTGTTCAGCGAATCCACCCGTCCGGTTCCGGTAACTACATCCGCCTCATACAATTCGGCAGCGATTTCCTTTCCGTTCTCATCATACTTTCTGAAGGTACCGTGTTTCTTTCCTTCGCGGTAGCTACCTACACTGCGCACCCGTCCGTTTTCATCGTATTCCCGGCGGATATCGAGAATAGAAGTGTCATCAGTAACATCAGTCGCTAACTCTCCATTCACATATTTCTCAATCTTTTCGAGAAATCCCTTTCGGTCGTAAAACTTGAATACCCCATTGCGTTTTCCTGATGTCCAGTTGCCTTCTTCTTTGATCTGCTGATTCGGATAAAGGTCTTTCCATGTACCTGTTCGCTGCCCTGACTCATCGTAGCGGTTAACCTTCTCCGACGCATAGATGAACCCGTTCCGATACGTGATAAGCGTAATCACCCGCCCGTCCCTGGCATATTCGGTCAGCTTACCTTCTTCTTTGTTATTTACAAACTGCCATGTTTTCCAGAGTTCTCCGCTCGGATAAAACGCCCGGGCCGGGCCCTGCCGGATATTGTTTTCATTGGTAAATTCCTCAGATATCTTGCCTGCGAGATCATAGGTCTTTTCGATTCCGTTCTTTACATCATTGCGGTAGGTGATGCTTCGCTCCGCCGTCCCGTCCTCCCGGTAAAAGACCCAGACCGAATCAAGCATAAAGTTCAGTCTATTGCCCTCAGACTTGAGTATCCCGCCGGGATAATATGTTTTCCAGTATCCGTCCGGACGACCGCTTCGCATACTACCTTCACTGGATACGCTGCCATCGGGATAGTAGAACCGAGTAAATCCATCCTGAGCGCCAACCGGAGTAAGAATCAACCATGCCGCAAAGGTCAACCCACACAGTCGGACAAAACCGGAACTGACAGGATTTAGTTGTTTACATATACTAATCATATTCCTTTTTAAAAGAGAATAGTAGTATGATATAGGGGTGTTGATAGTGTTCGTAATGGGAGGTGTGATTTCCTTGACATTTGGAGTTATACACCGCGGATCAGGTAATGTGAACAGGTTATGAGAATCAATGTCCATTGGCATCGAGCAGGTTGCGTAGATGTTCACAATATAGGGATAAACCAGGGGCAGCATAAAAAGTATGGGTTAGGGTGTGTTAATTTGTGCATATCGCTGTGTGAAATGCGGGAATATTCGCATGCTATCCGAATAGGAATGAGTATGGACATTTTCTATTGCATCATTGTTATGTGAATAGCAAACGAAGTTGCTTGAAAATTGTCAACCGGATATGAGCGTTTTTCGGAATTTGCTGTTAGTTGGTTTTCACGTGAATCATAGTGCACTGATCTAAAAAGAGTTAGTTGGTATGAATGGCTTCTTTTGCCAGGAGGAATGCCATTATCTTTAGGCCGACACTAATTTCATACCACGTATGCACGTACAGATAGGGGGGGATCACGCTGGTTTTGAGCTCAAGGCATGGCTTATCGGGCAGCTCAGCGAATACGACATTCAGGATCACGGAACGTATTCAGGTGAAAGCGTGGATTATCCGGATTTCGCACATCCGGTGGCATTGGCAGTAGAAGAAGGAACGGGCATGGGCATATTGATCTGCGGATCGGCCAACGGAGTGTGTATTACAGCGAACAAACACCAGGGAATCCGTGCGGCATTGTGCTGGACGCCGGAGATTGCGAGGCTTGCGAGACAACACAATGATGCGAACATCATTTGCATACCAGCGCGCTTTGTCAGTAAGGAGCTAGCCCTTGAAATGGTTCAGGCATTTCTGTCCACACCGTTTGAAGGCGGAAGGCATCAAAACAGAGTCAATAAGATTTCTTGCGTATGAGAAGTGGCATTGTTTGGTTGGCGGTAGTGCTGATTTTTCACGTGAATCAGGCTTATGCGCAACATCCTGCAGAAAAATATGCAGCGGGAATTACAGCGGAAGAACTGCGTGAGCACCTCACGATTATTGCTGCCGATGAATTTGAAGGCAGAGAAACGGGGAAGCCCGGTCAGCTTAAGGCAGCAGAGTTTCTGTTAGAATATTACCGCACTCTCGGTATCCCGGGTGGTAATCAGGGATCCTATCTTCAGGAGTTTCCTTTGAAGCAGGAGCGCATCATAGAATCGTTTCTCGACCTGGAAGGAGCGCAGTACAAGTTCATTGATGACTTCTACTTTTTCACGGGGAACAAAGAATCCGATCTGCTACTGAATGATGTAGTCTTTGTGGGTTATGGAATAGACGATAACAAGTATTCAGATTATTCTTCAAAAATGTCGGTACAGGGTAAAGTGGTTATTTGCCTTTCCGGTGAACCAAGATCGAAGGATGGAACATTCGTGTTATCAGGAGACAAAGAATCCGGGGAATGGTCCAACGATCCGGGAATGAAGATTGATGCAGCTGAGGCACGCGGAGCCCGCGCCTTGATTATAGTCCAACAGGACTATGACCGATTTATTCCAAGAGTTCGTTTTTGGCTGGAATCTCCGCGGCTGAGTCTGGATTATCCCGAGGGAATGGAGGAGGTCAACGAGAATGCGCTTCCGTTCTTTTTCGTTTCACCCAGGGTCGGAGATGCCATTGTTCAGAAGCTGTTCAAGAAGAACCTCAGTGTGCTCGCCGAAAAGTGGAATAAGAATGGAAAGGCAGCAGTGAAAGCCGGCACACTCAGCGGAAAAGTGGCGGTAAGAATAAGCGCAGACCGTATGGTTTCGCACAATGTGATTGCATTGATTGAAGGCACGGATGAACAGCTGCGGGATGAGGTGGTGGTTATATCCGCTCATTATGATCATGTAGGAGTGATCAATGGTGAAATCCATAACGGAGCGGATGATGACGGATCAGGAACAGTGACTGCCATGGAACTTGCAGAAGCATTGTTGGAGGCCAAACAAGCCGGCGTGGGCCCGAGGAGAAGTGTCATGATTTTGCATGTAAGCGGAGAAGAAAAAGGTCTGCTGGGCAGTGAGTGGTATACTGAATTTCCCACACATCCGCTGGAGGGCACCGTGTGTAATCTGAATATTGATATGATCGGACGGGTGGATGAGGAACATGCAGATAATGAAAACTACGTCTATCTCATAGGTTCAGACAAGCTCAGCACGCAGCTTCACCGCATCTCGGAGGAGGCCAATGCAACACATACTCAGCTGGAGTTGGATTACACGTTTAATGACCCGAATGACCCCAACCGGTTCTACTACCGTTCCGATCACTACAACTTTGCCCGCAGGAATATTCCCGTGATTTTTTACTTTAGTGGTGTGCATGAGGATTACCACCGTCCGGGTGATGACGCCGAAAAAATCAGGTATGAAAAAATGGCCCGGATAGGACGGCTGATTTTTCACACAGCCTGGGAAGTTGCCAATCGCGATGAGCGCATTCCGGTGGACGTGACTACTCCTGAGGACTAATCCCGTTTTTTCATGTGGAACATCAGTCACCTCTGCTGAAAGGCGGAGCACTACCTTTGTGCCCTTAAAAAACGCAAGCATGCAGACCAGCGAATTGACAGAGAAGAGCACATTCCGTTCATTGGGAATCCGCGAAACCAACTATGGCACCAGTACAGGAAGGGAGTTTACCGGCAACGGACCGGTGATCGATTCATTTTCACCGGTTGACGGTGCACTCATCGGGAGCGTAGCCACCACGACTCCCGAAGAATATGCACGGGTGATGGAGAGCGCGGTAAAGGCTTTTACCTGGTGGAGAAACGTGCCGGCACCGAAGCGCGGTGAGATAGTGCGTCAGTTCGGCGAGCGCCTCCGTGCACATAAGGAAGAACTCGGAAAACTCGTGAGTTATGAGATGGGAAAGTCGCTGCAGGAAGGTCTCGGCGAAGTGCAGGAGATGATTGATATCTGCGACTTTGCCGTGGGACTTAGCCGACAGCTCTACGGACTGACCATGCACAGTGAGCGTCCGGGGCACCGGATGTACGAGCAGTGGCATCCGCTGGGAATTGTCGGAATCATCTCCGCATTCAATTTCCCGGTTGCCGTGTGGAGCTGGAATTCAGCCCTTGCGTGGGTGTGCGGAGACGTATGTGTGTGGAAGGCCTCTGAGAAAGCCCCGCTGTGCGCTGTGGCGTGTCAGAATATCTGGAATGAAGTGGCCGCAGCGAATGATCTCCCTGAAGGCATTTCGTGCATTATAACCGGCGACTATAAAGTCGGGGAGATGCTCACCCGTGACGAGCGCGTACCACTGGTGTCGGCTACCGGTAGCACGCGTATGGGACGAATTGTAGGTGCCGCCGTGGCAGAGCGCTTTGGGCGTTCACTGCTTGAGTTGGGAGGCAACAATGCCATTATCGTAACTCCACATGCGGATCTTCAGATGACCATTATCGGTGCGGTGTTTGGCGCGTGCGGAACAGCCGGTCAGCGCTGCACGACCACGCGTCGGCTGATCATTCACGAATCCGTGTTTGAAGAAGTAAAAAACAAGCTGGTAGCCGCATATGGCCAAATCAGAATCGGCAATCCGCTGGATCAGCACAACCACATGGGACCACTGATTGATAAGGCCGCCGTGCTGATGTATGAGGCATCCATCAAGGCATCCATCGAGCAAGGTGGTAAAGTGGTGGTGGAAGGAGGCGTGCTTTCCGGCCCGGGCTATGAAAGCGGATGCTATGTAAAGCCCTGCATCATTGAGGTCAAGGACAGTTCATTACCGATAGTGCAGCACGAGACATTCGCGCCGATTCTTTACATCATGAAGTACCGCGATCTGGAAGAGGCCATTGCCATGCAGAACGGGGTGAAGCAGGGATTGTCGAGCGCCATCATGACCACCAATATGCGTGAGGCGGAATTATTCCTGAGTCAGAACGGCTCTGATTGTGGAATCGCCAATGTGAATATCGGGACCAGTGGAGCTGAGATCGGCGGTGCATTCGGCGGAGAAAAGGAAACCGGCGGTGGGCGTGAAAGCGGCTCCGATGCATGGAAAAATTACATGCGCCGACAGACGAACACAATCAATTATTCTACCAGCCTTCCATTAGCTCAGGGTATTAAATTCGACTTTTAGGCGTCCCGCTTCCGGCGAAAAATTCCCGGAGAATAGAGTGGTTAATCCCGATGTAAGGATTGACTTGGTGTTACTTTGCCCGCTCAAACCCTAAATTGACGTGCTGTGCGCCTCTCAGTAATTGTATTAATTCTTGTCGTAATACTCTCCGGATGCAGGGAAGAGTCGCACCGCGGGCCTTCGCATCTGAAGCCAGGTGATTGGCTCATGGAGTTTTCGATTTCTGACTCATCGGTGCTAATTCCCGTGCGAATGGAAGTGGATAGCGCCGGACACGTGTTTGTGAAAAACAACAGCGAAGTGATTGCCCTTGATTCTGTGAGCACGAAAGGCGACAGCATTTCATTTAAGTTTCCTTATTTCCAGACATTCTTGTCCGCCAAAGTCATTGCGGATTCACTGATAACCGGAAACTTCACCGACCCCACCCGCGCGGCAGATTATGCCATACCATTCACCGCAAAATGGATATCCGCAACACCACACTCCAAAGGCAAACTCGTGAAACGGGAAATCTATGATGCCTCTTTTTCAAAGGGAGATACGATGGCTTTTCACAAGGCGATTGGGGTTTTTGACCTCTGGGAAAATGGGGTCTCCGGCACATTTCTCACGGAGACCGGTGACTATCGCTTCCTGAGCGGAAGGGTGGAGAAAGATTTGATTTGGCTGTCCTGTCTGGATGGCTCTCATCTCTTTTATTTCAAGGGAAACATCAAAGGGGATAGTATAACCGCAGGACGCTTCTACAGTGGCAATCACTGGCAGGAACCATGGGATGCGGTGGCCAGTCAGGATGCGAAACTGAGAGATCCCGACTCGCTGACTTTTGTGTTGCCTGACAGCGGACCATTTCAGTTTACCGTGACAGACCACAATGGTAAGGCTGTTGCTTTTAACAATGACTCCTTCAGACAAAAAGTAACAGTCGTCCAGATTTTCGGGTCATGGTGTCCCAACTGTTCAGACGAAGGCCTCTTTCTCAAGGAACTTCACAGGAACTACTCTTCGAAGGGGCTTCAGATTATTCCGGTTGCATTTGAGCGGTCTGATAATATGGAAGAAAACGCACGGGTAATTGGCAGTCAGGCTAAGGAAATGGCGCTCGATTACCCGGTGTTTCTCGGGGGTCAAAAACGTCAGGCCGGAGAAGTATTTCCTATGCTGAATAAGATTATGTCTTTTCCGACTACGATTTTTCTGGATAAAAAGGGCGAGGTGAGAAAGATCCATACCGGATTCTATGGACCGGGGACCGGGGATTACTACACCCACTATACGGATCGAATAGAGCTCTTCGTTTCCCAGTTACTCGACGAGAAATAGTGTGGGACTAGCACGAATCCGCCTTTTTGTTAGATTTTAGCGTATGAACCCACTGATTCATGCCAATGAATTGGCTGTTTCCTTTTCGAAAAATGGCCAGAGTTTTCCGGCTGTTTTTTCGGTGTCATTTGACCTGAGAAGAGGTAAGACCACCGCCATCGTGGGCGAGTCAGGGAGCGGGAAATCGGTGAGTTCACTGGCGCTGCTGAACCTGCATGACCGGAATTCTGTCATCTATCCAAAAGGACTTATTACCCTGGACGGACAGCTTCCGGGAACCGAGCAACCAGTTGAAGTGAAACCCGGAAGCGACGTGTTGACGGGATTGCGCGGCCGAAAAATCGCAATGATTTTTCAGGAGCCCATGACTGCACTGAATCCGGTAATGACGTGCGGAGAACAAGTGGTGGAGATGCTTCAGCACCACCTGAACTTATCCGTGCATGCAGCGCGCAAAGAGGCACTGAGGCTGTTTGAAGAAGTCCGAATTCCTCATCCTGAGCAGGCACTCGATAAGTTTCCGCACGAAATGTCAGGAGGTCAACGCCAGCGCGTGATGATTGCCATGGCGATAAGTTGCAGACCCGATGTGCTGATTGCTGATGAACCCACTACAGCTCTAGATGTGACCGTACAGCGCGCTGTGCTCGAGCTGCTGAAGGAGCTTCAGGTGCAATATGGAATGGCTATTCTGTTTATCACTCATGACCTCGGCGTGGTAGAAGAAATTGCCGATGAAGTCATTGTGATGGAGCGGGGAAGAATCGTGGAGTCAGGCAATACGCGCGACGTATTGAATAATCCTTCACACCCGTACACGCAACGCCTCATTGCATCCCGCCCGAATCCCGGTCACAAAGGCTATTTTCTGGGACCGGAGGTCACCAAAAAGGCGCTTCCGGTAATGGATAGAGGCGATGCGGCGCTTGTGGTGAACCACCTCACGAAGGTGTACAGAAAGAAAAAACTGCTCGGAGCCGCCAGCGATTTTCGGGCGGTGAGCGATGTATCGTTCTCGTTGCACACCGGCGAAACACTCGGGCTGGTGGGAGAAAGCGGCTGTGGTAAAACGACGCTCAGCCGAATGCTGCTGGGCCTTATTCCGCCTGACTCCGGAGAGATTATTCTCCACGGAAAGAGCCTGACACTCGCTAACGACCGCCAGCGACGCCAAGCACTGAAGGAAATCCAGATTGTATTTCAGGATCCGTATTCGGCGCTCAATCCAACCATGCGTATTGGTCAGATATTGGAAGAACCGATTGCCTGGTATGGCCTCCGGAATTCTGCTCCGGAAAGAAAGCATCGGGTAGTTGAACTGCTGCATAAAGTCGGTCTTTCAGAAGAGCATATGAACCGTTACCCGCACGAGTTTTCCGGCGGTCAGCGTCAGCGTATTGTCATTGCCCGGGCGTTAGCCGTGGAGCCGTCGGTGGTGGTGTGTGATGAGTCTGTTTCTGCGCTCGACGTGTCCGTGCAGGCGCAGGTCCTTAATCTGCTCAATGAACTGAAGCACGAGTTCGCGCTGAGCTATCTGTTCATTTCACACGACCTGAATGTGGTGTATTACATGAGTGACCGCATCATGGTCATGCGCAAAGGAGTCATTGAAGAATCAGGCCCCGCAGAGCAGGTTTTCTATCATCCCCAGACTGCCTATACAAGGAGCCTCCTTGAAAGTATTCCAGGGGCACCACGTGTTGGGTAAGCCGCGGTTGAAACTCGCCCGCCGGGACCTACTTTTGGCCGGCCAGAAAACCCATCTATGAGCGAAAAACACGAGCTGCTCAAAAGCAAGCAGCAGGAAGCACTTAAAGGCGGCGGAGAAAAGCGCCAGGAAGCACAGCACAAGAAAGGAAAGCTCACTGCACGTGAGCGCATTGATATTCTTCTTGATGAGGGCTCATTCGAGGAAATAGGCATGCTTGTGACACACCGCAGCACCAATTTCGGGCTGGACAAGGAGAAATTCCTTGGCGACGGCGTGGTGACCGGATACGGCACTATTGACGGGCGTCTGGCGTACGTGTTCTCTCAGGACTTTACCGTGATGGGTGGTTCACTGGCGGAAGCGCATGCGCAAAAGATTTGTCGTGTAATGGATCTTGCGATGAAGAACGGTGCGCCCGTAATTGGCCTCAATGACAGCGGCGGCGCGCGGATTCAGGAAGGTGTGGTGTCCCTCGGGGGATATGCGGATATTTTCTACCGCAACGTACAGTCAAGTGGCGTGGTGCCGCAGATCAGCGCGATCATGGGACCGTGCGCGGGTGGTGCAGTCTACAGCCCTGCGCTTACCGACTTCGTGCTCATGGTGGAAAACACGAGCTATATGTTTGTGACCGGCCCGAACGTGGTGAAAACGGTAACCCATGAAGAAGTGACCAGCGAGGAACTCGGAGGGGCGACCACACACAGCACAAAGAGCGGGGTGACACATTTTACTGCTGCAAATGATGCCGTGTGCCTGCAGATGATCCGCCAGCTGGTGAGTTATATGCCGCAGAATTGCGAGGAAGAGGCTCCTGCAATGGACTATAAGCCAGGGAATGAGTCCCGCCCGATACTGGACACCATTATTCCTGCCAATGCGAATACGCCTTACGACATGCACGATGTGATTCGCGAAGTCATTGATGACAACAGTTGGATGGAAGTGCACAAGGATTTTGCGGAAAATATCATTGTGGGATTTGCCCGCCTCGCCGGAAGAAGCATCGGTGTAGTGGCTAATCAACCCGCCTATCTCGCTGGTGTACTCGATATCCGCAGTAGCAACAAGGCGGCGCGCTTTGTGCGTTTCTGCGATGCATTCAATATTCCGCTGCTCGTGTTTGAAGATGTGCCGGGCTTTCTGCCGGGCACTGATCAGGAGTGGAATGGTATTATTTCAAACGGCGCAAAGTTGCTCTTCGCATTCAGTGAAGCCACCGTGCCGCGCGTTACAGTAATCACCCGCAAAGCCTACGGTGGTGCGTACGATGTAATGAACAGCAAGCACATCGGTGCGGATATGAACTATGCATGGCCAACTGCAGAGATTGCCGTGATGGGTGCGAAAGGCGCCGCAGAAATTATCTTCAAGAAGGAGATAGCAGAAGCGGCTGACAAGGATGCAAAGTGGAAGGAGAAGGAGGCCGAATACGCGGACCTCTTTGCAAATCCATACAGCGCAGCAGAGCGCGGTTATATTGATGAAGTGATCATTCCTTCACAGACCCGCGAAAAGCTTATACGCGCTTTTGCCATGCTTCAGAACAAAGCCGAGAAGGCCCCGCGCAAGAAGCATGCGAATATGCCGTTGTAATCAGATGTGAATTGCACGCTTTCCCGTCGCATCCAGCGCTGCTTCGCGGAAGCTTTCAGTGAATGTGGGGTGAGCGTGCGAAATACGGGCAATGTCTTCCGCGCTTGCCCGGAATTCCATTGCGACAACCGCTTCGGCGATCATGTCCGCACAGCGTGGTCCGATCATATGTACTCCTAGAATCTCATCGGTATCCTTGTGCGCCAGCACTTTTACCAGACCGTCTGTATCCATGCTGGCCCGAGCGCGACCGCTGGCCTTGAAAGGGAATGACCCGGCCTTATAGGGCGTTCCGGATTCTTTCAGCTGTTCTTCGGTATATCCCACGCTGGCGACCTCAGGCCAGGTGTAGACTACACCAGGGATGAGGTTGTAATTGATGTGTGGCTTTTGTCCTGCAATGACCTCGGCCACAAACGTTCCTTCTTCTTCGGCTTTATGAGCGAGCATGGCACCTTTGACCACGTCACCAATGGCATAAATACCAGGTATGTTGGTCTGAAGATGTGCATCCACCTCCACACGACCGCGCTCATCGAGTTTTACACCTGCTTTATCCAGCCCGAGGTTATCGGTGTATGGTTTTCTGCCTACGGCTACGAGACAGTAGTCTGCGTCGAGCACGAGTTCTTCGCCTTTGTGGTTGTCGGCTTTTACGGTTACGGTTTTTCCTTTCGCGGTGACTTCTTTCACTTTGTGCGAGAGGTAGAATTCAAAGCCCAGCTTCTTAAGCGACTTCTGCAACTCCTTACCCATGGTGCGATCCATTGTCGGGATGATGCTGTCCATGAACTCTACGACACTGACTTTCGAGCCAAGGCGCGCGTAAACGCTGCCGAGCTCCAGACCGATCACACCGCCGCCGATAACGACCATGTGCTTCGGCACCTCGGTAAGTTTAAGAGCCTCAGTACTGGTAATGATGCGCTTTTTATCGATGGTGATAAAGGGAAGGCTGGCCGGCTTGGAGCCGGTGGCAATGATTACATTCTTCGCTGAGATCTGCTCAGTTGTACCGTCTTCTTTGGCGATCTGAATGGTGTTTTTGTCCGCAAAAGAGCCATGGCCGTGGTATATGTCAATCTTGTTTTTCTTCATCAGGAACTGAATGCCGCCGACCGTCTGATCCACCACGTCCTGCTTGCGCCTGATCATCTGGGTCAGGTTGACCCTGGGTGCTGATTTAAGGTCAATGCCGTGCTCACCGAATGTGTGAACGGCTTGATGATAATGCTCCGATGAGTCGAGAAGGGCTTTGGAAGGAATACAGCCGACGTTCAGGCAGGTGCCGCCGAGGCTGTTGTACCGCTCGATCAGAGCCGTTTTCATTCCGAGCTGTGCACAGCGGATTGCTCCCACATAACCTCCGGGGCCTGACCCGATAACCACCACATCATACGCGTTCATTCGAAACTGATTTTAGGGTGCAAATGTACTGTGATGAGTCCTTGTGCTATTCAACGCAGGGTGTTGATATCGGGTAGTTCTTGCGTCAAAACCCGGACTGCGAACACTGAAATTTGGATCATGGTGAGTTATCTCGACCTCATACTGCTCATTCCGATTGGAATTGCAATCTGGCGCGGCTGGAAGAACGGATTCGTTATGGAGGTGTTTTCGGTACTTGCGCTCTTCGTAGGTGTCTACCTTGCCGTGCATCTTTCTGACGGAATGACCTCACTGTTGCGCACCAAAATGGATGTGCAGGCGGAATACCTCCCTGTATTTTCATTCATCCTGATTCTGCTGATTGTTGGTGTGGGGCTTTATTTCCTCGGAAAGGTCATTACCAGCCAGGTGAAATCAGGCGGTGGCGACAAGCTCAATAGCTCTGCAGGCGCATTCTTCTCACTCACGCGCTACCTGCTCATTCTGAGTATCACGTTTCTTTTCTTCAATGCGCTTGATGCGAAGTATGACATCCTTCCTGAAAAGCAGAAGGAGAATTCCTTTTTCTACAAGCCGATATATCAGTTTTCACTTACCCTTATGCCTGCGATTGAGGGCAGTGATTTCTACCAGAAAATGCAGGAAAAGGGAATGGCTCCGGTGTTGGGAGACAGCGCGGTGTCCAGGTAATTGAACCAGTAGAATTCGAATGAAAAGGCCCGATAACGGACCTTTTATATGCTAGGGATGAAAATCAGTTCTCCGGCTTCACCAGTGCACCGAAGTATTCGCGGTTCATGCGTGCGATGACTTCGATGGAAATGTTTTTCGGACACTGCACTTCACATGCGCCGATGTTGGAGCAGTTGCCGAAGCCTTCTTCGTCCATCTGCTTCACCATATTCATCACACGCTCTTTGCGCTCCGGATGGCCTTGAGGAAGCAGCGCAAACTGCGACACTTTCGCGCCCACGAAGAGCATGGCCGAACTGTTTGGACAGGTTGCCACACATGCGCCGCAGCCGATGCAGGTCGCTGCATCGAACGCGGTGTCCGCATCTTCTTTAGCGATAGGAATTGCATTGGCGTCGAGCGTACGACCGGAGGTGTTCACGGAAATAAATCCACCCGCCTGAATGATGCGGTCAAATGCGCCGCGGTCTACCATCAGGTCTTTGATCACCGGAAATCCCTGGCTGCGCCAGGGTTCAATGTAAATGGTATCACCGTCGTTGAACGAGCGCATATGCAGCTGGCAGGTGGTCACGCCTCTGTTGGGGCCGTGGGCTTCTCCGTTGATGAACATGCTGCACATTCCGCAGATGCCTTCGCGGCAGTCGTGATCGAACGCTACAGGATCATCTCCTTTGCGAATGAGATCATCATTGAGCACATCAATCATTTCAAGGAATGACATATCCGGCGACACACCGGTGATGGTATAATCCACCATCTTTCCGGCTTCAAAACTGTCTTTCTGACGCCAGATCTTGAGTTTCAAGGTCATGTTTTCGCTGCTCATATCACTTGTATGATCGTTGTGAAACTTTTATGTTTTCGTAGATGAGGGCTTCTTTGTGCAATGCAGGATTCGACGCGTCCCCGCTAAACTCCCAGGAAGACACGAAGTTGAATGTGTCGTCCATGCGAAGCGCCTCGCCGTCTTCGGTCTGATATTCTTCCCGGAAATGGCCACCGCATGATTCTTCGCGGGTGAGCGCATCAATGCACATCAGCTCTCCAAGCTCAAGGAAGTCCTGCACACGTGCGGCTTTTTCCAACTCGGGATTCATTCCTTTCATGCTTCCCGGCACTTTCACGCCTGCGTTGAATTCGGCGCGAAGCGCCTTTATCTCTTGAATGGCTCGCTTGAGGCCATCGGCATTGCGACCCATTCCGCATTGATCCCACATGATTTTACCCAACTTCTTATGGTAGTAATCCACGGGGTTGGATCCATTGGCACCCAGAAGCGCTTCGAGGCGCTGGCGCACCGCATTTTCGGCTTCAGTAAACTCAGGAGTATCCGTTGAAATCGCACCAGTCCGGATCTCATCGGCGAGGTAGTTACCGATCGTATAAGGCAGCACGAAGTAGCCGTCTGCGAGGCCCTGCATGAGCGCCGAGGCACCGAGGCGGTTGGCCCCGTGATCACTGAAGTTGGCCTCACCACAGGCATAGCATCCCGGAATGGTGGTCATCAGCTCATAATCCACCCAGATTCCACCCATTGTATAGTGAACGGCCGGATAGATCATCATGGGCGTTTTGTAGGGGTTTTCAGCCACAATCTGCTCGTACATCTGGAACAGGTTGCCGTATTTGGCTTCCACGACCTTTTCACCCATTTCGCGAATCTGATCTTCTGTCGCGTTGTGAATACCGCGCACAGTGGCCTCAGTGCGGCCATAGCGCATGATTGCCGCGCTGAAGTCGAGGTATACTGCCTCGCCTGTTGCATTCACCCCAAAACCGGCATCGCAGCGCTCTTTTGCTGCACGGGAGGCCACGTCGCGGGGAACGAGGTTTCCAAATGCCGGATAGCGGCGCTCGAGGTAATAATCCCTGCGGTCTTCTGGAAGATCAGTTGGCCTGAGTTTCTTTGCGCGGATTGCCTCTGCGTCTTCCTTGAATTTAGGAACCCAAATGCGTCCGTCGTTGCGGAGCGACTCAGACATCAGCGTGAGTTTCGACTGGTGATCGCCGCTCACCGGGATGCAGGTCGGGTGAATTTGCGTGAAGCATGGATTGGCGAAATATGCACCACGTCGATGCGCTCTCCAGGCTGCTGTCACGTTAGACCCCATGGCGTTGGTGGACAGGAAGAATACGTTGCCGTATCCGCCGGTGCACAGCACCACAGCGTGCGCGGAATGACGCTCAAGCTCCCCGGTCACCAGATTGCGGGCAATAATGCCGCGCGCTTTGCCATTTACAATCACGAGATCGAGCATCTCGTGGCGGTTATACATTTGCACATTGCCCTTTCCGATCTGGCGGCTCATCGCGGAATAGGCGCCGAGCAGCAACTGCTGACCGGTTTGTCCTTTTGCGTAAAAAGTACGGGACACCTGAGTTCCGCCGAATGAGCGGTTGTCGAGCAATCCGCCGTAATCGCGTGCGAACGGCACTCCCTGAGCCACACACTGGTCAATGATACTCGTGCTCACTTCAGCGAGGCGGTGCACATTGGCCTCTCGGGAGCGGTAGTCGCCGCCTTTTATGGTGTCATAGAATAGGCGGTACACGCTGTCACCATCGTTCATGTAGTTCTTGGCAGCATTAATTCCGCCCTGCGCAGCAATGGAGTGAGCGCGACGGGGACTGTCCTGGAAGCAAAAGGCCTTCACCTTATAGCCCATTTCTGCAAGTGATGCAGCGGCTGAGGCTCCGGCAAGCCCGGTTCCCACCACAATCACGTCAATATTCCGCTTATTGGAAGGGTTGACCAGCCGAACGGAGTTTTTGTATTTGGTCCACTTCTGATCGAGCGGGCCTTCAGGGATTTTTGCGTCGAGCTTCATATGGGCGATTAAAGAACGATCGGGTATTAATTGATAAGGCCGAAGTACATGCATATCGGCATTGCAGCGAATAGCACGCTGATGATTACGGAGAACGCATCACCGGCTAAGGCGATGGTGTTCTTGTATTTGTGCTGGCCGATACCGAGCGACTGAAATGCGCTTCGGAATCCGTGAAGCAGGTGATAGAGCAATGCGACACAGCCTAGCACGTAAACGACCACGACCAGAGGGTTTTGGAATACCACCACCATTTCCGCGTAGAGGTTTTCATACATGTGGCCGTCAATCATCATTTCCTTTTGGTCCACTGACAGCTCAGTGATTCTGGTTTTCACCCAGAAATGCGCAAGGTGTACCACAAGGAAAAGCAGAAGCAACGTGCCCAGAAGCGCCATGCTTCGGGAATACCACTTGCTGCTGGCAGACGCTTTTTCATAAGCGTATTTCACCGGGCGTGCCTTGCGGTTCTGGAAATAGAGCATCAGTCCATCCACAATGTGCACAATGAAACCAATAAACAATCCGATTTCTGCGGTTCTGATCAGCACGTTGGACCCCATGAAGTGGGCCCAGATGTTGAACATTTGACCGCCGTCATTGAAAAAGATCATGGCGTTGATACCGGCGTGGACGATCAGAAAGGTGATCAGAAAAAGACCGGTAATTGCCATCCAGTACTTTTTTACGAGCGAAGACTTGAATATTCCTGTTGCCATAGCTGTGATTGCAGATTTCCTTTCGTTTACCCGGCGAAATTAACCGTTGAAGTGCTAATTGCCTGATCCATGATGTGATTTAAATGAGATTCAAACAAAGGCAGCACAAATCTGGTTCAGTTTTGCGTAAAAAGAAAGGCGATCCATTTGGATCGCCTTTCGGTAATCGAGTGGATTAACCAACAATTAGTTCAGCGCAAAGCGCACAAATTCGGTAACCGTGAGATCCTTGTCAGTTGATTTCAGGTACTGGCTTACAGTCAGTTTACTGTCCTTGATGAATTCCTGGTTGAGGAGAGTTGTTTCCTTGAACCATTTGTTCAGACGGCCAAGGGCAATCTTCTCTGCCATATCGGCCGGCTTGCCTTCATTCATTGCCTGTTCTTTGCCGATTTCGATTTCCTTTAGCTTTAGCTCCTCCGGAACAGAAGTTTCGTCGAGGGCAACCGGAGCCATTGCAGCAACCTGCATTGCTACATCTTTGGATATATCGTCACTGGTTTCTTTGTTGAAGCCCACCATGGCAGCGAGCTTATTGCCCGGGTGGTTGTAGCAGAATACGCGCGGAGCGGCTACCACACCGAAATATGACAGGTCGATTTTCTCACCGATTTTGCCAATTTCCTCAGTGATCTTGTCACTGATGGTGAGTGAGCTGCCCGGGTAATTGAGCGCCTTGAGCTCGTCGAGCGAGGAAGGATTCTTTTCCAGTGCGAGGTCGAGAATGGTGTTTGCCACGATGCCGAAATCAGCGTTCTTGGCCACGAAGTCAGTTTCGCAGTTCAGTACGATCAGTGCACCGCGTGTGCCATCTTGTGAAGGCTTGGCAATAACCAGTCCCTCCTTCGCATCGCGGTCACTGCGGTTAGCAGCCACCTTCTGGCCTTTTTTGCGGAGAATTTCAATAGCCTTGTCAAAATCGCCCTCAGCCTCCGTGAGTGCTTTTTTGCAGTCCATCATTCCTGCACCGGTAATGGTGCGGAGTTTATTTACGTCAGCAGCAGTTATGCTCATGATATAGTATTTAGAAACAAAATTTGTTGAGAATGATTAAACCGGTGTGAAGTCCGGATTAAGCCTGAGCAGTAGTTCTGCGACGGCCACGACCTTCGCTTTTCGCTTCTCCGGCTGGCGCATCCTCGCTCTTATCCTTTTCTACCTTGCGCTCAGAGAGACCTTCGGCGATGGCTTCAATAACCACGTCGAGGATCTTTGAGATAGACTTGGTAGCGTCGTCATTCGCGGGAATTGCGAACTCGATCGGGCGCGGGTCGCTGTTGGTATCCACCATTGCAAACACCGGGATACCGAGCTTCTTGGCTTCAGCAACTGCGATGTGCTCTTTCATCACGTCCACTACGAAAAGTGCTGCAGGCACGCGGTTCATGTCAGCAATTGAACCGAGGTTCTTCTTCATTTTCATGAGTGTGCGGTTGAGCTGAAGGCGCTCGCGCTTGCTCATGGTCGCTGCAGTTCCGTCCGCTTCCATCTTTTCAATGGAAGACATCTTGCGCACCGCCTTGCGGATGGTCACGAAATTGGTGAGCATACCACCGGGCCAGCGCTCGGTAACGAATGGCATACCAATCGCGCTTACTTTCTCTGCTACGATGTCTTTTGCCTGCTTCTTGGTTGCTACGAAAAGGATTTTCTTACCTGACTTTGCGATCTGCCTGAGTGCGTTTGCAGCCTCGTCCAGTTTTACAACCGTTTTGTTCAGGTCAATGATGTGAATGCCCTTCTTCTCCCCGAAAATGTAGGGGGCCATGTTGGGATTCCACTTGCGGCTGAGGTGGCCGAAATGCACGCCACTATTCAGCAGCTCGTCAAAAGTTACTCTTGCCATTATGTGTGTTTTCTCTTGTTTACGTTCACTTAAGCAACCATCCGGTAGCCATTTCCGGGGTGGAAACGAGTCCGGACAGTTTGGATGCTAAACAAGCAGGAATGCGGTCTCCGGCGATTAACGCTTAGAGAACTGGAAGCGCCTCCTTGCTTTGCGCTGACCGAACTTCTTACGCTCGACCATACGCGGGTCACGGGTAGTCAATCCGTGCTCTTTAAGCATGGACTTCCACTCGGGGTTGATTTCGATAAGGGCTTTGCTGATACCCAGGCGAAGGGCTTCAGCCTGTCCTGTGATACCGCCACCGTTGAGGTTGGCCTTCACATCGTATTTGCTTTCGTTGCCGGTCACCAAAAAAGCCTGGTTCACCTTGTATTGGAGGACCAGCGTAGGGAAGTAGTCTTTGTAATCCCTTCCGTTGATGGTGATGTTGCCGGCACCTTCACTAAGGTATACACGCGCTACGGCGTTTTTGCGGCGGCCTGAGGTATTGGTCGTTGAAGACATTGATGGTTCTTATCCTTTGAGTTCGTATGCTTTCGGTTTTTGAGCCTGCTGAGCATGTTCAGCGCCTGCATATACATACAGGTTGCGGTAAACCTCGCGGCCGAGGCGGTTTTTGGGGAGCATGCCCCGCACAGCCATTTCAACCATTGCGGTCGGATGTTTCGCCATCATTTCCTTAGGAGTGGCGAAACGCTGACCACCGGGATATCCTGTGTAACGGATATACACTTTCTCATCCCACTTCTTACCAGTGAGGTGGACCTTGTCTGCGTTGATTACAACAACGTGATCTCCGCAGTCTGCATGAGGAGTGAAAAGAGGCTTGTGCTTGCCCCGGAGAAGTGAAGCAACTTCGCTGCAAAGGCGGCCGAGAGGCTTGTCTGTTGCGTCCACGAGCAACCACTCTTTCTGCGCCGTTTCTTTATTGGCGGAGATTGTTTTGTAACTCAACGTATCCATTTCTGCTGATTTCTAACCGTTTCACTATTTCCGAAAAACGGGCTGCGAAAATAGTACGAATTCCTTCTACACCAAATACTTTTCCACATCATTTTTTCAAATGGCCTGAAATCAGGGGTTTCCGAAGGCCAGTCGAGTGAATAAATCATTCCGGCCGCCTCTTTTCAGCGGGTCATCAGCCGATCATTCGCTGAAGTATGCCGTTCACCGTAAAATAGACGCCGGTGCTGCAATTGTCCGGTTGTGCAGATAATATAGACTGAAATTAGGTGTAGAAAATTATTACGCCATGATACAGCACACACTCCCGGTACGGACCGGCACTCAGGGCTTCTGGGTGTTCAACGACAAGTGATTCTGCAAGGTCTTTTTTCATGTAAGGTTGGTTTTGGTTGAGGTTCAGTGCAGCGCTGCCCGGGGGCGGCGCTGCTTCTTTTCAGAAGAACGCTCTGATTTGAACCCCGCCGCTGTGGATGGTCTTTAACTCCTCGGGCTTGCGGCCGTTGTAATGGAGATTCAATTGTAGATTCTTTGCCACAGTTCGCTGTATTCCCGCGCCCCAGGTGAGGTTTACGCCAGGCGCAAGGCCTTCCAGCATATCAAATGAGAGGGAGTTGTTCCCCGTTCCGGTGTATGCAATGGATACCACTTGAAAATTAGCAGTGGCCAATCCTTTTTCCGGACTACTGGCGGTCCATTCGAGACCGGCTTTGCGCAGTATGGCTGATTCCCCTCCCGCATCGGGACTATTGGTTTTTTCTGAATACTCTCCGAACACACCGAGGCGCGCCGTGAAAGAAGGCTGCCAGTTCACTCTGGGTCGCAGGGCGATTTGTTCAATCTGGTAATTGCGGCCCGCCAACACATCTGACGCTACCTTCTTTTCGCCTGACCGCGCTTCTATTAGCAGCGTGATGTCGCGGAGCAGATTCCACCGCAATCCCAATTGGCGGAACTGATCGGAGCGAGACTCGAAGCCGCTGCTTAAAAGCGATTTTCCTGAAACTTGCTGCACGGTGACATCAGCTCCGAATTTCGGGTTTGATTTGTTGAAGAACAGCACATTCCGGAAGGAGCCATTCAGCGATAGCAGTGCCGTGTCGGAAATGGAAGTTGCAAACGGATTCAGACGATCCCGGGAACTTTCTTGTTGCGTCTTTCGGTCTATGCGGTAAGAGGTCTGATTGTTAAAGCGCGAAAGCAGTTTTTCAACATTCCGGTCCGGGCTTTTCCACCACTGCGCCGGGGTGATCCATAAGGTCTGACTGAACTGATTGCTGTACGTTTTGACGTATTCATTGGTTTGCACAAAGCTCCGGATGAAATTGGCTTCGTATGCAAACTGCGCCACTTCGAATTCGTTCAGATCGCGGACGCCATTGGCGTTGTAATCAATCCATACAAAGTTGCCCTGTCCGGCAGGAACCTCGAGATAAATGAATTCACGCCGCTGCTCCAGCCCGGATCCGACTTCATAAAAACTGGTGCCTTGAAGCAGGCCTTTCCACCATCTGAAAGAGTACTCGCCGCGAAGCAGAAGGGTGTTTTCAGGCTGCTGCGAGATTAGCTCCGGGTCTGTGATGCGCAACCGGCGGTTGAAGGCCTGAAGCCGAATTCTGTTGCCCGCCCGGCCTGTAATTCCCATCACCACGCCATAGTGGTCAGCGCGTGAAGCGCGTGATAAGGTGACCGAAGGACGCTCCTCCCATCGGTCTCTGTAGAATACGGAGATTTGTCGCTTGGTCGTGTCTGCATTTCCCAGTGATACCTCCCAGTCATAGAAGCGGTAAGACGCTGATGTCAATGAATCACGCGACCGGGTGAACACACGATTGTACTCATGTTCGTCGCGAAAGCCGAATCTCGCACCTTTCCAGGTTTGCGCGAGATCAGACTTGTGGCGGATGAACGAAGAGTTTATTTGTCCGCGGCTCTCAAGAAGTGAACCGTTGAAAATCGCCCGTGAACCCTTGCTGTTCTGAATGCGGGTAAAAGCCTGCGCTTTTCTTCCGGTATAGTTATCGCCAATCACAAAAAGATCACCTCCAAGGCCTGCCTTTCCTGCACCGGGAATATCTGCGGTTAACGTGGCAGAGGCAATGTGCTGATCATTGCGAAGGTCCAGCTGAAGTACATTCCAGTTGCGCTCAAACTCGACATCCCGGAAGCGCTCCACCCGCGAAAAATCCCGGCTTGTATACTCATAAGTGGAGGCGATTTCCCAGCCCACGGCCTTGCGCGATGTGCTATCGCGTGGAGCTGATGCCGCCTTTTTCCATGCGTATGCGGTGCGCACTCCATATCCCTGATCGTCACCTGAGTCAATGGATGAGAATGTGTTGAGGTCATTGATGCTCATTGCTGCTTCCGACTGAATGAAGTGTCCGGCGTCTTTACGCTCTCCGCTTCTCCAGTTGACTCCTGCGGTAATCATTTGTCTTTTTTGTGGTGCAAACAGCACTGTAACCGGCGCATAGCTGCCCTTGCGCTCAAGTTGTCCTCCCGCGGTTTCCGGTACTATCCAACGGAACTTCCGGCCGTTGGCGGTAAAGCCGTCTTCCACATAATCACCGTTTCCACTGCCCACGAACGTAAATGTGACGCGGTACAACGCGCTGTCCGGATGCTCGGAATACACGTACACAGTATCAAAGCCGAGTGAGTCGCGCAGGGCGTAGAGTACATTCACGTTGCTGTAACCGACGCTGTCCGCGCCGCTGGTAACCGCGCGCAGCGGGTTATCACCCGCTCCTGCCAGGATGCGTTTGTCTGCATCGGTGAGTTCCTGTTGCAACGGCTGATTGCGTGCGTCGTTTTCTGAGAAGAAATTGAAATGACAGGATGCGCGAGCTGTGGTGGCAACAATGGAACTTGTGAGCAGAGGCCTTGCAAAGCGTTTGTCGGAGTATTGAAACTCCACTGTGATGCGCCTGTCTTTGGTAATGAGCTGTCGCGGCGTGAAGGTGATTTCTGCCGCGTTGTAATCAATGATGTAGTCTTTGTCCTGACCTCGCTCCATGAGCCTTCCGTCGATGTACACAGCCTCTGTACCCGCGAGGATTACGATGAACAATTCGTTATTGTCTCCTGTGAGGCGGTAGGGCCCTTGATTTCCTTCAATGCCCTGAATAACATTTCGCGCGAACCTTCCTTTTGATACTGAGGCAGAAGCCTCAGCGGTGAGCTGCACAGGCCGCTTTCCCTCATTTAGTGTAAGCCCGCTCACTGAGATATACGCTCCCTGTGCCCGCTTGAAATAATTCATAAAATAGCCCGAGGGTCTGCGCAGAATGAAGTCTCCTGCGATGAGTTTATTGCGATCATCAAATACCTGAATGAATACCTGATCGAAGTCCTGAAGTTGCTGGCTGTTGCCCTCGGGCTGTATGGGAATGTTATCGTCCGACACCGAAGCCAGCAGGTTGTATTTGTCAGAGATTCTCCCGCTCAACTGGAGATTGAGTGAAGAATTGACACTGAGATTTTGCGCGTTGCCAAATGCGATTCCCCGCGAAATGCTTCCGCTTTTGGTGATACCATCTTCCTGGAAAAGAATTTCTGACGCTGCTCCCTGGCCAATCCGGTAGCGGTTTACCGGCCGGCCTGATACGGTGAGATAATCCTCGGTCCGCTTATGTGCAATATCCGAGGAAATTCTGAAGGGCATGGCCTGATATACTGCGGTAATTGAGTCTGCGGGCGGCTGCCCTTTGAATACAATGCTCGCTTGAGCATAGTTTACTGTGAAGAGCGAGTCACTGAGGGTATCACCCTGGTGAAGGATGACGAGGCGCCCGGGAAAAATACTCAGTGAGTCGAGGGCGATCGTGTCGGCGGATGCAAAACGCCGGATGCGTGCCGGACCTGTCTGTGACCAACTTACTCCTGTAAGTGCAAGGCACCCAAGGAGGATGCAGAGGCGTATGATCGGTATTGAAGGCACGGGAGATGCGAAGTTCCAATAACCCGATTCCCCGACAAAAATTATCTATGGCCGCTCATCCGATTGATGGAGTAAGCTTGAAGGCCTGTAGTTAGCTTTACCACATGGTGAGATTTGTACTCGGACTCATAGTGGAGACGTTTCTGTTCTCCTGGGAATCCCTTGTGGCCAATAAGCTGCGCACCGCGCTCTCATTGCTCGGCGTAAGCATCGGAATCTTTTCCATCATTTTCGTGCTCAGTGTGGTCGACAGCCTGGAGGCCGATATGAAGAGTAGTTTGGAGAGCATCGGCTCGGACATTGTATTCATTCAAAAATGGCCGATGGGACCGGAGGACGGCGCGGAAGAATACGAGTGGTGGAAATACATGAGCCGCAGACAGCCGCTTGAAAAGGATATGGAGCGCTTGCGGGACAGGCTGATCGGATTCAGCGCAATGGCTTTTGCGGCGGATGACGTCAAGACGGTAGCTTACAAGAATAACTACGTCTCGGAGGCGGGCATCACAGGTGTCTCCTATGAATACAAGGAAACGATCTCGTTTGATCTTTCCGAAGGCCGCTACTTCTTACCTCTTGAATGTGACGGAGGCAGAAATGTCGCCGTTATTGGCGCTGATATAGCTGATGCATTGTTTGCCGGAGCGTCCGCCATTGGAAAGGACATCAAGGTGGGAGGCCTGAAGGTGCAGGTAATTGGAGTAGTCGCCAAAGAAGGAGCGTCGATTTTTGGCTCGGGTTTCGACAATCAGGTTATTCTTCCGATTCGCTTTGCGTCGCGAATTATCAACCCTCTCTATACCGATTCACAAATCATCGTGAAAGCTTCGCCGGGCATTACTGTGGGAGAGCTCAAGGACAGAATGACACCGGTATTCAGAGAAGTGCGCGGCCTGAAGCCGAAATCGTCCAACGACTTTTCGCTCATCGAATCATCCATGATATCGGGTATTGTGGACAATATCATCGGAGTGTTCAATGTGGTGGGAATGATCATCGGGATATTCGCCATCCTGGTAGGTGCGTTCAGTATCGCGAACATCATGTTTGTATCCGTGAAGGAGCGCACGAATCTGATTGGCATTCAAAAGGCGATCGGCGCAAAGAATTACTTTATTCTTCTTCAGTTTCTCTTTGAATCCATCGCGTTGTGTCTGTTCGGTGGCATCATGGGACTGCTCGCCGTGCGAGGTGTCATTGGGGTGCTTAACCTCGCCCTCGACTTTGAGTTTATTCTGCCGTGGTTGCGGATTTTCATGGGCCTCGGCATTGCCGTTGTAGTTGGCGTTATTTCAGGAATTGCACCCGCGCTGAGCGCGGCAAGACTCAATCCGGTAGAGGCGATGCGCGCGAAGTAGTATTTGTCAGAACTGAAACGCGACTCCGAGCTGATAGGTGTACTTGTCAGTCTGAGACTCCCTCACTTCATACATCAGCGAGTTGTCGGTGGCGTTGATTTCAATCGTTTCCGGATCCACGTAACGCGCCATACCGCCTTCCAGCTTTTCGAAGCGGGCATCAATAAATATCCCGGTAGCAAGACGGATGCGCGCGCCAAGAGCCCAACCGTAGTTGAACGTAAAATCGCTGTGTTGTACCTCGGAGTCGCTTACCTCTGAGTAGCCCTCGTTGTCAAACTGAATGTCTGTTTTCGTGATGAATGACTCAGCCCCGGCAATCGCATCTCCGTAAACCTGCACAGCGCCGGTAAACGGTTTCAGACGGGCCATGGCGAGATAGCGGTAGTTGTTGCTGCGGATGCGCATGGTGCCTGGCGTATAGATGTCATCGCCATCCACATCTTCTCCGATGTATACGTCTAAGTCTTCATTTTGTGAGCCCATCGAGTTCCATGAAAAGCCAACCCCAAACTCGAACGGTGACCGGGAGTTGGCAGGTGCGGTGAAGTTTCCTGAAAGCCCGGCCGGATAGCCGTCATATACGGAGCCGTATTGTCCGAGGGGCTGCAACACCTGCACGCCGAAAGCCAGACTGGGAGTGCGCCGGCGCTGCTGCTGCGCCTGTGTCCCGATTGCCAGGCATAAGGCAAAAAGGAGGAGGTATACTCGTATCATGGCGGTTAGTTTTCTGCGTGCACCCAATCATTGTGCCACCACGAAGGTAGCAGATGCCATGAAATACAAATTCACCGAGTATTTTCGCAGACCTGCATGACCCATCAACCAACACACAGACCGCTGGTTCTTGTTACCGGAAGTGCCGGACAACTCGGCTCGTGCTTCAGGGAAGTGCATCCCGTATTTCCTGAGTTTGAGTTCTTGTTTGCTGACCGGCAGGGTCTTGACATCACGCTCCGCCATCATGTTCTGGAGATGATTGAATCAGTGAAACCGGCTGCAGTTATCAATTGCGCGGCATACACCAATGTGGAGCGCGCAGAGTCCGAGGAAGAAATGGCGTTTCTGCTCAATGCAAAAGCTCCGCAGTTTTTGGCTGAGGCTTGTGCTGAGGCGAATGCCCTGTTCGTGCATTTTTCCACGGATTATGTGTTCGGTGGAAAATCGGATGTGCCATACCGGGAGACGGATGAAACGGGGCCGCTCAATGCATACGGGCGCACCAAACTGGAGGGAGAAAGGTTGATAGACAATGCGTGCGACCGCTATCTCATTCTGCGCATATCATGGCTGTACAGCCGCTACGGGCATAACTTTTACCGGACGATGCGTCGGTTGGCCCATGAGAAAGATGAGCTAGACGTGGTCGATGATCAGTTTGCCTCACCGACCAGCGGCCATAGTCTCGCATCGGATACGCTGAAGTGGTTGAATCATATTCTCCTTCAAACAAAGCACACGGAATACGGCATCTATCACTATACCCAATCCGGAATTACCAGCTGGAAAGAGTTTGCGGAGGAAATCATAGCCCTATGTGGCGCGCATACAAAAGTCAAAGGAGTGCCGACGTCGGAATACCCCTCCAGGGCGCAGCGCCCGCTTCATTCCAAACTGGATGCGCGGAAGTTCTTTGAGGCCACCGGATTTTCCGACCTGTCCTGGCAGAGGGCTCTTGCGGATTGCATCTTGAACGATATCACACAATGACCACAAAAGAGGAGCTTTTCGAATCGGCCAAACGCCGCGCGCAGTCATGGCTAGTCCCGGAGCTTGATCCGGTCTCCCGGTGCGAAATCGAGCGCATGCTTGAAGAGGATCCGCATGAACTCACCGAGGCCTTTCACAGTGAACTCGAGTTTGGAACCGGAGGTCTTCGCGGCATCATGGGGGTGGGGAGTATGCGAATGAACCGCTACACCATAGGCATGGCAACCCAGGGCCTTGCGAACTATATCCGCCGGCAAAAGCCTGCAGGAGAAGGTGCTGTCGCAATCGCGTTTGATTGCCGCAACCGGTCATCAGAGTTTGCGCAGACAGCGGCAGATGTGCTTTCAGCAAACGGCATCCGCGTGTATTTATATCCCGAACTTCGACCGACGCCGCTGCTGTCGTTTACTGTCAGGGAACTCAGGTGCACCGCCGGCATTGTGATTACAGCATCCCACAACCCGAAGGAGTATAACGGCTTCAAGGTGTATTGGGAAGATGGCGCTCAGGTGCTTCCCCCGCACGACAAGGGAATCATCAATGAGGTCAGGGCCGTGAAAGGGATCAGCGAAGTGCACTTTGATCCGAACCCTGCACTGATTACTGCCACGGGCGAACAGGTTGAACAGCGTTATCTGGACCGCATTGACGGGCTGGTTCATGCCCATGATGCAATTCGGAAGGCGAAGGACCTGCGCATTGTTTACACGGCCATTCATGGTACAGGACAGACGATGGTTCCCCGCGCGCTGCGCAAGGCGGGTTTCGTTCAAGTGTTTGAGGTGGAAAGCCAGTCAAAAGCGGATGGAAATTTTCCAACTGTTGTTTCTCCGAACCCCGAAGAACGTGACGCACTCAGCCTTGCTCTCAAGCTGGCTGAAGAGGTCAGGGCCGATTTGCTAATGGGGAATGACCCGGATGCCGACCGCGTGGGAATTGCCATTCGAAACCCCCGGGGAGAAATGGTGCTGCTCAATGGCAATCAGGCTGGCAGCCTGCTAGTGTGGTACGAATTGAGCCAGTGGAAGTCGCTTGGGAAATTGAATGGTCGTCAATATATCGCCAGCACTGTGGTTACCTCGGATCTTTTTCCTGCAATTGCAGAGCATTTTGGTGTCCCATGTTACAAGACGCTCACAGGCTTCAAATACATCGCCGGAGTGATGCGCGAGAAGGAAGGCACTGAAGAGTTTGTGGCCGGCGGAGAAGAGAGCTACGGATACCTCGCGGGTGATTTTGTGCGGGATAAGGACGCGGTGATTTCATCGGTAAAGTTCGCCGAGATAGCCGCATGGTGCAGGGAGAACAACATGACCATGTGGGATTTGATGATGCAGATCTATTCGGCATGCGGACTATACTTCGATGAGTTAGTCAGCGTTACGCTCAAGGGCATTGACGGCATGCAGAAGATCAATGATATGATGAGCAATTTCCGCAAGTTGCCGCCGGCGCGTCTGGCAGGATCACCGGTGCGGGATATCGTGGATATTCAAAAAGGGGTGGTTAGAGAAATTGCCACTGGTAAAGAAGCAACGCTCGACCTCCCGGTGAGCAATGTGATTCAGTTCGTGCTGGAGGACGGCAGCCGGATTTCAGTACGGCCAAGCGGCACCGAACCAAAAATCAAATTCTACTTTTCATTTCGCGCGCCATTCGGCGGACCATCGCATTATGCAGCACAGTCGCAGTTGCTTGCCGGTCGGGTTCAGACAGCCCGCGAAGAGTTTGGACTCGCCTGATTGGAATGCGATAGTTCAGCGTTTTTAGGAATCCGGCAGAATGGTCCGAATCCTTTTTCGGCTATCTTTGAGATAGGAATGAGCCAGTCATTGCGCCTTTTTGTAGTCTTTGTGTACACGCTGCTGTCGGTGGGTGTGCACGTCCACGCGCATGAATGCTGCTGTAGCTCGTCAGTTGCGATCTCACTGACTGCTGAAGAAGATTGCTGTTCTTCCACAGCGACCTCCTGCTGTGCAACGGGTTGCGGAACCGAACAGTCATTCGATTTTCGTCTCGACCAGGAACATACTGCAGGCGAAAAACTGACTATTCGCAATTATCCGGCTGTTTTCTCATTGCCGTTACGTACCACTGAGACTATGCCTGAAGCGGCCATTTCAATTGCGCCGGCAGAGTCATATCAGATTCCCCCGCCCCTCAGGGCAAAATATGAGTTGTATTGTGCGTTGATCACCTACGGATGAGTTCGTGCTGAAGGCCCGTTCGGGTCGCATCATCGAAATCATTTAAGTAGAACAATCACACACAATGAAAACCATCTTTCCCATGCTGATCGTAGCTGCCGTAGTAGCCATCAGTAATCCTCTTTTCGCCCAGTCAAAAAAACCAGTAACCACCGTATTCTGGGTAGGCGGTGTTTGTGAAATGTGCAAAGAGCGCATCGAACGAGCGGTCGATGTGCCCGGGGTAAAGGCAGTGTCCTACAATCTCGCGAATCACGAGCTCACGGTGACCTATTCTCCGAAGAAAATCAACGAGGAGAAGCTACATGAACTCCTGAACAAGGCCGGACATGATACCTCGAAGTCACAGGCATCTGATGAAGCCTACTTCAATGTGCACGGCTGCTGTAAGTACCGGGAGCACGAACACAACCACTGATCATGCGTTACGGCTTGATAGTGTTGTGCTTCATGATCACATGGAGCGCGGCTGCACAGTCAGTGCGCGGCAAAGTGTTGTTTCCCGGAGGTAAGGAGCCGGTGGAAATGGCACAGCTGTTCTGGCAGGGCTCATCAACGGACACCTTTTCTGCAGCTGACGGTTCATTTGAACTCGCGCCGGAAATCGGCCTGGACACACTCGTTTGCAAGTATCCGGGCTATCCGGAATGGAAGAAAGCAGTGACTGAGCCGGGAGCCTTTCTGGAAGTGGTGCTCCCCGATGCACTTGCCGGTCCGACAGTAATTATCGAAGGTGAGCAACGCGCTCAGGAACTCAACTTGCTCGACGCGCAGAAATTCCAAACGCTGAGTGAAAAGGAACTCTGCAAGGCTGCGTGCTGCAGCCTGTCGGAGAGCTTTGAGACAAACGCGTCAGTTGACGCATCGTTCACGGATGCGGTCACAGGCACACGTCAGATCAAAATGCTGGGCCTTGACGGGAAGTATTCTCAGGTGATGTTTGACAATATTCCTTCAGTTCGCGGGCTTGCTTCGATCTACGGGCTGGGTTATTTGCCCGGGCCCTGGATACGGGAAATCTCCATCACTAAGGGAGCTGGCTCTGTGATTGCCGGATATGAGAGCATCACGGGGCAAATTAATGTTGCTCACAAATCCTCGGAGATGAAGGAGCGCGTGTTTATCAACGCGTATGCAGGTTCTCAGGGGCGACTGGAGTTTAACTCCGTGATTCGCTCGCGAGTGAATGAACAATGGTCGTCCACGCTGCTTGCCCATATTTCGTCTTCTCAGTTGCGCTTTGACATGAACAACGACGGGTTTCTGGACAATCCGCTTTTCACGAATGGCATCCTGCGCAATGAATGGAAATACACCGGCAAGGGCGGATTGCGGGGTGAGTATGCACTCACCTATTCTGAGCACCACAATACCAGCGGACAATTCGACTTTGACCCCCGCGAACGCGCTCAGTCTGCGCTTTGGGGAGTGGATACAGAAACCCGGAGAGCTGAGCTCTCGGCAAAGACCGGCTTTATTTTTCCGGAGCAGGAATGGAAGAGTTTCGGATCTCAGGTCAACATCACCTGGCATAATCAGGAAGGTATTTATGGTAATCGGGCATATTCTGGTGAGCAGCGTTCAGCGAGGGTGAACCTGATGTATGCTTCAGAGATTACTGAAGAGCTGAGGTTCACGAGTGGACTGAGTTACTTCTATGATGAGTATGACGAGCAACTGGACAGCGCATCGTTTGACCGTGTTGAATCGGTTCCCGGAGTCTTTTCTGAATTCACCTGGAACAGAGGCAGCAGGTTGAGCGTTGTCGGTGGCATTCGCGGTGATTATCACAATGTTTACGGAGCGTTGATTACCCCGAGGCTTCACGCCCGGTGGAGCGTTACAGACCGCACATCGGTGAAGATTTCGGCTGGAACAGGCTACCGTTCGCCCAACCTGATTATGGACCATGTTGGGATGCTTGCTTCGAACAGGATCATTTCTATTGAAGGTGGAGAAGCCAAATGGCCGTTCGGTTTGAGAATGGAGCGGGCCACGACACTCGGCATTGTGATCGGGTCGAAATTCAAGTTGTTCTATCGCGATGCAGCGTTTACGGTAGATATCTACCGAACCGATTTTCAGGATCAGATTGTGGCAGACTGGGAAACGCCTACCGAGCTGCGTTTCTATAACCTGGACGGTGTGAGCTGGTCGAATTCTGCTCAGGCAGAACTTCAATGGTCTCCGGTGAAGCGCATGGAGTGGCGCATTGCCTATCGCTGGCTGGATGCGCAGACAACCTATGGCGATCGTGAATTGCTGCGCCCCCTTGTTGCGCAGCACCGGTTTTTTACCAATGTTTCATGGGAAACAAGAGCAAGCGAAAATGGAGCGAAGTGGGTGTTTGATGCCACCGCACGCTGGCTGGGTCGTCAGCGACTTCCTTCCACGTTTGCGAATCCTGAGGAGTATATGCTGCACACGTGGAGTGATGCCTACTGGATCTTTAACGCGCAGGTCGCATTCCACGTGAACCGCAAACTCGAGTTTTATGTGGGCGGCGAGAACCTCGGCAACTTCATGATCATGAATCCGATCATCGCAGCCGATCAGCCTGACAGTCCGTACTTCGACGCATCACTTGTTTGGGGGCCGGTGTTCGGACGTATGGGTTATGTGGGGCTTCGGTGGAGAATCGGAGCGGATGAAAAGAGTGAATAGAAAAGGAAACGCCCCGGTCACCGGGGCGTTTTCATTAATTCACAGTTTAAGTGAGCGTTGAGGATATTACATGGCAGAACTGATCTGAATCATCTGCATTCGAAGGTCGTGGAGGTCAACAAGCTTGGCGAGGTACGCGTTCACGTTACCGTGCTGCATCATTTCCACGGCTTGCTGTTTCATTGCGGTGTACTTGTGCTTCAACTCGTTCATGGCTTTTGCGTTTTTGGTGTTGTCTCACTAAGACAAGCAACGTGCCAAATTCCCTAACGGACTATTTAAGGGAGTAGAGCTGGTGTTCCAGGATGTAATTCTCCACGCTTTCCGGGACGAGGTATTTCACGCTCTTTCCCTGCTGCAATAAAGCGCGGATAGCTGTGGATGAAATGCCGATGAGCGGAGCCCGGGTGACGGTATGAGGTATTTTACTTGCAGGGTCAGGGGCAACGGAATCAGTCCGAGGGAAAACCGCGAGTTCAATGTGTGAAAGAAGCCACGCTGAGTCTTTCCAGTTGTGCATTCCGGATAGGATGTCCTCACCGATAATCAGAGTAAACGTCCTGTCGGGAAAGAAGGCAAACAAATTCCGGAGGGTGTTGGCCGTGTAAGACGGCGTGGGCAGCGACAGCTCGATATCGCATACCTGAATCCGGGGATTGGCCTCCACTGCCATCCTTGCCATGGTTAAACGATCGGTAACCGGCGCAAGCGTTTGGACATCCTTGAATGGGTTGTGAGGACTTAC
The DNA here is from genome assembly GCA_046336655.1 of Flavobacteriales bacterium. Lineage (GTDB taxonomy): Bacteria > Bacteroidota > Bacteroidia > Flavobacteriales_D > Sanyastnellaceae > CANGTU01. The sequence goes on along the minus strand of JBKDGH010000010.1, from coordinate 70,159 downwards.
CACGAGCCATACTTCTTCTGCAATGCCTTCATTGAGAAAGTGTTGTGCGATAATGAGATGCCCCGTATGAACAGGGTTAAAGGAGCCGAAGAGCAGTCCGGTTTTCACGATTGAAGAAATTCACGCACTGTGCGCTCGGCCTCCTGAAGAGCAATCTCCAGTTGATCGTTGGTCAGCACATAATCGAATTGCGGAGAATAGCTCATTTCTTCCTGAGCCTTTGCGATGCGCATGGCAATTTTTTCCTCGGTTTCAGTGGATCTTTTGCGCAGCCTGAATCGGAGTACCTCAATGCTCGGAGGCTGCACAAATACTGCCAGTCCGTTATCGCCGAAATGCTTTTTCAGGTTGAGTCCGCCAATGACATCCACATCAAAAATGACATTTTTTCCCTCAGACCATATGCGCTCGATTTCTGTGTGCAGTGTGCCGTAGTATTGGTCCTTGTACACTTCTTCCCACTCCAGAAAATCACCGGCTGCTGCGCGAGTCCTGAATTCGTCAGGGCTTATGAAGAAGTAGTCCTTGCCATTCACTTCATGTCCGCGGATCGGACGGCTGGTGGCAGAAACAGAGAAGGAAAGCTGAAGATCAGGCACGCTCAGGAGGTGACGGACAATGGTCGTTTTACCGGCTCCGCTTGGCGCGGAGAATATGATTGCTTTTCCTTTGATCACGGGATTGAATGCAAAGATGAGAAATCCCTTCGGTTATGAACGGCTCACTCAAAGCACGTTATTGATCTGTTCCTTGATTTTTTCCAGTTCGTCTTTCATATTCACCACGATGCGCTGCATATCGGAGTCGTTGGCCTTCGAGCCAATGGTATTGATTTCACGACCGATTTCCTGACTGATGAAGCCTAGTTTTTTCCCCTGACCTTCTCCGGAAAGCTCTTCCATGAAGTGCTCGCAATTGGTTTGCAGCCGCTGGTATTCTTCTGAAACATCCAGTCGTTCGAGGTAGTAAATGACTTCTTGTTCAAAGCGGTTGGGATCTATTTTATCTTCAGGGATAAGCTCCATCAGGTTGCTGCGCAACTTATCTCTGGTGCGCTGGCGCCTTGCGCGAATGGGTTCGTCAAGCTCGTTGCGCAAATTCATGATCAGTTGAATTCTGCTTTTGAACTCCTCGGTGAGCTTCGCGCCTTCTGACTTCCGGTATTGGTCGAAGCGCGTCATAGCCTCTTTGACCAGAGTATCCACCTCGAGCCACTCGTCTTCATTGAGCTCCTGGTTTTCAGGTTTCAAGACATCGGGGATGCGCATGAGTGCATTGAGGTAGTCACCGGCAGGCACGCCACTTTTATCCGCAAATCCTCGTAAGTCAGCATAGTAGCTCTCGAGCAGGGGGATGTTGATGGCCATCTTCTTTTCGGCCTCCAGGCTTTCGTAGTAGATGATTACATCTGATTTGCCGCGCATGATGCGCTCATTGAGCCAGGTGCGCAGGTCCATTTCCTTTTCACGATATACACCGGGCATGCGCAGGTTGAAGTCGAGCTGCTTGCTGTTGAGCGACCGTATTTCCACCGTGAATTTCTTCCGGCCTATTATTCTTTCGGCCTTTCCAAAGCCGGTCATTGATCGAAGCATGCAGCAGAGAATTGATATGTGGCCAAAGATAAGCGGGTGAACACGCCTTCCTGATTTCGGGTTTCATTGTTCCTTTGCACCTGTGATGAAAAAGAAAACCGCGATCCTTTTGGTTAATCTGGGCTCACCAGACAGCCCTTCCCCCAGCGATGTATATCGCTATCTGACTGAGTTTCTGAATGACCCAAGGGTCATTGATATCCCATGGCTGGGCAGAAAGCTGCTGGTGAACGGAATCATTGTTCCTTTTCGTCATCGCAAGAGCGCGGCGGTATATAAAAAGCTCTGGACTGAAAACGGATCACCGCTGATTCACTCCGGAAAGGAGGTGGCCAAATTGCTTCAGGCCAGGCTCGCTGATAACGAGAAAGTGTTTTTGGCCATGCGCTACCAGAATCCCTCAATGGACAATGTATTGAAGGAGATTCAGGACTGGAATCCGGACAAGATCATTCTTATTCCACTCTTTCCGCAATACGCATCTGCTTCAGGCGGTAGTGTCATCGACAAGGCACTCAAAATCATCAGTCAGTGGTGGGTGATTCCCGAAATTCATGTGGTTTCTCAGTTTTTCGATCAGCCAGACTACATACGGGGATTTGTTGAAAACGGGAAGCAATTCAATCTCTCCGAATACGATCATGTGTTGTTTTCATACCACGGCTTACCCGAGCGCCAGGTGGACAAGGTCTATGAGGACAGGGCTTGCCGCAACCACAGCTGTGAACATGAGATCAACGAGGAAAATAAATTCTGCTACAAGGCTACCTGCTACGCCACCACGCGACTGATTGCAGAAGGATTGGGATTGAATGAGTCAGGCTATACGGTGTGCTTTCAAAGCCGGCTGGGAAAGGGTTGGATTGAGCCGTTCTCAGACGCAGTCATTGAAGAGCTTGCGAAAAAAGGGGCGAAGAAACTGCTCGTGTTCTCGCCTGCGTTTGTGGCTGACTGTCTGGAAACCACCATTGAAATCGGCGACGAATACCAGGAGTTGTTTGAGGAACACGGAGGGGAAAAGGTGCAGCTGGTGCCGAGTCTGAACGAGGGCAAGGCATTCGTGGATTGCCTCGAGAGCCTGGTCCGTGAGAACCTGTGAGCTTATTGCTCCTTAAACCATCCGGAATACATCAGGTAGTTGTTGGCAATACGCTGCACTTCACCCTGAAATAGTTCCGGAGAAACTTCCTTGACCTTTTTAGCCGGCACGCCCGCATACACTGAGCCGGAGGCTACGCGGGTTCCTTCAGTTAGCACAGCGCCGGCGGCGATGATGGAGCCGGACTCAATTACGCAATTATCCATGACGATAGCACCCATCCCGATGAGTACATTGTCGTGGATCGTACACCCGTGAACGATTGCGTTGTGGCCGATGGATACATTGTTGCCAATGGTGGTGGCTGCCTTTTGATAGGTACAGTGGATTACTGCGTTATCCTGCACGTTCACCCGGTCACCTAAGCGAATGGCATTCACATCGCCCCGAATAACCGCATTGAACCAGAAGCTGCAGTCTCGGCCGCAAACCACGTCTCCCACAATCACGGCATTTTCTGCGAGAAAACAATTCTCGCCGAGTTCAGGCTTGAAGCCACGCACTTCTCTTATGTATCCCATACTATTGCAAAGGAAATGAACAATTCGAGCTTATTGTGGATATCAGGCAAGACGCTTTTGAAAATCAATCAGAACTCATTTTGAAGAATTACGGATTACTGCTTATCGCGCTGTTGTTTGTCCTTATGTCGCAACAGACCCGCGCCCAGGAGCAGGATTTTGGTACATGGATGAACGCCTCGGTGGAGTATGAAGCATGGAAGGATTTGGAACTTTCGCTTGGCCCGGAATTGAGGTGGGATGAAAATGTGACCCGCCTCAGAAATGTGCAATCTGATTTCGGTGTGCAGTATAAACTGAAGAATGATTACAGCACCGGAGTTGTGGTGCGGATAGGTCAGGTACAGCGCGACTCAGGCTGGCAGGGGCGAAGGAGAATTCAGTTTTTTGTGGGCAAAAAATGGAAGATCGTAAAGGATCTGGACGTGTCGTTTAAAACCCGGGTTCAGTTTTCCTCTTCTCAGCAGACGAGCACAAGAGATGGGGATCTCAACTCGAATTGGAGAAACAAGATTTCCGTGAGCTACGACGGGATTAAAAAAACAAAGTTCACAGCCGGATATGAGTTCTTTCATGGTATACAACGCGCCGAATTCCTGGAGTGGCAGGACTGGCGCCTGTCGTTGGACGTAGAGCGCAAAATCAACAAGAGGAATTTTGTCTCTCTGGGATGGATCGTTCAGACGGAGTTTACTATACCGCGCGTTCGTCGGGATAACATTCTTGTGCTGTCCTACAAGTTTGTGGTGCCGAGTAAGTTCTAACCCGCCCAGTTCTCCCTGTCCAGACTGCGGTACTGAATCGCCTCTGCGAGGTGGTGTGTGCGGATTTCAGCAGACTGATCGAGATCCGCAATCGTGCGTGCAACTTTCAGTATCCGGTCATAAGCGCGGGCCGATAGTTTTAGTCGACTCATTGCATTTTTCATGAGTACATGCCCCGCTTCGTTGATGCCGCAGTACTCTTTGAGCAGCTTGCTGTCCATCTGTGCATTGCAATGCACCGCAGGATGATTTCTGTAACGGTCTTCCTGCATGCCCCGCGAGGCCATTACCCTGCCGCGGATGGCCGCGCTTCCTTCTCCGCGGCGCGACTCCGAAAGCTGGTCGTAGGTGACTGGCGTAACCTCAATGTGGATATCAATGCGATCGAGCAACGGACCACTCACCTTGTTGAGGTACTTCTGCACTACACCAGGCCCGCACAGGCAGTCCTTCTCCGGGTGGTTGTAGAATCCGCACGGACACGGATTCATGGAGGCAATCAGCATAAAGCTTGCGGGGTATTCCACTGAAAACCGGCTTCGGCTGATGGTGACCACGCGGTCTTCGAGAGGCTGGCGCATTACCTCCAGCACCGTGCGCTTGAACTCCGGAAGCTCATCGAGAAAGAGCACACCGTGGTGCGCGAGTGAGATTTCTCCGGGTTGCGGAAAGCTCCCTCCGCCGACAAGCGCGACATCTGAAATAGTGTGATGAGGTGCGCGGAAGGGACGCGTGCTGATAAGCGCCTCGTTCTTTTTCAGTTTTCCTGCGACGCTGTGAATCTTCGTGGTTTCAAGCGCTTCGGAGAGGTTGAGTGGAGGGAGTATGGAGGGAAGGCGTTTGGCGAGCATCGTTTTTCCTGCTCCTGGCGGACCCACGAGAATCACATTGTGGCCTCCCGCAGCGGCGATTTCAAAGGCGCGCTTGATGTTTTCCTGCCCCTTCACGTCAGCGAAATCCACAGGATACCGGTCGAGGCGGTTGTAGAATTCTTCGCGGGTATTTACGATTGTTTTTTCGAGCGGTTTTCCTTCCTGAAAGAAGTTGATGAGTTCGGTGATGTGCGAGACGCCATATACGTCGAGGTCATTCACTATGGCCGCCTCGCGCGCGTTTTGCGCGGGAACAAACAACCCCTTGAAGCCTTCCTTTCTCGCCTGTATCGCGATGGGAAGCACTCCGCTGATAGGGCGCAGGCTTCCGTCCAGCGAGAGTTCGCCCATCATAATGTAGTCGGAAATTCCTTCCGGACGAATCTGTTCGGTAGCCGCAAGGATACCAATAGCAAGCGGAAGATCGTATGCAGAACCCTCTTTGCGCACGTCTGCAGGCGCCATGTTAATGGTTATGCTGCGCACGGGAAGCTGCAGTCCTGCCTGTGCAAGCGCAGAACGTATCCGCTGCTGGGCTTCTTTGACCGCAGTATCAGGAAGACCGACAATAGCCATGGAGGCCCCTTTGTCTGAATTGACTTCAATGGTAATAGTTGCAGCACTCACGCCAAAGACGGCGCTGCCGAAGGTTTTTACGAGCATGATCGTTCCGTTTTTCAGGAACAAAAGTGCTCGCGGATTGCGCGGTGTATGAGTTATAAATTATTCGGTTTCCCTATAATTTATTCGGAGGTATTGCGCTCGATGTAGTCGATTAATGAATGAATCACCTTGATGTGAATTTCCTGTATGCGGTCTGCGTAGCCATTCCACGGCACGCGCACTTCGGAATCAGCGAGCGGGGCAAGGGCTCCGCCGTCTTTTCCGGAGAGGACAATCACCTTCATACCGCGGGAGCGGGCAACTCTGGCGGCTTCTATGACGTTGGCTGAATTGCCGCTTGTGGAGATACCTAAAAGCACATCGCCCTCTCTTCCTACGCCTTCAACGAAGCGGGAAAAGACAAACTGAAATCCGTAATCGTTGCCGACACAGGTAATGTGTGAAGGATCTGAAATGCTGATTGCAGCAATGGAGTTTCTGTTGTCCCGGTAGCGGCCGGTGAGCTCTTCCGCGAAGTGCATGGCATCGCACATGCTCCCTCCATTTCCACAGGAGATGATTTTTCCTCCCTGCTTCAGTGCGTCCACCATTATTTCGCCAGCTACTCTAACGGAATGCATGAAGGCCGGGTCGGAAAGGATTTTCGTAATCAGCCCGTGGGCTTCTTCAAAGTGAGTGCGGATGGTGTTCATGGTGTGCTAACGGAATGCTCTGAAGGTTTTTCGCCATCATAGGCTACAATGTTATGATAGAACATTGCTTCGATATAATGAGGCTCGTTATAAATTACCTTGCCTGGCGCGTATTGGCGTGCTTTTAGCTCAGCACTCCAAGCGGGGGTTGTGTCTTTGGGGTTAAAAATATGAAGCTTCTCGACTGTAAGAATCAGGATGCTGATGACACTGATTATACCCGCTGCGGAGTAGAAACGGGATCGCCTGTTGGAGGAATTCCTTGAGGTCAAGAAGGATGATATGATGATGAATATCGCCGGAGCGCTTATCATGAGGTATGTCCCCCGTTTGACCTCAGCCATAGAGAAGATGAACAGCGGTAAAAGAGCCCAGATAAGGAGGGCTAAACTCCCACATGACTTTTGTTTGAATGCACTGTAAGCGAAAACCCCGGTTAGCAGAAATGTAGTATATCCAAAATAGTTCCCGAAATCTGTTAAGTAGCTGTACCACTTTCCGTCAGGGTTAATTGACTCATCCACGAAGGGAGTAAAAAGGGCCCTCATCATATACTGGGCCTCGGTCTCGAATTGAATAAAGCAGTGTAGTATCCACCCACCGAATATGACAGCGCTGACGAGAAATGCCAGAAATGTGAACCGAAAATGTCGCGCGAGACTGCGAGGCTCAAAGTGGAATACGAAGAGAAGGACGATCGGTAAAAGTCCCGGCTGCCATTTGCTCAGAACGGCTAGTCCACTGAATGCCCCGGTGAGGAGATAGCTGGACGTTCTGGGTTTGCCAGGAGGGTCACGGAAAACGAAATAGCATGAAAGAACAATGAAAAACAGAAATACACTTTCTACACCATCACTGCTTACCCGGCCTGCGGCCAGGTCGCTGATGACAGGGTGTATTGCATAAAGAAGCGAAGCGAAGATTGCTTGCCGGTCACTCAAAAAGCGCCGCGCGATATAATAGGTGAGCAACGTAGCAAGTATAGCGGCGATAATTCCAGGAACCCTGACGGCGAACTCGTGCAGTCCGAAGGCGTGAATACTGATTGCCATAAGCCAAAGTGGTACTGGCGGCTTACTCAGCCAGATGTGATTGCGTGTCCAATCGCAATAATCGTACTGCTCAACCGGATGTTTGTATAGGGTTGGCCTTAAAGGGTCTTCTATCAGATTCTTGGCGACAAGCGCATGAAATCGTTCATCCCACTGGTGTAGGTATTCGTCACGCGCAACGAAAATCCTGAGGCCTGTTCCCAGTGCCATGACCATGATGAGAAGGAAGCGATTTGAGAACATAGGAAGATCGCCGGTAACTCCGGGTTATGACGAAAACAGAGCAATTGCGGCTCAATTTAGGTCAGAAGCGAAGGTCAGGAGTAAAACCCTAAGCGCACGCCAATCCTGTCCGGCGCATTATTTCGATCAGAACCAGAAATACGAACGGTTACACCGTCGCCGCCTCGTACATCTCCATCGGAGGACAGGTACACACAAGATTGCGGTCTCCGAATGCATTGTCCACACGTCCTACTGAAGTCCAGAATTTATTCTCACGCAATCCTGCAACCGGATACGCGGCCTTCTCACGGGAGTAGGCATGGTTCCAGTTGTCAGAGGTGAGCTCAAGCGCGGTATGCGGAGCCATTTTCAACACATTGTCCTGCTTGTCTGCACGACCTGATTCAATCTCTTCGATTTCTCTGCGGATCGAAATCATAGCGTCGCAGAAGCGGTCGAGTTCTGCTTTCGGTTCACTTTCAGTGGGCTCCACCATCACGGTTCCGGCAACAGGGAAGCTCACGGTTGGCGCGTGAAATCCATAGTCCATCAGGCGCTTGGCGATATCTTCTACTTCTACTCCCGCTGCCTTGAATGCGCGGCAGTCGAGAATCATTTCGTGAGCAACAGAGCCATTGGCTCCGGTGTAAAGCACGTCAAAGTGCTTTTCCAGTCGCGCCTTCATGTAGTTGGCGTTCAGAATGGCATATCGCGTGGCGTCTGTTACGCCCTCGCCACCAAGCATCTTGATATACCCGTAGGAAATCAGCAGGATGAGCGCGCTGCCCCATGGAGCACTGCTCACTGCAGGTATAGCTTGATTGCCGCCGGTTTTGATTACAGGATTGCCCGGCAGGAAAGGTACCAGATGCGCTGCCACGCCGATCGGGCCCATGCCCGGACCGCCGCCGCCGTGAGGAATTGCGAAGGTCTTGTGAAGGTTCAGGTGACACACGTCTGCACCGATGTTGCCCGGATTGGTGAGCCCTACTTGTGCGTTCATGTTCGCACCGTCCATGTAAACCTGTCCGCCGTTGTCATGTACGATTTTGGTAATCTCGCGGATGGCTTCTTCAAAAACTCCGTGAGTGGATGGATAAGTCACCATCAATGCAGCGAGGTTGTCCTTGTGCTGCTCCGCTTTTGCGCGGAGGTCAGCGACATCCACGTTTCCGTTTTCATCGCATTTTACTACTACTACCTGAAGGCCTGCCATTACGGCTGATGCGGGATTCGTTCCGTGCGCTGAGGAAGGGATGAGGCAGATGTTGCGGTGATGATCACCGCGGCTGGCGTGGTAGGCCATGATGACCAGCAGTCCCGCCAACTCTCCCTGAGCGCCTGAATTGGGCTGCAATGAAATGCCCGCAAATCCGGTGCACTCGCACAGATCACGCGAAAGTTCATCCAGCATTTCCTGATAACCGGCAGTCTGATTCACCGGAGCGAAAGGATGGATGTTTGCGAATTCCGGCCAGGTCACGGGAATCATTTCACTCGTCGCGTTGAGTTTCATGGTGCAAGAGCCCAGCGGGATCATGGCATGAGCGAGCGACAGGTCTTTGTTCTCGAGTTTCTTCATGTAGCGAAGCATTTCTGTTTCGCTGTGATGTGTGCTGAACACCGGGTGCGTGAGGTATTCGCTGGTGCGCACAAAGGCACCAAGTGCGTTGCCGCTGACCGGAGCAATTCCTGTATTGATGTTGGCAATCACCTGGAGCACTTGCGCCACATCAGTCTCATTGGTCACTTCGCTGACCGATATGCCAATGTGACCGTCTCCGAAATAGCGGAAGTTGATACCCGCAGCTTCTGCACGTGTTTTTACCGCAGCCTCATCGGTCACGGCTACGTTCAATGTGTCGAAGTACGTGCTGTTTCGCACGTTCAGGCCGGCGGACCTCAGTCCCTCGGCAATCGTCATTGCGCGTTCATGAATGCGCGATGCAATCCGCTTTATGCCCTGTGGGCCGTGATATACTGCGTACATGGAAGCCATCACGGCGAGAAGCGCCTGAGCGGTGCAAATGTTGGAGGTGGCTTTTTCCCGACGAATATGCTGCTCACGGGTCTGAAGCGCCATGCGAAGTGCGGTGCGTCCGTGACGGTCCTTTGACACACCGATGATACGTCCTGGCATGTTTCGCTTGAACTCATCACGCGTACAGAAGAACGCCGCGTGCGGTCCGCCGTATCCCATGGGCACACCGAAGCGCTGGGAGTTTCCGAAGCAGATGTCTGCACCCCACTCACCCGGAGGTGTGATGAGTGCCAGTGCCATCAGGTCCGAGGCAACAGCTACATAGGCACCTGCGGCATGAGCGGCGTCTGTGAATGCTTTGTAGTCGCAAAGTTCACCGACATTATTCGGATACTGCACGAGCGCACCGAAAAAGTCTTCGGTGAAGGAGTGCGTTTTATAGTCGCCGATAACCAGCTCCACCTTGAGGTGTGATGCACGCCCGCGCAGCACATCGAGTGTTTGCGGAAATACTTCGCGGTCTACAAAAAACTTATTCGCGCCCTTCTGATCTTTTTCCTTGCTCATGCTGTGCAGGAAAAGAATCATGGCCTCCGCTGCCGCAGTGCCTTCATCGAGCAGGCTCGCGTTGGCAATAGGCAGGCCCGTAAGATCGGTGACCATGGTCTGGAAGTTGAGCAGCGCCTCCAGACGACCCTGAGCGATTTCCGCCTGATAGGGAGTGTAAGCGGTATACCATCCCGGATTCTCCAGGATATTGCGCAGAATCACAGTGGGAGTATGCGTCGGATGGTAACCCATGCCGATGTAGCTTTTGTTGACGACATTCTTCTTCGCTTTTTCCCACACCATGGCGAGGTAATCTGCCTCACTGATGGCCGTAGCCACATTGAGCGGTTTAGTGAGCCGGATTGCCGAGGGAACAGTTTTATCAATCAATTCATTGATGGATGAAACGCCGATTGTTTCAAGCATTTCGCGCACTTCTTCCGGGCGCGGACCGATGTGTCGGGAGGAAAAGGAGGTAGACATCAGAATGGACCTTTATAAATTGAAAGGTGGGCAAATATAACGGCCCACAAAGGCCAAACACATGACCCTTGTTTTGGTTGCGGGCAACCACTGCCTTTTCAGGATTCGGCCTGCCGGGTCGTACTTTCGCCGGCAATGGCGGAAACGATACTCATTGACCACCAGCTTTCGGGGAAGGAAAAGTACCAGGCGCTGTTGCCCCAGTTGAAGGCACTTGTACAGGGAGAAATTGACCTTGTTGCCAACCTCGGAAACATTCTTTCAGCGCTGCATTACACCTTTGGGTTTCACTGGACGGGCTGTTACCTGGTCAGGGGCAATGAACTCGTGCTCGGGCCGTTTCAGGGGCCTGTGGCCTGCACGCGCATTGCCTTTGGAAAAGGGGTTTGCGGTATGGCCTGGAAGGAAAACCGAACGCTTAATGTTCCCGATGTGGATGCGTTTCCAGGGCACATTGCCTGCAGCGCGCTCAGTCGCTCTGAACTCGTTCTTCCTGTGCACGGACCGGATGGCGGGGTGGTGGCGGTGATTGATATTGACAGTGAAATTCCGGCGCGTTTCCGCGCAGAGGATGAAGCCATGTTGGAGGAAGTGATCCGACTAATCGAAGCGCTGCCGGGTTGGTGAGACAGTATTTCTCCATAGTAAAACAGGCATTGCCGGCAGTCGCGCTGTGGGCGATGATTAGTTCCTGCGCTCAGATCAGAGGGCTCGAAGGCGGAGCAAAGGATACCCGGCCTCCTCAGCTCATTGCCGTGAATCCTCCGAACCTCACGCGCAATTTTTCATCCAATACAATTGTGTTCACATTTGATGAGTACGTGCAGATTAACAACCTGGCACAAGAGCTTATCGTTTCTCCTCCACTGAAGAGCCTGCCTGTGGCAGTGGTGCGCAAGCGATCCGTGGAGCTGACACTGAACGAAGCCCTGTTGCCCAATACCACGTATGTGTTTCAGTTCGGCAATGCAATCACAGATTACACCGAGGGAAATAAAACGGACTTGCTGTATGTGCTGAGCACCGGGTCGGACATTGATTCGCTCGAGATAAGAGGCAACGTATCATCGGTGTGGACAGGGAAGCAGGAAGAAGCGGTGCGGGTGATGTGTTTTGCCGATACCTCCACACAGGTGTTCAAAGGCGCACCGCGTTATCTGGCGAAAAGCGATCAAAACGGAAATTTCACATTGCCTTATTTGTCCGCAGGCAAATACCACCTTGTAGCGATAAAGGAGTCCAGTGAGAACTACCTGCCCGATCCCGGAGAGGCCGTCGCCTTCGCCGATTCATTGATTACTGCTGCGGACTCAGCAGCCCTTATAAACCTCCACTTGTCCGTACCCCGGGAAGCATTCGCAGGCATTGAAAAATTCAATACGGACTCTACAGGAAGGCTTTGCATTGCCTGGCCGGCCGATTCTTCCGGGCTGCGCGTAATGGCTGGCCGCGAGGACCTGAGTGTACTGGAGCTGGGTAGATATACGAATGACAGCCTGCTCTTTTGGCTCAGCGGGGAAACCCGCGATCAGATGGAAAAAGTGCGTGTGATGCGCAACGACTCGGTGCTCGACACGCTCTACATTCCGTATTTCTCGGAAGCCGTTCAGCGCTCCATGAAACCCCGACAAGAGACCAGCAAAGTCAGGCCACGCGATGCATTGCGGATCACATGGCCCGCGCCCTTGCGGGATGTTGCGGCGTGTGAGGTGAGTGTCATGCTGCCCGATTCTTCGAAGGCGGTGTACCCTCTGAGCCCAACATCTTCGCCATGGGTTTCAGAGCTTGTTCATCCGCCTTTTCCACCTGGAAAAATCAGCGTTGAAGCTCTTGCAGGATGTGTGAAAAGCATTCACGGAGCGACGGCGGATACGCTGAAAATGGAGTGGCTGGTGCTGTCGCCCAGGGATATGGGGACGCTTGTGCTGCGCATGGAGAGTGAAGAGACAAAGACATTGCTTCTTCAGGTTGTGGATACTAAAGGCGGTATCATCGGCGCAGAGCCCGTTCAGGTTCCAGGCGTGTGGATGCGCAAGGAGATGATGACTGGTGATTATGAGATTCGGTTGATCGAAGACAAGGACAGGGACGGGGCCTGGGATCCGGCCAATATCGAATTGCGCAGGCAGCCGGAACGGGTGTGGGTGTATTCCGGAAAGGTGAGTGTGCGCGCCAACTGGGACCTGGATTTGCGCTGGCCACTGGACCCCTGATCAAAACGCGCCAAACGTGCGGCGCTTGAACTTTGGTCCGCCTTTGCGGTCTGCACAAACTCTGCGATAATTCTCTGCGGCATCCATATCCCCCAGCGAGGCAGCTTCCGACCAGTCAACACATGCCCCTTCAAAGTCATGCATCCGGTAGCGCGCTTCTCCCCGGTAATACAATGCCTCAGCATTGAAGCGGGAGCCTTCGAGATTGACTTCAGAAAAGAGTTCAATGGCATTCTGGTAATGCTCCATATCAAGCATGGTCACTGCCGCATAAAGTTTGGCCTGGTGCAGCGAAGTATTAAGTGCATAAGCCGTCATGAAGTCCTCGACGGCAAGTGTTGGCTTGTTGGTTTCACGGTAGTTGGCCGCGCGAAGGAAATAGGCAGCGGCGTAAGTGCTGTCGATGTACACACACTCATCGAGTAGCTCAATACTCTTGCGGTTGTTCATCTCGAAATACTCAATAGTGGCGAGCCAATAATAGGTTTTCGCTTCACCCGGACGGGCGCCTGAGTAATGGATCAGATCAAGCCGCGCCAGATCGTACTGACCAAGTGAGATCCTGCAAATGCCCCTGCAGAGGTAGAGGTCTTCAAAGAGATAGCCTCTCAGCCTGGCGCGGTCATAGTAGTCCAGAGCTAAGGAAAACTCGTCCATTTTTTGAAGGCAGTCTGCTTTCAGTTTGAGCAGATCAGGAGTGATGTCTGCATCGGTTTGCGCATTGATGACCTCGAGTGCCTCCTCATATGCTCCCCTGGCATATAACTCTGCAGGATTTTCGGAGTTCTGTGCCCGAAGCGGTCCGCAAAAGGCAGCACACAAAAAAATGAAAGCCGGTATGCGCATGTTAAAACAACCAATAGGCATTGCGCGATTATACTTTATTCGGCAGGAAAAGGTTCCGGAAGGCGATTCCTTTCTTGCTTTGCACAATCAACGCACTTTCCATGAAATGGATTAAACGTATTCTTCTCACTGTCGTTGTTCTTATCGGTGTTTCTGTGATTGCTCTTATTGCTACGGGCAATCAGCAGGTGTTGTACGGAATCGGCAAGACTTATCTCATCGGCAAAAGCAAGCCCGACATTGATGACCTGCAGTATTTTGATACCCGAAAAATTCCGGCGGATCGGCCGCAGCCATGGTTGAAATCCGCGCGATTCGGAACGGTAGCCCCCGGCGCGAAGTGGCTTGCTCGGTTCGACTCGATGGAAACTACGGCACTGCTGGTGATACATCGCGACAGTCTGCTGTTTGAAGGCTACTACCGCGACGGGTCGGACACGCTGCGTTCGAATTCGTTTTCAATGGCTAAGAGTTTTACCGCGATTCTGATTGGTGTGGCCGTGGATGAGGGATACATCTCAAGCCTTGATCAGCCGGTGTCTGATTTTATCCCTGAGTTTGCTGCGGAAAAGGGTGCTGCGCTTACTATTCGGCATTTGCTTGAGATGGCCAGCGGAATTCCGTTTGGCGAGAGCTACAGCAGCCCGTTTGGATTCATGGCCAAAGCCTACTACGGAAAGAACCTCGTTCAGGAAACCATGAAATACCGGGTGGAATCGGAGCCCGGTACAATGTGGGCTTATGAGGGAGGAAACACGATTCTTCTCGGGATGATTCTGGAGCGCGCCACGGGGCGCACAGTGAGCCAGTATTTCTTCGAGAAGGTGTGGTCGTGTATAGGCGCGGAATCGCCCGCTTACTGGAACATCGACAAGCCTGGCGGCTTGGAGAAAACATATACCGGGGTTTACGCCACGGCAAAGGATTTTGCCCGCATAGGCAAGCTGTGGATGGCTGGTGGTGTATGGGAAAATGATACGCTGGTGAGTCCGGAGTTTGTGGCTGAATCGGTTCGTCCGTGCCATATTCCCGATGCACAGGGTGAACGCTGCACGTGGTACGGATTGCACTGGTGGATTGGCTCACACAATGGCCATGGTTTGTTTTCGTGCCGCGGTCTGAGAGGTCAGTATATTATCTGCATTCCATCGCTGGATCTGATTGTTGTGCGCACTGGTCATCAGCAGAGTCAGGAGCGGGTGGACCACATGCCCGCTGATCTTTTCTGGTATGTCGATGCTGCAATTGAGATGATAAGCGAATAACCCATGGCAGAGTCAAGAGCATCCATAGACGAAATTCTTTTTCTAGATATAGAGACCGTTTCCGCAGAAAGGAACTGGGACGATGTGCCCGACAACTGGAAAGATCTCTGGGAGGAAAAGTCGGCGTATTTCCGGGAGAAGAGCGGGGTCATGCTTGCCGACAGCTATGAACGCGCGGGGATATATGCGGAGTTCGGAAAAGTGGTTTGTATCGGAGTGGGGTTTTTTCACCGCACTGCGGGCGGGCAGCAGCTCAGGGTCAATGCATTTTATGATGATCGTGAAGAAGTCGTGTTGCAGGAGTTTGCGGAGTTTCTCGAAAAATATACCCGCAATCCTTTCCGTGTGTTGTGCGCGCACAATGGAAAGGAGTTTGATTTTCCCTACTTGTGCAGGCGCATGCTCATTCAGGGAATTGCGCTTCCCTCGCTGCTGCAGATCGGCGGACTCAAGCCGTGGGAAGTGCCTCATCTCGATACACTCGAGCTCTGGAAGTTTGGCGATTATAAGCACTACACCTCGTTGAAGTTGCTGGCTGCAGTGATGGGCGTTCCGGATTCAAAGGACGACATAGATGGGAGTGAAGTCGGCCGTGTCTACTGGAAAGAAGGCGACCTGGACCGCATTGCGCGTTACTGCAGAAAGGATGTTATCACGCTGGCCCGCGTATATCAGCGGTTGACCGGAGTGCGCCACACAGAGCACGTGGAGGTTCATATTGTGGGTGAATAAAACACAACAGCGGCCCTGAATGGACCGCCGCTGCTGAAAAGCTTTCGCAGTTAATGGCGAAAGACCGGGTTACCAGGGAGCTGCCGTAAGGCCCAGCGTCACCGGATACACCTCGGGGCCTTTTCCGTCCCGGAATAACGGGGTGAGTCCGTAAGTCGCGAATAAGGTGACGTTTCTATATCCGACGCGAGCCGTGAGATCAAGCATGAGCGGTGTAAGATTGAAGTCCTGCTTTCTTCTCACTTTGTAGGTTGAGCCATCGAGTTCATAAAGCTGCTTGGTGATGCTTCCGATTTTCCATCCTCCTATTGCGCCGAAAGCGATATGAAAGCTTTTTTTGGGGTCGGAACTTGTGTTGAATTCGAGAAGAAGTGGTACGTTGAGATAGGTAGCGCGCAGCTTCGTTTTGCTGAACTGCAGCACGGTATCGATCACGCCGAAAGTGGTGTCCTGAAAGGCTTGTGTGTTGCTTATTATAGTGGTTTCATTCTTGAACCCATAGCTGTTATAGGTAAGGCCAAGCCCGGTTACGAGCCCTGCATAATCGCCTGCGAGGCGAATTTTTTCCTCAAAGACATTGATTCTCCAACTCAGCGAGCGCTCATACTGCAGGTCAAGCCAGTTGCTTTCATCGCCCAGGTCGGTCTGGCCGTCGGCACTGAGGAGAACGTTTACACCAACGTCCAAACCAGCCCAGTGCGTTTTTTCCGCCTTAAGATCTTCCGGCTCATAGGTGAGGTAGTTAGAGGTGGTGTCTTCATCCACAATAATCACCCTTGCGGTGCCGATCTGAATTTGAGTGGTGTCGGTCTGAGCCAACAGAGCTGCCGGAGCGAGGAAGCCAACCACCGACAACAGAGAAAGAAGGGGCGTTTTCATCGTGTGTGTTTTCAGTATGACGCATATGCTGAGCGTCTGTTACAGTTCAATGGAAATTTTTCCGCCTTCAGTCCGAGTTTATGGCCATTCATCCTACTGTGGCAAAGAATGTGCGGATGGAAAAAGTAACTTCACTGCGTGAAATGCGTCTTACCGGACGCGATGGTAAGTATGCTGCAAAAACGGACCCTCTTACTACTTGCTGTGGTGTTGCTGATGGCGGCATCGGCCAGCGCTTCTACGCAGGGCCGTCCCGATCAGCGACCGAGGCAGAAGCAAACCACCGTGCAGGCCAATCTCGAGGGCACTGTGGAGGTGAGCTTCAAGATTGACGCTCAGGGTCATGTGGAAATTCTCAGTCTGGCATCCACCAGTCCGCAACTCGCAGATTATGTCATTAAAAAACTCGCTCAGGTAAAATTGGAAAAGGGCGATCCGCAGGTGGGTCAGGTCATCAAGTACCGCTTTGTCTTTAAGAAGCAGGCCTGAATTCGCGGGTTATCCGCAAAGAGCTCGCGGGTTCTGAAGAAGTGTTCCGCTATCAGCTGGTATCTAAAAGCAGTAAGGTAGCGTGGATGGTATCTTTGTGCCGTGAATACACCGGTACGCAAAGACATACGCTCTTATTCCCTGACGGAGTTGCAACAGGAGTTGGTGGCTCTCGGTGAGAAGTCTTTCCGCGCTAAGCAGATCTATCTCTGGTTGTGGCAAAAATCAGCCGGGTCGTTTCACGAAATGAGCAACCTGGGCCAGCCGTTGCGCGAACTTCTGGCGGAACGGTTCGACCTGAGGAAAATCCAGCTGGCGGATCAGCAGATCAGTTCTGACCGCACGATTAAATGTGCCTTTGAGGTGGATCCCGGAAAGGTCGTAGAGGGCGTGTTAATCCCGACGACTAACCGCATGACAGCCTGCATTTCTTCTCAGGTGGGCTGCAGCCTCTCCTGTAAGTTTTGCGCCACGGGCCGGCTTAAAATGATGCGCAATCTGACCGCAGGTGAAATAGTGGACCAGGTGGTCCACCTTAAAAACGAGGCAGAGAACCGCTATAAAACCCCTTTATCGAACATTGTGTACATGGGCATGGGCGAACCGTTGCTCAACTACCGCAATGTGCTTGAATCCATTGACCGGATCACTTCTCCGGACGGGCTGGGTATGTCGCCCCAGCGCATTACAGTGAGCACAGCAGGGATCGCGAAAATGATCCGCAAGCTGGGGGACGATAAGGTGAAGTTCAATCTGGCCCTCTCGTTGCACGCTGCAAATGATGCAAGGCGCAGCCAGATCATGGAAATCAACGAGTCGAATAATCTGGAAACGCTGGCGGAGGCCCTGCGCCATTTCTATGAACAGACAGGTACCCGCGTCACGTTTGAATACATCATTTTCAAGGATTTCAATGACAGTATAGCGGATGCGCGCGAACTGGCCGAATACTCCCGGAACCTGCCAGTGAAAATCAATATCATCGAATACAATCCCATTGATGGCGGTGAGTTCCGGCAGGCGGATCCTGCGAAGGTGGATGCGTTTGCGGCGTTTCTGGAAAGCCGCAATATGGTGGTTAACATCCGTCGCTCGCGCGGTAAGGACATTGATGCTGCCTGTGGTCAGCTAGCCAATAAAAACCCCATAGCCGGGTTGGCCCCAAGAAAAACACCCTGATAATCAGGCGCTTAAGTTTTTTTTAAGATTTTCTTGTGTATGAGGGTGAGATGCACATACCTTCGCGCCGTATTTCAACCATCAATCAAACAACACACAAAATGAAAAAGTCAATTGTTATTGCTTTTGCTGCCCTCGTGGGTATTGTATCTCTGTCTTCTTGCGGAGGCGGATGGACTGAAGAGAACAAAGCCTCTATGAAAGAGACTTGCTCTAGCCTGATGACCCTCAGCTACGACGAAGCGGATGCTACTGCGATCTGTGATTGCTACATCACCAACCTCGTTGAGAAGTACCCAAAGGCTGACTTCAACCCAGAGCAGAACCAAGCTGAAATGGATGCTTGCTCAGCAAACTACAAGACTGCTTCTGAGAAGCAGGCTGAAGCTGATGCTGCTGCTGCTGCTGCTGCTGCTGCTGATACTACTGCTGCTGCTGCTCCAGTTGCTCAGTAATAGTCAGTTCACACTGAAATTCAAAGCCCCGCAGTTACGGGGCTTTCTTTTTTTCAGGCTTTTGGATATACCGTTTTGACCCGCTTCGGGTTTTCAGGATCGTATTTTACCTTCACGGTGGTGCCGGGCTCGTACATTGGCTTGCCTTCAGAGCGCTCTTCTGCCCGGTACGTCACAGACACTCCGCCCTCTGTGCAAAACTCAATGAGCGGATAGTAGTACTTTTTACCCGCCTCTGTGGCCGACATCCAGTTCATGATGCGGCCTTCTGTCCAGCGGCCTTTCATCGCGAACCGGATATCGGAAGAGAACTTCCACCAGATTACTCCAATCAACAGGGCAGCGATCAGTGTCGCCGGAATCCAATCGGGTATTGTCATTGCTTTTTCATTTTGGTACAAATATCCACTAAACAAAAGCCCGGACCTTTTATGGTCCGGGCCTTTGAAAATGTATGTTTAAGTTAGTGGTTAGACAGGGTCAGTTAGGGAGCAAGTTTCAATACCTGGCGTTGGCCGGTTTCCGGTGAGCGGAGTTCCACCACACAGGGTCCTGCAAATCCCCCACAGTCGATCACAATGCGTCCTGATGAAAAGTTGCCGCGGGCAGCAGGAGCAACGAGTTGTCCGACCATATTCCATACCCGGATTTCGAGTTCGGCTTCCAAGGTCTCCGCCAGCAGAAGGGTCACTCCTGATTCATCCACCCGTCCTGTTACGTGAATTGCATCTTCGGTGGTTCCGATCGCAGAGCGAGTGATTCTGATTTGCCATTCGTTGGTCGGTGACGCTTCATCCCCGAGGTAAAGACGAATTGCCTTCACTCGGTTCATTGGGATGAGTTGGCCGGTGTAGGTGTTTTCCAGATAGAACTGGTACTCCGGTGCCCATTCCGGCAGAGAGCTCCAGGAGAGTTCAAAGTCGCCGGGAAGAACTCCGTACATGCGCAATGGAATGATTGTTTCTTCAGTAATCTGGCCCACAGTCTGAATCGAGTACTCCACACCCGTTTCGTCGAGCAACGCCAGAAAGTTGGCGGGCTGGAGTGGATTGGTGAGCTTGTAAGCGTCTGTTGTGGCATCGAATTTCAGGGAAGCACTGTAATCAAATGCGAGCGTAGCCTGGTCCTTTTGCTTACCGTTGTCGAGTGTGAGGGTGAATATACCTGCGGGTTGCTCGAGGTTTTTAAATCTGCCCTGATTGCTCGACTTCACATTTTCAGAGATGGCAAGCACAGGTGAGGCCCCGTTGGCCATGACAAAGAAGGACTGGCTGCTCGGAATGAAGCGACCTCCACCGTTATTGCTTACCCCATTCACATAGGTGGCATATTGACCGGTTTTGGCATCCCACACATACACGGCATTGTCTATGTTGGTCTTTGTCCAGCCGGCTGCATCCCAGTCAATGGCAGAAGGGTACGGATTGGCTACCAGGCTCCAGCCGTCTGCGAGCGGATTGCCGGTATTGGTGTAGCTCACGGGAAGGTTGGTATTGCCTTTGAAAATGGTGCCGCTCACGTCAAGTGACATGGTGCCGCTATTCATGTAGGCAAAGAATCCACGGAGGTCACCTGTGTTGTTGCCAAGTCCTGTGGCACCTACAAATCCGTTATTTAAGTTGCCGGACACTGTTTCATTGTACCACTGAACATTGTTCATGCCGTATGTCGGGAAATCAGAGCCCGGAAATCCCGAGGTAATCAGATCATCATTCCAGTCATGGATGGTGGTACTCTGAATCGGAGAGGCGAGATTTACCCAACCATTTGCAGCAGCCTGGTGGTGACGCTGGATTGTAACATCTCCGATGAGATCTCCGGTGGTGAGCGGGCCAATACTACCTTGAAACGTGTCTCCAGAAAGCAGGGTCAACTTATCGTTGGTGTTAAATATTCCGTTATTGATCTGTAGTTGGCGACGCATGCCAAGTGATGCGCACTGCACGTCAACACCTCCTGGATTGTTGATCTGAAGGTTATTGAATTCAACGTTGGCTGTTCCCCCGATGACCTGTGTTTCGGTGCCATTGAAATAGACTGTGCCATTACCGGGATTGAACGAACCGTTGACAGTAAATGCTTCCCGAACCGTCAGGTTACCGGCGTTTCGGGTGAATTGTGCGCCGGAATGAATGGTGAAGCTCTTGCATGTAATGGATGATGCTGACGTTACACTTACACCCGGCTGGATGGTCACACCCACGCGACTGCACCAGCTCGTTACTGCCTGCGGAGTGCCTGAGGGTGTTTTTGCCCAGATAGGGCCAGAGGCAGAGCCGCTCACTACAGCATACCAGTTAGCTATCCCTTCTGCAAGCGTGAAGCGCTGGCCGTTGCGTATGTTCACGTTGTTGAACGTGATGAACGGTGCGTTGTACACGCCCTCAATCGGGTCCTCATCGTTGAACCCGTCGTTGTCGCGATCCACAAGCAGGAGAATCTCCGAGGGATTTGAGCTGAGTGCAGCAGCGTCGAAGCGAAGCGAAAGGCTTCCTACGTCGCCGGTTTCAGCTGCACGCCATGTTCTGCTGAAGAGCTTGGTAATCGCGCAGTTGCTGCCGGAGTATGCAGAAAATACCTGGGCACCATCGTCGTTACCAGCAATCCAGTAATCTCCGTCATCGAGGCTGGATGGATTAGATACTTTCAAGATGTTGTCGGAGCTTTCGCTGGCTCCTTCAGTTTGAATCAGACCCTGACCGATAAGGTCGCGGCCCACGCCAGCGAGATCATTCGCGAAGCTGCCGTATGGAAAATAAAGGTGGGATGCGACAGGAATGGTCAGGGCGTACTTCACGGAGAGATAGGTCTGAATCTGCCGGGTCTCTGCAGCAGTGAGCGCACGGTTGTACACGATGATTTCCGCCACCTGGCCGCTTAGTCCGTTTATGGAGTGTCCGCGGCCAATTGCTCCCATTCCGGTGAATACCACCATGGATTTATTTGGATGTGTCCCGGAGATTGTGATGCCGTTTTTAACCTCTGTAATTGATCTGCCGGAGGCGGCGCTGAGGGAGCCTATTACGATGGCCGACGTTTCGTTGGTTGAGCTGAAGTTAGTTACGGTTGCATTAGCAGAGATTAAGTTGTCAAACAGGCGCAGGGAGTTGTTCTGGCGGTAACCAAGGTGCATTCCGATTGGAGAGGCTTGCTGAACACCAAGGAAGTACTGATTGGAACCAGGCGAGTTCCTGCGCACCACCGCAATGATGGTGTACTGGGAATTGCTGATAGCAGAAAGGCTCAGGCTCAGAAAGCGGGCTCCTCCGTTGAATTCAATGGCCGCGTTGCCGTTGATCGCGGAGCTGTAAAAGAGCGGACGTGCGCCGGCAACTGATTGTACAGCGTGATTGGCCGACGGACTTTGATCATTCCATACGGAAACCGGATCGCCGTCATTAATGCCGTTCGTACCTTGATTAGCCTTGAGCCAGGTGACCAACCCCGAGGATACGCCGCCCGGAGTCTGAGCTGTGGCTGCCACGCTGAGAAACAGCAGGGCGGCAGTGTAAATAGCATTTTTCATTTTCATTCAGATGAGTTTATAGGGTGTGTTTTCCGAGCGGGTTGAAGCCCGTTCAGACGACTCTTACGTGCTGAAAGAAAAAAGGGTTTCGAATTCGTCAAAAAGAACAGGGCAGCCACACGGACTGCCCTGCCTAACCTAACTTTAAACATACACCGCTCCGAAGAGCGATGTGCTTTTAGCATGTATATGCGAAACGATTGCTTCGGGTGGTTGTACCCAAAAGTGCGCAGAATCTTTTCGTGTTCAAACTCAAATACTTCGGAGATTTGAACTTCTCATTGTGAACTTGGTATTGTGCAAGAGCAGGTTACCGGAATTGTGATCCATTCGCTTCCGCATTCTGACAAATCGTCGGTGAGCCGGATTTTCGTGCGCGGCTACGGACTGAAGGTGTTCATAGTGCGCCGTGGGGGTGCCAAGAAGCCTGCAGGGACGCTGTTTCAGCCCCTTTCTGAAATTTCATTTGCGACTTCACTACAGACCGGAAAGTCCGTTTTTTCTCTTTCGTCTCCGGCGCTGATCAACCCGCACCATCACATTCCTGCAGATCCCGGAAAATCATCCATCGCAATTTTTATTGCTGAAGTCCTGTATCGCACATTAGAGGAAGATTACATCAATGATGAGTTGTATGATTTTTTGAGCCAGGCCCTGTCCCTGCTCGATGCAGAGGACCGGGTGCGGAATTTTCCGGTCTGGTTTCTTATGTCGCTCAGCCGTATTTACGGACTCGACCCCTCCTCTGACTCTCCGCATGCAGTCTCATCGCTTTTTCAAAGCGAGGAGAGTCCGGAGTGGATTGCGCTATCGTCTGCTTCAGTGTATATGGAGTTCCGCGAAGTGAACTGGACGGTGGCTTTCCGTCGGGCGCTGCTGACGGATTTGTCCAGATACCTGCTCGGTCATCTGGGTATTCAGCGGGAAATCAAATCGCTTCCGGTGCTCATGGAGTTGCTCAGCGGTTGACCCTATCTTCGGCCCCCGTTTAAACCATGATGTTTCGTGATTGCATAGGTCAGGAAGAGGTGGCATCCCGCCTCATCGGAGCGCACCGTGAAGGGCGTGTGGCGCACGCGCAGCTTTTTGACGGGCCTGAGGGAAGCGGAAATCTGGCATTGGCTCTCGCTTACGCGCAGTTTCTTTTTTGCCCGAACAAGACCGAAACGGACTCATGCGGACAATGCCCTGCTTGTAAAAAGGTAAGTTCGCTGCAGTACGCGGACCTCCTTTTTTCGTTTCCCATTATCAATAAAGGGCCGAGCGGCAATCCATCGATTTCAGATGATTTTCTTCCCGAGTTCAGGGATGCCGCACTTAACCAGCCCTACATGGACAGTGATTATTGGTTCTCTGTGATAGGCAATGAGGGTAAACAAGGCATTTTTTCCGTGCGGGAAGCGCTTTCTATCATTCGGAAGGTAAGTATGAAGGGTTTTGAGAGTCCGCTGAAGATCATGGTGATCTGGATGGCAGAGCTCATCAAAGTAGAAACTGCAAATAAGCTGCTCAAAGTACTTGAGGAGCCACCCGAAAACACGCTGTTTTTTCTTGTCGCGAATCAGGCCGATCAGATACTGCCCACGGTAATGTCACGGGTTCAGGTGATGCGCGTGAACAGGCTAAGCGATGATTTGATCGCTCATCATCTGATGAGGCGTGGCGTAGCCGCAGAACGGGCAAAGGCTATTGCGCACTATTCTGCGGGCAATTGGTGGAGAGCAAAGTCGATGGCTGATGAGGAGGACGACGGCAGTGATACTGCGGAGCTGTTTCAGACCTGGATGCGGGCTTGCTACAGGCGGAGCATGGGTGAAATCACGTCCTGGGTCAATACACTGAGCGACTGGACCAGAGAGGAACAAAAGCAGTTCATGCTGTACGCCCTCGAGCAGGTGCGCCAGAATATCGTCCTTAACTATGCTGGTCCCGGTCTTACCCGACTCAACGAGGGAGAGGCAGAGTTTAGTAAGAAGTTTTCGCGATTCATCAATGACCTCAATGCGGAAGACCTGATGTCGGAGTTTGGCAAGGCCCATCTGGACATTTCCCGCAATGTCAACTCCAAAATGGTTCTGATGGATCTCTCGCTGAAAGTCCACAGAATGCTGATGAGGACTCCTCAGTGAGCCCGCGTTACTTCATTACCTTTGAATTTCATTGACTGGTGGTGGTCATCGGTCATTACACATATAGAGGACAGAGAGATATGGGATGTTCATCATGCAGTACAGGAAACGGCCTGCCCGCAGGCTGCAAGAATAACGGAGCCTGTGGCACATACGGATGCAACAAGCTCGATGTGTTTGACTGGCTTTCCGGCGTGCCTTTGGCCGATGGTCAGAAAGCATTCGATGTGGTTGAAGTGAGGTTTAAGAACAGCCGGAAAGCATTTTACCGCAATGGGACGGGCCTGGAATTGTTCCAGGGTGATGTGGTGGTGGTGGATGTTTCTCCGGGCTATGATGTAGGGGTAGTTTCTCTTTCTGGTGAACTTGTGAAGGTTCAGATGAGAAAAAAGGAAATCCGGGATAACTACGAACTGAAAAAAGTGCTCCGCAAAGCAACCGACGGAGATATCGCGAAATGGCATGAGGCGCGACTTTTCGAAAAGGAAACCATGATGCGCTCGCGGGAAATTGCCCGCAGTTTGAATCTTCAGATGAAGATCAGCGATGTGGAGTATCAGGGAGATAAAACAAAGGCGACGTTTTTCTACACAGCGGATGACCGCGTCGATTTTCGCGAGTTGATTCGAAGGTATGCGGAGACATTTCGTGTGAAAATTGAAATGCGCCAGATCGGGCTGCGCGTAGAAGCCGGACGCCTTGGAGGTATAGGCTCGTGCGGCCGTGAGCTGTGCTGTTCCACCTGGCTCACCGATTTCCGGGCGGTATCCACCAGCGCGGCGCGTTATCAGCAGCTTTCGCTGAATCCTGCGAAACTTGCCGGACAATGCGGCAAGTTGAAGTGTTGCCTGAATTATGAACTCGACCAGTATGTGGAAGCGCTTCGAGGACTGCCGTCTCCAAACATCAAACTAAAACTACCGAAAGGCATTGCACTGCATCTGAAGACCGATATTTTCAGGCGTCAGATGGTGTACGTATACGACAATCAGCCCGGGGAGTCGCCCTTTGTGCTATCTGTGGAGGCTGTTCACGAAATCATTGAAAAGAACCGCAAGGGCGAAGAAATTGGCGACGTAGAGGAGTTCTTTACGCAGGAAGAAACGCCTAAAGAAGTTGACTTTGCAGAGGTGGTGGGGCAAGACAGCCTTACCCGATTCGACAAGCGCAGAAAGCCGCAGTCACGCGGTGGAAGGAACAAGGGCCGGGACAATAAACGCCCGGGAAGAGACGAAGCTCCGAAAGAAGGCGGGGCCGCGCCCCAGGGTGGGCAAAAGCCAGCCGGTCAGCGCCCGCCGAGGGGCGAGCGGAAGGATCGACCAGAGAATCCGAACCGTCATAATACACCGCGCCCCCCTCAGCAGAACCGCGAAGGCGGGCCGCAAAATGAGCGCGGAGGAGGGCCCAGGCCGAACAGGAATAAGCCAAGAGGTCCGCGTCGTGAGGGCCCTGCCAGTGAACCAAAGGGAGGTGAAGGGCAATGAGAATGTCGCTTGCTCTCCTCCTTTGCATCGCCCTTTTAGCGGGCTGTGACGAAAAGAGGGTCTACGACCAATCGTTGCCCTTGGAGGGAGGGTCATGGCCTGCTGATGAGGCATTGCATTTCGAGTTTGACATGGAGGACACCGTGGCTTTGCACAACCTCTACATCAATCTGCGCAACGGAGAGGAGTATCAGTACAGCAATCTTTTCCTGTTCGTCGAACTGGAATTTCCGAATGGCAAAAAATCCGTGGATACACTTGAGTGTCCGCTGGCTGACGCATTTGGTAACTGGTACGGCTCAGGATTGGGATCGGTTTATGATCAGCGAATACTCTACCGGTCCCGTGTGCAGTTTCCAATTCGCGGGCATTACCGCGTGAACATCTTTCAGGCCATGCGCGAAGATGAACTTCAGGGAATCCATGATGTGGGATTCCGCATTGCACGCGCTTACTGACCTTCAATAATCTTGTAAAGCTCGCTCAGGTCGGGCTGAAGAATGATTTCAATCCTTCTGTTTTTGGCCTTGTCAGCACTGCTGACAGGATGATATTCGCTGCGTCCTGCAGCTGTCAGCACGGCCGGCTTCACATTACTGGCTGCGGTCATAATCTTGATGACTTCAGTAGCGCGCAGTACACTGAGTTCCCAGTTGTCGCGCGGAATGGATGCAGAGCTGATCTTATCGGTATCCGTGTGTCCTTCGACAATGATCTCCATGTCTACTTCATTTTCAATAGCTTTGGCCAGGTCTACGAGTGCCTTTTTACCATTTGGATCAACTGTGGTAGAGCCTGAGGCAAAAAGCAGTTTGGCCTCCATACTCACATACACCTTGCCGTCTTTTTCAGTGACCGTAAGCCCTTTGTCCCGAAACCCAAGCAAGGCCTGTTGCACCTTTTGCTGAAGCGCGTGAGAAGCTTCTTTCTGGGCGCTGAGCAATGCTTCCAGCTCCTCAAGGCGCGCCTCACGATCCTGAAGTTCCGCGGTTGCCTTGTCAACGGCTGCCTGCTTTGCATCCACTGTTTTTTCCAGTGATTTCAGTACATCTTCTTTCGCCTGAAGCGCTTCCTGCGCGGCGTTCAGATCGACG
Organism: Flavobacteriales bacterium; assembly: GCA_046336655.1. Classification (GTDB taxonomy): domain Bacteria; phylum Bacteroidota; class Bacteroidia; order Flavobacteriales_D; family Sanyastnellaceae; genus CANGTU01. Next base: position 43,411 of record JBKDGH010000010.1, on the reverse strand, counting down.
AGCAGCTTCTTGTTTTCCTCGCTGGCAAATTGCAGCATCTGCGAGTTTTTATTCGAGAGAATATCATTCAGTTCGTTGATTTTGTCGTATTGCGTCCGAAGCTGGCGGTAGGATTTTCCGATCAGCGTGGTATCAGCCTGGAGTTTTTCCATCTGCTTGGCGCTGACAGCGAGTTTTGAATTGCACTCGGTGAGGCTCGTCTGGAGTTGCTCGTTTTTGGCTTTCATGCTTGCGCTTTCAGCCTCGGCCTCTTTTTTGCGTGACTCCATTTCAGCGAATTTTCGCTGTGGTACGCAGGATTGAAATGCAACAGCGAGTATGGCGGGAAGGATAATCAGAAAGTTGCGCATAGGAGTTTGTCTTTTCAGATTCAAATATCAGAGGGTACACGAAAAGTTTTTCGCGGACACAAGAAACCTTTCAGCTACCAGCTGAGGATATCCAGCTTTGTACTTCGTCCAACTGGACTGCGGGAATCTCCAGCTTGTTCTTTTTGCGGTATCCATTAAGTGTCTGATGCACTGCCGTCGGCTTTGCAGATGCAAACTTCTCCAGCGAGTCATAACCCGCTTTGATGAGGTGAGGAATCCATACGTCAGGTATCCCCGCGCTCGCAAAAGCGGTGAGATCAGGACCTGACTCACGCTTTTCCGGTCGCATTTGCGGGAAGAAAAGCACTTCCTGGATGGTGGTGTTTCCGGTCAGCAGCATGACAAGACGATCCACGCCAATGCCCATTCCGGATGTCGGAGGCATACCGTATTCCAGTGCACGGATGAAGTCATGGTCAATGTACATCGCCTCGTCATCTCCGCGTTCCATGAGGCGGACCTGCTCTTCAAAACGCCCGAGCTGATCGATCGGATCGTTGAGCTCGCTGTACGCATTCGCGAGTTCTTTTCCGTTTACCATGAGCTCAAAGCGTTCAGTCAGCTCCGGATTGTTCCGGTGGCGCTTGCACAGCGGAGACATCTCCACGGGATAGTCGGTAATGAATGTGGGCTGTATATACTTTCCTTCTGCCGTTGCGCCGAAAATCTCATCAATGAGTTTTCCCCGCCCCATAGTATCATTCACGTCGATGCCCTGAATCTTGCAGAATGCCCTCAGTTCATCTTCTGATTTTCCGGAAATGTCAAATCCGGTGTGCTCAAGAATGGCATTGGTCATGCTCACGCGGCGGAACGGCCTGCGAAAATCAATGGTGTGGGCGCCGATGGTTACCTCTGTAGTGCCAAGAACTTCCAGGCACACCGTTTCCAGCATTTCCTCGGTAAAGTCCATCATCCAGTGGTAATCCTTGTAGGCCACGTAGATCTCCATCACTGTGAACTCCGGATTGTGCGTGCGGTCCATACCCTCATTCCGGAAGTTTCGGCTGAATTCATAGACGCCGTGAAAGCCTCCGACGATCAACCTTTTCAGGTAAAGCTCATTGGCGATGCGCAAATACATCGGCACATCCAATGCGTTGTGATGCGTGATGAACGGCCGGGCCGCGGCACCACCTGGTATGGGCTGGAGTACCGGTGTTTCTACTTCCAGATATCCTTTGGCATTGAAAAAACTGCGCATGGACTGAAGAATGCGTGTTCTTTTCAGAAAAGTCTCCCGCACGCTTTCGTTCACAACCAAATCCACATAGCGCATACGATAGCGCAGTTCGGGATCGGAGAATGCATCATGGGCCAGTCCGTCCGCATCCACCTTCATTGCCGGAAGAGGGCGAATGGATTTGGCGAGAAAGGTCACCTTGTCAGCATTGACAGATATTTCACCCATTCGGGTTGTGAAAAGCACTCCTTCTAAGCCGATGAAGTCGCCGTTGTGGATAAGGTGCCTGATGACCTCATTGTAAAACGACTTGTCGTCACCGGGGCAAAGCTGATCCATGCTCATGTAGGCCTGAACCTTTCCGGTGTGGTCATGGAGATCAGCGAAGGAGGCCTTGCCCATCACGCGCTGATTCATGAATCGGCCAGCGATCTTAACTCGGGCGCCTTCCGTATAATTCGATTTGATTTCCTGTGCAGTGTGCGTAGTGATGAACTCAGCAGCCGGAAATGGCTCTATGCCTCTTTTGCGGAGTTTTTCGAGGGCCTCACGGCGAACAATTTCTTCTGCGGATAAGGAGGTGTTCATGCCGCGAATTTAACTACTCGCTGCCACTACACGCCCGAATGAATGTTCGGGATTTATTCCTTTTTTCCCCCCAGTACCAGCACGAACTCGCCACGTGGTTCATGCTGACTGAAATGAGCCAGAACCTCAGACAGGGTTCCGCGGATGGTTTCTTCAAATTTCTTAGAAAGCTCGCGGCTGACCGAACAAGGGCGATCTTCACCGCAAAAAGTATGGAGTTGGCTTAAGGTTTTGAGCAGGCGGTGCGGAGATTCATAGAGCACAGTGGTGCGTGTTTCTTCTGCAATGGCACGAATGCGGGTTTCACGACCTTTCTTGTGCGGAACAAACCCTTCGAATACAAATCGCTCCGCAGGCAGACCGCTGACTATTAATGCGGGAAGAAGTGCGTTAGGACCGGGCAAGCATTCGACCGGAATTTGCTCTTGAATGCACTCCCTGATCAGGAGATAGCCGGGGTCAGAAATGCCTGGTGTACCGGCATCTGAGACGAGTGCACAGCTTGCGCTTTGACGGATTCTCCGGATAGCAGCTGAGAGCGACTGATGTTCGTTGTGCTGATGATAGGCTACCAGAGGTTGTGTGGATCCGATGTGTTGAAGGAGTTTTCTGGTCTCCCGCGTATCCTCACAAAAGATACAGTCCGCAGTGCGCAGCACATCCGCCGCCCGTGGCGAAAGGTCTCCCAGATTACCGATGGGAGTGGGCACTACTACAAGCCTCATGACTGATGGCGACGCTGCACCAACTCCCTGAAGTCCTGCGTAACCGGCGACTCATCATTCCATTCATAGCGCGCACGAAGGTTATCAAGGGTTTTCAAGGCATCTTCCCGGGAGCTGTTGTTGAGCTTGTCAATGGTTACTTCGTAGTCCTGATTGTTTCCTTTAAACAATTCCCGGGCAAATTGAAAGCGCTGGTTCAAGGTAATGGCCCGCTTGAGGTCACCGATTGGTGAGCTTTCGAGCTTTCGGGCCAGTGTTTCCTGTGCAGGGATAGTCTTGCCAAGGCGGTCATTCATGTTTTCAGGCAGGGGAATATGAACCTGCTTGAGCACCGGGGCCGCTGCAACCGGCTCTTCTTCGTATGCTGAAGATTCCTCGCGCGTGATTTCTTCTATTGCGTCGATCAGCGACACCTGATTTGGAGAAGCGGGCGGAGCCTCAGGTGTTTCAGCTACCTGCACGCGGAATGAGAAGGCCGGTCTTTCTTCCTCTTCTTGTTGCTCCTGGGCCACCGGCTGCCCGCCGCGCAACTCAGATTCAAATGCCTTGTGACGAAGTACAACCAGTCGCTCATAGAGCTCTCTCGCCTGAAGAGTGAGTTGCTCGAGCTCGGTCTTTGCCAATTCGCCTCCTGCCAGCCGGGCAAGGGACTTCTGAAGCGCACCGGCAAGTTCCTGAATGGTCTGGTAGCGTGGTTCCTTATTCATAGGTCAATGACTTACAGATCAAAGGTATCGGCAGGAGTGGGCGGTTTTAATCCACTTCACTCAGGTTATCAACGATCAACCCGTCAATTTCGTGCGTTCTGCCCTGGTGAGGCTATTCCACACCAGTTCATAGCTGTGATCCACCAGCTCAAGGAATAGCGATTCACTGACTGATCCGTCTACGCGCACGGTATTCCAGTGCTTTTTATTCATGTGATAACCCGGCGTAATGGCATCAGTGGCTTCTCTGAGTTCCACCGCACGATCGGGATCGCACTTGAGATTTACACGTTCAAACTCAGAGATATCACACAATGCAAAGATTTTTGAACCCACCCGAAATACGAGGGTATTTTCATCAAAAGGAAATGCCTCAGAGGTGTGAGGTTTACTCAAGCAATACAGGCGAAATGTTTCTGCATTCATGATCAGTTATACGCCGCACATGGGACGTGCCCCTTTTCCGCATCAGAGCATGCGCGGAAGCCCAGCGTGACCTCATGTGAGCCTGAAGAATCAAACCTCAGTTTTGAAAGTGTGAGGTCATAGGCATAGATGAGCGTGAGATAGCGAATCATGTCAATCTTGAGCAGTGCGGAGAATCCGTTGCCACTTCGCATACCAGCGCCCAATGCGATTATTTGCCTGTAATCAAACACGGCCTGAGCTTCCACGGAAGCCCTGCTTCTGCCCACGTAGTTCAGCAATGCCGCAGGCTTGAATGTCACGTCTTCAGACATGACGATTGCCGCTCCATAGCTCATAGTCATGTGTGTGCGGAGGCTTTGGGGCTCCAGATCTTCAATGGTGCTCTGCCGCACCTGCCTCAGTGAAACTCCGTAGAAGCGATTTGACTTGTAGAGCCAAAATCCCATGTTGATCTGCGGGAAGATGAATTCGCTCACGGAACTGGTAATGGCCGGATCGTTCTGCTGGATTTCCAGAGTCATTTTTCCGAAATCAATTCTATTCTGTGAGAAGCCCACTGAGATGCCGGATGAAAGGGTATACCCCTTCGAAAGCTTCAAGTGAAATGCGTAATTGCCGTGAAGGCTGGTATAGCTGAAAGGTCCGGCTGCATCGTTTTCTATATATCCTCCGAGTCCGTGAAATGATTTGCGCTTCACGCCGACTCGTCCGTGGGCCACTGCAAAAGCAGATGCCGGCGATCCCTCAAATCCTACCCATTGCTGCCGGTATCCCAGGCGCATTTCGGGGCATGGGGTGAATCCGGTTACCGCCGGGTTGTAATTGATGTAATTGTAAGTGAAATACGAAAAGTGAGGCAATTGCTGCGCATCCGCTCGCTGAGAGGCGATGCCCAGAATTACTCCAACACACAGGGTGGAAATCCATTTCATCGGACAATGGATATTACGCCGGTAAGCGGCGGGATTTCGATGTCCGGACTATTGAGTTCAATCACGTAGTAGTATGCGCCTGCGGGAAGGAATTTCCCTCTGTTTGTTCCCTCCCACCGCGAACCGTAGCCAAGCGAAATAAAGACGTTTTGCCCCCAGCGGTCGTATACATTCACCCTCGCGTCTTCAAAACGCTCAATACCAAGAATGGTCCACGTGTCATTAACACCATCTCCGTTCGGGGTAAATGTGTTGAAGATATTGACCGGGGGACCTACAGCAACCGTGACCTGATCACTCGTGCTGCACTCGCCGATGGTCGTTGTTACTGTGTAGGTCGTGGTCTCCTCCGGGATTGAAGTGGTGCTGGCGGAGGTACTGTTTTCCACAGCCGGTGCAGGTGACCACGTGTAGCCTTCTCCGGTGGTAGCGCCGGATGCATCAAGGGTAGTTTCTTCACCGAGCGTGACGAAAATGGGATCCACGCTGGCTACCACATCCACGGAACTTCCTGAAATATCAATGGTGTAGTTGCAGGGGCCGTATAAGGTGTCGTGATTGGATCCTACGATGATCAGAAATTCTGAATCAGGAGTGAGGTTCTGAATAATGAACTGCTCCTCAACAGAAGAGCCGAAGCACGGTGTGGCAGCGGTGTAGGCTGACTGATCACACGGGTCGCCGCTTGCCGGCATATTTACTATGATAACGCTTATTTCATCAGGCCCGATGAAGCTGTCACAATCGCCCGGTACAATAGTGATGTTCAATGCTCCCCCGGTGTTGCTTCCAGTTGTTACCGAATAGAACTGGGCCATCTGGACGTCGAAGCAATCAAATGCCACGGGGTTGGTGTACAAACTGTCTTCAAGCACCGGATTGTCCGAACACAATACGTTGTCGCCCGCCGAGGCACAGTCCTGCGCCCGCACTACACCGGCGAACAACCCGCTGAAAAGCGGGATGACGATGAACAACAGTTTGACTGAGGCTTTCACTATGGTCAAAAGTCGTTTACTTGTGATTGCTTATTCCCCCGGGCACGCCCTATGTATGAACATAAGGATGTGAAGCACATCCGCATCGGATGCTACCCTTTGGAAGCTGCTGGGGATTAAACGACCAGAGCGGCCGGAATGTTGCGCAAAATATCGGACTCAGGCGAATTCAACGAGTACGGTATTTTTCTCTACCGCAACGCCCTGTGAGGTGCCGATGCGACGGATTGTGCCATCTACCGGACTTTTGATGACATTTTCCATTTTCATGGCTTCCAGAATTACCAGCGGCTCATCACGGCTTACAGCCTGGCCTTCGGATACGAGCATTTTCAGCACCATGCCGGGCATCGGAGCCTTGACCTCCTTCTGATTTTTTGAAGCTCCCCCAGCCATGCCCATACTGCTCAGCAAGTCATCAATGGGCTGGCGCAATGCAATGCTGAACTCTTTGCCGTTGACGACCACACGCACCGTTTTGGATTCGTGGTCAATGTGAAGCACCTCCGCATTCCACGACCTGTTGCTTCGCAGGATGTGGAAATGCCTGTCGCCTGTGCGCTGTATGTCGATCAGTGACCTTTTTCCATTCACCGTTACGTCTGTGCCGGCTTCATTGAATTCAAGGGCCAGAGATTGACCGTCCGGAGTGGTTGCGCGAATCATGTTTCTGATTTGAGGAACGAAGCTAGGTAAATTTGGACCAATGTCTGGCGTTTATATTCATGTCCCTTTCTGCCGTAAGGCTTGTCATTATTGCGATTTTCATTTTTCCACCCAGTCGGGATATGTGGTGGAAATGGCCGCAGTAATCCGGCGTGAGATTGCGATGCGGAGCAGCTATTTACAGGGACAGCCTGTTTCTACCATTTACTTTGGCGGTGGAACACCCAGTGTGCTTGCAGTGGATGAAATCAAGCGCATTCTCGAAGAAGTGCATCGGAGCCTGAACGTGCAGCCGGATTCCGAGATTACGCTGGAGGCCAATCCGGACGACCTGAATACATCGTACCTCGGGGAACTTCGGGATGCTGGCGTAAACCGGCTCAGTGTGGGCATTCAGTCGTTTCATGATGATGAACTGAAGGCACTTCACCGCACACATTCAGCGCTGCAAGCCGAGTCGGCCGTGAAGAGGGCTCAGGATGCCGGACTGGAGAATATCACTATCGACTTGATGTATGCTCTGCCTGGAACGACCTCCAGCCGATGGGAGCACAGCCTGCAGTCTGCGGTCGCCCTGAATGTACCTCACATCAGCGCCTACTGTCTGACGATTGAAAGCGGCACCTATTTCGGCCATCTTTATCGCCGAAGTCCTGAGGTATTTACGGAGGACTCAGTAGCAGAGCAGCAATACGACCGGTTGTGCCAAGTGCTGCGTGCTGCGGGATACGTCCATTATGAGGTGTCGAATTTCGCCCTACCGGGCATGGAAAGCAGGCATAACTCGTCGTATTGGAGTGGTGTTCACTACCTGGGCATCGGACCGTCTGCGCATTCTTTTGACGGCGTGTCGAGGCAGTGGAATGTGAGCAACAATCATGCATACATGAAATCGGTTGGTACGGGCAGCGGATATTTCGAGCGGGAAGAACTGTCGGAGACCGACCGGTTCAATGAGCTGCTGATTACGCGACTCAGGACACATCAGGGGTTGGAGCGCAACAGGATATTTCAGAACAGGAGTGATCACTATATTGAAATGGCCTCCTCACTGCTGAGTGAATGGCAATCACGTGGTTTGCTGGTACTCAGGAATGATGTATTGGCGCTGACTGAACCAGGCCTGCTGATAGCCGATCAACTCATAACCCAATTAATGATTGAATGATGCGCGCGTGGATTGAGTGGCGTGGAAAACAATACTGGGCAGACCTTACCAGGCCGGCGGACTTGTCCGTAGCCATGCATCCCGGTGGACCGAGGGCGTGGTATGTGGAGCCTGTGAGTATTGAGCCGGTTCGCATGCCTGGCTTTGTCGGGGCTGTGGAGGAGGGAGGATCAGTGAACTTCAATACTATCGTGTTTAATCCGCATGGACATGGCACACACACCGAATCCGTTGGTCATATCACGAAGGATGTGTTGTCGGTGAATCACGCACTGCGGAAGTCGTTTTTTGTAACTGCCATTATCACAGTCACTCCGGAGCTTATCGATAAGGACCGGGTGATTACAAAAGAAATGGTGGCAGCTGCGTTGCCGGAGACGTGTCCCGAGGCGGTGATCATCCGCACACTCCCGAATGACGTTTCGAAATTGAACAGGCTCTATTCTGGAACCAACTTTCCGTATCTCCACGTGGATGCGATGCGGTTGCTGGTGTCCCGCGGGGTAGATCACTTCTTGACAGACTTACCGAGCGTGGACCGTGAAGAAGATGGCGGAGCACTGGATGCACATCGCGCGTTCTGGATGGAAACACCTGACCGCACACATTGTACAATTTCAGAGATGGTGTTTGTTCCTGATGAGGTAAGTGATGGGCTTTATTTGATGAATTTGCAGACTGCCGCATTTGAGAATGATGCCACACCGTCGAGGCCAGTGGTGTTTGCACTGAAGGAGTTCATTCAGGGCACTGCAGGAAGCGAGAAGTAGAATGAAGAACCTTTGCCTGCTAAACTGCGGAACCAGACCTTTCCTCCGCTGAGTTCAACGATATTTTTAACCATCGCAAGACCTAATCCGGTACCGGTAGATTTCGTGGTGAAGTTGGGCGCAAAGATTCGTGGAAGCGATTCTGCCGCAATCCCTGTCCCATTGTCATTCACACGCACTACGAGGTATTCGCGGCATTGACGGATAGAGACGTGCACACTTCCGGGCTGTTCCTCAGCAATGGACTGAATTGCGTTGGTGATGAGGTTGTTGAACACCCTGATCAATTGATCCTTATCTGCGAGCACGTAAGGTGAGCGAATGAGGTACGTCTTGAGCGTAACGGTGGACTTATGTTCTGACCCAAAGAGATCAACCACGTCAGAGGCCAGTTTAATAAGATCGGTACGCTCAAGATTAGCGCGAGGCATTTTGGCAAAGTGTGAGAACTCATCCGCAATGCGCGTGAGTGTTTCTATCTGTTCGGTGATGGATGCACAAAAGCGCGCGAGCTTTTCGGCGAATTGTTCAGGATTGTCTTTCCAACTGCGCTCCAAATGCTGTACGCGAAGTTTCATAGGGGTAAGCGGATTCTTTATTTCATGAGCGACTTGTTTTGCCATTTCACGCCATGCTGATTCACGTTCCTGACGGGCAAGTGATTGTGCACTTTTCTCAAGTTCGGAGAGCATCCGGTTGTACTCGTCAACGAGCCGTCCGATTTCATTTTTCCCTTTCCATGAAATGGGTTCATTGCGTTTGCCCAACTCAATATCTTTCAAGCTGGATGCGATGATTTGCAGCGGGCGTGAGATGTAGGATGAAATAGTGTAGGCAGCTACAGAAGCAAGGAGAAACAAGAGCACGTAACTCTGTCCGAGTTCAGCGATGAAGTCCCAGATATTTTTTGCTTCTGCATCAGCCCGGTCATAGGCCACGCAGGTGATTGCGATTGGCTTGCCGATCATGTCCTTGAAGTACCAGTATGCAACTGTAAGTTCGGTTCTCCTGTAGGCCTCATCGATCACTGCGCGATCAGATCCTGAAGAAAGCTGCTTCAGAATCGTGTAGTTGACACGGTATGGCAGCTTGAGGGAGTCGAGTGTTTTGCTGTTGGCAGATATGAGGTAATCTCCCTTGAGGTCGTACATCGCAATGAACAGGGAGTGCACGTCTGAAAGCTCGCAGATCTTATCGGTGAATTGAATCCCGACGCTATCGGGGGGGATGAAGCCTCCGGACTGCTCGAGGAAGTAGTCCATTGAAGCGCGCACTGATTTCTCTTTTCGCTCAAACCGGAGTGCATTATATCGCTCGTTTTGCTCGTAGTGATCATAATAGGCAATACCCCCGGTGACCAGAAATGACAACAGCAGCATGGCGATCATGGCCAGAAAGATGCTGGTGCGCAGGGAGGGGCGTAGGAGTTTCCTGGTCAATTGGGATGTTTGAGTGCGGCGCACCAAATATCATGCAGCGAAATAAAAAAGCCTCCACAATCGGGAGGCTATTTCAGGAAACCAGCAAGTTGTCCTTAACCCTTCAACGCTTCGGCACCAGCAACGATTTCCAGAATTTCTCCGGTAATGGCGGCCTGACGGGCTTTGTTGTAGGTCAATTTGAGTTCTTTCACCAATTCACCGGCGTTGTCTGTCGCCTTGTGCATGGCGGTCATGCGCGCTCCGTGCTCGGCTGCAAAGCTGTCCTGAAGAGCTTTGAAGACCTGTACTTTCAGTGAACGCGGAATGAGTTCTGTGAGAATCTGTGCTTTATCCGGCTCGTAGATGTATTCCACGCTGGAAGATTGTGTGCTTTTCGGCGGTTTTACCGGAAGGAATTGTTCGTTTTGCAGCTCTTGTACAGCAGCATTTTTAAACTTGTTATACACGAGCACGATTTTATCCCACTGACCTGCAGCGAACTGGTTCATCAATTCATCGGCAATGGCAGAAGAATTCTGGAATGTCAGTTGGTCGAAAATGACATATGGAGTGTCTCCAAAACCTTCAGTGGTATGGTATGGCGTCTTTTTATAAAGATCGAACGCCTTCTTACCGAGGGAGAGAATGCGGACATTCGCTCCGCTGTAGGTCGTGCGCAGGTTACTGCGTATTTCCTTCAGTACGTTGTTGTTGAATCCACCACACAAACCACGGTTTGATGTGATAGCTACAATCAGCACATTTTTCACTTCTCGTTGCTGACTGTATACTCCTTCGGAAGCGTCGAGTGTGGCGCTCACGTTTGAGAGAATATCATTCAGCTTCTGCGCGTAGGGACGCATGCGGGTTATGGCATCCTGCGCCCGCTTCAGCTTGGCGGCTGACACCATCTTCATGGCAGACGTAATCTGCATGGTGGAGTTAACCGATACAATCCGTGTGCGTATTTCTTTCAGGTTAGCCATTGTGCGTTATTCCCTGTGAGTGGATTAGTATTTCGCTGTGATTTCTTTCGCCACTTTTTCAAGCACAGCAGTGATTTCATCGCCGATGTTTCCTTTACGGATCTGGTCCAGCGTGTCGCGGTGGTTCACATCGAGATAAGTAAGGTATTCTTCCTCTACTTTCTTGATTTGATCTACCGGTACTTTTGAAAGGAGACCTTTCGTGCCGCAATAGATGATCGCCACCTGCTTCTCTACAGTCACAGGTGAATTTTGACCCTGCTTGAGAATTTCCACGTTCCGACGTCCTTTTTCAAGTACGAACTTGGTGGCTTCATCGAGGTCAGAACCGAATTTGGCAAACGCCTCGAGTTCGCGGAATTGAGCCTGGTCCAGCTTCAGTGTTCCAGCTACTTTCTTCATGGATTTGATCTGTGCGGACCCACCCACGCGGCTTACAGAGATACCCACGTTGATCGCAGGACGCACACCGGCGTTGAAGAGATTGGACTCGAGGAAGATCTGTCCATCCGTAATTGAGATTACGTTGGTGGGAATGTATGCGGATACGTCACCCGCCTGTGTTTCGATAATCGGAAGTGCAGTGAGTGATCCTCCACCTTTTACTTTGGTGCGAAGACTCTCCGGCAGGTCGTTCATTTTTTCTGCGACGCTCTGCGTTTCGTTCACCTTCGCGGCACGCTCAAGGAGGCGGCTGTGGAGGTAGAATACATCACCGGGATATGCCTCACGTCCGGGAGGACGACGAAGCAGAAGCGATACTTCGCGGTATGCCACTGCCTGCTTGGAGAGGTCATCATAAACAATGAGTGCCGGGCGACCTGTATCGCGGAAATATTCGCCGATGGCGCAGCCTGCGAACGGAGCGTAGAACTGAAGTGGCGCGGGATCAGAGGCAGTAGCCGCTACCACAATGGTATAGGGCAACGCACCATTGTCTTCAAGTGTTTTAACTGTGGCAGCAATGGTGGAGCCTTTCTGTCCGCATGCTACGTAGATGCAGTACACGGGCTCACCCCGATCGTAAAATTCTTTCTGGTTGATGATCGTGTCGATCGCCACAGTGGTTTTACCTGTCTGGCGGTCACCGATGATCAATTCGCGCTGACCACGTCCGATCGGAATCATAGCGTCGATCGCCTTAATACCCGTCTGGAGAGGCTCTTTTACCGGCTGGCGGTAGATTACGCCGGGAGCTTTGCGCTCGAGTGGCATTTCGAAGAGTTCGCCGCTGATAGGGCCTTTGCCGTCGATAGGTTCACCGAGTGTATTCACAACGCGGCCAAGCATCTGTTCTCCCACGCGAACAGAAGCGATGCGTCGGGTTCTCTTTACGCTTGCGCCTTCTTTCAGGTCTCCCGAGGGGCCGAGCAATACGGCACCCACGTTGTCTTCTTCAAGGTTCAGGGCGATGCCGCGCACGCCATTTTCAAACTCAATCAGCTCACCCGATTGAACGTTTGAAAGGCCGTAAATACGGGCAATACCATCACCTACCTGAAGGATGGTGCCAACTTCCTGAAGTTCGGCTTCCGTTTTGAATCCGGCGAGTTGTTCGCGGAGGATTGCTGAAATTTCTGCAGGTTTAACTTCTGCCATGATGATGTGCTTTAACCCGAATCAGATTTCGGGGATGTAGGGGTTTTCAGAAAAATCACGCCGGAGATTTCTGAGTTTGGTCAACACGGAGGTGTCAATCTGATGATCTCCAACCTTGAGGACGAATCCTCCGATAAGATCAGCGTTGATTTTTTCCTCCAATTCAATGGTTCCCGGAGCGAGCGCGGCTACCTTGCGGATGATGGCATCGCGCACGGATCCGTCAAGTGGTGCAGCTGAGGTGACAACGGCCGGAGTGATGTGCTTGTGCACCTTCATCTGGGCGATAAATGACTCAGCCACTTCTGGCAGCATGGACTCACGTCCCTTGTTGGCCAGCAGGGTGATGAACGCCATGGTAGTGGCAGACAGGGAAGCTCCAAACACTTTCGCAAGTGCCGCATTTTTCTTATCCGCCTTGATCACCGGGCTTTCAAGAAACACTTTAAGGTCACGGTTTCCACTCACCGCACGGTGAACGATCCTCATGTCCTCATACACCCGATCTGCTTCATTGCGCTCCACGGAGAGCAACAACAGCGATTTGGCGTAGCGGGATGAAATCCTGATGCCTCTCATGGTCGATTAGTTCTTACTGAATTCGCTGGCAAGAGAGTGGTTGAGCGCCTTCTGAGACTCTGATTCACTGAGCTTTTCGCGCACGAGTTTCTCGGCAATGTCAATTGAAAGAGTGGCTACCTGATTTTTCAATTCAGCAATAGCGGCTTTCTTTTGATTGTCGATCTCCTGACGGGCAGTAGTGAGCATGCGATCGGCATCAGCCTGAGCCCGTTGCTGGGCATCTGCACGCATTTTTTCTCCGATAGCCTTGGCTTCGCGAAGAATGACGTCGCGCTCTTCGCGGGCTTGACGGAGGAGTGCTTCATTGCCAGCCTGCAGGCGAGCCATTTCCTCACGCGCACGATCCGCTTCACGAAGGGCATTGGCAATGCCTTCCTCGCGCTCTTTCAGAGACTGCACAATAGGCCCCCATGCCAGTTTCTTTAGCAGAAGCAGGACTATAATAAAGGAAATAGTAGCCCAAGCTACTGTTCCAATGGATACACTCAGTAAGCCGTCCATGGATATGGGTTATATTGGAAAAAATTGATTAGCCGAGGGCCACAAGGAGGCATACGATCACACCGAAGAGGGCTACTCCTTCAACGAGAGCCGCCGCTACGATCATGTTCGCGCGCAGATCACCAAGTGATTCAGGCTGACGAGCCATTGCCTCAAGGGCAGAGCCACCGATACGACCTACACCGATACCAGCGCCAATAGCAGCGAGACCGGCACCAATACCAGCAAGACCCTGGTTCATCATGGTGTCCAACAGGACAGTCAGAAATTCCATTGTTGTTTGTTTTTATTGTGTGTTAATGAGATGCGTGTGAATGTTCCTCGTCGTGAGAATGGTGCTCCTGAGTGGCATCACCGAAGTAGATGGCGGCCAGAAGGGTGAATACGTAAGCCTGCAGGAAGGCCACAAGGAGTTCAATGAAAAACATGAAGACCATAAAGAGCACAGCGCCTGCACCTACCCCGTAACCTGCTGCGGCACTTGATTGGCCGAAGAGAATAATCAGGCCCACAAAAGCGAGGATGATAATGTGGCCGGCAGTGATATTGGCGGTGAGACGGATCATAAGTACGGCTGGCTTCATGAATACGCCGAGGATCTCGATGGGAACGAGGATCACCTTAATCGGAAGAGGCACCCCCGGGGGCCAAACAATGTGACCCCAGTAGTGGGCATTGCCGCTCACGGAAGTAATGATGAAAACGATTGTCGCGAGAACGATGGTCACACTCATCGTGCCTGTCACATTGAATCCTCCGATAAATGGAATCAGGCCCAACAGGTTGGAGATCCAGATAAAGAAAAAGACGGTGAGGAGGAAAGGCACGTACTTATCCGCCTTTTTGGCTCCGATTGATGGGACGGCTACGTCGTTTCGAACGAACAGTATGAACGGTTCTATTAAGTTCTGGAAGCCCTTCGGAGCATGGCCTTTGCGCTTTTTGTAAGTGTTGGCCACACCGACGAAAAGCAGAATCATGATCACACACACGAGGAGCATGCCAAATACCGTCTTGGTGATCGAAAAATCAAGGGGTTTTGTGTGCTCTTCGTGCGCCTCGTCATGGCTTACCGGTGCAGACACCGCCGCGAGGCTGTCGGCCGGCGAATGCGCACTCCGCACCGACAAAGAGTCCATGCTTGCGGAATGAATAGTAGTATCGTGCCCGTGAATTTCATCTGCCGGGGATGGGTGCACACCATGTGATCCGGAAATGATTATGCTCTCGTGATGATTTTCGTAGGTCACACCTGACGAGGCGGTGTATGGCTTGAACTGAAGTTCTCCGTGAGCGTCAAATCCGTTCCAGAATTGAGAAGACGAAAAAACATCGAGATGGCCTTGGTGGTATACGATTACCGGAAGCGGGATGTATAACTCACCGATGATGTGGATCTGGTGTGCATCACTGATGTGGTGCATGATCATCTCACCTGGTCGAAATGTCTCCGCGCCATGATTTCCGCTCTCGCTTGCGATTGCATGGACAGAGGTCAGCGAAAACAGCACCAATGCGGTTAAAAAACGAACCGAGTGATGTGCCTGGACAAATTTGGCTGGATTCAACATAGTGAGGTTACCCCCTGAAAAATTCGGTGCAAAAGTATATACGAGCGTACCTTAAATTCTAATCCGATGAAAACTTTCTTTTGAACCCCGAATGAATGATATGAATTGCCCGGCAGATCAGACCTTTTGTTGCTCGGCGCCGTCGCTGAAACGGAGATAACGAACCAGCAATACGGTGTACATGATATAAATCACGAATGTACCGAGGGCTACGGGGACTTTTTCAGACTTGAAATTGTAGATATACACTCCGAGAAATGCGGCGGTGAGGAGGAGTTTCATGGTGACTGCTGACATGAATGCCGCAACAAAGCGGGGTGCGCTTTTGGCTGACGCCATGCGGACATTGGAGTAAAGGGCGATGGTGAGCAGCCCGAATGCGAATGGTATATAGTACATCACCTTCGGCATGACCAATGCTGTCAGGGAGTTTATAAAAAGCACACCCAGGGAAAGGGCAATCGCGAGGAGTGTGCACACCACAGCGAAGGTGGAAACTGGTTTCATATTTTGGTCAGATCGCGGATCGACAGGTACATTGCAACACCTACAGAAATCAAGGAAAGGGTTAATGTCCAGAGATGCGAAGTGCCCCCGGATATCCGGTCAAGCCGCATGCCTCCCCATACACCACAACCGATGATGGCCGCCATCTGGGCCGCCATTCCGGCATAGCGCATAAAACCGTTAGATCGCTGCGGCTTCTGCGGCTTCTCCGACACGGGTGGATTCTTTCTTGATGTCCTTCACCTTTGCGCCCATGTTGCAGGCACCGGTGAATGTGGCACCCGGCTCGATGGCAAGCTTGTCGGTGAAAATATCCCCCTCCACGCGTGAAGTGCCCTTGAGCGAAAGAAGCTGCTGTACATGAATCTTTCCTTTGACTACACCCTCCAATTCGGCATTCTGGCAATTGATGGTGCCTTCGAGCTTGCCCGCAGGGCCAACCACGAGCCGGCCTTTTGTGGTGAGGTTCCCCTTGAAGGTGCCGTCAATGCGGATGTTACTTTCGCAACGGATTTCGCCTTCAATGGAGGTGCCCTCAACCACTCTGTTGATTGCCAGATCCGGTGCTACTTCATTGTTTCTTGCCATGTGCAGTGTGTGTTTAGAAAACAGGATTAGTAATTCTTTTCAAAAAACTGAAGGTAGGCCTCCAAATTCTTTGTTTTGAAAAGCTGAATGTAATTGCTTTTTGAGATCAGAAAGGTAGTGTATCCCCCGGCGTTGATGGCGCCCAGCCGATTGGTATTGCTCCGGAATCCGTTTTCGTAGTCGCGTGCTTCCGGGATAGTTTTGAACGGCTTGACAAGCAACATGTGGGTGTCCTTATCGAGGAGGTTGTTGGTCACCTTAAGCCCCGAGCTTGCGTAGTATTCCGTATTGTAGTCGGATACATTAGCCTTAATGGTATTCACGTTCGTACCTGCGGTGGGTAGTACCAGCACAAAGTAGTGCTCCATGTTTTCGTTGAACGTGTAGATTTCTGCGGCCGGCACAGGATCAGGCGGTGTCTGCTGACCGTTTGACTCATCCTCCTTTGGCTGTTGTCCTGTGGTACCGGCTCCTTCTTCGCGCGCCGCCGTGATGAGCTCCGCGCAGCGTTCGGCTTCCTGTGTGCCGGGGCATGTGGTGACCACCGCCTGCAGTTCTGCCAGATACTTTTCCTTCAGACCGTAAGATGCTTCTGTATAGCCCACACAGACGGCGCGGAGCAGCTTGTATTTACAGAGCAGGTGATTGTCCGGTTCCCCATCGATCACCTTCGTACACGCTTTGATCGCTGCGGGATAGTTTCTCGAGGAATAGAGGCTGTACGCTGCCTCGTACGCTTCGCGCTCCTCTGTTTCTTTTACATCCTTGATGTCGAGATACTCCGGATTGTCTACAAGAATGGCCCAGTCAGAACCCGGATAAAGCGCCTTGATCTGATCTCCCCAATATTTTGAGTCGCATGTTTCGCAGAATGGATTTTTCTTGTAATTCGACAATTGCTCTTTGCTCAGCCAGGTGCGGAACAGAAGGTAATGTGCCACGGGGTGGAAATCGCTCGTCTCCATGTTGCGGATCAACTCTTCCCACGCATTGATGGCGTTGTCCTCATCGTCCAGCTTCTCTTTATAGATCACGCCTGACATGTAATAGGCTTCAGCGACTTCAGCCTTGGCTGTTTCAACTTTTTGGTTGTCGTCACACGGCAATGAAGCCCGTAACTCATCCAATGTGGGTACATAGTAGCGGTCTGCGGGCTCAGCGGTTCCGCCTTCACTGGTAGCGGCGGTAACGATGGATTCATCAGGAGAGCCGGTGTCCAGTGACAGGCGTGATTGCAGGCGCCAGTTGTCTTTCAGAGGTCGTTCGCCCCAGCGGTCATCGAAGTCTGATTTGCCCTTTTCGCGTTGCTCTTGATTGTAGGCCCAGAATGTGCCTGTACCGCCTGACTCAGCATTGTTCCTTGTTGCCTGTGCCGCACGCTCTTCATCTTCCTGGCGCTTCTTCGCCATTTCTTCTTCGATCTTTTTTTGAGCGCGGCGGATCATTTTTTCGCGATCCGCTTCGCCCATCTCACATACCCGAAGGAGGCTGTCGTTGAGCTGTATGATGTCCAGATAGCCCACCAGCTCGGTAAGGCTCTCGGCGCGCGCCTTGATTTCTTTGTACCTCGGATGAACTTCTGTGATCTTCCGGAAGGTACTGTCGTAGTTAACCTGTGCACTTACATACTGGCGCTGGTCAAAGTACAGGTCGGCCAACCTCAGAAAGGTCTTGGCTTTTTGACGATTGTTGCCTTCAGAGGCCTCAATGGATTGCTGGAAGTAGTCAATGGCAGCCTGGCGGTTCTGCTCTTCCAGTTCGATTTCGCCCAACGCATAGTAGATCTGATCGCGGTAGCTGATGTTCTTCTCATCGCGCAGCAACTTCATGAGCTCTTTGCGGATTTCGTCGCTGCTTCCTCCGCGCCGGCTGAATGAAAGTGCCTTGTTGATGCGTGCGTAAAATTCAAGCTCGTAGGGGGCTCGTGAGCGAATCACTGCATCATACTCCCGCAGGGCCTCGGTGGATTTGTTTATGCGCTGATAGAGCTGCGCAAGAATGAAGTGAGGGCGCGCGCGATTGCGTTTTTTATCAATGTACTTGAGGGCAGTTTCCAACTTTTCTGCAGCCTCGTTGTATTTGCCAAGCTGGATGTAGTTATCAGCCCAAACGAGATAGTAATCGGCTTTTACCTGATTATCCATTTCTTCTGTTGGACTCACCCGGTTTAAGGCCTGTGTGGCCTTGCTGTTTTCGCCGCGGGCGATATACGAGCGCGCAAGCCAGGTGGTGCTGATGACCTGGGTTTCTTCTTCCTTGTATTTGCGGCTGACAAACTGGAAAAGCTCTTCTGCCTTGAAATAATTGCGCTTGTAGTAGTAAGCCTGACCGATTATCATGTAGTTCTCATCAATCCACTTGTTCAGTTTCGGCCGCTTTTTTCCCTTTTTCGAATCGTTGGTGATGGTGTGTCGCGAAATCACCTTTTCGCATTTTTCGATGGCGCGCTCCATCTCCGGAAAGGCTTCTTTAGCCGTTTCTTCAGTGCCGCGTATAAAGAGTGGAAGAATCTCGTCGTAGTTCTCCGAGTGGCCCAAACGGAGTTTCGCTTCTCCCTTTTTTAAGCTTTCCCCTGCGTTGAAGTGCCCGTTGAAATGCGCTGTGGTGTTGTGATATACGCGGTATGAGAAACCGTCCTTCGTCGTAGTACAGGCATGCAAAATGGCACCAAGCACAAGCAAGGCGCCGAACATCCGGGCGGTTTTGGCAGGCAGTTGACAGGGCATAAATGGCCGGTTCCTAACAGAAAGTCGGCTAATTTATTTTATTTTCAGTGTTTTCTTTGCAGAAACCTCAGAGGGATCACTCATTATGGACAGGAAGAAGGGCAATAAGAAACTCATGAGGAAGCTGCGCAGACGCTTCCGGCTGACCGTTCTGAACGAGAATACGTTTGAGGAACAGTTTTCCTACTCGCTGACACCGATGAACGTGATCATCATGTTCGGCGGTTTGTTGCTGGTCTTCGGAAGCATGATCTATCTGCTTGTGGCGTTCACTCCGCTGAAGGCGTATGTGATACCTGATTTTACCGATTACACCTATCGGGAAGATGCCCGGCGTGCCCGCTTGCAGGTGGACAGCTTGCTGAATGTAATTGAGCGCAATGATCAATACCTGAGTGATTTGGGGTATGTGCTTCGCGGTGAAAACCCGCCCGACGTCACAGATACCAGCGCACGCACCGCCACGGAAGCGGATTTGGCGTTTGATGTCAGTACGATCGACAGCTCGCTCAGAAAAAAGGTGGCCTATCAGGATCGTTTTGAACTTCAGGCCGAAAGCGAGCGCGAGTCGGCCGAGTCCGCATTTCTCTTGTTCAAACCCGTGAATGGCACCATTTCCAACGCATTCAATGCCAAGGAAGGCCATTACGGAATCGACCTCATTGCGTCGGTGAATGAGCCTGTGAAGGCCGTTCTGGATGGAACCGTCATTCTTTCCTCATTCACTGCAGATGGAGGCAATGTGATCCAGATTCAGCACAGCAACAATCTGGTTTCAATTTATAAGCACAACAGCGCTCTGCTCAAGCAGGAAGGGGACTTTGTAAAAGCAGGACAATCCATCGCCTTTATCGGCAATTCAGGCGACCACAGCGAAGGGCCTCACCTGCATTTTGAACTGTGGCAAAACGGCGTACCCGTGAATCCCGAAGACTTTATGTCATTCGGCAAATGAGCGCGCGAAGCGGGTTACTCCTCCACATATATCTCGAAGTCGGTGAGCGCCACAAATTGCTCGATCCGCTCGTTGATCTCCTCTTTCGTCACTTCGAGAAGGCGCTCCGGACCGAATTTCTCACAGGTAAACGAAGCCATTGCAGACCCTACGATGACTGCGCGCTTCATGTTTTCGAACGAGATGTTCTGTGTTTGTGCGAGGTAGCCGATGAATCCACCGGCAAAGGTGTCGCCGGCACCCGTCGGGTCGGCCACATCTTCCAGCGGAAGAGCCGGAGCAAAGAATATGTTGTGCTGATCGAACAGCAGTGCACCGTGCTCGCCTTTTTTGATGATTAGGTATCGCGGACCCATGCCGAGAATCTTTCGCGCTGCCCGAACCAGTGAGTACTCTCCGGCAAGCTGACGCGCCTCTTCGTCATTGATCGTCAATACGTCAATTTTTGAAATGACCGCTTTTAGCTCTTCCAGCGCGGTATCCATCCAAAAATTCATGGTGTCGAGCACCACAAGCTTTGGTCGCTGGGGAATCTGCTCAATGACACGCATTTGTACTGCAGGAGCCAGATTACCCAGCATCAGAAAGTCGCACTGCTGATAAGCTGCAGGCACTTCAGGAGAGAATGTGGCAAGTACATTCAACTCAGTAGCCAATGTGTCGCGGCTGTTCAGATCATAGTGGTATTTACCAGCCCAAAAGAAGGACTTTTCGCCCTGGCGGATCTGAAGTCCCGACTGGTCAATGCCACGCTCGGTCATGCCCGAGAGAAATGCCCCGGGAAAATCATCCCCGATAACAGAGATTAATCCTACCGGACGCACAAAGTGAGATGCAGTAAGGGTGATGTATGTGGCAGCTCCGCCGACCACGCGATCACGGCGGTCAAAGGGCGTTTCGATTGAATCAAAGGCTACTGTACCAACGGCAACGAGGTTCATAAAAAAAATTTGGCCAAAGATATTGTAGGGACAGGCCTTGGATCGTAATATTGCAGCCCTTTTTAAAGAACCCGGTCATTCCGTGATCTGGTGCTCAACCCGCGAAAGACGGGTGACTGAAGAAGAAGAGGAGATTCCGGATCGGGTATCCACTGATCGCCGACCCGGAAATACTTCACTCCCTAGTAGCTCAGTTGGTTAGAGCACATGACTGTTAATCATGGGGTCGCTGGTTCGAGCCCAGCCTGGGGAGCAAAGTCCCGCCATATCGGCGGGACTTTTTATTTCCAGTGCTCCCCGGTGTAATTTCGTCCGGATTAATCCGCAATGAACCATGAGAAACAATCACGAAATCGACTACCGCATTTTCGGTGAGGAAATGCAATGTGTGGAGATCGAGCTCGATCCACAGGAAACCGTCATTGCTGAATCCGGAGCATTCATGTACATGGATGACGGCATCAGTATGCAGACCGTATTCGGCGATGGCTCCGAAACAAGTGGCGGATTCTTCGGCAAGCTTGTAGGCGCCGGTAAACGATTGCTCACGGGGGAAAGTCTTTTCATGACCACGTTTACCCACACCACCGGCGGAAAGGCCCGCGTGGCATTTGCTTCACCGTATCCCGGAAAAATTATCCCGCTTGATCTTCAGCAACTGGGAGGAAAAATTGTATGTCAGAAGGACGCATTCCTCTGCGCAGCGAAAGGCGTTAGCGTGGGCATCCAGTTCCAGCGCAAGCTGGGCACCGGGCTCTTTGGTGGCGAAGGATTTATAATGCAGAAAGTGGAAGGCGACGGCATGGCCTTTTGCCACGCCGGCGGTCACATTATCGAACGTGAGCTCAGGCCTGGTGAATCATTACGCATTGATACCGGATGTGTAGTGGCATACACCAAGGATGTGGATTTTGATATTCAGTTTGTAGGCGGAATAAAGAATACCATTTTCGGCGGCGAAGGAGTGTTCTTCGCTGTGCTGCGAGGCCCGGGAAAAGTGTGGCTTCAGACACTTCCCATTTCACGCCTTGCGTCCCGCATTCTGCAGTATTCAAGTGGCGGAAGAAAGGAAGAGGGCAGCATCCTTGGTGGCCTTGGTAATCTTCTTGACGGCGACGGCAGATAATCCCTGATATGGCTGTTCACCCCATTGCGCTTGAAGATGCTCTTCCGCATATCACTGCAGGTGCGCGGGTGATCATTGACGTGAGAAGCCCGGGTGAGTTTGCGTGCGGACACATTCCGGGAGCGGTGAATATTCCGCTTTTAAATAACGAAGAGCGAGAGGCGGTGGGCACGTGTTACAAAAACCAGGGCCATGATGCGGCAGTGGATCTTGGCTTCCGGCTTGTCGGAGGCAAGTTTGCCGACTACGCTCAGCAGGCACGCGCTGTGTGCGGCCAACGCGAAACCATCGTGTATTGCTGGCGTGGCGGTCTGCGGAGCAGTATCATGTCATGGGTATTTGACCTCGCAGGAGTGCGGGTGAGCCAACTGCAGGGAGGGTATAAATCATGGCGCCGTGAATGCCTCAATCGTTTTGGAGCCCCGTATCGCCTTGTTTTGCTTTCGGGCATGACCGGATGCGGAAAAACAGCAATTCTCGAAGCGCTTCGGAATGCGGGCGAGCAGGTGATTGATCTGGAAAAGATCGCGGCGCACAAAGGATCCAGTTTTGGCAGACTGGGAATGCCCGAACAGCCCGCTCAGGAGCATTTTGAGAATAGGATTGCGCTTGCTTTGCTGCGTTTGAATCACAATAAGTGGATATGGGTCGAAGATGAGAGCCGTTTCATTGGAAAGGTGAGAATCCCCGATGTGTTTTTTACACGCATGGAACAGTCTGCTGAGGTGGAGCTTGTGCGAAGTCGCGCCCAGCGAATTCAGAGGGTGATTGAAGAGTACGGCGTGTTTTCTGCTGCCGAGCTGGAAGATCGCACTGCAGTGCTCTCGAAGCGAATGGGAAGCGAACAGGTCGGTCAGGCGATTGAAGCGTTGAATCAGGGAGATCTTGTGCAATGGAGTTCGCTGCTTCTGGATTATTACGATAAAAGGTATGTGCACACCCGGAATAAGCGCAGAGCGGTAAACGGAGAACGGTCAGGTTCGAGGTTGCTGGTTGAGTTGGATGGTCCCGTGGATCGGGGCGCAGTTAAGGTGGCTCGCGAATTTTATGACGCAGGAGGAAATGCAGGATGAGTGAATCGGCGCAATTGACACAATTCAGCAGGGGCTCCGGGTGTGGATGTAAGATTGCTCCCGCGGTGCTCCAGCAAATGCTCAGCAGTGTTCGTACCACCCGGCATTTCCCGTCGCTGCTTGTGGGCAACGAAAGCAGTGATGATGCTGCAGTCATTGAATTGCCGGGAGGAGGATGTCTCATCAGCACGGTTGATTTTTTTACTCCGGTGGTGGATGATGCGCGCACGTTTGGGAAAATCGCCGCCACCAACGCACTCTCTGATGTGTACGCAATGGGCGGCACTCCTGTAGCCGCAATCGCTGTGCTCGGCTGGCCGGTTGATAAGCTTCCCCCGGCCCTCGCAGGCGAGGTGCTGCTCGGAGCCCGGGAAGTGTGCGACTCCATCGGAATTCCTCTTGCCGGGGGACACAGCATTGAAGCGCCCGAGCCGTTCTTCGGATTGTCAGTGAACGGGGTTGTTCAGAAAGAACACATCCGCAGGAATACCGGTGTAAAGCAGGGCGATTTGCTGTTTCTCACAAAGCCGATCGGCAGCGGGTTGATTTCCGCCGCGCGAAAGAGAGGAATTGCCACCTCTGAGATGAGCGAAGATGCGGAGCGCTGGATGTGTACGTTGAATACGCCGGGTGCGGTATTCGGCACCTTGCGCGGTGTGCATGCCATGACTGATATCACGGGCTTTGGACTGCTCGGACACCTTCGCGAAATGCTTGGTGACGGGAATTGCAGCGCGGAATTATTCACCCGAAAAATCCCGGTGATGAAAGGTGCAGAGCAGCTTATTGCACAGATGGTTTATCCTGATATGACCATGAAAACCTACACCGCACTTGCTCCATTGACTTCTCCGCTCGATGTGCATAAACTTCTGCTCGGTTGCGATCCGCAGACAAGCGGTGGCTTGCTGGTGGCTGTGGACCCTGCTTTTGCCGATGAATTCAGGGCATCGGCGCGCGCATTGAATCTCCCTGTTTTTGTAATTGAGCCAATTGGGCGCATCATTGCACCCACAAACCATTTAATCAGTATGGTGTAATCACCTGAGATGCATGAGAGACAACCGCCCGAATAAACAACCAGAGTTTCTCTCGTTTGATCTGCTCAATGCTATTCTGGCTGAGCGCCTGGGCGGTGCCACGTTTTACATCGGCAAGGAATGGTCGTTTCTCAAGATTTTTCAGCACGCGTTGAACTACGCCGCTAACCGGCAGGACAGCAAGTTGCTCAATGTGAACTGGGCGATTCCTGTTCCGGCCATATTGCTGCGCGAATGCATTCGCTCTGTGCGCGGAAAAAGGGCTGCCCGGCCATCACTCCGCGAAATCCTCATAGTGGACCCCGGACGTTCTGTGATCATGGACGGAAAGCCGGAATCGGTGTATTTCGGAAGAATAGTTCCTGCGCTTGGCCGCGAGCGCATAACAATCATTACCACGCGAAAGGAAGGCCAGCCGTACAGCGATTATCTGCGGGCTGACCTCATGGGTGCGGCTCCCTTTCCTGACAGGGCTGAAATCGCCATGATCCGCGAATTATCGGCTGCCTTTCACGCGACGAAGCGACACAGGTCATTTAATGAGTATGAACTCATGCACCTTTCCAGTGCGATGGAGGTCTTTCTCAGTGAGTTCTGCTTCTGGTACAATCTCCTGAAAGACCAGCCCGTAAAGCGCTGCCTGTTTACCTCACACTATCACAATGAGGGTCTTGTGGCCGCGTGCAAAATTCTCGGAGTCTTTTGCGAAGAACTTCAGCACGGACTTATCGCGCGCAACGACCTGTACAACGTCTATCCTGAAATCTACAGCCACGGTATGCGCAATGCATTTTTCCCCGACGTGCTGTATGTCTACGGGGAATACTGGAAAAGCCTGCTGCTTTCGGGATGCGAGCACCCGGATGAGAAAATCATAGTAGCAGGAAATTACTTGCTTGGAAGTGATCCTGAAATCGGGGTGACTGCGGAGAAGCAAAATATCATCCTCGTATGCAGCCAGAAAAAAATGGCAACCACATACGGCCAGATCATTTCTGTGTTGCGCCAGGTGCTGCACGCACACAAGGACTGGTCGCTGCTGTTGCGCCTGCATCCGCTCGAGGATGAGCCCGCGAGATATCACGCGATGGCGGGCGACAGGATTCGCATTTGCCCGCGTGAAATGAGCCTTGCCGAATGCATGCGCATTTCCAAGATTCAGATCAGCGTGTACAGCACGACGTTCTTTGACGCACTCGGCTTTGATGTGGTGAACTTCGCAGTGAATGCCACGGGCTTCGAGCGCTATGTGTCGGAAATGGTTGAAGACGGCGTTGCTCTTCCGATGTCGCTGGCTGATGATCCCATTGTGCGCTACGAGGACGTGAAGCGCAAAGGATTGAGACTTCCGGAGCGTTCCGATGTGTACGCTCCGTTCAACGCCGGGGTGTTCATTCGCTCTTAAACCCAGATTATTCAGTTGGCTTCGTGCGCGGAAGCGCGGTCACTCCGACGGCGAGCACCCGAAACGAGCAAGCGTGAGTATTCACAGGCGTTTTGAATCGGAATAGAAATTCGACTCCACAATCCGGGTTAAACGGGGCGCGGCCTCCTGTCTGTCTGAAAATCACTTATATTAGCTGTCGTTTTGTGTGTCTTTACCAAATGATTCAGACATGAGACTTCTCTCCGCATTGCTGATTACCGGTTTGTGTGTGTTGTGCAGCGCATTGTCTTTCGCACAATCTTCAGCCGTCACTGCCGTGAATATTTCGAGCGTCACCCTCTGGAATAATAACGCTCCTGCAACTGCCAATCATTGTCTGAATGCGGTGGCGGCGCAGGCGCCGTTTTCCGGCGGCGGAGCAATGACTGATGTAGCCTGGTTTAAATTCACTGTGCCGGCCAATCTTGCAGGGCAGCCGGTGTACTCCGCCTCTTCGCGCATTCAGGTAGTTCCAACAGGCTTTGATGCCATCGTGGAATATTTCTCCGGTACCGCAGGGGCTCCTGTGTTTCGTCAGTTCGTAAATGCAGCAGGTTCAGATGCGCAGGAAGTGCTTCGCACTGACTGGACGATCAATGTGGTTAGCCCCGGCACGGAGTACTTTATTCGAGTGAGTTCCGCTACGGATGTGGCTTCAGGTTGTTTTACCATTGGTGTGCAGTATTACCCGGGTGCGCACCTCCGCAACGGCTGGTCGCCCTACCCCAACGGACAGATTCCACAAGTGGGGTATGATTTCAATGACCAGGTGAGAAGAAATATTGATACTCCGCAACTTGTTGGATTCAACGCCAACGTTCAGGCCACCCGTTTCCGATTGGTAGATATTACTCTTCCCGCAGGAAGCGCGGGCTGCATGGTGGAAATCAATGGTGTAGTGAGCACAGCTGCAGTCAGCGCATTTTCCTGCGTGTGCTATGGCATTACGTATAACGTTTTCATTCAACTTCGCATGGATGGTGTGTGGACGGGTGAGACGGATGTCAGACAGATCATCATGAAGCCTTACCCGCTTGCGGCACCGGTCATCAGCAGCGTTCCGGCAGGTCAGTGTGTCACAGTGTCAACTTCAGGATTCGTTCAATGCAGCTTCGTTACGTCAAGCACCGTTTTTGAATGGGAGTGGTGCACACCCGGTTTGGCTTGTTTCATTGTAAATGGTCCCGCCCCTGGCAATACGCAATGCTTGTTGAGTTCAGCGGCCTGTCTTAAGTTCGGAAGAACATATACGGTGAGGGTAAGGGCGCAGATGTGCGGACAATGGACCGGCTGGAGCTCGCCAAGATGTGTATCCACTCCTCAGATACCCTATGCGCAGGTCACAAACTGCCCCACTGGTAGTGTGGGCAACGGCTCTTTGCTGATAGCCTCGTTTATTAATGGGGTGAATCAATATGTGTGGCTGTACACACCTGTGGCAGTGGGCTCTCCCATGATTCCAATTGGGCCGGCAATAATTCAGACGACAACCGGCAACACCACATTTACTAATTCATCCATCCCAAACGGAGTGTATCGCGTGCAAGTAAAACCCCGAAGCACGACATGTGGACTCGTCCAGGAAGGTGAGTACGGCCAATGGTGTATTATTTATAAGGGTGTGAGCAATCAGGGCCAATTCATGGTGTTGGAAGATGAAGATGTGTCGGAAGAAATGCGCGGTAATTTGCTGAGGACTGAGTTTGAGTACCACGACTATGTAGCCAATAAACCCATAGAAGTGATTTCTCTGGAGTCCCGCACATCCAATGAACTCACATTCGCTGTGCGCACCTCAGGCATGTCCGGCACAGGTGTGATAACCATGATGAGTGCAGCAGGTCAGACAATTCTCGAGCAATCAGTTATCTACTCCGGCGAAACACCGAGGGTGGTGGTGCCGACACCGGCGACGCTTTCATCCGGATTGTACTTCATCACTTTCCATGGAGAACATGGGGAAGGCGCGACAAAGGTGTTTCTGGAGTAACGGGGCACTCAGAGTGCCAGCCTCAATTGTTCCGGTAGTAACGTGAACGACTTCCTGTGATGAGGTGAGGATCCTGTTTCTAAAATGGCCATGCGGTGTTCTGGTGTAGGATAGCCCTTATTCTTTGCCCAGTGATATTGAGGGAAATCGATATGAAGTTTTTCCATGATCTCGTCACGGTGTGTCTTGGCTAACACTGAGGCAGCCGCAATGCTCATGTATTTTCCATCCCCTTTAATGATGCAATGATGGGGTACTTGCGGGTAGGGGTCAAAGCGGTTGCCATCCACCAGAATCAGCTCAGGTTTCACGGAGAGTTGTTGAAGCGCAACGTGCATGGCTTTGAATGAGGCCCGCAGGATATTGATCTCGTCAATCACTTCTGGCTCAATAACACCGATTGCCCAGCTCAATGCTTCCGCTTCAATGATTGGACGAAGCGTGTTGCGCTGTGAATGGCTCAGTTGCTTGCTGTCATTCAGCAGCGGATGACGAAATGTGCGCGGAAGGATTACTGCCGCTGCTACTACAGGTCCGGCAAGACATCCCCGGCCTGCCTCATCACAGCCTGCCTCTGTTCGGTTGCCGGAAAAGGAAGAGAGCAAACAAGGTTTCATCGCATCGCGCGCATAATGCTTTGCCAAAGTAAGTCGGCAGACTGATCCCAGGAAAATGCCTCCTGGCGCTGATGCCCCTTCGCAACCAATTGTGTTCTGCGTTCCTGATCAAATGCCAACGAGGCTAACCCCTCTGTGATTTCATCGATAGAATATGGATCTGCAAGGAGGGCAGCGCCGGCAGCCACTTCTTCCATAGCAGTGCCTCTGGAGGTAAGCACCGGCACGCCACTGCGAAAGGCCTCTAATACGGGTATTCCAAAGCCTTCATAATAACTCATGAATGCCATCCCCTCTGAAGATGCGACTATTTCGGGAAGCTTTTCTCCCGACAAGCGACCGGTAAACACCACGCGATCGGCATGCTGCATCGACTTAAGGGCATCCTGAATGTGTTCATACATCCAGAAGGTGGCGCCGGCAATTAACAGGCGATGATTTGTGCCATGTTTCTGTATGAAGGCGTCAAAGGCCAAAAGCAACCGGGGAATATTCTTTCTTGGGTGAATGGAGCCGACAAATACAAAATAGGGAGCTCCTGCGGTCCAGCGCTCGCGCACGCGATTGGCCTGTTCTTCTGATACAGGTTTAAAGCGGTCACTCGCCGCATTGGGGATAATGTCAATGCTTTCCGCTGAAATTCCGTACTCCCGGACGATTTCATCCCGGCTGAACGCGCTTACTGTGCCCAGACGGCTGGCGTGATGCACCAATCGGGCGGTGAGGGTATTGTAGTACGATGAATACGCGGCGGGCAGATCGCCCGGATGCCTGACAAAATTGATGTCGTGTATGACGGCAAGCTGCGGGCACGTTCCCGCCAAGGTTCCCAGCCCGTCGGGTGACACAAACAAGTCAGCTTTAATCCGCTTGAGCATCCACGGGATTGTGTACTCGAGCCACAAATGAAAGAGCCAGGGCCGCCGGGCGGGAGGCAAGGTGTAATGACAAATGACGTTGGAAAATGTCCTGAACTCTTCCGGTGGCTTGCGATCGAACAGCAGATGAAATTGTACTTCCGGGTGATCGCGAAATATGCGCGTGCAGGTTTCCCAGGTAAACCAACCGATACCGTCGAGCTTCCCCGGAATTAAAAGCCTTGCATTGATCGCTATGCGCATGTGGTCAGATAAAAAAAAAGCCACACAAGGGTGTGGCTCAAAGAAGATCCTGAATCAATTACAGGCGCACGACACCCTTGTGGCGGCGCTCGTCAGAAATAGTCAGCTTCTTGCGGCCTTTCCGGCGACGAGAAGACAATACAGCCCGTCCTTTAGCGGTTGACATACGCTTGCGAAATCCATGCTTGTTCCGACGCTTGGTATTGGATGGCTGATAAGTCCGTTTCATAACGCTTTCTCTTTGAGCTTGTTATTCTGTTTTCCCGAAAACGGGACGGCAAATATACGTGCTTTTTAGTTATTCTCAAGCAAACCCTCATTTTTTCACGAGGGCCCTTCGTCCGACCGGGTATTCAATGGTGACATCCCGTGCATTGAGCGGTATGAACAGTCCTTTCGTATCCTGTATGCGCAGCTGTACCCTACATCCCCAGATTCTCGCGGGTCAGGAAATGCCTGAATCCGGCATCGACTTTCCGGACCACGAAAAATGCGCGCCCCTTTACATAGCCTTTTCCCGTCACTTCGAATTTCTCCTTGAACATCAACGTGAAAATATTTCCAAGCAGCGCATCGAGACTGCTGATGGATGAATGAATAGCCATAGGCTGCACGGAGCGCGATTTTTTAGGCACGGTCAGCGTTTCATTGAGTGTGATGGTTCCGAGCGATTTTCCCTCAAGAAACACTTCGATGTCGGTTTCGGTGAGATGCACCTTGTACCAATTCGGGTTTTCAATGTCCACCCAGATGGTGAGGTCCATGCCGTCCGCGCCGAATTCCACAAGCTGGACATCGGTTACTTCATGCACCTCCACCTCTTTGTACACATTGCACGAAGAAAGAAGAAGCGCCGCTATAAGAACCGTCGCGAAGCGAATCATTGCTCTGCGTAGAACCGGAAGAAGTGTGGAATAGTGCGAATGCCCTGAAAGTAATTGAATACACCGTAGTGCTCATTCGGGGAGTGCAGCGCATCCGAGTCGAGTCCGAATCCCATCAGCACTGACTTTGCCTGAAGTTCTTTTTCAAACAGCGCCACGATGGGAATACTTCCCCCTCCGCGTGTTGGAATGGGTTTTTTACCATAGGTCTCTTGCATGGCCCGGCTCGCAGCGATATAGGCCCTGGAGTCGGTAGGAGTAACAACAGGCTCACCACCATGGTGCGGACGTACTTCCACTTTTACACTTGCCGGGGCAATGCGTTTGAAGTGCGCTGCAAAGAGTTCGGTGATTTTTTCGGAAGACTGATTCGGAACAAGACGCATTGAAATCTTGGCGAACGCCTTGGAAGGAAGAACCGTTTTGGACCCTTCTCCTGTGTAGCCACCCCAGATACCGTTGCAGTCGAGCGTCGGACGGATACCCGTGCGCTCAATGGTGGTGTATCCCTTCTCACCCTGCACATCGGCGATGCCCAGGTCTTTCTTATAGGCCTCGAGATCAAACGGTGCCTTGTTTAACTCTTCACGTTCGGCATCACCAAGCACCTGTACATCATCATAAAATCCCGGAATGGTGATGTGTCCGTCTTCGTCGTGCAAGCTCGCAATCATTTTCGCGAGCGTATTGATGGGATTGGCCACAGCGCCGCCATACACGCCTGAGTGCAGGTCGCGGTTTGGTCCGGTTACTTCTACCTCCAGATAGCTCAGTCCGCGCAGCCCGCAGTCAATGCTCGGTTGGTCGTTGGCAATGATGGATGTGTCTGAAATCAAAACGACATCGCACTTGAGCTTATCGCGGTTGGCTTTCACAAAGTCGCCCAGATTGTTGCTGCCGACTTCTTCTTCTCCCTCAATCATGAATTTTACATTGCACGGCACACCGCCTGTTTGCATCATTGCTTCAAATGCCTTCACGTGCATGTAAAACTGTCCTTTATCATCACACGCACCACGGGCGAAAATGGCGCCGTCGGGGTGAATGTCCGTTTTCTTAATCACGGGCTCAAATGGAGGTGAATCCCATAAGCCCATCGGATCCGGCGGCTGTACGTCATAATGTCCGTAAACCAGCACAGTTGGCAAAGAAGGATCAATCATTTTCTCCCCGTAAACAATAGGATAGCCTGCGGTCGGGCATATTTCTACGTTGTCAGCTCCTGCCAACCGGAGTTTTTCCGCGGTGGCTGCTGCCATGCGCTGCATGTCGGCGGCATGCGCAGGATTGGCACTTACGCTGGGAATTTTGAGAAGATCGAGCAGTTCCTGAAGAAAGCGATCCTTGTTTGTTTCGATATAGGCTTGTGTATTCATCGGATAAGAAGCAATGGGCGTCGAAGATAGCGACGGATACGGTCAACCTGCGAGCCGTCTGTCATAATTGAAATCTGTGATGCAGCACCTTTCGTGAATGGGGGCCGCCGTCTACATTTGCCCACCATGCCCGAAATTTCGTTTGAGAATACGGAAGTTGCGTTCCGCAGGATGTCGGATCGCGAACTGAAAAGAGCCTATCGCCTTTTTCGCCTGCTGAGTTATCCATGGCTCGTAAAACTCGGAAGCGTGCTTACGAAGATTGCTCTGGCCGTTCGTTTTCCGATTGGCTGGGTGATTCGCAGGAACATCTTTGCTCACTTCTGTGGAGGAGAGAACATCCCGGAATGCGCGGAAACTACCCGAGCCCTTGACCGGTTCCACATCGGCACCATCCTCGATTATTCAGTCGAAGGCAGGGAGTCTGAGGATGATCTGGATGCCACTTGCGAGGAAGTGTGCAGGACTATCCGCACGGCACATGGCAATCCGCATATTCCGTTTTGTGTGTTTAAAGTAACCGGCGTGGCTCGTTTCGGACTTCTTGAAAAGGTCAACGCAAACGCAAAACTCACCACTTCTGAGCAGGAGGAATGGGGCCGTGTGCATGACCGGGTGTCAATTATCTGCTCGCTCGCCGCATCTACCGGCACACCTGTGCTGATTGATGCGGAAGACTCATGGATTCAGGATGCCATTGATCGCCTGGCCGAAGAGATGATGGCACGTCATAACACACATGGTGTGTTTGTCTATACCACGGTGCAGTTATACCGGCACGATCGGCTGGAGTACCTCAGGATATTGCATGGCACAGCGACAGCAAACGGATACCGGATCGGCGTGAAGCTGGTGCGCGGCGCTTACATGGAGAAGGAACGAAAGCGCGCGGCAGAAATGGGCTACCGCGATCCGATTCAACCCACGAAAGAGGCCAGTGACCGGGACTTCGATCTGGCGCTTGAGTATTGCGTGAAACACGTCGCGGACATTTCTGTATGCTGTGGCTCACACAATGAGTCCAGCAGCCTACTGCTTGCCAGCCTCATGGAAAAGTCCGGTATTGCTCCCGGTGATGAGCGAATCTGTTTCGCGCAATTGTTTGGCATGAGCGATCACATCAGCTTCAATCTGGCCAGCGCCGGATACCGCGTGGCGAAGTATGTGCCATACGGCCCGATCCGCGAGGTCATTCCCTATCTTATCCGGAGGGCGCAGGAAAACACGTCGGTAAAAGGGCAAACAGGCCGTGAGCTGTCACTCATCAGCCGGGAAATGCACAGAAGAAAAGCGGGATAACCAGATCACGGCGTCTGCTGAGCGCCTTCGCCGAACCACTTGATTCCGGCGCTGTACACCATGCGCAATGCCACATAAAGCATGAAAAGCCCGAACACAAACTTCACCTTGTACTCGGGTAGTTTCAGTGCGTATTTACTGCCGAAATAACCGCCGATCACGAAGGCGCATGCGATGATCAGCGCTGCGGGGATGTCAATTGTGCCGGCTTTGTGATAGTTCCACACGGCAAGTATGCCGACAGGGAGCAGAAGGACCGCCAGACTGGTTCCCTGCGCCTGCATCTGGGTGAATCCGAGCAGATAGACAAGGCCCGGCACAATTACCAGCCCGCCGCCGATTCCCACAAACCCGCTCATCACTCCGGCGAGCACTCCGATCAGAATGAGGAGAAGTAAACCAGTTATAGTCAGATCCATTTTCATGCGTGACTTATCACGGCGAAGGTAACGTTGATCCGTTTATCATATTGATCTGTGAAAGGGGTACAATGATGCCCACCACTCCCTACATTTGGCGTCCAAACCAACAGGACTACAATGAATTTTCCGTCAGAACTCAAGTACACGAAAGATCACGAATGGGTGCGTATTGAAGGGGACGTCTGCACTGCAGGAATTACCGATTTCGCTCAGGGCGAACTCGGTGATATCGTGTTTGTGGAAATTGAAACCGCAGGTCAGTCGCTGGCTGCTCACGAAGTGTTCGGTACTGTGGAGGCAGTCAAAACCGTGTCAGATCTTTTCATGCCTGTAGCAGGCACCATCACCGAAGTAAATGCGGGCCTTGAGGGCAACCCGGCATCAGTGAATGAAGATCCATACGGTGCTGGCTGGATGATTCGCATCAACATGGATGCAGGCGCCGATCTTTCTCACCTGATGAGTGCGGAAGAGTACCAAGCGCTCGTTGGCTAATCGTTTCCCGTGAAGGTCTTCCTTCGGCATATGCTCCTTCCCTTCTCATGGGGGATGTTCATTTTTTTTATGCACAGTATTCCGGGTTACGACCTGGTGTACAACGATCCCTGGAGGTTGCTCAGCTTGGATAAGCTCGCGCACATGGCGCTGTTCTCGGCGTTTGTGGTGATGCTTATTGTTGCGTTCAGGAAGCAGGTCACCTTTCGCACGCTCCGTACAAGTGCACGCCTTTGGGCAGTGGGAATTGCAATGGTCTATGGTTCCTCACTGGAGTTTTTTCAGGGGCAGTATTTCATGATGCGGACTACCGATCCTTTGGATATGGCTGCGAATACTATCGGTGCAGTCATCGGTTTGCTTGCCTTCCGGATTATCTATGGCCCCGGGCACTTCAGCCGTTGATCCCCTGAAGGGCGAAAAGCGCTCCCTGCAGTCGTTGTTTACCCCGGCCGGAAATGATCTGATATGGTCTTTGAAGATTTTCCAACTCGTTTTTGTATAGCAGAAAGAGGCGATCTCTGTCGTGGGGATTTTCCCGCAGCGGGTCGGCTTGCCATGGAATATCGGGAGCACAGAGCAGTGTGAGACCGAATTGCTCTTCTCGCATCCATGAGGCGACCGGAGTGTCCGACACACCGAATACCTCGCGGATCCAGATGTACAAGACGATATAATCCGAGTCGCAAAGAGCAATCCCCGGATGTGCTGCAGCAGCCTTCAACATGGCGTGCTGTTGTGAGGCAATGGCGAGCACATCGTTGAGTGCATAACGGTAACCCGAGGGCATTGATTCGAGGTATGACCGGGCCGCTTCGGGAACGACCAGTGAGCCGGGAATGGACAAGCCGAGCGCCTCTGCCAGATCGCTTTTACCGGTGCTTTCAGGTCCTGTGATTGCGATGCGCATGTTCAAAGTGAAAACCACTGCAGCTTGAAGTACCCGTCAACTGCCATGAGGAAATAGAGCACATACATCAGTCCGCCAAGGTACATTTTCCGACGGGTGTAAAGCACTACCGAGAGGGCGTTGATTCCGATAAAATAAAGCCAGTTGGCATGGACATAGTTCACCATCGCCCATGTGCCGATGATACCAAAGACGGTTGTTGTGGCATCGAGATAGGGTAGCCGGGCATCCGTTTTTGCACTGAGCCATTTCCCGGCCCCGACTACTGCAAGTATTCCGACAGCAAGGAGCATAAGGTGCGTCGAGGCTGCCCAGCTTTGCTCTTGCCAACCCTGGCCCAGACTGAGCCATCCGTAGACCGCCATGGCCACGTATACCCCCTGAAGGAGGATTTCGGCGTAGATCTTACGGGAATAACAAAGAACAGCGAGGAGCGCCGGACCGGTGATACCGAACGCGTAACACGCCGGATTGGCATTCAGATAGAACCAGGTGTAGAGCAGGTTACATGCCACCGCCACCAACTCTGTGGCGAAGAAAAGTGCAGCATGGCGATGATCTTTCTGCACGGTTGTTCGCAGGAGGTAAATGAACGTGGATGTGCGGTAGCGAAAATAATATCAGGCTGGTATTCGCGTGTAAAGGACTTTTACTTTAATTCGTGCATACCAACCTTAGTTAAACCCAATTCCAAATTCAGACATGAGATCACTTTTACTGCTGGTGGCATTCATCGGTCTGTCCGGCTCGTATGCCTTTTCTCAGCGTGCTTGTGGCACACAGGAATACTACGAGTTCCAGAAGGCCAACGATCCGTCTTTTGAGCTGCGTCAACAAGAAATTGAGCAGTTTACCAATGAGTTTATCACACACTCCGACGCGTCTGACCGCGCATTGGTGACTATTCCTGTGGTGGTTCACGTAGTGTGGAACACCTCTACCGAAAACATCAGCGACGCACAGGTGCTTTCACAGATCACCGTGCTCAATCAGGATTTCCGAAGGCTGAACAGCGACTGGACCAATACTCCGTCCGTGTTTCAGCCTTCTGTGGCGGATGCAAACATTGAATTCTGTCTGGCGACAGTTGATCCCAATGGCAACCCTACAAACGGAATTACCCGCACTCAGACTTCGGTTACCGCATTCGGAACGAACGATCAGGTGAAGTTTTCATCTCAGGGAGGCAGGGATGCATGGCCTGCAAGCAAGTACCTCAACATCTGGGTGTGCGACATCAGCGGCGGAATCCTCGGATACGCGCAATTCCCCGGCGGATCAGCCTCTACTGATGGCGTAGTGGTCGATTTTCAGTATTACGGCACAACCGGCACAGCCACAGCTCCTTTTAACAAAGGCCGCACAGGTACGCACGAAGTTGGCCACTGGCTCAACCTCCGTCATATCTGGGGTGATGCCAACTGCGGAAATGACCTGGTGGCGGACACCCCTACGCAGCAAGGCCCGAATAGCAGCTGCCCGGCATTTCCCCGCGTGACCTGCAGCAACGGGCCAAATGGTGACATGTTCATGAACTACATGGATTACACGGATGATGCATGTATGTATATGTTCTCAAATGGTCAGGCGGCACGCATGCAGGCGTTGTTTGCGACAGGAGGTGCGCGCAGTGCACTGCTTACATCAAACGGGTGTACGCCGGCAAATACGACCTGCGGCACTCCGACGGGACTTTCCACGACAGGCATCACTGCTTCGGGAGCTACTCTCAGCTGGGCTGTAGTATCAGGAGCGACCAGCTATAATCTCCGCTACAAGTTGACCTCTGCCTCCACCTGGACTTCGGTAAATGGACTGACCAGTACGTCTTACGCACTCAGCGGACTTGCGGCCTGCTCTGCATACGAATGGCAAGCTCAGGCGATTTGTTCATCAGGAGCAGGAAGCTTCTCGGGTTCAGCGACACTTACAACCACTGGATGCGTAGCCAGCTACTGCGCTTCTTCCGGTGGTACTGTGGATGAGTGGATCAACCGTGTGGTGCTCAGCACAATCAACAATACCAGCGGCAATAATGGTGGATACGGCAATTACACGAATATCAGCACTACACTGAATGCTGGTTCTGCCTATGCATTCAGTGGAACGCCCGGACACTCCGGCACAGCCTATGCTGAATTCTGGAGGGTGTGGATTGACTACAATGGCGACCTTGATTTCGATGATGCAGGTGAATTGGTTTACGCACCAGCGTCTTCCAGTTCAACAGTGGTTACCGGTAATTTCACTGTGCCTTCAAGCATCACGCCTAAAACCACCCGGATGCGTGTAAGCATGCGTTACGGTTCTGCTCCTGTTACTTGTGGCACGTTCCAGTACGGCGAGGTGGAGGATTATACAGTGGTGATCGCTGCGCCGGTATCCGGAGGCACCTGCAACACCAACTACGAATCAAACAATACTTCGGCCACTGCCACGGCAATCAACCTGAGCACGAACTACAGCTCTTTTATTTGTCCCGCGGGCGATGAGGACTGGTTCCGCTTCAGCAATACCAGCAGCCAGCGCCACATTCAGGTGACGCTCCAGAGTCTGCCAGTGGATTACGATATCTACCTGTACAACCCTTCAGGCGTGCTTGTGGCAAGCTCAACAAATGGCGGAACCACTAACGAAACACTGAATTATAACAACGGACCCGTAGGCACTTACCGCGTGCAGGTGATCGGCTACAACAGCGCGACCAATGGCAGCGACTCATACGTCTTGCGCGCTACACGCCGCTCTACGGCGTATCGTCTCGATGGTTCAGAAGAACTCGAAGAGCCAACCACTGGTCTCATCGCCGCGTACCCCAACCCAACCCGCGATCTCATGGACGTGAAGTTTGTAGTGGGTACAGATTCCCAAGTAGAGTTCCGCCTGGTGGATATGATCGGTCGTGAAGTGTTCTTTAACCGCTTCCTCGCAGGTGAAGGTGAGAATCTCTACACGATTGATATGACCTCACTTGCAGCAGGCACTTACGTGCTTGTGATGAATGACGGCCAAACACTGCAGACGACGTATGTGGTGAAAGAATAAGTCGAAATTGCACCCCACAAAAAAGGGCCTCAGATGAGGCCCTTTTTTTATACGGCAATATGCATCAATGCTGAACCATGTGTACGAAATCGTCATACGACATGGCCTTCTCTTCAATGCTGCAATTTGATTTTACCAGTTCAATGATGCGCGTTTCCACAAGCTGGTCATACACATTGCGCATCTCATCGCGCTTGCCCAGGGTTTCTTTCGCCATTTCTGCCAGGCGCTCATCATCCACCGGAATGCCATAGGATGCAAAGCGCTCGCGGTACAGTTCTTTCACATGATCCATCGCCTCATCCATGCCCACCTTGATTTCATATTTACGGATGATCTCGTTCTCGATCAACTGCCACTTCATGGTGTCGGCATACATCGGATAGTCATGCTCCACAGCTTCCGGTGTCACCGGGTTTTCGCTGCTCACTATAATCCACTTTTTGAGAAATTCATCAGGCAACTGCACAGGAGTGCGCTGTATGATTTCACGAGAGAAGGTGCGCTTGAACAACCAATCACTGTCGCGTGAGAACATCTTTTCGAGATCTCCCTTCACGCGCTCGCGCAATTGTTCTTCAGAGGTAATTTCTCCTGCAGGAAATAACTTGTCAAACAGTTCCTGATTTAATTCAGCAGCTTGAATGCGGCGGATGTCAGTTACTGTTGCACGAAACAAACTGTTCAGATGATGCACGTCGTGGTGAGTTATCTGCAGAATCTGCGCCAGCTCTTCGTGATTGCCTGTGATGGAATGCGGATCCAGATCCACTGACTGTCCGGTGGAAATTCCGGTCAGCTTGCTCTTTAGCCCTTCATCCTTGAGGTATTCAATGGTAATGGTAGTCTGACCGGTAAGGCCGCCTTCCTTCACGTCACCGGCACTGTCAAGTTCTTCCAGACGCACCATCACCATGTCTTCAGCTCCGCTCACTTCCGGATTGGACATTGCACCATAGCGTCGGGCATAGTCCTTGACCTGGCGGTTGATCAGGTCATCGGTGACATCCACTTTGTGGTACACGAATTTCTGCGACGCATCAAGTGGCACGTCGATCTCAGGCGCAAGGCCCAATTCGTAGGTGAACTGAAACTCCGCAGGATTTTCCCAGTCTCCGACTTCACCGGTGTCTTTGGGCAGCGGACTGCCAAGCACGCGCAGGTTGTTGTCGGCAATGTACTTGTTGATGCTTTCCTGAAGCATCGTGTTGATCTCTTCAGCAAGCAATGCCTTGCCGAAGCGCTTCTTGATCAGGCTGGCCGGCACGTGCCCCGGACGAAATCCGGGCAACTGAGCCTGCTTGCGGTAGTTCTTGAGCGCAGCTTCAAAACGCTCGGTGTAGTCAGTAGGTTCCAGACGGACATTGAGTTCCGCTGATACCGCATCAATGGTATGTTGTTCGATATTCATGTGCAGCTTTTGTATTTCAGGAAGTTACACTTCCTTTTTTGGGGCTGCAAATGTACGGGCAGAGCAGTCGTGCCGCCAAAACTACCACGGAGAAACAGGAGAGAAGTGCGGATGGAGGGACTCGAACCCCCACGCCTTGCGGCACCAGATCCTAAGTCTAGCGCGGCTACCAATTACGCCACATCCGCTTGATTCCGGTGAATCAGGCCGCAATATACACCAGCGCCATCACCCGAAGGCTTCATATTGCGGACATCCATTTTGGCTATCTTCACCGCCTGCCGAAACCTTATGCGACGCATACTCCTTCATTTCTTGTTTCTGCTGGCTCCTGCCGCGGTTTTTGGTCAGATGAACGCAGGCGCCCGTTCCGCAAGCCTTGCCGGGGCTTCAGCTTCACTGCAGGATGAATGGAGTGTACTCAATAATCAGGCAGGCATGGCGTTTCTTAATACGGTTCACGCCGGAGTCTTCTATGAATCGCGGTTTCTGGTTCCGGGTCTGGGCGACAAGGGATTGGGTGTAACGGCGCCTGTGGGCCTCGGAGCATTCGGTTTTTCTTTCCGTTCATTCGGATTTAATCTTTACTCGGACTCTCGCGCTGGCTTGGCCTATGCTATTAAACTCGATGAAAAAATTTCTCTTGGCGTACAGGCCAATTTTCATCGCATCCGGATTGCTGAGGGCTATGGCACGGCACAGACCTTGACGATTGAGGGAGGTGCGATTTACAAAATGACAGAACGACTGACGATCGCAGCGCATCTGTTCAACCCTACACGCTCTCAGATTGCAGATTTCAATGACGAGCGAATGGTGAGCGTGCTGAAGGGAGGTGCGTCGTATTTGTTCGGTAACAAGGTCCGGCTGCTTTCGGAAATCCGCAAGCCATCGGATCGGAAGCCGGCTATTTCGGCGGGCGTGGAGTATCAGGTAGTGGAGACGTTGGCTGTGCGCGTTGGAGCCGGCTCGAATCCCGGACTTACCTCGTTTGGTCTGGGCTGGCAGATTCAGTCATGGCGCATTGATGCGTCATCGTCTTATCATGCTATCCTTGGCTTCTCTCCTCAGATATCCCTGGCCTATTGTCCGGTAAAAGAGAAATGACAATGAGGTGGATCATATCGCTGCTGCTTTCTGTCGCGGTATTTGGCGCACATGCTCAGGAAGACCTGAATAAACAAACCATTCTCGAACAGCGCCTCGAAATCATTCAGGGAGCCCTTGAAGAAGGAGAGGAGTTTGATTACACGGATTTGCTCGATGACCTGACGTATTTTTTCGAGCATCCGCTTAATCTGAATGATGCGACATACGCAGATTTGCAAAGTTTGTATCTCCTGACCGAGCCTCAGATTCTCAATCTTCAGCGACACATCGCACGGTTCGGAGAGCTCCGCTCGATGTATGAGCTGCAAGCGATTGCCGGTTTTGATCTTGAGACGATTCGTCTTATTCAGCCCTTTGTCACCGTACGTCCGCCAGGTGCATTGCGCGGAATATCCCCACGTGAAATCTTCAGTGAGGGAACAAATGATTTGTTTCTGAGATACCGAAGAACTGTGGAGCGCCAGCAGGGCTTTATCGCGGATGCGGAGGGCAACACGGCATTTGCCGGAAGCCCGGATTACCTCTACGCGCGCTATCGCTTCATGTTTCGCCGCAATCTGATCGCTGGTTTTACCCTTGAAAAAGATGCAGGAGAAAGCCTCTCAAATGGCCCTGACTTTTGGAGCGGTCACTTGTTTTACCGCGACAAAGGGTTCGTGCGCGCCATTGCAGTTGGTGATTATCAGGCGCAGTTCGGACAAGGTCTCACGCTATGGAACGGACTCGGATTTGGCAAGTCGCCGTTCGTGATGAACGTGAAGAAAAATGCCGCCGGATTGAGACCATATGCCTCCGTGAATGAGAGCCTGTTTATGCGCGGAGCCGCAGCCACGCTCGGCTGGAAATCACTCGAGTTCACTGCGATGTACTCCCGTAAAATGCTCTCTGCAAGCCAGATTGCGATTGATGATACGCTGGCAGTGGATGATGGCATCGCCATTTCAAGCATCAATGTTTCCGGGCTGCATCGCACACAATCAGAAATCGCTAACCGCAATTCGCTCACCGAAGAAGTGATGGCCGGAAATCTGAAATTTTCAAAGGGAACATTTCAGATGGGTGTCACAGGTTCGCGACTGACGTACTCTTCTCCGGTGGAGCAGCGGGATAATTTTTACCAGCTCTTTCGCTTCAGCGGAAGTGAGCTTATCAATGTGGGCGTAGATTATCAGAAGGTGTGGCGCAATGTGAACTTCTTCGGTGAATTTGCGCGCAGTGGCAACGGCGGAACAGCGATGATCAACGGAATGGTCGCTGCATTGCACCCGCGGATTTCTGTTTCAGCCTTGCACCGAAGAATTTCGTACGACTATCAGGTCATGTACGCGAATGCTTTTGTGGAAGGCAATGTCCTCAGCCCTCAGGGTGAGTCAGGGATATTTCTCGGCGCACAGGCTACGCTTGGAAGGGGCTGGACGTTTTCCATGTATTCCGATCATGTGCGTTTTCCCTGGTTTCGTTTTCGGGTAGATGCGCCTGGTGATTTCACCGATCACTTTGTGCAACTCAATTACAAACCGGATAAAAAGCACGAGTTTATCCTGCGTTACCGCGTGCGCAATACACAGGAAAACGGATCTCCGGAAGATGCGCCGATTACTTATCCGGTAGATCGCAGGGTGGAGAATATCCGTCTGCATGCCGTGTACAAAGTGCATGAGAACCTGCAATTCAGAACCCGGGCAGAATGGACCTATTTCACGAAGGAAAACGAAGCGCGTGAAGACGGCTTCCTGTTCTATCAAGATGTAGTGTGGAAGAAAATGGGTTCGCGCATTTCGCTCAATGCACGCTATGCATTGTTCAGCACGGATTCCTGGAACACGCGCATCTATGCTTATGAATCGGATGTGCTTTATGCTTTTTCCATTCCGGCATACTCCGGTACCGGCTCGCGCATTTACCTGATGTCCAAACTGGACCTCGTCAAGGGCATGGATTTATGGGTGCGCTGGGGGCAGTGGTTCTATACGGATCGCAAGGTAATTTCAAGCGGAAACAATGAAATAGCCGGCAATAGCCGCAATGATTTCACCGTGCAGCTGCGCTGGCAGTTCTGATTAACTCAGCACTTTGATTTTCGCAATCGGACTGAAAAGATAGATCGCTTTCGTGCGCTCACAGCGGCACTGGTAGCGCTTGCGCAGTTGCTCTCCTTTCACGAACACGCGCTGATCCTTGCCATACACAAAACGCGTGTGAACAGGAATTTCCGAAATGAGCTTCACATCCGGATTGCTATTGCGGTCATAGCGCGAAAGCACGGATGCGAGGTGGGTGTCCGAACATGTGCTCGCTGCAGGATTGTGCAGATAGCGCATGACTGCGCGCTCCACGTCAGGCGGGAAAATCTCTTTGTTGAGAAAAGGACCAAGGGTTTGACGGAATGCATTCTTCCACTCCGAACCATGCGGCTTTACGGAATCCATATACTGTTTCCACGTCAGCAAATGCGCCAACTCATGAGTAAGCGTGATGAGAAATGAATACGGATTCAGGTTGCCGTTGACCGATATGCGCGGCCTGCCCGACGGATGATCAATGCTGAAGTCTCCGTACTTGGAGGAGCGTCCTGGCGTGATCTCCAGATGATGCGGATGCTCGCGAAGCATGGTGCACACATCGCTCAGCGCCTTTTCAGGCACAAAGCGGTGAAGTACGCCTTCCAGATCGGTAGATGCTCCGCGAATGCTCATCGGGGTATTTGGACGGAATCTTTCCACACCGGACAGGTATTGCACCGGTTTTTTCTGCGCGTGGCCGAGCATCCTGAAAAGGCAACCCCCGCCAGCAATGCGGCAAGCAGAATAAGTGTAATGCGCTTCATCCGGGAGTTATTTCCCACAAAATTAGCAGAGCCTGGGCAATACACCACAGGTTCTTCACGATTGGATGGTGGTTTCTATTGCCGGGCAGCCTGCAAGGGTCATCGCTGGATACTGTAAGTTTGTGGCTCATGAGCGGACTTTATAGAAGCATAGGACAATACGCCATTTTGATGCGAATGGCCTTTTCCCGTCCGGAGCGCGGAAAGGTGTACTGGCGCCTCATCATTGCCGAGACCTACAAGCTCGGGGTTCAATCTCTGGGTATCGTGGCACTGCTTTCTCTGTTCATGGGAGCAGTAGTAACCCTCCAGACAGCCGCGAATA